>DXOL01000004.1:0-50031 GCA_019412825.1 Bacteroides thetaiotaomicron | reverse complement strand
CTACACACAGGTTGCATCCTTTGCAACGCTCCGTGTCGACTACGATTGCTCCTTTAATTTTTGCCATAATCTCTATTTTATTACGTTATCTTTGAATTCGGTTATTGATTATACATATCTTTGTGGTAGAAATTCAGGATATCTATCGCCATTGTTCTGGCTTGAACAGCGGGACTGTCGGGATTAAGATCGATAGCATACTGGTAGTTATCCAGCGCCTGCTTCCAATCTCCTTTTTTTCGGTAGGCATTTCCCCGTAAATAGTAGAGCATATCTTTATCTTTCTCGACAGAATCGTCTTGGAGAAGTTGGTCCAGTTGCTTGATCGCTATGTCCACATCCCCTTGATTGATAAGCTCTTTTAGGTTGTCTATTTGCTCCATTTTCTTTCGTCTTTCGGGATTCTGAATCGCAAAGATAGTTTTTATTTATGTAAATGGGGCAAACAAGGACGGAATTTTACATCGTTTTGTTTTTATTGCATATTGAAGATTACTGTCGGACACGCCCTTAAAACTTCAGATTTACGGAGAATCCCATGTTTCTGAGGCTGGGTTGCCGGAAATACTCTATACCTTGATAAAAGTTATCGTTACCGGCTGCGGATTCCGGATCAAATGGTGCTTTGTTGTAAAGCATGAATAAGTTGCGTCCGATCAGCGATATACGGGCGCCTTTTATCCATTTAACCCATTTGTTGACGGGAATGTTGTAGCCGACAGACATTTCAGCCAGTCGGATATTGGTTGCGTCGTATGTATAAATAGAACCTATTTTATATTGATCGATTATTTGGTAATATTTTTGAGTTGGAATCTGTTCGCTTCCGAGCCATACGCTGCCGTTGTCCCGGGCAATTGCTGAGGACTTTGATACTCCGAATTTATCCATTGTCGCTTGGGTGAGCGATAAACCTACACCTCCGAAACGTGCATGAATAACGAAGCTGAGTTCCAAGCCTTTCCAGGCAAAGTTATTAGCCCAGCCTATTGTATAGTCAGGATTGACATTGCCTGCACGGATGTAATCCACCCCTTTAATGAGGTTTTCGGAATTCTTGTCGATTATGACTTTTCCATTTTTGTCTGTTTCCGGAGCATATACGTATATATCACCGACAGAACCACCTTTCTTCAGACTCACTTTATAGTTTTCCTCTCGGGACATAATGATTTCGTCTATTGAGATGTTTTCGCCGGTCAAAGGATTGGGTATGTCATCCACCAAACATTTTATCTTATTTTTGTTGATAGAGTAGGTCAGGTTACTATTCCATTTTACGGCACCCAAATCTTGATTTACTCCTAATGTCAGTTCGATTCCTTTATTATCAATTCTCGGACCATAACGACTGAGCACTTCTTCACGACCTCCGGATTCGGTCCTAGTAACATTATACTGTAAATTATCGGTTGTTGTTTTATACATAGTGAAGGATAGGCTGATCTTATTTTTCAGGAAACTTGCATTCAAGCCTACTTCATGGGATTTGGTACGTTCAGGGTCCATGTCTCCGATTAGTGATTTTTCATTCATTCTAAACTTTATATTATTTATCGGAATATAATATTGGAAGCTATTGCCGGCTTCACTATACGAATAATGTACTTTCATGAACGAGAGTATATCGGATTTGCTGGAAAACCATTCGGTAGGTACTAATGACAAGCCTGCGGACGGATAAAAATTGTCTGCAGAAAATGTAACGTTTTTATGATATTCATCTTTGAAGTTTAGCCAGTCCATACGTCCTGCTACATCCAGATACAATCCATTTTTATATCCCAGTTGTGCTGCCACAAATGCAGATTTGGTCTGATCGTGATAATCCGCTTCATTTTTGAATGCTGTTTGTGCCTTCAGGTTAGAGATACTGAATAGATTAGCAATCTGAAGAGCACCTCCTTCTATAGAATGGTCATACCACCTGCTTCGGATACTGCCTCCCAGGGTAGCATCTATGGAAAAATTGCCTATAGGTTTGTTGACTGTCAGCATTAAATCTGAGTAGAATTGCGTTGCTTTCGCATCATTTTTCTGAAATAGTCCTGCTGTAGCGGAGGAATTTTCTCTGGTAGAAGCATACTTTTTCTGAGTTCTTTTTTCATTATCCCTGTCATATCGCATTTGTGCGGATACTTTCAGCCATTCGTTGATGTTGAATGTTGCTCCCAAACCTGTCAGAAAACGGTTTTTTCTGTTCTTGAATATGTCCCGGTTGATAGTCCAGTAAGGATTCTGCACTATTGCTCCTATACCATCCAAAGGCCAATATTGGACATTATAGCCCAGCGAGGGGTCATAGCGTTCATAGTAATCTTTATAGGGATTTCCGGGAAGTTTATCATCGCCTTTTGCCAGCATTACGTCCGGTATCATATAAATAGGCACCAAAGGATTATAAAGCTGACCTTGTGACAGCATATTTTGCTCATTGGCATTCGTATATCTGAAATTCAGGTCGAGTTTTAGTCTCTCTTTCAGTAAATTGCTCGTATTGCGGACAGAAATATGATAGCGGTTTACATCATTGTTCGGGATAATACCTTTTGAGTTTTGCGTAGCTGCTGAGAAATAAGTCTGATTTACTTTTGAGCCATCGGAAAGGCTGACCGAATTATTAATGGTATGTCCTGTCTGGAAGAAATCAGATGGATTCCAGTTCGTTGGATACTTCAGCTTGTCTTCCCAGCCATTATATGTGTTTTGAAATTCGGGCATTACGAGCGGAGAGCTGAATGTAGTACTATTGGATATGTTGACCGACAATTTTCCTGCTTGTCCTTTCTTGGTAGTAATCATTATCACGCCGTTTGCTCCGTCGTTTCCATACAAGACGGAAGCTGCTGCGCCTGTCAGTACAGAGATGCTTTCAATATCATCCGGATTGATTGCGAAAATTCCGTCACCGGATTGTCCCATACCTTCATTGGTCTTTTTCGGTTGTTCGGACGAAAGCTGTGGCAAGGGGATGCCGTCTAATACATACAACACATTATTATTGCCGGATAATGATCGCAGACCGCGCATGATTACTCTTACGCTGCCGCCCGCACCTGTAGAAGTGGTATTAATCGTTGCGCCTGCAATTCTGCCGATCAGAGAATTTACAAAATTGCCGTCTTTCACCTTTACCAATTCTGTACCTTCAATTTTCTGTATATGATAGGGAAGGGTTCTTGCAGCTTTCTCAATGCCCAATGCGGTGACTGTCGAATCTTTTACGGAACTGATAGAACCGGTTTCATAACTTTTCGCATTAGCTATAGACATAGAGAAGATAGCTGATACTAACAATATTGTTCTAGCCTTTTTGTGTTTTTTCATAGGTTCCCCTGTCTTATTTTATTAAAATCAAGCCTTTAGGCAAAGAAACGAATTAATAGAAGAATTAGCAAATGTTAAGGGGGAAATTTTCTTTGCTAGCGCCTATTGTGTTAAAATTGTTCTTTAAATTCTTCATAAAGAGCTACCGGACCATAATGCCATAATTTTGTTTCTTCCCGTTCCAGCTCTTTGTAAGTGTTTGACCTATAGAAAGTACGGACTGCATCAAGCAATGTACCTCCCTTTTCTTCGGTGTAAATCTTTGCAAAAAGAGTTACTTTCCCGGGAAGTAATAAATGCAGGTTTTTATTTGTTATTTTTCGATTCAATATATATCAAATATTTTAGTGATTTATCTGTATGAAATAGCATTTGGTCTACCAATTTGTAGGTCTTCAGTTCTTTGATAAGTCCTTCCTTATCTAATAAATCATTTTCATAGAGAGCAAATGCTGCATATACTCTGTCATTGGCTACCGGACCATAAACCAAATCATAATCATGCTTGAAATCTTTCAGTATGCGATTGGACATGATGAAATCAATCCATTTCTCTGTTGGTTCATTAAACCATAAAGTATTTGTTTCAGATGTGGCGTTCTTATCTAATTCGTAGATATTGATATAGTCTCTTTTTGCCTGGACCGACATACGTCTTTGTACCCATTGCTCTGCTTGTTCATAGGAGGTGGTGGTATAGAAACCTGCTCCATAATCAAGCGTTCTTGTAGGTGGTATGATTTGGGGATTTTCTACTATTTCTAAACTTCCATGATATAGTCTCATTCTTGTTTCTCCTTTCTTTGACGAATAAATTCGTCGATCTCCTCCAGCAGCCATTGCCGGCTTTGGGTATGTAATATCTCGAAGTGGTCAGATAAATACTCTGTTACTCCATATTTGTCGAATAAGTCCATAACTTCAGCACCTGTGGCGGAGATATGCACTTTATATTGTTCAATGCAGAATGAGATAAAATAAACGATATCTAATTCTTTCTTTGTCATTTCCTTATTCATTTTCTTGCAAATATATAAAATACTATTGAATCTTCAACGTCTCGTATACCGATTTGTTCGTCAGGAAAATCAGGTAAAGAGCGGATATCTTATCGTATATTGACTGGTAAACCGTATATTTGCAAATCGTACGTTTGCAAACTACGTATGAGTGGCAAGATGAATGACATCTTTATTTATGTGCAGAATCAAAGAATAATATGGAAATAAAAGAACGTATACAGTTGCTGCTGTCCGAAATGAACAGGGGGGTATATGAGAAAGAGGCTGAAATCGGTTTGTCTTTGCTGGCTGCTTTGGCGGGCGAAAGTATTTTGTTGCTGGGACCTCCGGGCGTGGCAAAGTCGATGGTGGCTCGTCGGTTGAAGAGAGCTTTTGTAGATGCAAGGGCATTTGAATACCTGATGTCCCGTTTCTCCACACCTGATGAGATATTTGGTCCGGTGAGCATCAGCCGTCTGAAGGAATCGGATAAATACGAGCGTGCTGTGGACGGGTATCTACCTACAGCGGATGTCGTGTTTCTGGATGAAATATGGAAAGCTGGTCCGGCTATTCAGAATACGTTGCTGACAGTCATCAATGAAAAGCTGTTTCGGAACGGAGATACGGAACTGAAACTTCCGTTGAAGCTGCTGGTGGCTGCCAGTAATGAACTGCCTACGCAGGGCGAAGGACTGGAAGCCTTGTGGGACCGTTTCTTGATTCGCATTATCAGCACTTGTGTGAAACAGGAGGAAGCATTCTATCAGATGTTGCTGGACGATGGTGACGAAGAAGAACAGGAAGTATGCCGGTGGCAGATTTCGGATGAGGAATATGCCGGATGGCAGAAAGAGATACGGCAGATCAAGGTGTCTGCCGAAGTGCTGTCCTGCATCACAGAAATCCGTAAGAACCTGGAGAAAGTCGAGCTTCAAGGCTCGGAAGTACATCGGAATGTCTATGTGAGCGACCGTCGCTGGAAGAATATCGTGAAGCTGCTGAAAGCTTCCGCTTTCATTCATGGTCGGAAGGAAGTCTGCCTGACAGATTTATTGCCTGTTTACCACTGCTTGTGGAATGAACCGGAAGAGTGTGCGGATATCCGGCAGATCGTTGTCCGTGCGCTGTTTGTGCCTTATGTGAAGGAGATAGCCGCTATCAACTTATCATTAAAGTCGGACCTGAAAGTGAGCCGTGTGCGTGAAGCATTGGAGAAAGCCCGTCAGAAAGGTGACCGCAGAGACGATGATTTGATGATTATCGATCATTTCTACTATCAGATAGAGAATCATGGTACGGGAAATACCTACATATTTATTGTGGATTATAAGAATCTGAAAGAATACAGTCCGAAGGATGTTCCTGCGACAGGAGTCATGTATGCCGATCCGCTGAATCCGAAGCGGACGATTATACGTACTTTTTCGGATGCCACCAAAATGAAGGAACAAGGTGCCGAGAGGGTGACACTTTACAGGGATGAGAAGAATCTTTATATCAATGGTGTCCGCTTTCCGATGCGGCGGCTGAAGAGAGGAGAGCAACAGCAGTTGTGGCTGGGCAATATGACTCTCACCGACCGGGATTATGAGACGGAGTTGGAGACAGCCCATGGCCGGATTGAGATATTAGTAAAAGACCTGTCTGAGAATATTTTCGTCTCCGAAGAAGACAAGAAAGGAGTGGCACAATATGTGGCGACTCTTCGTAAAGAGATTGCATGGGCACGTGTGGATGTCCGTAAACTGAGATACGGCGATGAATCTTAGATATGATGCTGCATTTTATGTGCAGGTGCTGGATAAGTATGTAGCGACCGGAGAGTGTGCGGAGGCGGATAACGAACCGCTGTACGCTTACCTGCTTTCCGTTATGAACGATCCGATGATAAAGATACAAGTCCTAAGTGATGAACTCTGTGCCCGAATCTTTTACGATGCGATGAGCCAGTTTATCCGGCTGAATCTGGAAAAGCAAAAGTATAATATGCAGAAAAGCCAGTCGGAACAGCAAGGAATGGAACTTGTGCTGGAATGGTCCGAGACCAAGCGGAAAGACGGATGGCAGGCTTTACTGCAGGAGGTTGCCGACAAACATGAAGGTAATGGTTTCGACAAGGCATTTTATCAGGGGCAGTTCGGTAATGAAGGGAGATATGCGGATGAGGAAGTTTGGGAGAGGATGGTGGACGACTGGAAAGAGGCTTTCCAACGGGATTTGCAGGAGCAAAAGGAAAAGGAGATAGAACAGCGCAAAGATGATTTCGAACGCAGACTTCATGCCAATCTCAGGAATATCCCCGAATATATCCGGCAAAATAACATAGAGAAAGACGAGTTCTATCAGGCTTGGGGCTTGATGAGCGGTATGTGGAATACGGTGGATTTTGAGCGGATACGCAAAATAGTCCGCATTCAGAAAGAATATCCGGAAGTGGTCAAGGTTGCCAATAAGATGGGGCGTATGGCTGACGATGAAGGACAGGAGCAGTTGCATGTCGCGCAGGGGAATGTATATAAGATGGAACATTCTTCTAAAAGCGATATTTTGGGTATCACGGTAGGGAATGACCTGAACGCATTGCTTCCTACAGAACTGGCGCATTGTGCCGATGATGAGCTGGAAGACTTGTTTGTCTATAAGTACGTTACCCGAAAACTTCAGACCTTCCGCTATAAATCCGAGATCATGCAACCGGCACGGCGACTGGAAATAAAGCCTGCTACGCAGAAAGGGCCGATGATAGTCTGTCTGGATACTTCCGGAAGCATGGTCGGGAAACCGGAAAAGATTGCATATTCGCTGCTGATTAAAATACTGGAAATAGCGGACAGGCAACGTCGGGATTGTTTCCTGATCGCCTTCTCTGTATCCATCAATCCGATTGATGTGCGGAGAGAGAGGGCACGGCTGCTTGAATTTTTCTCCACCACCTCTTGTGGAGATACGGATGCTACCCGAATGCTGCAAGCCACCTTCCGGCTGCTTCAGTCAAAAAAGGAGTATATGAATGCGGATGTGTTGTGGATCAGTGATTTTAAGATTCCGCTATCCGTGCCGGAACTGACTGACAAGATGTTGGAATATAGAAAAGTGGATACCCATTTTTACGGTCTACAACTAGGGATTGCGGAGAATGAATGGAGTTCTTTCTTCGACCGTATTTATAGAATTGATTATACTCCTTCCCGACGTTACTGATCATTTTTTGGAGGATTCGGTTTATTTGCTTAAATTGCCACCGGATATAAAGTACGTCTTTCAAATGAAATAAAACGATGTTAGATATTATTCTGATTGTACTAGGTGTGTTATGCCTCATTACCGGACTGATGGGGTGTATACTTCCATTCTTGCCCGGTCCTCCCGTTGCTTATTTGGGGTTGGTCCTTCTTCATTTTACGGATAAGGTTCAATACACCACCACACAACTTATTGTATGGCTACTGATTGTCGTTGTCGTGCAAATCCTGGACTACTTCACCCCCATGCTTGGCAGCAAGTATAGCGGTGGCAGCAAATGGGGCAATTGGGGATGTATCATTGGGACCCTTATCGGTCTTCTTTTTCTGCCTTGGGGAGTGATTTTCGGTCCGTTCTTGGGAGCAGTTGTTGGCGAATTGATAGGGAACAAGGAGTTTTCTCAGGCACTCCGATCAGGGGTGGGTTCGTTAATCGGATTTCTACTGGGAACATTCTTGAAATTTGCTGTTTGTGGCTATTTCTGTTATCAGTTTATAGTCGGGTTTATTCGATCATAGAATTTCGTTCTGTACGGATTTGAATTATAGGTTTTTGCTTCCTTCCGAAACAAAAAGGGGGAAAACTCTACCTCCCCAACAAAGAACCGACATCCCGCATTCAGTCCTTCCAGCCTTGTCCGCAAATGCCCTGTCAGAAGGGGATAGCGGCTGAAGGAACCATTTCATACCCTAGCTTCTGGTATGTTCTGAGGGGGGGGGAGCAACTTCAGTCCCTTCAGCCTGAAAAATAAGTCATTCGAACGTCGGTAATTTCTGACTCAATAGAGCCTGTGTTTATTTCAAACAAAGGTTCTGTTTGGAGTAAACACAGGCTCTGTTTGAGGCAAACAGACCTTCTGTTTTTTATCTGAACTATTGGTTAGTTTATTGATTTGAAGTAAGCCGGTATCCCACCAATCTTTGCCTCGGTGTTGAGTACCCTTCCCCTCGGTGCTGAGTACAGTTTAGCACCGAGCTTATAAAATTCATCCCGTATGCGGAGTAACTATAACTTGTATGCAGAGAGCTATAACCAATCGGCTATGGATTTGTTATTGAGGCTGAAAGGACTGAAACCACTTACCCCACTCAGAGGCTCCTAAAGACGGGGTGCAAAATAGCGTCTTCAGCCGATATCCCCTTCTATCAAGTCGTTTGCGAGTAAAACTGAAGAGGCTGAATGCTGAGAGTATCCCAATTGTAGTATGAAGTAGAGGTAGTACATCTTTTATTCAAAGGTTATACATCTTCGACTCAAACGATGTATTACAATCAGACAACTCAAGTACTTATCACAAGCAAATCTTATTCTTTTTGAATTACCCGATTGTTGCAATGGCATTTTTATTATTTTCATCCTATTCGAGTACTAAATGGATGTATGCCCGTCCTAACTATATTAGCACATTGAGTTTATACCATGAAAAAGACAATCGTTGTTCTTCTTTTTATGGCTTCTTTAGGTTTGTTTTCCGTTCTCGTCGCAGGCGAGATTTATGTTTCTCCGCATGGGAGTGACAGGAATGCGGGTACCAAAGAAGCTCCTTATCTTACCTTGAATCGCGCCATCAAGCAGGCTCGTGAATGGAGAAGGCTGAATCGTCCCGAGGCAGCCGGAGGAATTTGTATCCGTTTGGAAGACGGTGTTTATGCACAGTCCGCTCCTTTGTTTATTCGACCGGAGGATAGCGGTACGCCCGATTCTCCGACACTCATCCGTGCGGTGGAGAATGCGCATCCTGTCATCAGTGGCGGAGTGGCAGTGACCGGATGGAAGCAGGGATGTGATGATCCTCGGATTGCAAAGGAATTAAGATCAAAAATATGGGTGGCAAAGGCGCCATCCTTTGGAAATAGAATCGTAGAAACCCGCCAGATGTGGGTGAACGGCAACAAGGCTCAGCGGGCGGCACGGTTTCCCGATGGAGTGATGGAACGGATGATTGATTTCAATCCGGAAGAACAGACGATAACAATCCCTGCTTCTCAGATCGGAAACCTCCCCAATGCCCGTCAACTGGAAATGATAGTCCACCAACGTTGGGCGATTGCCATTCTGCGTGTGAAGAGTATAGATGTCAGGGGAGAGCAGGCCGTCGTTCGCTTTCACGAACCGGAGAGTCATCTGGAGTTTGCCCATCCGTGGCCTCAGCCCATCATCGGGGGAGAGAAAGGTAACTCTTCATTTTGCCTGACGAATGCTCTGGAACTGCTGGACCAACCCGGAGAGTGGTTTCAGGAATATCCGTCGGGGACAATCTACTATTATCCCCGTTCGGGAGAAGATATGGAGAATGCCGAAGTGATCGTTCCGGCTCTGGAAACATTGATGATGGTAGACGGCACCTTGGAACGTCCGGTGCGGCATATTCGAGTGGAAGGAATCACCTTTGCCCATACTTCATGGATGCGTCCTTCCTATCAGGGGCACGTCACTCTGCAAGGAGGTTTTCCCCTGCTGGATGCTTATAAACTGCATGAACCGGGACTTCCGGAGAAAGCGGAACTGGAAAACCAGGCGTGGATTGCACGCCCCGAAACGGCGGTACGTGTACGAGGCACTGAGCATCTTACATTCAGTCGCTGCACGTTCCGGCATCTGGCATCTACCGGACTGGATTATGAATGGGCTGTTTCATCTTCCGGCATAGAGAATTGTGTCTTTTCGGATATCGGAGGCACAGGCATACTGATTGGTGCATTTCCCGACGGAGGTTTTGAGACGCATGTGCCTTTCATCCCTTTGGAAGAACGTGACTTATGCGCGGACATTACCATTAAAAATAATCTGATCACCGATGTGACCAATGAAGACTGGGGGTGCGTGGGTATCGGTGCGGGATATGTCAGCGGTATCGACATTTCCCATAATGAAGTTTGTCACTTGAATTATTCGGGTATTTGTGTCGGCTGGGGATGGACATCGCTGGAAAGCGGAATGAAGAACAACCGGATAGAAGCCAACTATGTACATCACTTTGCCCGCCGTCTGTATGATGCCGGAGGACTTTATACCCTTTCCAACCAACCGGGCTCCGTAATGCGGAATAATCGGATCGAACATCTCGAAGAAGCGTCTTACGCCACCAACGACAGGGCCTTTTATATTTATCTGGATGAAGCTACGGACGGATATACGATTGAAAATAACTGGTGTCCGACTGAACGTTTCGACTCGAATCGTCCCGGCAACCGGAATGTATGGAGAAATAACGGATCACAAGTGGCAGACAGCACTAAGAACAAAGCCGGAAGGATAATAACCGTAGTAGGATCAGTCCGTCACTAATGTAGGATCTGTGACGGACTGACCCTACATCAGTGACGGACTGATCAAAAGGAGAAATTACAGAGTGTTGTGAAGCCTGCATGAGTATAGATAAATAAAGATACAACTAATAATAGATCATAAATGAAACCTACTAATTACCATTTGTTTGATTTCCTTGATTTCGATACAGAGTTGTCAAGGGATGAGTCGCTTTGGAAAGCCTGTAAACCGACAGCCGTTTACGAAAAGGACGGGGATATATGTGTCACGGTTCCCTTCCAGAAACAGCTGTTAGCCAATGATATGGCTGCGGATACGGCTGTTCCCCGAGAAGAATATACGTTGATCATACGCCAGTATAATATCGGCATTACCCGTCTGTTTCTTGGATTTGGTGAATATGAGCTGACGGATCAGTCGGAAATGCTGCAATTCAGCGAACGGATACGCAGAGTACCTTTGTCTGTAGAGAAGCAGGGAGGCAAATGGATTCTTTTCACGCAAGACGGAACGAAGCGTGCCGTCATCAATGTAGAAGAGCCGGCTTTGGACCGATGGAGTGAGTTACTGCCCGATCCTCAGGAAACACTGGACATCACTCTGTATCCTGACGGCAAACGGGAAATCCGCCTGGCAGCATACGATCATTTCTCACCTCCCCGCTATGACGGACTGCCCATTGCCTTCTGCAAACGGACGGGCAAAAAGGAACGTGCCACCCTTTCTTTCGAGAGCCGGCCGGATGAATGCTTTGCAGGAACCGGAGAGCGTTTCTTCAAAATGGACTTGAGCGGACAAACGCTTTTCCTCAAGAATCAGGACGGGCAGGGAGTAAACAACCGGCGTACCTATAAGAATATACCTTTCTATCTCTCCAGCCGGATGTACGGGACTTTTTACCATACCTGCGCCCACAGCAAACTTTCGCTGGCGGGACATTCCACCCGCTCCGTACAGTTCCTGAGCGATCAGGCTATGCTGGATGTATTTGTCATTGCCGGCGATACGATGGAAGAGATACTTCGCGGCTACCGTGACCTGACCGGATATCCTTCGATGCCTCCTCTTTGGAGTTTCGGAGTGTGGATGAGCCGGATGACTTATTTCAGTGCCGATGAAGTAAATGAGATCTGCGACCGTATGCGTGCCGAACATTATCCCTGCGATGTCATCCATCTGGATACCGGATGGTTCAGAACCGACTGGCTGTGTGAATGGAAGTTTAACGAGGAACGTTTTCCCGACCCGAAAGGATTCATTCAGAGATTGAAAAGGAACGGTTACCGTGTATCCCTATGGCAGTTACCTTATGTCGCCGAAGATGCGGAACAGATCGAAGAGGCAAAGGCGAATGATTATATAGCTCCGCTGACGAAGCAGCAGGACACGGACGGTTCCAACTTCTCGGCTCTGGATTATGCGGGTACTATCGACTTTACTTATCCGAAGGCAACCGAATGGTACAAGGGATTATTAAAGCAACTTCTGGATATGGGCGTCACCTGTATTAAAACGGACTTCGGAGAAAATATCCACATGGATGCCGTTTACAAAGGCATGAAACCGGAACAGTTGAATAACCTGTATGCCTTGCTCTATCAGAAGGCAGCTTACGAAATAACAAAGGAGGTAACAGGAGACGGTATTGTCTGGGCACGTGCCGCCTGGGCGGGTTGCCAGCGTTATCCGTTGCACTGGGGAGGTGACTCCTGCAGTTCATGGGATGGCATGGCAGGTTCGCTCAAAGGAGGCCTGCACTTCGGCTTATCGGGTTTTGCCTTCTGGAGCCATGATGTCCCCGGATTCCATACCTTGCCCAACTTTATGAACTCAATCGTAGCGGATGACGTCTATATGCGCTGGACACAGTTTGGAGTATTCACCTCACACATCCGTTATCATGGAACCAATAAACGGGAGCCCTGGCATTATCCGGCTATCGCCCCGCTGGTGAAGAAGTGGTGGAAACTGCGCTACTCGTTGATTCCCTACATCATAGAGCAAAGCAAACTGGCAGTAGAAAGTGGCCGGCCGTTGTTGCAGGCACTCATCCTGCATCATCCGGAAGATAAACTCTGCTGGCATATCGATGACGAATATTACTTCGGCAATGATTTTCTGGTAGCTCCGGTGATGAATAGCGAAAACCGTCGCGAAATTTATCTTCCCGAAGGACAATGGGTGAATTTCTTTACCGGCGAACGGCTGCAAGGCGGACGCTGGCTGAAAGATGTGTATGTGCCATTGGAAGAGATGCCTGTTTATGTGCGTGAAAATGCCGTTATCCCGATTTATCCGGAAGAAGTGAATTGTACGGACGAGATGGATTTACGCAAAAGTATTGCTTTGCGCATAGATCATAATTACAAAGGATTTTGGACTAAATAAAGAATAGCGATGAAAACTTGGAAAACAAACTTAGAAGAAACGAAACAGCGTTATATAAATTGGTGGAATCATAAAGGAATTATTCTTTCTATGTGGGAACACTTTCAGGAAGGCGTGAAACCGCACGCCGACATTGCTCCACCTGCTCCGGCAAGGGATTTGTCGCAGAAGTGGTTCGACTCTCAATGGCGGGCGGAATATCTGGATTGGTATGTCGCTCACAGTAGTCTGATGGCGGATATGCTGCCTGTTGCAAATACCCAGTTGGGTCCCGGCTCTCTGGCTGCCATCCTGGGCGGAGTGTTTGAAGGAGGCGAAGATACGATCTGGATACATCCCGATCCGAACTTTAATGATGAGATCGTATTCAATCCCGAACATCCGAACTGGCTCTTGCATAAAGAACTTCTGAAAGCCTGCAAGGCTAAAGCCAACGGGAACTACTTTGTCGGTATGCCCGACCTGATGGAAGGACTGGATGTATTGGCGGCTTTGAAAGGTACTGATATGGTATTGCTGGACACGGTGATACAACCCGAAGTGCTGGAGCAACAGATGCAGCAGATCAATGACATCTATTTTAAAGTCTTTGACAAACTTTACGACATTATCCGCGAAGGGGATGAAATGGCATTCTGCTATTTCTCTTCATGGGCTCCGGGCAAGATGAGTAAGTTGCAGAGCGATATTTCTACCATGATCAGCCAGGATGATTATCGTCGTTTTGTGCAGCCGTTTATTCGTGAGCAATGTCAGAAGATCGACTATACGCTCTATCATCTCGATGGAGTGGGGGCGATGCACCACCTTCCCGCCTTGCTGGAGATTGAAGAACTGAATGCCATCCAATGGACGCCCGGTGTCGGCGAGCCGCAGGGAGGTTCTCCGAAGTGGTACGATTTATATAAGAAGATACTGGCAGGAGGCAAGAGCGTAATGGCTTGCTGGGTGACTCTGGAGGAACTGAAACCTTTATTGGACCATATCGGGGCAGACGGAGTGCATCTGGAAATGGATTTCCACAATGAGAGGGAAGTGGAGCAGGCAATGAGAATCATAGAGGAATATACCGGCTCTTCTTCGTCTGTATCTGCAGATGTTCATACGAATCAACCCGTTGGAGAACAAGGTAATGCACAGGAAAGCATTCGGATCAGAGAAGAAAAGTCTCAGGAAGAGGATCGGCTGAAACCTTTGTATGATGCCATTGTAGCCGGAAAACTGGAACCGGCTGTTGAAGTTACAAAGGATGCCATTGCTGCCGGAGTGCTCCCGCAGGATATTATCAATGGCTATATGATTACGGCTATGGGCGAAGTCGGCCAGCGCTTTCAGGACGGTAAGGCCTTTGTCCCCCAGCTCCTCATGGCGGGGCGTGCCATGAAAGGCGCTTTGGAACTTCTGAAACCTTTACTGGCAGGCAATGTTTCGATCTCAATCGGAAAAATTGTGATCGGTACTGTAAAGGGGGATTTGCATGATATTGGAAAGAACCTCGTGGCTTCCATGCTGGAAGGTTGTGGCTTCGAAGTGATAAATATCGGTATTGATGTCACTTGCGACAAGTTTGTTGAGGCGGTGAAGGAAAACAAAGCTGACATCTTGTGTATGAGTGCCTTGCTGACTACCACCATGACTTATATGCAGGATGTGATTCGGGCATTGGAAGAGGCGGGTATCCGCGATCAGGTAAAAGTGATGATCGGAGGAGCGCCCGTGAGTCAGGGATTTGCCGATGAAATCGGTGCTGACGGGTATAGTGATAATGCTAATACTGCCGTGGCGGTCGCCAAAGAGCTGATGGGGAAAAGAGATTAAGAATATTTTAATTGTTAATACTTGAATTATGCACGCGAAATTCTTAGACACACTGGATTGGGGCATTCTGATTGCCTATTTTCTGATTCTTATCGCCATTGGTATATGGGCAAGTTCCAAACGAAAGAAGGGGAGCAGTCTCTTTTTGGCGGAACATTCTTTGAGATGGCACCACATCGGATTCTCCATGTGGGGAACTAATGTGGGGCCGTCCATGTTGATTGCCTCTGCCAGTGCCGGATTTACTACCGGCATCGTCTCGGGCAATTATGCCTGGTATGCTTTCGTTTTTATATGCCTGCTTGCTTTTGTTTTCGCTCCGCGTTACTTGGGGAGTCGTGTCTCAACCTTGCCGGAGTTTATGGGAAGGCGGTTCGGACAGTCTACCCGTAATATTTTGGCATGGTATACGATTGTTACAATCTTGATTTCCTGGTTGGCATTGACATTGTTTGCGGGTGGCGTTCTGATTCGTCAGGTATTCGATATACCGATGTGGCAGTCCGCTTTGATATTGCTGATCATATCCGCATTCTTTACGATGCTCGGAGGATTGAAAGCTGTTGCTTACACGAATGTCTATCAGATGATTCTGTTGATTCTCGTCTCGGCTACACTGGCTATTGTAGGAATCTATAAGGTTGGAGGCATATCAGCTCTGACAGATGCCGTTCCGGCAGACTTCTGGAACCTGTTCAGACCGAATGATGATCCCGCTTTCCCTTGGTTGCCGATTATTTTGGGATATCCTGTGATGGGAGTATGGTTCTGGTGTACGGATCAGTCGATGGTGCAGCCTGTGTTGGCAGCCAAAAGTCTGAAAGAAGGACAGCTGGGAACGAACTTTACCGGATGGCTCAAAATACTGGACGTTCCTCTTTATATTCTTCCGGGTATCATCTGTCTGGCCTTGTTTCCGCAGTTGGAGAATCCCGATGAGGCGTATATGACGATGGTAACCCATTTGTTTCCTGTCGGGATGGTGGGACTGGTGTTGGCTGTGTTGACTGCTGCGCTTGTCAGTACTATCGGATCGGCATTGAATGCTTTGAGTACCGTGTTTACGATGGATATTTATGTGAAGAAGATTCGTCCGCAGGCGAAGCAGAAGGAGATCATCCGGGTCGGACAAGTGGTGACGGTAGCCGGTGCGCTGATATCCGTAATTATAACGATCGCCATTGACAGCATTCACGGACTGAATTTATTCAATGTGTTCCAGTCTGTATTGGGATTCATTGCGCCTCCTATGGCGGCAGTTTTCCTTTTTGGCGTTTTCTGGAAGCGTACGACTACGTTGGCTGCTAACGCTGCCCTGACAGTGGGGACAGTATTCAGTATAGGGGTAGGTGTATTGTATCTGTGGGTTTTTCCTGCGGATCAATATCCTGCATGGCCTCACTTTATGCTGTTATCCTTCTATCTGTTCGTTATTATCGGGATAGGGATGGTGGTTGTCAGTCTATTGGATAAGACTCCTCAGACGGAAATATTGAATATGGAGAAGATCGAAGAAAAGCCTGCCCGCATCGTACTTATCTTATGGGGGTTGCTTATCGTGACTATGATAGGACTTTACATCTTCTTTAATGGTCATTAAAAAAGATGTAAAGCTGACTTTTTAGTCAGCCCCCAATCGCAAATTTATCTGTGTTTTCTTTTGCGATAACAGTTTTCGTAAGTGCACAGTCCGCAAGTATATTCAAGCTTGCGGACATTAGTGCCTGTTCCGATGACACCACTTACTGATTTGATGGGGACCATGAGGCTGGAATCTGTCAGCCGGATGCCACAGGGAGCAGCTACGGGGAACAATGGGAACAGCTTTTGTTGTTCCGAAACGTGCCATCCACAGTATCCCGGACTGTATCGGTTGGTATGTTTCCAGTTCTTCTCCCGTATATATTCAGCCAAAGCGACTTCCATGCAATCAGCCGTCTTTTCTGCAATAATACTCCCTAACGAGTCTGCTATGTATATTTTGACCATATCTCCTTCTTGTTGCAACGTATGCTGGAATTTCTCAAACTCAGTTCCGGCAGTAGCTGCAAAAAAGACAAATGCTTCCGATCCTCTTAATTGACGGGCGATAGTTTTGCCAACAGAGAAAACGGTACTTTTACTTTGTGTAGAAAAAGTGTTTTGCTCAGAGTTCCGTGTGAGAATGGAGTCTTGTATAGGATTGGCAGTGGGTGGATGGATACTTTGGAGTACGCTAAGAGTCTCTTTTTCGACATCAAGTACACCTTCCATAAAGAAGAATGCGAACCGAGGGCGAAGCAGGGGAATAACCCGTTTTAGCAACGTATTAGTCTCATCTGTCACCATCTGATCCGGTATAGAATCTTTGTATCCCATCGCTTCATAAATTTCGGACGATGGGATTTGTAAGTCTTGAAAAGTGAGTTCCTGCTCAATCATTATTAAAGTGACATTAGCTGAATAACAGCCTAATTTCGAGTTTCATTGAACTCTTCCAATGCTGTATAAAAAGCATTTATATTAGCTAATGGCATATATGGCGGTATATCGCAACCGCTCGACAGAACGAAGTTCGGATATGCGGAAGTGGCTTCCAATAATTGGAGGGTCGCTTTTTTCATTTCCTCCGGACTCGACATCTTGAAAAGACTGACCGGATCAAGATTACCCATCGCAAGAGCATTGGCAGGAACTTCCTTCAGTGCTTCCTCCATATTGATTTTGTTTCCGAAATGATAGGCTGCCGCACCGGTATATACCATAGCCTGGGTACAATTTCCTGTATTTCCGCAATTATGAAGTACAACGGTGAAATGATCATCCTGAACTTTCTCAACTATTTCTTTTACGAATACAGAAGAATACTGCAGGCAATCTTCATTGGATAATAATCCGGCAGCAGGTTCCGCCATTACCACTCCATTCACTCCGGTCGCTTTCAGGGCCATGCAGTATCGAATAATGAAATCGGTACATTTGTGCAGCAAAGTGTTGGCGGCTTCGGGATTAATATAAATCAGCATCATGATTTCGGACATATCATACAAGCGTCCCGCTAATGAATAAGGACCGATACAACCAGCCAGCACCGGACGGTCTGTGATATTCTTTGCAGTCAGCATATTCGCTTTGAGATATTGCGCGATCCTTCCTTTATTCAGTGCTGGTATTTCTAGTGTCTCAATGGCAGCTTCGTCTGCAAGCAAACGACCGGATACGCTTGGTACTTCATTCTCCGGAAATACAATTTCGGCTCCGAATGCTTCCGCCTCTACCGTTAAATCCATGATAACCGTTGCGGCAGCAGCAGGATATTTGTCGCAGAGCGCTTTGATTGCTTCATAATGCACCTGTCCGTTCGTTACTGCATCATGAACCGTCTTTCCGATAAGCTCGATGCCCGGATGTGTCATGATAGGAATGGCAATGACCTTTTTATTTAGGATCGTCTGACCGATCCAGTCTTTCATATTCAGTTTACCCATAACTTCTGTTTTTTAACTTCGTCATATAGTAAGACGATGCAGGTGTGCTTTTGTAATCAGGAAATGATACATAAGAGAATTTTCATAAGAAGTATGAGCACTTAATACCTGTTACAATGATTTTCTACTAGTGAATATCCACGGATTATCGAATGTTTCAATGTTTTTCTTATTAATGATAGAGGCCATTGTTTTCCCCATTAGTTTGAAATCTGTAGATAAGGTTGTTATTCCACCCGCTAGAATTTCCTTTAAGGGAGTGTCATTATAAGATATAATACCAAATTCTTGTCCCGGGGTGAAATTCTGCTTTTCTGCTTGTTTCAATACATCTACCAAGTCTCTGTCATTAACGAGAAGAAAAAGATCGCCTTCCTTAATCTTTTTTCCGGTTACACTATTTAGATATTTATGTTCAAAGTCGTACTCTTTGCAAAATCTTTGTAGACCATCATATCGTTCATAAGGTTCTTTAGCCTCGCTTTGTACCATAAAGATCCGTTTGTACTTCTTTATGTGTTTTAATCCGAATTTTAACGCCTCATACGTATCATTTTCAAAGTTTTGAGTAACAGATGAATATTTTCCTTTGAGTTCAGAATGGCAATGATCCAGCAGGAATACTTTGCCTGATATTGATTGTAACAGAGGGTTCAATCCTTGAAACTTGCCAGTCATTAATATATAAGTAGTATATTTCCCATTGGCATCATTAATCAAAGTCTCGAATACTTTCCTATTATAGTTATGAAAATATAGCTCTACGGTAGCGCTTTTATCTATATTTTCGATTAATGAGTTATAAAGTTCTTCTTTAAACTCATTAAACTCGTTGAATAACAACAATATCTTATGTTTTAACGTTAGTCTTGTACTTGCAATGTAATATCCTACTCCAGGAGTGGAATCTATAATTCCTCTTGATTTGAGTTCGCTGATACCTGCAAATACTGTATCTCTGGATAAGTTATACTTTTTTCTGAATTCATTAATAGAAGGTATCCAGTCCCCTTTCTTGAGTTCTCCCTCATTAATCTTTTCAATAACGTAATTTACTACTTGCTTATATTTGGATTCATTAAGTTTCATTTTTCTCATCTTTTATTTCCGGTGCAAAGATAATCTTTTTAGACTATATACTGGTACGAACTGGTCTATGTTTTATAACATGATTAAAAATCGTACCGGTTCGTACCAGTATATGGAAAATATCCATATATTTGCAGCAGTCTAATGCTTGGCAAATTAAAACTACTATGTGATAGAATATGAAATTAGAATAGAAACAAGTTTTTGAATAATATAAAACTTAATACCATGAATCAAAGAATTACATTACTCCGGGAATATATCTTAAGTAAGAAGCATCATTTGTTTAGACGCAGTGCGGAAGAATTGGGTATTGATACGGCCAATCAATTTTATGCTGCTGCCAATATTGCTCCGGATAAAAGATCAGCACTTCATTTATCTACATTACTCGAACTGGAATCTCCTGTGATTTTGCCGGGTGAAAGGATCGTTGTCACAAGAACTATTAGCGAAATACCTGATATTTATACAAAGGCTGAATGGGATCAAATCAAAGAGACACATTATATACATGAGCGTGGAACTGTATGTAATATATCACCTGATTATGAAACGACGATAAAGAAAGGGCTGGATGCTCGCAAGTCGGAAATAGAGGAAAGAATGAAGGATAAAACATTGGCTCCGGAGAATCATCTTTTTTTAGAATCTGCTCTTCTTTGCGTTACTTCCTTGCAAACGTTTATTGGAAAATACGAAATATATGCCCGTTCCATAGGAGAAATGGAGACTGCCGATGTGTTGAAAGCGATTCAAACGAATGGGGCAAGTTCTTTCAGAGAGGCTTTGCAACTATTACGTATTTTACACTTCTCTATTTGGGAATCATCTAACTATCACAATACTTTGGGGCGCTTTGATCAATATATGTATCCTTATTATATAAGAGATATTAATGAAGGTGTGTTGACTAGAGAAGATGCTTTTGAACTGTTGGAAGAATTCTTTCTGATGTGCAATAAGGATAGTGATTTATATCCGGGTATGCAACAAGGGGATAACGGTCAGAGTATGGTATTGGGAGGTCGGGACGTACATGGAAAATATTTGTTCAACGAACTTTCCGAGATGTGTCTAAAAGCTAGTTATGAACTGGAATTGATAGATCCTAAAATTAACATTCGCGTCGATAGAAATACCCCGAATGAAGTGTTTGAACTAGGTTCTGAATTGACAAAGAAAGGTTTAGGATTTCCTCAATATAGCAATGATGATATCATTATCTCGGGATTACAACGAAAAGGATATGCTACAGAAGATGCTTATAATTATGTAGTAGCTGCGTGCTGGGAATTTATAATTCCCAAATGTGCAATGGATATTCCCAATATTGATGCAGTTTCTCTGGTTGGTTGTGTGAAAAGTTGTCTTAGGTATTTGAATCAATGCTCTGATTATTCGTCTTTTTATAAACTGGTGGAGCAGGAAATACAAAGATGCATAGACGATATTTGTGAGAAACATAAGAACCTCTATATGATACCTTCTCCAATGATGTCATTGCTGATGGATGGTACAATTGAACGGGCAACTGATATTTCTTTAGGTGCTAAATATAATAACTACGGTCTTCACGGAACAGGTATCGCAACCGCGGCAGACTCATTGGCTGCTATCAAAAAATATTATTTTGAAGAAAAGAGCATTGATTATGAAAGTTATCTAAATGCGATCGAAAACAATTTTAAAGGAGAAGAAGCATTACGTGATTTGCTGCGTAAAGAAAGTCCGAAGATGGGGCAGGATGATGATTATGTAGATTCTATTTGTATTGAATTGTTGGATTCATTTGATTGTGCCTTAAAAGATAAAATTAATGAGCGTGGAGGTATTTACCGTGCTGGAACCGGTACTGCTATGTATTATATATTTCATGCTGACTCACTAGGGGCAACTCCCGACGGGCGTACTGCCGAAGAAATGATTCCCGCCAATTATTCGCCCAGCCTTTTTATTGATCAGAAAGGTCCCGTTTCTGTAATTAAATCATTTACAAAACCGCATTTGATAAATACAATCAATGGCGGGCCACTTACTTTAGAGTTTGACCAATCAATATTCCGCAATGATGAAAGTGTAAAAAAACTAGGGGCATTAGTGAAGACTTATGTCATCCTTGGCGGGCATCAGTTACAACTTAATACGGTGAGTAAAGAGAAATTGCTGGACGCTAAGAAACATCCAGAAAAATACAAGAACTTGATTGTTCGTGTGTGGGGATGGAGCGGATATTTTGTAGAATTGGACGAATGTTATCAAGATCATGTGATTAATAGAATAGAATTCGGACTTTAAAAATAATAAGTATGAGAAATACAGTTAAAGGATTTATGTTTTATGTTGCGTTTGTCGCATCTTTGGGAGGATTGTTGTTTGGATTCGATACTGCGGTTATTTCTGGTGCAGAGAAAGCAATCCAGCAAATTTATGAATTATCGGACTTTGCTCATGGCTTTACAATAGCTATTGCACTGATTGGTACTATTGTGGGAGCACTCATTTGTAGCAAACCTGTTGAGAAATACGGAAGATTGAAAGCACTTCGATTAATAGCACTCGTTTATTTTATCTCAGCCTTGGGAAGTGCCGCTATTATCAATTGGTATTCTTTTATCTTTTTTCGTTTTATAGGTGGTATTGCTGTCGGTGCTTCCTCTGTTGTAGGTCCTATGTACATTGCGGAAATATCTCCTTCTCATTGGCGAGGACGTTTTGTGGCATTTTTTCAGTTTAATATTGTATTAGGTATTGTTATTGCTTATTTGTCTAATTATCTGATAAACGGTATTCCCGATGATTGGAGATGGATGTTGGGAGTCTTGGCTGTTCCATCCCTGTTGTTTGGCATTTTATTGTATACAGTGCCCGAAAGCCCCCGTTGGCTGATGTCTCGCGGAAGAGAGAAAGAGGCCGGAAAAGTATTAAAACAGACTGGTGAGGAGCAGGTCTCGAAAGAATTAAGTGAAATAAAGAATTCATTGGTTGCGACGGAGGATAGTGGTGAAAAGTTGTTTCAGAAGAAATACTGGAAGCCTATTTTATATGCCTTTTTAATAGCGACTTTCAATCAGTTATCCGGTATTAATGCTATTCTGTATTATGCTCCTCGTATTTTTGAAATGTCAGGCTTATTTCGTGATTCTGCTATGATTCAGTCGATTATCATAGGGGTAACTAATCTTACATTCACGATGATCGGTATGGTACTCATAGACAAGATGGGACGTAAAAAGTTGATATATATCGGTTCCATTGGCATGACTCTTTCATTGGCTTTAGTAGCCCGGGGTTTTTATCAGGAAGTAGTAACCGGTTATTATATGTTGATCTGTCTGATGTCTTTCATCGCATTTTTTGCTATTTCATTAGGGGCGGTGATTTGGGTGTTGATTTCAGAAATATTTCCCAATAATGTCCGTTCCAAGGGGCAGGTTTTCGGAAGTACTACCCATTGGGTATGGTCTGCATTATTATCATGGATGTTCCCTATATTTATTGGGACCGGAGGCACTTTTATATTCAGTTTCTTTGCTATAATGATGGCATTCAGTTTCTTTTTTGCATGGAAACTGCCTGACACAAAAAATAAGTCACTTGAACAAATTCAGAAAGAACTAATAACCTATTAAAACACGTAGTATGATTTATCCGAGAAAGCAAACTTTTACATTAGCCTTTGCAGCTATAATGGCTGTGAGTGTTCAATCTTGTACGCAAGAAACTGATGCGTTGATTAACGTGGATGTTTCCAAAGTAGAACAAGAAATAACTCCTTATTTATATGGAGCGTGTATTGAAGACGTTAATCATGAAATTTATGGTGGTCTGTATGACCAGAAGATTTTTGGAGAAAGCTTTGAAGAACCTGTTCCTAATCCTCAATTTGAAGATTTTGATGCTTATGAGGGAGGCTGGTCAGTTTTGAATAATGAAGTAAAGGCAGTCTCTCATCCTGGAGCTAAGTTTGTTTATCATAAAAAAGAAATAGCCGATGGGAGTATATCGGCTGATATAAAATTTGCCGGCGGGGGAGAAAATGCCGGATTATTATTACGCGTTTCTCAGCCGGGTAATGGAGCGGACAACTTTAATGGTTATGAAATTAGTTTAGCGAGCAATGGCGAGAAAATAGTAATAGGCAAGCATAAGAAGAATTTTGAACATTTGAAGGATGTTCCGGTCAAATGCAATCCGGCTGTATGGAACAATTTAAAGGCAGTAATGAAAGACGGGAAGATAGAGATTTTTCTGAATGGTAAAAGTGTATTTACTTTTGATGATAATGATTCGGATTTAAAGACTGGGTATCCGGCATTAAGAGTCTGGAATTCGAATGCTGTTTTTCGTAATATGCAGTTGGTATCAGGGAATGAAACGCAACCGGTATCTTTCAAAATAATGCCGACTAAACAGATAAGTTATCAATGGGATGCTTATGAAAAGGGGGATATAAAGACGAATTTCCTCCTTGATACGAAAAATGCATATAATGGAAATAATTCACAAGTAATAGAATTGATTTCCGGTCAGGGAATGGTGGGAATTGCCAATTCCAGTTTGAATCGTTGGGGAATTGCCGTTCGTAACGGACAAGAATTCCAAGGACGTCTTTATTTGAAATCTAATAATTATAAAGGTAATGTGTCGGTGGCCTTGCAAAGCGAAGATGGAAAAAACGAATATGCCAAGCAACAAATTAGCGGTCTTACGCAGGATTGGGGAAAATATTCATTTACTCTCACTTCAAGCACCGATGATAAGAAAGCCCGTTTCGTTGTATATATAGATCAACCGGGAAAAGTTTGGATTGATCAAGTGACCTTGATGACTACTGGTGAAGAACAGTTTAAAGGATTGCCTTATCGGAATGATATCGGACAAGCGATGGTAAATCAGAAACTTACCTTCTTGCGTTATGGTGGTACAATGATTAATGCTCCCGAATACCGATTTAAGAAAATGATTGGCGATCCGGACAGACGTCCTCCTTATATCGGGCATTGGTATCGTTATTCTACTAACGGATTTGGCATAGAAGACTTTCTGAAGTTTAGTGAGGCTGCAGGATTTAAGGCTGCTTTTGCTGTGAATATTGAAGAAACTCCAGAAGATATGGCGGATATGATAGAATATTTGAATGGCCCTGTGACCTCAGAGTGGGGGAAGTTACGTGCTCAGAATGGTCATCCGGAACCTTATAAGATAGAATACATAGGTATTGGTAATGAGGAAGTTTTATTTAATGGTGACAGGGCAGACGAATATGATCATTATATAGAACGATTCGATCTGCTGTATGCTGCTATTAAGAGTAAAGATCCGTCGGTTAAATTAGTTTGTACGGCTTGGTGGCGTCCTGATTCTCCCAATATTGAGAAAGTGTTTAAGGCGATGGATGGTAAAGCGGATTATTGGGATTATCATCCATGGGCTGATGCATTGACAAGTGGAAAATCAGTGGAAGCGGAATTGAGACAAATGAAAGATCTGTTTCTGAAATGGAATCCGAATACAACCATGAAATGCGCAATATTTGAAGAGAATGGAAATACTCACAATATTGAACGTGCATTGGGACATATAACAGTGCAGAATGCGGTGCGTCGTATGGGGGATTTTGTATTGACATCTTGTGCTGCTAATGCATTGCAACCTTATCTGCAAAACGATAACGGTTGGGATCAGGGACAAGTATTCTTTACTTCTTCTCAGGTTTGGGGTATGCCGCCGTACTATGCCCAACAGATGGCTTCGGAAAATCATTTGCCTTGGCTGGTAAATAGTGAGGTAACGGATAAAAGCGGAAATCTGGATGTGACTGCTACCCGTAGTGAAGATGGAAAAGAAGTGGTGTTGCATATTGCCAATCTTGGAGATAAACCGATTATGACAAGATTGAATATCAAGGGACTCAAGAACATAAAAACTGTGAAAACAATCACGCTTTTAGGTGATTTGAAAGATCGAAATACTCCTGAAGAACCGGAGAAGTTTATTCCGGTAGAAAAGAAGATGAAAAATAAGGCTGATCAGATTTACGAGATACTTCCTTATTCATATACCATCTTTGTTTATAATCAATAATATAACTAATACCGCAAGCACGATAAAAAAAGGAATATTATCAGAAGGGTGATTCGAAAATTTAATATTTGTTTATCGATATCTACCCGTCCTTTAGCCCCCCCTTCTTCAAAAAGAAGGGGGAAAGGGGATACTATCGGCATTTGAGTATGAAGATAGAAAGAATAGTCTAATTTTAAGGTAAAGATTGTTTTAAGGAATTCTTGTTATTAATTTTAATCTAATTTATTATGAAATGTAGAATGATTAGGGCTCTGAGAACAGGGACTCTGCTATCACTATGGACTTTATTCATGGTCTGTTGTTACAGCTGCACAGAAGAAGAGAGCGCTCTTAAACCTAAAGAACTGAAACCATACGATCCTTCTAAGCCGGTTGAAATTACCGATTTCACTCCGAAAAAAGGTGCTGCCAGTACTCGCTTGTATATTCTTGGGAGTAACTTTGGAACAGATGTTTCTCAAATTTCAATTACCATTGGGGGAGAAAGTGCAAGAGTTGTCGGTTCTGACGGTGGCGCAATTTATTGTATTGTACCGCCGCGATCAGGTGAAGGAACCATTAAAGTAATGGTAAGTTCGGGAGATAATCAGACAACTGTAGTTGCTAATGAAAAGTTTCAATATGAACACAAGACGGTTGTATCGACCTTATGTGGCTACGTTAGCCCGACTGGAGACTATGAAGTAAAAGACGGTTCGTTCGATGATTGTGGATTCGCTGGTCCGCAGTGGTTTTCTTTTGACCCCAAGAATAATAGACATCTATATGTGGTAGAATTTTACTCTAATATTCGTTTGGTTGATTTGGAGAAACGGGAAGTTTCTACTGTAATGACACGCGGACAGGGACATTGGGATCGGCCCCGTACCATTACATGGACGCTTGGAGGAGACACCATGATTATCGCCAATGAGAAAGGAGGTGAACATACTGTTGCCAATTCTATTGCTTATCGCAGAGAATTATTTAAGAAACCCTATCCGTTGATGTATACAGATGAAAAGTGCACGACGTCGGCTACCCATCCAGTTAATGGAGAATTATACTACAATGCTTTCCTTACAGGAGATATGTATCGTTATGACTGGAGCACTGGATTGTCGGAGAAGTTATTTACCATTCAAGATCGGGAATGGGAGTACAATGTGGTATTCCATCCGTCAGGAGACTATGCCTATATCATAGTTGTGAATCGTAATTATATATTAAAATCAGAGTATGACTGGGAAAAACGACGGTTAAAGACTCCTACTTTATTCTGTGGTGATGTTGGACAATCCGGTTGGGTAGACGGAACGGGAAATAGTGCCCGCTTTAATGTACCGCAACAAGGCACGTTTGTGAGGAATGAAGACTATTCTGGTAAGAATGATGAATATGATTTTTATGTAGCGGACGTATTTAACCATTGCATCCGTAAAATTACTCCCGAAGGAAAGGTGACCACTTATGCAGGACGTGGGAGCAGAAGTGTGAATAATGATGTTCACGGATTTATTGATGGGGACTTGCGTGAAGAGGCTCGCTTTAATCAACCTAACGGAATCATATTTGATGAAATAACGAGAACCTTTTATATAGGGGATTTAAGTAATCGGCGGATTCGTATGATTGCAATAGAATAATAGTATGGACAAACACAATTATTATATATGAAAAATTTAACTGTCATATTAACAAGTCTCTTCTTGTTTTTTTTTTCCTGTCCTCTTTTGGCACAAGAGTCCGACAATGAGGTTATTATTGTCACGGGTATTGTAACTGATGAAATGGGAGAGCCTTTGATTGGTGCAAATGTTGCTGTGAAAGATGTGCCGGGACTGGGTGCGATTACTGATATCAAAGGACGTTATAGTATCAAGATGGAGACGTATCATCGCCTGATTTTTTCTTATATTGGATATGAGAAAAAGGAAGTATTGGTCAAAACGCAGAAGATTGTAAATGTAAAAATGAAAGAGGATACATCCAGCGTGTTGGATGAGGTAGTCATTACCGGTACAGGTGTCCAAAAGAAACTTACGGTGACCGGTGCTGTAACTGCTGTAGATGTAAGTGATTTAAAGCATACGCCCAGCGATAATATAACTAATGCTTTGGCTGGTAATGTAGCAGGTATCATGGCTATGCAGACAACGGGAGAACCGGGTAAAAACATTTCAGAATTTTGGATTCGTGGTATCTCGACTTTTGGAGCGAGTAACAGTGCTTTAGTGCTTGTTGATGGCTTTGAACGTGATTTAACTGATTTGAATATTGAAGATATTGAAACATTTCAAGTCTTGAAGGATGCTTCCGAAACGGCTATTTATGGTTCGCGTGGTGCTAATGGCGTTGTTTTGATTACAACAAAACGTGGAAAAGTCGGTAAAATCAATATTGATGTAAAAGTAGAAACGACTTATAATACTCGTACTATGACTCCTGAGTACGTAGATGGTGTGACATATGCTAACTTAATGAATGAAGCTCGCATCACTCGCAACCAAGCTCCTATTTTTGCAGATGATGAACTGTTTGCATTACAGCACAATCTAGATCCTGATTTGCTTCCTAATGTCGATTGGATGGATTTGCTTCTGAAGGATGGTGCAATGAGTTACCGTGCATTTTTGAATATGAATGGGGGAGGTACCAATGCCCGCTATTTCATTTCTGCCAGCTATGTAGAAGATCAAGGTATGTATAATACGGATGAGAATCTGAAAAAGAATTATGATACTAACTCAAACGCAAAGCGTTGGAATTACCGTATGAATGCGGATGTTGATATTACGAAGACAACTTTACTGAAGGTCGGAATATCCGGTTCTCTGGAAAAACAGAATAATCCGGGGCATGGTACATCCGGAATTTGGAATGCACTTGTAGGGCAGACACCGGTGAGTATTCCTGTGATGTACTCCAACGGACTGGTACCTGCGTCGGGTATAAATGATAAAACGAATCCATGGGTAGGCGCTACTCAAACCGGTTATGAAGAAACGTGGGTGAATCGTATGCAGTCGAATGTCACGCTGGAACAGAAGTTGGACTTTATCACGAAAGGACTGAATTTTATTGGTCGCTTTGGGTTTGATACATTCAATACAAACTGGATTAAGCATCATAAATGGCCGGAACAATGGAAAGCCGAACGTCATCGGGATGCCAATGGTGATATAACCTTTACCCGTATCGCTTCGGCAGGCGAAATGACTCAGTCTTCTAATGGTTCGGGAGATCGTAACGAATTTTTTGAGGCAGAATTGCATTATGACCATGCTTTTGCCAATCATCATTTGGGTGGAGTGATAAAGTATTCTCAGGACTCCAAGGTGAGAACTTATGATATCGGAACGGACGTAAAGAACAGTATTGCCAAACGTCATCAAGGTCTTTCCGGACAATTAGCGTATAATTGGAACTATCGTTATTTTGTGAATTTTAATTTTGGCTATACCGGTTCTGAAAACTTTGCAACAAATCATCGTTTCGGCTTTTTCCCGGCTTTGTCGGCTGCATGGAATATTGCAGAAGAGCCTTTCATTAAAAATAAGCTGAAATGGATGAATATGTTCAAACTACGCTACTCGTGGGGGCGTGTTGGTAATGATGTGGGAGGGGAGCGCTTTCCTTTCCTGTATGACATTGCTGATGTTAATGCCGGTTATAACTGGGGAGATTTTAATTTTAGCAAGGAATATTCCGGTAAGCAATTTAGTAAAGTTGCTTCTACGGGCGTAACTTGGGAAATTGCTACAAAACATGACCTCGGTTTGGATTTGTCATTCTTCAATGATAGGTTTACAATGACCGTAGACTATTTCCACGAACAGCGTAATGGTATCTTTGTTGCACGCGAACATCTTCCTATTATGGTTGGTCTGACAAGTAATCCGCAAGCCAATGTTGGTTCGGTGCTGTCCGAAGGATTTGATGGAAACTTTGCTTATAAACACAAAGTAGGAGAGGTGGACCTGGCTATTCGAGGAAATATAACTTATAGTAAAAATACGATTAAGGAACGCGACGAAGGCTACAATGTTTATAGTTATCAGATGCAGAAAGGTCATCGTGTAGATCAGACCAGAGGCTTCATCGCATTGGGGTTATTCAAAGATTATGATGATATCCGGAACAGTCCTAAACAAAATCTGGGAGATTACCAACCGGGTGATATAAAGTATCGGGATGTGAACGGTGATGGAATTGTAGATGATAACGATCAAGTAGCCATTGGTGCTACCAGCCGGCCTAATTTGATTTATGGAGTAGGAGCATCTGCCAGTTGGAAAGGTCTGGATGTCAATATACATTTTCAGGGTGCTGGCAGATCGACTTTCTGTATAGGTGGCAACGGTGTATATCCATTTGCAGATCAAGGCTGGGGTAATGTTTTGACTGATGTTGTAAACTCCTCTCGTTGGATTGCTGCTGATATCTCCGGTGATCCGGCAACAGAAAACGTGAATGCGGAATATCCTCGTCTGACTTATGGATGGAATGCGAATAATTATCGAACTTCAACTTATTGGTTGCGTAATGGGGCCTATTTGCGTTTGAAAACAGTAGAATTGGGATACACATTACCTAAAAGGCTGGTGAATAAGATACGCTTGAATAATATACGTCTTTTCTGTATTGGGACCAACCTTCTGACTTTCTCAAACTTTAAATTGTGGGACCCGGAGATACAAAGTACGAATGGAGCGGCATATCCGCTATCAAAATCTGTCACTTTGGGCTTAACCGTTAATTTATAAACCGACTACTATTATGAATAAAAAATATATCATATTATCAGCTATTATTTGTTGTGCAGTGGTTTTCTCTTCGTGCAGTGACTATCTGAACAATGATAAGAAATTTGAAGACCGCATGACATTGGAAAAGGTTTTCTCCAACAGAGATTACTCCGAGCAATGGCTTGCCAATACATATCATTATCTGATGGATTATAATGCTGATGTGGCAAGTAAGGAATGGACTCCTTTCTGTTTTTCAGATGATATGTATTTTGGAGATCGGTCAGACCGATATAGAATCTGGAAGAATGTAGAATACGATGAGGGTTTCTATCAGAATTCATGGGATGAGGCTTATAAAGGGATTCGTCAAGCTTCTGTTTTTCTTCAATATATTGATCAGAATCAGGAATTTACTCAGAAGGAGCGTGCTGATTTAAAGGCGCAGGCGCGTTTTGCACGTGCTTATTTATACTGGAAATTGCTACAGAAATATGGTCCGGTACCTTTGCTACCCGATGAAGGATTGGATTATACAGAAAATTATGATGCATTATCGATTCCCCGAAATACCTATGATGAATGCGCCGATTTTATCAGTAATGAAATGATTTTAGCAGCCTATGATTTACCTCTTGAACGAGAGTTACTTTCTATAGCCCGTCCCACTCGTGGTGCTGCGTTGGCTGCGCGTGCCAAGGTTTTATTGTTTGCTGCCAGTCCGTTAATGAATGGAGATGCCAGTTCGTATGCTGCCCAATTAGTGGATGATGTAGGCAAGCGTTTGTTGGCAGCGGAATATGATGAAACGAAATGGGCTAGGGCCGCTGCTGCCCGGGATGTGATAGAGTTGAACAGATATAAGCTATATACAGCCAATTTTCGTCCTACAGGAGATGCACAATATCCTGCAACAATAGTTCCACCATACGATTCTAATTATTCGAATAAAAATTATCCCGATGGATGGAAGGATATTGATCCCTTCGAATCATATCGTGCGATATTCAACGGGGAACTGAATGCGACGGATAATCCGGAATTGATTTTTACACGCGGACAGAATCAGGGTTCGGAAAGTGTGGCTACGATGGTACTTCATCAACTTCCTCGATTTGCTAAAGGTTGGAATACACATGGGTTAACTCAGAAACAATGTGATGCCTATTACATGAATGATGGCAAAGATTGTCCCGGGAAAGATAAGGAAATTGGTCGTGGGAATGGCAGTGAGCGCTTGAATGAATTTACAACACAAGAAGATGTGAATGCCAAGAAGTATTTACCTGTCAGCAACTCCGGTGTTTCTTTGCAATATGTCAACCGAGAACCTCGTTTCTACGCTTCCGTAGCATATAACGGTGTTGTTTGGCATTTGGGTAATGCTGAAAAGGAAGAGAATACAGAATATACTTCATGGTACTATAGGGGTACTGCAGAAGGACGTACAAACACTATGTTTTGGCTTCGTACCGGTATTGGGGTTATGAAATTTGTTCGTCCTACCGATACGAATGACAGAGATAATGCCATTGATCCCAAACCGGAACCGGCTATTCGTTACGCTGAGATATTGCTGATTTATGCTGAGGCTTTAAATGAATTGTCCGGAACCTATGAAATTCCTTCTTGGGATGGATCAAAGAACTATACCATTCAGCGTGATATAAGTGAAATGAGAAAAGGAATTCTGCCGATCCGACTCCGTGCGGGCATACCTGATTTTAAAGAGGCAACCTATACCAATGCGAACGAATTCCGCCAGTATCTGAAACGTGAACGTCAGATCGAATTAATGGGAGAAGGGCATAGGTATTTTGATTTGCGTCGTTGGAAGGATGCTCCGATAGAAGAATCTCTTCCTGTTTATGGTTGTAATACGTTGATGACAGAAGAAGAACGTGATATGTTCCATGTTCCTGTTCAGATTTCATCTCTTCCTACCACTTTTGCCGAGAAAACCTATTTTTGGCCTATCAAGCATGAAGAATTGAAACGTAACAGACGTTTGACACAAAATCCCGGTTGGACATATAATGACTAAAAATTGAGTAAAGATGAAGAATAAATATATCATACTGGCTATCATAGCAATATTGTTTGTATGCAGTGCGTGCAACAAAGAGTGGACTGAGGAACAATACGCTCCGTACATTTCTTTTAAAGCTCCTATAACTACAGGTGGTGTATCTCAGATTTTCGTGAGATATAAGGAAGCTGGGAAGGTTACTTATCAGTTACCGGTATTGCTGAGTGGCACTACTACGCTATCGTCTCCTGTGAATGTACAAATTGGGGTAGACAATGATACATTGGACATTTTGAATGTGGAGCGTTTTCATTCCCGAACGGATTTGTTTTACCAGATGTTGAAGCCGGAATATTATGGGATTCCGAGTTCGGAGGTAACTATTTCTGCAGGAGAATGTGGCAGTTTGCTGGATATTGATTTTAAACTAAAAGATTTGGACTTAGTAGATAAATGGGTCTTGCCTCTTACCATCCTGGATGCCCCAGATTACGGTTACCAACCGAATATGCGTAAACATTATCGAAAGGCATTGTTATATGTGACTCCATTTAATGATTATTCCGGTAGCTATTCTACAACGACAATGAGTGTATATTTCCGTCAGGGTTCCGGAGATCCAATGGTTACCAATAATCGTACCGCATTTGTGGTGGATAATAATACCGTATTTTTCTATGCTGGCGTGACGGACGAGCAACGTAAGGACAGACGGGCGTTCAAGATATTCGTTAAATTCAATAAGGATGGCACTTTGACATTGGAGCAGGAAGACCCGCAGTTGAATCTGCGAGTTATCGGGACACCGACCTATGAGATAGAAGAAACGATGGACGTAGATAAACCTTATTTGAAACATCGCTATATAACGTTGACCCTGGAATATGAATATGATGATACTTTGGAAGTGCCTAATTATACAGTGAAATACCGTGCAAAAGGGATCATGACTATGGAACGCAAGATAAATACTCAGATTCCGGATGAAGATCAAGCCATCTTGTGGTGATACCAGTTATATCGCTGCGATGAGTATTACAAATAACAAATAAAGGAGATTGAAAAGATGATTGACATAAAGATAACGAAATATATATTATTCCTCTTCGTGATAATCATGTCGAGTGGATGTATAAACAAAACACAGTATTCAAAAATGAAAAGAGAAGACTTCCAAACAATCTTAGATGGTAAGAAGACAGATCTCTACACATTGAAAAACAGTAATGGTGTAGAGATAACAGTGACAAATTTCGGAGCCAGAGTTGTAGAAATATGGGCTCCCGACAGAAACGGTAAGTTTGAAGATATAGTATTGGGACATGATAAAGTCGATAAATACATACACTTCAAAGGAGAGCGCTTTTTAGGAGCAACGATCGGACGATACGGAAACAGAATCGATAAAGGGCAGTTTGAACTGGATAGTGTGAGGTACCAACTGCCGATCAATGATACTCCAAACAGCTTGCATGGGGGAACTAAAGGCTTTGATATGGTAGTATGGGATACAGAGCAGGAAGGATCTCAGAAACTGTCATTCTCCTATCTGTCCAAAGATGGGGAAGAAGGTTATCCGGGAAATCTGAATGTGAAAATGACTTATGAGTTGACGGATAATAACGAGTTTATTATTACGCATACAGCTACCACCGATAAGAAGACCGTATTGAATCTGACGCATCATTCTTTCTTCAATCTTCATGGAGCAGGTAATGGCAGTATCAATGATCATGAATTGATGATCAATGCCGATAAGTTTACTCCTGTCGATGAAACGCTTATTCCTACGGGTGAGCAATGTCCGGTGGCGAGTACGCCGATGGACTTCCAGACTCCGACATTAATAGGAGAGCGGGTAAATGCCAATTACGAACAGTTACGGTTTGGACGCGGATACGATCACAATTGGATATTAAAGAGAAAGACGGACCATGATTTGGAACTGGCAGCCACTGTATATGAACCGGAATCCGGACGATTGCTGGAAGTTTGGACTACCGAACCGGGTCTTCAGTTCTATGGAGGCAATTTTTTTGATGGTTCTATGATAGGGAAAAATGGTAAAAGCTATGATTTCAGAGCTTCACTAGCACTGGAGACACAGCACTTTCCGGACAGTCCAAATCATCCCGAATTTCCTTCAACAGTGTTGACACCCGATGAAACGTATCATCATGTGTGTGTCTACAAATTCACAACTAAATAACGAACTATCATGAGAGAGGGTACGGTATTCAGCATAGAAGAGTTTGCCATTAATGATGGACCGGGAATCAGGACGACTATCTTTCTGAAAGGCTGTCCGCTCCGCTGTGCTTGGTGCCATAATCCGGAAGGTCTTTTGTCCGATCCCCAATATATATCGAAAAAGGGGAAACGTGTGATGTGCGGGTATAAAATTTCTTCTGGTGAGTTGGCGGAGAAGCTTTTGGTCAACAAGGAGATATATAAACTGAATCAAGGCGGAGTAACGTTGACAGGAGGCGAACCGCTTTTCCAACCTGAGTTTATTATCGATTTGTTAGATAAGATAAATATTGAGATTCACACGGCAATAGAAACAAGTGGCTATGCATCGCGGGAAGTCTTTAAGGAAGTTACTTCGAAGTGCAGGCTTGTAATGTTTGATGTGAAGCATACCAATACGCTTATTCACCAGCAATTTACGGGGGTATATAATGAGCCGATATTGAAGAACCTTGATTATTTATGTAATCACGACACTGAGTTTATCTTGCGTATTCCTTTAATTCCCGGAGTGAATGATACCAGGCAAAATATGCTGAACATTCTCTCCATGATCAAGGAAGTGCCTTCTCTCATGAAAGTCGAGATTTTACCTTATAATAAACTTGCAGGAGCGAAGTATGCGATGGTCGGGAAGGAGTATAACCCTCCGTTTAATGGAGAAGTTGCTCCACATATTTATGATGTATTTTCGGAGCAAGGTATAAGGGTGGAAGTCTTATAAGGTAATATTGAGCTTATACTTATAAATAAAGCTGTTTCTCTTTTTTGAAAAACAGCTTTATTTATATTTGAATGCTTATCAGGCTTTATTTTACCGGAATCTTATCAATGCGATTCTGATGACGTCCTCCCTCAAACTGTGTTGAGAAGAACTCCGTCAATATCATGTCCGCCTCCTCTGTGCTGATGAAGCGTCCCGGCATCACAAGAATATTGGCGTCATTATGTTGACGGGCCAGATGTGCGATCTCTGCATTCCAGCAAAGAGCAGCACGTATTCCTTGATGCTTGTTCAGAGTCATGTTGATTCCGTTTCCGCTGCCGCAGATCGCAATACCGGGATAACATTCACCCGATTCTACTGCTAGGGCCAGCGGATGGGCATAGTCCGGATAATCTACGCTTGCGGCAGAGTTGGTTCCGAAATCTTTGTAAGCCCAGCCTTTTACTTCCAGCCAGCCGCGAACATATTCTTTTAGTTCAAAACCGGCGTGGTCGCATGCTAATCCAATTGTTTTCATTAAATCATTGCTTTTACCTGATTATATACGTTCTCGGCAGTAAATCCAAGTTTTTCATCCAATACGGTGTAAGGAGCAGAGAAGCCGAAAGATTCCAGTCCCCATACTTTACCGTGGCAACTTACCAGACCTTGAAGAGTAACAGGTAAACCGGCAGTAAGACCGAATATCTTGGCGTCAGCCGGAAGAATTGATTCCTGATATTCCTTAGACTGGCTGCGGAACAGACCTTCTGACGGTGCAGATACGATACGAACCTTTACACCATCCTTGCGAAGCAACTCTGTACCAGCTACCAAAGTAGACACTTCGGAACCTGAAGCTACCAGAATTACATCCGGATTTTCGTCTGAACCGGCTACGATATAAGCACCCTTGGCTGCTTGTTCGTAATCAGTTCCGGCAGGCAAGTTAGCGATATTCTGACGGGAGAAGATCAGACCTGTCGGAGTAGACATATTTTCCATGGCAAGTTTCCATGCGATAGTTGTTTCTTCCGCATCAGCCGGACGAAGTACCAACATAGAGTTGTGTCCCTTGTGGTTTTTCAGTTTCTCCATCAGGCGGATTTGAGCTTCCTGTTCTACCGGTTCATGAGTAGGACCGTCTTCACCTACGCGGAATGCATCGTGAGTCCAGATAAACTTCACAGGTTGTTCCATCAGAGCAGCCATACGTATGGCAGGTTTCATGTAATCGGAGAATACGAAGAATGTACCGCAGGCAGCGATCACACCACCGTGAAGTGACATACCGATACAGATACAAGCCATCGATAATTCAGATACACCGGCCTGGAAGAATGCGCCGCTGAAATCGCCTTTCTTGAAAGAATGAGTTTTCTTCAGGAAACCGTCAGTCTTGTCAGAGTTAGAAAGGTCGGCAGAAGCAACGATCATATTTTCTACCTGCATTGCAAGAGCGCCCAGAACAGTTGCAGAAGCGGCACGAGTGGCAGTACCTGCTTTTTGTTCGATGGCAGCCCAGTCTACTTTCGGAGCTTTGCCGGAGAAGAATGCTTCCAGTTTAGCTGCCAGTTCTGGATTGGCTTTCGTCCATTCGGCTTTCTTTTCATATCTTTCAGCTACGATTTTCTTTAATTCTGCTGCTCTCTTTGCATAGAGTTCGGCAACTTCCGGGAAAATCACGAACGGATTGACAGGATCGCCACCCAGATTCTTGATTGTATTTACATAGGCGTCGCCACCGAGCGGAGCACCGTGTGTAGCACAGTTGGCTTCATAGCTGCTGCCGTCTGCCTTGCGTGCGCCTTTACCCATAACGGTTTTACCGATAATCAGAGTCGGGCGTTCTTTTTCTGCCTGAGCTTCTTTGATAGCCGCACGGATTTCGTCAGGATCATTACCATTGATGCTGAGTACGTTCCATCCCCATGCTTCATATTTCATGGCAGTGTCTTCAACGGTTACATCTTTCGTTTCTGTAGAAAGCTGAATATCGTTGGAGTCGTAGAACATGATCAGGTTGTCCAGTCCCAATGCACCGGCAATACGTCCGGCACCCTGAGAGATTTCTTCCTGAATACCACCATCGGAAATGTATGCGTAAATAGTCTGATTCATTACTTCATTGAAGCGTGCTTTCAGGAATTTAGCTGCGATAGCGGCACCTACAGCGAAAGTATGTCCCTGTCCCAGCGGACCGGAAGTATTTTCGATACCACGCATGATGTCTACTTCCGGATGTCCCGGAGTAGGGCTTCCCCATTGGCGGAATTCTTTCAGTTCGTCCAGAGTGAACTTACCGGTCAATGCCAAAGTAGAATAAAGCATCGGAGACATATGACCCGGATCAAGGAAGAAACGGTCACGACCTTCCCAACGAGGATTTTCAGGATCGTATACTAGAAACTCAGAGAAGAGTACATTTACAAAGTCAGCACCACCCATGGCGCCACCCGGGTGACCGGAATTGGCTTTCTCAACCATTGAAGCAGCAAGAATACGGATGTTATCCGCTGCACGATTCATAAGTTTATTATCGTTCATATCTTTAATAATTAATAGATTTGCTAGTCTGTCAATGTGCCAATTACTTGGCATATTTCTCATAATGTTGGCAAAGATAGCTCTTTATGTGTAATTAACAATCCAAAAGAGCTATCTTTTTTGTAGGCTTTTTAACAGCCTTCTTGTTTGCAATACAGTAAGTATTTACTATTAGATTACTGTAACTCTAAAGTAACAATTGACTTAGCCGGTAGTTTTACCTTCATAATTCCTTTATTGATTTTTACCTCTTTGAAGGAAGCCGGTTTTACAATATTAGGTTTTTCGAAAGAGTTGTAATCGGTCAGATTAGCAGAAGTCAGGATTTCTCCAGTCGCTTTTTTGGCATTTACGTCCGGAAGATTGACTGTGATTTCCTGTGCATTGTCTGCATCCACGTTGGAGAGAGAAATATGGATCACTCCGTTCTTGTCCTTAGAAGCTGTTGCGCTGACCATAGGAACTGTACGGTTATCGCGTACGTTCATTTTCTCACAAGTCAGGTCGAGTGGGAGATAGGTTGCATCCTGATGCACTTTGTACATCTTAAATACATAATAAGTAGGAGTAAGTACCATATCTTTGTCTTTAGTCAGGATCATAGATTGCAGAACGTTGACTATCTGAGCGATGTTCGCCATTTTCAGACGGTCGGTATATTTGTGGAATACATCGAGACTTAAAGAAGCAACGAAGGCATCACGCAATGTGTTTTGCTGATACAGATGACCTCTGACCGTTCCCGGTTCTTCGTCCCACCAAGTGCCCCATTCGTCAAGCAAAAGGGCAATCTTCTTGTCTTTATCATATTTGTCCATGATGGCGCAATGTTTTTTGAGTACATCTTCTACTTCAAGACATTTGCCCATAGTCCAGTAATAATCGTCTTTGTTGAATTGGGTTGCCGCGCCTTTGCTGCCGCTCCATCCTGTAACTGTATAGTAGTGTAAGGATAGACCTTGCATCCGGTGACCGACACGATTCATCAGTACATCCGTCCAGTTATAGTCATAATCACTGGCACCACTGGCTATCTTGAACAGATGATTGCCGTCATAGTTACGGCAATAAGTAGAATAACGACGATACAGATCGGCATAATATTCAGGACGCATACTGCCGCCGCATCCCCAGCTTTCATTTCCCACGCCGAGATATTTTACTTTCCATGCCTGGTCGCGACCGTTCTTGCGACGCAGATTTGCCATCGGAGAATCACCGTCGGAAGTCATGTATTCTACCCATTTGGCGAGTTCCTCTACCGTGCCGCTGCCTACGTTTCCACTTATGTATGGTTCGCAGCCCAGCATTTCGCAAAGATTCAGAAATTCGTGTGTTCCGAAACTGTTATCTTCAATTGTTCCTCCCCAGTTGTTGTTCACCATCTTCGGACGGTTTTCTTTGGGACCGATACCGTCCATCCAGTGATATTCGTCGGCAAAGCAGCCGCCCGGCCAGCGGAGAACAGGAACAGACAAGTCTTTTAATGCATTAAATACGTCCGTGCGGTATCCTTTGATATTAGGAATATCCGAATTTTCGCCTACCCAAAGACCACCGTAGATACATGAACCCAGGTGTTCGGCAAATTGACCGTAGATTTCCTTCGGGATAATTTCTTTGCCTTGGTCGGCATGTACAGTGATGGTAGCACTCTTTTGTGCAGAAAGAGATACCGAGGCTGCCAGAAAGGCCGTGCTGACTAATAGTTTTGCTTTCATAAATGGAATTTGTTTAAATGATTATATAGAAGTTTGATTTTTACGATGATCATTCTCTTGTTCTTACGGTTATTTCAGTAAACGTACTTCGTAAATGGCAGAAGTCCATTCTGTTCCGTCCGGCTTAAAAAGAATCTCGCAGCTTCCTGCTTTTAACTTACGGGGCAGAAGATAGCAGAGTGTGATAAAGCCGTCTTTGTCGGTTTTGCTCATAGTGGGATGAACGGCCAGTTTTTCGTTATTCAGCAGGATCACTGCTTTGTTCCGATCTTCTTGCCGTACGGTAATCATAAGCTGACTTGCTTCTTCTTTTACTTTCAGGTTATAGCTGAACCAGCCTTTAGCCCGGCGGAAGTGACGGTCTTTATCGGTGCCGGTTTCGGATGCTTCATATAGAATGCCATGATCGGATTCCGGTTGTTGTTCACCGGGGAAGATCAAGTCAACTGTCCGGTTCGCCAGTTCGGTCGCTTTCCGTTCGGCTGTAGCCATTTCTTCTTGAATCGTTTTGAACTGTTCTTCGCTGGCTTGGCGGAAGTAAACAGCATAACGGGAGTTATGCAGACGGAAGAACGGAATGAGTTCCAATGATTTACTCTTTTGTGCCGGGTAAACGTTTCCATCATAACTAAAAGCTAGTTTGTTTCCGCTCAGTTTGTGAAGAGAATGACGGATAGAATCGGGATTCCCGATCAGCATCGGAACCTCTTGCAAAGGAATTTGCCGGCCGTGGGCAATGTGACCACCGCGGCTGTCGTCTGCATAGATACCGTCAAGGTTTTCTGTACCTGTAGAAGCTGCAAGGACGATGGGGCCGTATAAGAAAGCATAGTAATCTTTCTTGTCGGGAATCTGCTCCATACTGACCTTCATAGGCAGATGAAAGGTGATCATATCTCCTTTCTTCCACTTACGCCGGATGGGGAGGTACGTACTGGCTCCCGTCTGTATGTCATAAAGGTGTTTCTTACCGTTGATGATGATTTCATACCCTTCTGAGTTTCCTGCCCATTCCGGTATACGAATCATTAATGTCAGTTTCTTCTTAGAGGCTTTGTCTATTCGTAAGGTTACTTTTTCATCATCGGGAAAGAGAGTTTCCTGCGTTAATGTAACGCCTTGTTCCTTCCAGTCCAGTTGTGAAGGAATAAAAAGATTGACATAAAGTGTGTCTTGTTGATACGCATAGATAAATTCACCATACTTGGTATGATTTTCCAAGCCTGAACCGACACAGCACCACATCGACGTTTCCGGTTGCGAGTATACCCGATAATGTCCGGGGCGCATCGGAGTAAAGTAGACGAATCCGCCTTTATCCGGCTCTTGTGATGACAGGATATGATTGTATAGCGCACGTTCATAATAATCTACATAACGTGGGTCCGGTTTGTTGGAGTTGTCAACGTCTCCGGAATTTTGATAAAGCATTTTGGTCAGCCGAAGCATATTGTAAGTATTGCAAGTCTCCGGTCCCTGAACGTCATTCAGCATGGACGTGAAGTTGTCCGATGGATGAAAATGTTCGCGTACGCTATTCCCGCCGATACACACGGAACGGTGATTGACTACGGTATTCCAAAAGAAACGGGCTGCATGATCCCATTCTGTTGCATGATTCCAGTCCTTGTCATCCAGTGAAACTTCGGCTACCCGTTTGTATCCGATTACTTTAGGAATTTGTGTGTTGGCATGCATTCCGGTTAACCTGTCTTCGTCTTTGGTAAGCGGGTCGAGAATGACTTTATGAGAGAAACGGCGTGCCAGTTCCAGGTATTTCTTATCGCCTGTTATTTCCGCTACATCCGCAAACGTTTCATTTAAGCCGCCGTGCTCACTACGGAGCATATCCTGCATTTGGCTGTCGCTAAGACCGGAAGTAATATCAATCATCCAGTCGGTGAGATCAATCAGCATCTGACGTGCCAGATCGCTGTGGGCATACAGGTAAGCGTCCCGCAGTCCGGCATACGTTTTATGTATATTATAGAGAGGTACCCATTTGCCGTTTAAGCTGAAGCCTCCGGCACGAATGTCACCTGTTTTGATTTCTTTCCAAAGTTGGAGGCTTCCGGGTGTTCCTCCGATAAATCCTGTGCCGACAGCTTGCTGTGCACGGTGTAGTTCGTTGAGCATATAGTTGAGACGGTTGTATATCGCCGTATCTCCGGTGGAGGCATACATCATGGAGAGTGCGGAAAGGTAATGTCCGCCGATGTGACCGTCCAGTCCTGTATTCTCCCAGTTGGTATAGCTTGGGGCTTTGGGTGTCAGTCCGGCTTCGCGAAGGAAAGGAGCAGATAATCTGTCCGGGTCGAGAGCTAAGATATAATGTAAATCAGTCTGTTGAGCTTGCAGAAAAGGACTGTTTAATAACTTCACATCTTGAAGGGAAAAGTAAGAGACCTGATGGCTCGTCTGGGCTTTTCCGATAGAGATGGATATAATAAGGGCAAGTATGAACGAGGTGGTTTTCATGATAATAGGATAAAATAGAATTGACAATTGACAAATGACAATTACTGTGCAGGTTATAATAGCGCAGCCAATTGTCAATTGTCAACTGTCATTTGTCAATTATTTAAGTTTGACAGCAGCTTCTTCTATAGGCAAACCTGCCTTGTAGCTTTCGATGTATGTGTTGAAGCCGGCTACATCTTCGGGTGTGGGTGATACCTCGACCCCAGCATCGCTGACAAATACACTTTCATCCAGAAAATCGGCGAGAGATTGTCCCTTTTTATTGTTTACCAGGTAAGAACCCAGCAGGGCAATTCCCCATGCACCGCCTTCACCGGCTGTTTCCATAACAGATATGGGCGAGTTGATGGCTGCTGCAAGTACTCTTTGACCGACTCCTTTGGTTCTGAACAACCCTCCGTGACCTGTGATTCTGTCGACTTTGATCTTTTCTTCGTTGAACAGGATGTCGTTGCCAATCTTGAGAACTCCGACTGAAGCGTACAAATGAGCCCGCATAAAGTTTGCAAGGTTGAACTTGTCATTGGCCGAACGTACGAACAAAGGTCTTCCCTCGGCAAGTCCCGTAACAGGTTCGCCTGAAATGTAGTTGTAGGAGAGGAGACCTCCGCAATCGGCATCACCGGTGAGGGCAATGTTATAAAGTTTGCCATAGAGTTCATCCATATCTACAGGTATACCCAGAAGTTCCTGGTATTCTTTGAACAGGTTGACCCATGCGTTAAGATCCGAAGTACAGTTGTTGCAATGTACCATGGCTACGAGGCTTCCGTCGGGAGTGGTGACCATGTCGATCATTTCGTATGGCTTCGACAATTCTTTTTCCAGTACAATCATAGAGAAAGAAGAAGTACCTGCCGATACGTTTCCGGTGCGTTGCTTGACGGCGTTGGTTGCTACCATGCCGGTGCCTGCATCTCCTTCCGGCGGGCAAACCGGTATTCCTGCCTTCAGATGACCCGATGCATCGAGCTTTTTACAGCCTTCCGGTGTGAGGACACCGGCATTTTCACCTGCCGACAATACTTTGGGCAGAATGTCTTCCAGTTTCCAACTGTATTCCTTCGAAGCAATCAGATTGTCGAATTTGGCCATCATTTCGGCGGAATAGTTGTTGGTAGTCGGATCTATGGGGAGCATACCCGATGCGTCACCAATGCCCAACACCTTTTCGCCTGTTATCTGCCAATGTACATAACCTGCAAGAGTTGTCAGGAACTTGATGTCTTTGACGTGCGCTTCGTTGTCCAGAATAGCCTGGTACAAATGAGAAATGCTCCATCTCAACGGGATGTTATAGACAAATAATTCGGATAATTCTGCCGCTGCACGGCCTGTATTGGTATTTCTCCAAGTGCGGAAAGGCACGAGGATTTCTTCTTTTTCATTGAAAGGCATATAACCATGCATCATGGCACTGACACCGATGGCTGCCAGAGTTTCGATCTCTGTATCGTATAATTTCTTCACGTTGGAGCGGAGGTCGGCATAGCAATCTTGCAGTCCGGACCAGATGGCATCAATGCTATAAGTCCAAAGCCCGTTGACCAGTTGATTTTCCCAAGTGTGGCTGCCTTGAGCGATAGGTTTGTTTTCCTGGTCAATCAGAACAGCTTTTATTCGTGTAGAACCGAGTTCTATGCCAAGGATGGCTTTACCTGTCTCGATGGTTGATTTTGCATCTAATTTCATGTTGAAACCGATATTTTAAGGTATAACAATAAGTGTGGAGAACAAAAACTGAGTCTACTTTCAAAAGCCGGAAGTGTCTTTAATTCGGGTTGAATTAAAAGTCACCAGTATCTATATTGTATGTAACTAAAAAGTCGATTCTATCTCCAATCTCCTCCTTCGGGAAGGAGGAGTACCCGTAGGGGGAGGTGGTAGGTGAATACATAACTCTGTTATTTACAGTAAAATAGGAATACACATCCTTTTTCCTACCACCTCGGTCTTCGACCACTCCTTCCCGAAGGAGGAGAATGGAGATGGTACCGACTTTTAAAAGTGAACTCAGTGATTGGTTTTTAGCAAAGCGCTTTGTTCAGCATATAATATACTTCATTCATGCGCAGTTCTTTCTTGAAGCAGCTGATAGTCGTATCTTTATTGATATGTACCATTTCGATGCCTGCGATTTCTGCATAATCTTCCCAGTATTCTGCTGTCAAGTCGTATGAGAAGCAAGAGTGGTGGGTTCCACCGGCCAGAATCCATGCGCCTGCGCCTACTTCGAGGTTAGGCATCGGAATCCAGAGTGCGGAAGCAACCGGCAATTTTGGAAGTGGTTTCGGTTCGATGCATTCTACGTCGTTTACGATCAGACGGAAACGGTTACCCATATCCACTACAGTTGCGGTACAGCCTGTTCCTGTCTTTGAAGTGAACACAAGACGGGCAGTCTGGCTCTTACGGATACCTATGCCGAGGAAGTGTACTTCCAGACGAGGCTTGTTAGCTGCGATAAGCGGACAGATCTCCAACATATGTGACTGTAGGATAGAGCTGTTGGCACCATCAAAGTTCAGTGTATAGTCTTCGAGGAATGAACATCCTTTAGGAAGTCCCTGATTCATTACCCATACAGTGCGATAAAGAGCAGCCGATTTCCAGTCACCTTCAGCACCGAATCCGTAGCCTTCTGCCATTAGGCGTTGAGAAGCCAGTCCCGGAATCTGATCGAAATAGCTACCGTCAGTCTGACCCAGATCGTCAAAGTTGGTAGTGAATCCTTTGGCGCCTTTCGCTTTGAGGATAGCACGGAGAGCAAGCTCGGCTTTAGCTGCATTCCATACTTTCTGATAAGCTTCGGTTGATTTGTCTTCCAGAGAAGCGTCGTGATCGTAATCATTGAAGTAAGTAGCTACCAAAGCATCTACATCAGCATCTTTGATTTCTTTGTGATATTCCATCAGCTCGCTTGCCGGGCAATAATCTACATGATAGCCCATACGCTGTTCTGCTTCTACCTTGTCGCCATCGGTTACGGCTACGTTGTTCATCTGATCGCCGAAACGGATGATCAGCATATCCTGAGAATCTGCCCAACCTGCGCAAACACGCATCCAGACAGCAATCTTATGCAATGTTTCTTCTTCTTTCCAGTAGCCTACCACTACTTTGCGACGGATGCGCATACGGGTACAGATATGTCCGAACTCGCGGTCGCCATGAGCTGACTGGTTCAGATTCATAAAGTCCATATCCATTGTATCCCAAGGAATTTCCTTGTTGAATTGAGTATGCAGATGCAGCAATGGTTTCTTTAATTGTTGCAGACCATGAATCCACATTTTAGCGGGAGAGAAAGTATGCATCCAAGTGATGACGCCTATACATTTGTCATCGTTGTTGGCAGCTTTGAATACAGCTTCCACCTCTTTAGATGAGTTGGCTGTTCCTTTGTATACTACTTTTACAGGAAGTTTACCCGATTCATTCAGACCGTTAACCATTTCGTTAGAGTGTGCGTCTACTGCGATTACTGCATCACCTCCGTACAAGAGCTGTGCTCCTGTTACGAACCATACTTCATACTGATCAAATACGTTATTCATAATGTTTTAATTTTTAATTGATAATCTTTACTCGTTTTATTGTCCGTAGTAAGCGTTCGGACCATGCTTGCGGCTGAAGTGTTTCTCTACCAGCAGCGGGTTCATTGTTAAATTGGGATTCACGGCATAAGCAATGCTTGCCATTTTGGCAACTTGTTCCATCACTACTGCATTGTGTACGGCATCGTGTGCGTCTTTTCCCCAAGAGAAAGGACCATGATTCTTGACCAATACTCCCGGTGTATGTACAGGGTTCAGGCTTTCGAAACGTTTTACAATCACGTTTCCGGTTTCCAGTTCGTAGGCACCTTTTACTTCTGCTTCCGTCATATCCGCTGTGCAGGGGATTGCATCATGGAAATAGTCAGCGTGAGTAGTCCCGATATTAGGGATATCACAACCGGCCTGCGCCCATGCGGTAGCATAAGTAGAGTGGGTATGCACCACTCCGCCGATTTCGGGGAAGGCTTTGTAGAGTACCACGTGAGTAGGAGTATCTGAGGATGGCTTCAGCCGTCCTTCAACGACTTTGCCATCCAGGTCCACTACTACCATATCTTCCGCTTTCATATCATCATAACTGACTCCACTGGGCTTGATGACTACCAGTCCCGTTTCACGGTCGATGGCAGAAACATTTCCCCATGTAAAGATGACTAATCCATGCTTTACCAATTCGAGATTGGCATGAAATACTTTTTCTTTCAGTTCTTCCAGCATATTGATTATAATTTAAATTTCGGGTCCTTTCGGTAGGCTTTGCCGTTGAATTTATACAAGGCTGCGCCTCGTTTGGAACCCAGTTTGTCTATTTTATCCGTCTTTTCGATAAAGTCCATTTCTGCGACACGCTTGCGGAAATTCCGTTTGTCCATCGGTTCGCCGTAAATAGCTTCGTAGAGACTTTGCAGTTGAGACAGTGTGAACAGCTTCGGCAACAGGTTGAACCCGATAGGCTCGACAGATGCTTTCTGTTTCATCAGTTCCCGTGCTTTGTCCACCATCTCCGGATGGTCGAAAATCAGTGCGGGGAGTTCGTTGATGTTTACCCAGTAAGCATTGTGCTTCTGAACCAGTTCGCGGTCGTACTCATTGATGTTGATCAGCGCATAGTAGGCAATCGAAACTACCCTTTCGCCCGGATCGCGGTCGATGGCGCCGAAGGCTCCCACCTGTTCCATGTATACGTTTTCCAAACCTGTAAGTTCAGCCAATACACGTTTGGCAGCGTCGTCCACGCTTTCGTCTTTTTGCACGAATCCTCCCATCAGTGACCATTCGCCCATTGCCGGTTCGAAGTTTCTCTTCAGCAGCAGCAGGCTTATTTCGCCTTCATTAAAACCGAAGATGATGCAGTCGATACCGAGATAGAAGGTAGGATTCGAGCTATAATAGTTGTTCATCGTTTACTTGAATGAATTTATTTAATTACCAGAAATACCAGTAGAAGGCAGCGGTGATAGCCAGGATAATTGATGTATGAATGATATCCCAGTGATCCCAGCTTGCGCGGGTAGCCGCTTTTTGTTCTTTCGTTGCCGTACCGAATACCAGTCCCTGAATCTTTTCAGCTGTCGGAGCTTCCGTAGCAAGGCTGACTGCGATGACTACGATGATACAGAACAGGAACATCCATCCGCAGAAGAACAGCCAGTTCATATCGTAGAACAAATATTTGAAGGTAGAATCCGCCACTTCACCTGCGTTGCTGTAATATACTTTGGCACCCAGACGAGTCAGACCGATGACCATACCGGCGATCAATCCCCACATACCACCTTGGGCGGAAGTGCGTTTCCAGCAGATACCCAATAGGAAGGCAGCGGCAATACCCGGAGCCAATACAGACTGAACGTCCTGCAAATAAGTATAAAGTACATCACCTACGCTACGCATGATAGGAATCCAGAGAATACCGAGGATTACGATCACTACAGTTGCTATCTGACCGATACCTACCAGTTTCTTTTCCGGAGTTTCCGGGCGGAAGCGTTTGTAGAAGTCGATTGTAAACAACATGGCAGATGAGTTGAACAGTGAAGCCAGTGAGCTCATCAAGGCAGCGAGGATACCGCATACTACCAGACCTTTCACTCCGGCAGGAAGCAATTTAGCTACCAGGGTAGGGAAGGCGGCGTCAGCGTTGGCAGTACCATTGGCAAGCATCGGAAGGAAACCTTCGCCACCGGCACCGATATATTTCTGATGTAATGCGAAAGCAATCATACCCGGAATCAGGAACAGGAATACAGGCAGCAGTTTCAGGTAAGCGCCGAAGATAGTACCGCGACGAGCCTCTTTTTCATTCTTTCCGGAAAGTACACGTTGTACGATGAACTGGTCAGTACACCAATACCAGAAACCGATAATGGCAGAACCGATAAGTGCACCCAGCCAAGGGAAGTTCGGGTCGTCATTGCTGCGGATCAGGTTGGTCATGGTGTCACCGTAATCATTGACCGTCACAGCACCGCACACTCTCATCATTTCGTCCCAGCCTCCCAGTTCTTTGAAACCGAGCACAAGGATAATCAACGAACCTAACAGAAGAATCGGAGTCTGAAGTACAGAAGTATAAAGTACCGATTTCATACCACCGAAGATTGTATATAGGGCAGTAAGAACTACCAGTCCGATAGCGGCAATCCAGAAGAAGTCGATTCCCCAAAGTTCCTTGATGCCGAATACTTGCTGGAATACCAGTCCGCCGGCATATACTGTCACTGCTACCTTGGTCAACACATAACTTACCAGTGAGATCACCGATAAGATGGTACGTGACTGAGGATTGTAGCGACGTTCCAGAAATTCCGGCATCGTGTATACCATGCTTCGTGTATAGAAAGGTACGAATACCCATCCCAGAATCAGAATCATCCATCCCTGAATTTCCCAGTGAGCCATCGCCATACCGCTTGAAGCTCCTGCTCCCGCCAGTCCGATCAAGTGTTCCGAACCGATGTTTGATGCGAAGATAGAGGCACCGATCGCAAGCCATGTTGCGTCACGTCCGCCTAAGAAATAATCTGCCGAGTCATTTTGTTTTTGTCTGACTACCCAAACAATAATACCTATCAGAGCCAAGAAGAAGACTCCAATTACTAGCCAATCTAATGCTTCCACAATAAATTTGATTTATGAGTTAATATTATTTCTCTGTCGAGAATTTAAAAATACATTCGCTGTTGTACGTTTGTCCCGGTTCCAGCACAACGGACGGCCAGTCGGCTTTGTTGGGGCTGTCGGGGTAGTGTTGTGTTTCGAGGCAGACAGAAGCACGTTGGTTGTAAACGATGCCTTTCTTTCCGCTTACGGTTCCATCGAGGAAGTTACCTGTGTATACCTGAATACCCGGTTCGTTGGTATATACTTCCAGTGTGATTCCGGTTTCGGGAGACGTCAGTCTGGCAGCTACCTGAGAGATATCACCTTTGGTGTTGAGCACCCAGTTGTGATCATATCCGTTGCCGTTCTTGAGTTGAACGAAGTCATAGTTGTTGATATCTTTGCCTACCGCTTTCGGAGTAGTGAAGTCCATCGGAGTATCTTTGACCGGAGCGATTTCGCCGGTTGTCATGAAGGTGCTGTCTACCGGAGTATAGTAATCTGCATTTACATACATGATGTTGTCTGTCGATGCTTTGGACGGATCACCAGCCAGATTGAAGTAAGAGTGGTTGGTCATGTTGATGATTGTCTTTTTATCGGTAGTAGCGCTGTATTTGATGTCGATGGCGTTGTCATCTGTCAGTTGATAGGTTACTTTTGCAGTCACATTTCCGGGGAAATTCGCGTCACCGTCCGGAGAGATAAGAGTCAGTTCCAGTGTTGTCGGGTCGATAAGATTGGCTTCGTATACTTGGTATTGCCATCCTTTCGGGCCTCCGTGCAGGCAGTGGCCGAAGTTGTTTTGCGGCAGTTGGATGGTATCTCCGTCCAGAACAAAACGTCCTTGGTTGATACGGTTGGCGTAACGGCCGATAGAAGCACCGAAATCACTGGGTACATTAATATAATCAGCAATGCTGTCAAAACCTAAAACTACATCCTGCATCTTGCCGTTCTTGTCGGGCACCATGATGGACACGATGCGTCCGCCAAAGTTAGTGATGCATACTTCCATACCCGCCTTATTCTTTAAGGTATAAAGAGCTGTTTGGGCATTATTCACTTCTGTTTGAAATTTTGCCGGGTCAAGACCGGATAAAGTCAGCTCGGAAGCCGGCTTGTTATTGCACGCAAAGAGCATCAGCGCGGCAATACCTGCAAGTAGAAAATGTTTTTTCATGGTTTTATTTTTAATGTAAATGAGATGCT
>DXOL01000039.1:0-183781 GCA_019412825.1 Bacteroides thetaiotaomicron | reverse complement strand
ATTTGACTCCGATATTAGAGAAATCTTTCAAAGCATACGTAGTTCCAAGAGAACTAATTTTATATAAACAAATAACTAAATGAATGTATTATGAAATACTGGAAACAAGGATTTTACGATGAACCAATTGAGGGTTCGGTAGAAATTGAGGACGACTATTACAATGATTTGTTAGAAGGTCAGTCTGAAGGAAAAGAAATTTACGAAGGTGATAATGGTGTTCCCATTTTGGTAGAGCATGAGTATTCTATTGATGAAATAAAAGAAATGAAGGTAAATCGTATCTTGCTGTATGACAAGTCAAAGGCGGTTAATTCGTTTACTTTGAGTGGGAAAGAAATGTGGCTTGATAAGGATACTCGAGTTGGTTTGAAGAACTCCATTTCAATAGAACAAGACATGGGAAGGACCAAAACAGTGTTGTGGTTCGATGGTGTGAAGTATACTATTCCTATTCTTAACGCATTAGCAATGTTAAATTCTCTAGAATTATATGCCCTCGACTGCTATAATGTGACACAGCTGCATCTTGCAGCTATAAAAAAGATGTATATCGTGTCGCAGATTGAAGAGTATGATTACACAGTAGGTTATCCGGAAAAACTATTATTTGAATAGCATTAAAAACACATACCTGATTATATTTTAGATTATAATTCTAATCAGACAATATGATAATTCTATATAATGGTAGCAAGGAAATAAAGCTCGATGTAAAGGACGAAAGTTACTCTTACGAAGCGATCATGGCGGAAGATACACTTAATTTGTATTTTTCCTATCCGGGATACTTAGAAATACCGGTCGGAACTTGGTGCGACTTTTACGGAAAGCGTTATTCTCTCAAAAAAGATAGTAATTTCAAGAAGAAAGGTGAGCGCAACTTTGAATATACACTTATCCTTGAAACAGCTAAAGCGGATGCTATGATGTGGAAAGTTCGTCACATTGCAGATAACAGCATCAAATTCGCATATACAGCTAAAGCACATGAACACCTACGATTACTCGTCGAGAACCTAAATCGTCGTGATATGGGCTGGAAAGTCGGTGATTGCATCGAAGGAACAGATAAAGTTATCAACTATAATCACACATATATTCTTGATGCCCTTAATCAACTTGCAGATACGTATGAAACAGAATGGCAGATTACTGGAAAGACGGTTCATCTTCGTAAAGTTGAATATAACAAGAATAATCCTTTGAAGCTGTCTTATGGTAAAGGCCATGGCTTCAAGGTTGGTGTTGGTCGGGAATCCGGAGATATACCGCCCGAAATTGTCCTAGTAGAAACTTCTGATCGAAATATCAACTACTCGACATACGGAGCTAAATATTTGTTACTACCCAAATCTAAGACCCTTCATTATGAAGGTAGAACGTATATAACTGATGCAAACGGAACCAGTGTCATGCGTGCTGACAAGACCTTAGTTACAGGTAAAGAGGATAGTCTAGACTGCACTGCAATCTATCCTTCTCGTATTGGTACTGTTAGTTCTGTTATCGAGGTTAATAAGGAGACTAACTTCTATGATTTTGTAGATAGCGATATACCTAACGATCTTGATTTTAAGAAATGTCTGATAGCCGGAGAGACCATGACCGTCATCTTCCAAACAGGTATACTGACAGGCAAAGAGTTTGAAGTCAAGTATATCCATGAGCCCATTCTTAAAGAGGATGGAGAAATAGAAAAAGCAGGTAGACGTTTTGAAATAGTTCCACAGGAAATCGACGGTATCACTATGCCGGAACATGATGTTTGGCATCCTAATACAGGCGATACTTACGCAGTATTTGGCATTCAGTTACCGAACTCATATATCTGTAATGATGAAGAGCAGACAGGTGCGAGCTGGGAAGTATTCAAGGAAGCTGCTAAATATCTCTTTGAGCATGAAGATAAGCAATTCACTTTTACCGGGACCTTGGACGGTATCTGGGCAAAGAAACGCTGGCTAAAGATAGGCGGTAAAATTGTATTAGGCGGTTATGTAAACTTTTCCGATAGCCAATTTCATCCGGAAGGTTCGCTTATTCGTATGATAGGAATCAAGCGTTATGTGAACAATCCCTATTCTCCGGAAATAGAATTATCAAATGATCCAGTTGGTACGTCCGTAACCAGCGAACTAGATAAAATCGAGACAAATGAAGTTGACGTAGATATCAAGTATAAAGATTCTTTGAGATTTACCAAGCGCCGTTTTCGTGATGCAAAGGAAACTATGTCTATGCTTGAAGATGCTTTATTGAACTTCTCCGGATCAATCAACCCCATCACGATACAAACGATGCAGTTACTTGTAGGTGATGAAAGTTTGCAGTTCCGCTTTGTCAGATCAAAAGCGGTCCCGGTACAAGTATCTCATAACATTACTTACAATATCAATACAAAGGTTCTACATTCGCCTGCCGGCATTATCCAACACATGACGCTAGGGATAAAAGCTGTGTCGTCTGAACACAAAGCTAGCGAATACAAATTTTGGGATATGGCTGAATATAATTCTCCGGCGCTTATTGCCCCAGAGAAGAAATATTATCTGTATGCTGTATGCAGCAAGGAGAATCAGACCGGCACATTCCTTCTTAGTGAAACAGCTATCAAAATGGAACAGATAGCAGGATATTATCACCTACTAACCGGCATCCTAAACAGTGAGTATGAAGGTGAGCGCAGCTTCGTTGAGTTATATGGATTCACTGAGATTCTGCCGGGCCGCGTAACGACAGAACGGATCATCTCTCCGGATGGAAAGACATACTTCGACCTGGTTAAAAGTGAAATAGGTGGAAATATTCAAATTAAGGCAGGATCCTCCGGATTAGAAAATTTGGAGGAATGGCTTGAAGTTAGTGATCTGATTGATTCTATTCAGAAGTCTGCAGCTGATGCAAACGATGCTGTTGGAGGTCTGCATGATTATATCGACGGTGCATTTGCTGACGGTATTATTACTGAGGCAGAAGCTAAGGCTATCGAAAAGTACATCAACACAGTAAATAATGCGAAAGCAGCTGTAGAAGCAACATACAACAAACTGTATGTGAACCCTTATCTCTCAGGAACGGCCAAATCGGGATTACTTAATGCTAAAGTTACGTTGATGGGAAGCATTGAGAATCTTATCAAGTCTATCAATGATGCTATTGCGGATGGACAGACAACTGTTGCAGAAAAGAAAGACGTTGATGATAAGTATGTCTTGTTTAATTCTGCGTATGCCGACTTCACCGCCGCCGTAGAAACAGCCAATAAAGCGATACACGATGCCTTGAAAGGTTATTCAGAAGAAGCATTAAGAGAGGCCGCTGCTGCTATGGAAGCAGCCAATGCGGCAGCCAAGAGTGCCAGTGAAGCAAACAATGCAGTTTCCAATCTAAATAATTATGTAGATGGCGCATTTGCTGACGGTGTAATATCCGAGGCGGAAGCTAGTGCTATCGAAAAGTACATCAACACAGTAAACAATGCGAAAGCAGCTGTAGAAGCGACATACAACAAACTATATGCAAATACATACTTAACCGGAGTCGCAAAAACAAACCTGCTTAATGCAAAGGTTACGCTGATGGGGTCCATAGAAAGATTGATAAATGCAATAAATACCGCCATTGCAGACAAGCTTACTACTCCAGACGAAAAACAGGCTGTTGATACACAGTTTGCAAGCTTCAACAGTGCTTATGCTGACTTTAATACTGCTGTCGAAGAAGCTAATAAGTCCATACAGGACAAGTTAAAGTCTTTCGCCGATGATGCTATGAAAAAAGCACTGGAAGCGTTACAGGATGCGGCGGATGCCGCAAAAGCCGCTGAAAAAGTAAACGGTGATGTTAGTGATTTACATGAATATGTAGACGGTGCGTTTGCCGACGGTATTATATCAGAAGCAGAAGCTAAAGCTATTGAGAAATATATCAATACAGTCAAGAACACGAAAGCCTCTGTAGAAGCTACATACAATAAGCTGTATGTAAATACATACTTGGTTGGTGTTGCTAAGACTAACCTACTCAATGCTAAAATCTCTCTCTTTGGGGCTATCGACAATCTCCTCGCAGCAATCAACGTTGCTATTGCTGACGGGCAGACCACTACTGCGGAGAAAAAAAACGTTGATGATAAATTCGCTCTCTTTAACTCAACTTTAGCCAGTTTCAATACAGCCGTCGAAGCAGCTAATCAATCAATACAGGATGCGCTCAAACAGTTCGCCGACGATAACAAGGCAGAATTAGATATACTGAGCGATAGAATATCCGCACAAGTAACACGTGTAGATAGCATTACACAACGTATTGATACAGCCGGATGGATTACCACGGCAGACGGTAACAAGATATACGCTTCTAAGGAGCTGGAAAATGGTAATACGCTTATATCTTATATCAACCAGGCGGCCGGAGCAACAACAATCCATTCATCTAAGATCAATCTGGAAGGTGCTGTTACTATTACTGCGCTTCATAGTGATCTGCAGGGAGTAATTAACTCCAAGATTGATAGAGACGGATTAGGTAAGTTGGCATTTGAGGATGCAGTTGAATATGCTAAATTAGGCACTACCATTGTGGTAGGCGGTTACCTAAATACTGACTTGATAAAAGTCCGTAGAATAGATGCTGATTCCGGGTTTATTGGCGGTTTTACTATCGAAGGCGGTCGTCTTGTATGGACACGCTCAGGATACTTCGGTGGAACATCTCGTAGCTTGAAGCTAGGTTCTGGTACTTCAAAGGAAGGTGTTGTCAACGTTACTTTCAATGCAGAAACGGATGGACGTTTTGGGGTCGCTGCCATTGGTTCTAATTTTGGTGGAGCTTGTATTTATGCCTCCAGAAATCTAAATGCATCAGACAGAAGCTATCCACTAGCAAGTACAACGTATGCCGGCTTCTTTGATGGAGGTGTTTACGTGAAAGGAACATTATCAAGTGAATTATGCTTAGCAGATAATTACGGCTGCATCACATCTAGAGATGCAAATGGTGGAATTAACTATTACCGAGGAATAGATTTTGATTTTGGTAATAACATGAAATTTAGAAAAGGATTATTAGTATCAATAGATTAATATATAATAATTATGAGAATCAATTTAAACAGGCTTCTACTTGATTTTAAAGGTGATGAAGCTATTAAAGTAATCAATGGTAAGGAACAAAAGCAGTTTCTCCGTGATATGGTTTCAGAAGCGCTTTATGCTGCAGGCATGAATCCTCAATTAGGCATGGATATGTCTAAAAAACTACGTGCCTACAATATGCTTCAGCAGATTATCAATAATCGAGGAATACTTGATATTACAACGGAAGATGCTACTCTCTTAAAAGAGATTTGTGCAGATGTATTTACCGCTGGTGCTTTCGGGCAAATTAACGAATTAATTGAAGGAGGAAGCAAAGAATGAATGTTACTGCAACAAACAGTACGGGCGTAACAAAGGTTACGGAAACCGTGAAGATCAAGTACAGGATGTCAACTCGCGGCACTGAGGCGATAAAAGATGTCACAGCTGAAATTTCTAATGATGAAACAGTTATCGGATTCTTTAATATATCAAAAAACGGGGTGACTGGCTTTTCTCTACATGAGGATCACGGGCTGACTCCCGAGGAAGTGAAACAGGTATTCCATACTGCTATTGATGATTGTAGCGAGGTATTGAAATGAAGTATTAATATTTTAGATAAATGATTATGGATTATTTCAAAAACTTACTTATTGGATTGATTACCGGCATAGCTGCTTATCTTAATCCTATCTCTGGGGAGATCAAAAGTCTTATTGCTGTATTTGCCCTCAATTTCATTTGTGGGCTGCTTACTGCACTCCTTATCAATCATGAAAGCTTTTCCTTTAAAAAGGCTTGGAGATGTATTGTAGAAGCAACTATTTTCTTTGTTTTGGTTAGCTGCATCTACTTTATAGGTGAACACAAGGGCAATCCAGAAGGTGCTCTACAATGTGTCTCATTTATTACGTATAGCGTTTTCTATTTCTATGGGGTAAATATTCTAAGGAATATCAAAGAAATTCTACCCAACTCTAGCAATGGCTATAAGGTAGTAGCTTTCTTGCACTATGTATTAAGTGTCGAGTTTATAAAGAATATCCCTTATCTAACGAACTACTTACAAAAAGGAGGTGCAAAATGATTGAAGTTTTGGAGTTTATTTTTCAAGATTCTTGGCATTGGCTAGGAACAGCCATTTTGATAGCTATCATTTTCCGTGTCTATTTGGTAAAGATTGGCCCAATAACAAAGAATAAGGAGGAGAAAAAATGAAGAAAATTGATGCTATTATCATCCATTGCTCAGCAACACGTGCCGGACAAGATTTACGTGCGAAGGACATTGATCAGATGCATCGGGCCCGGGGATTCAATCAGATCGGTTATAATTATGTAATCGACCTGGATGGAATGATTGAAGAAGGTAGACCGCTCACAGTTGATGGAGCACATTGTAACACCAAAGGTTTCTCGGAATCTTCGTATAATAGACATTCTATCGGCATTTGCTACATCGGTGGACTAGATGCAAACGGTAAACCGACAGACACTCGCACTCCGGCTCAGAAGGCTAGTTTGCGGCAACTGATTGACAAGCTTTGCAAGGAATACAATATTGTTGAACTGCTCGGACATCGTGATACTTCACCGGATCTGGACGGCAGCGGAGAGGTAGAGTCTAGGGAATATATCAAGGCTTGTCCCTGCTTCAATGTCAGGAGTGAATTTTCTAATTTTCTTCGTAATACAGTGATCCGGCCATGAAAACGCTACCTTGGATATCAGTTACATTGTTGGTGATCGTTTGTGTTATTGTTTGGTTCCGTCCGCATGAACAACCACCGGCAGAAATCAGAATTGAGACAAAAATAAAAACGGTTGTCAAAGTTGAAACCTTGTATATTTCGTCACCTATGGCACCTTTGTTAACTATCCGGTTAACAGACACTATACATATCGGTGATACAGTAGTTCATCGCGAACAAACTTATTATGAGGATAGTCTTTACCATCTATGGGTATCCGGCTATCGTCCAAGGTTAGACAGTTTGCATATATTTCCAAGAACTGTATATCAGACGGTAACGAATGATGTTTACCATATAGTTAAACCCAAAAAGAAACGCTGGGGATTTGGTGTGCAAGCAGGATACGGATATCCAAGCGGTTGGTATATTGGTATTGGAGGGAATTATAATTTGTGGCAGTGGTAAACATTGTATTAGAACAATTTTATATTAATCTTTGTTCTATAATTTGATGATAATAGAAAAAATCATTATTTTTGCCGCATTCTAAAAAATATAAATATGGGATGGTTTAAACATAAAAGATATACTATTAAGGATCTTAATACACCTAGCAGAAAAATAAAATCTGCATCAAGAGATCGATTTAAAATTGCAATAATTGATGATGAGGATTTTGTTTTTTTGGAAGAATTAAGAAAGAGCGGATTTGATATAAGAAAATACGATGATGCTTTAGACCTTCAGATGTTCGACTCATACCCCATAATAATCTGTGATATTAAAGGGGTTGGTAAGGATTTTAAATCACCAATGGGAGGGGCTTTTTTAATTCGTGAATTAAAAAAGAAATATCCTTTAAAAGCTTATGCCGCTTATACTGGATCAACATATGATATTTCTATAAATAACTATTTAGAAGGAGTAAGCATTATAAAAAAAGATATAGAAATAGATGATTGGTGTATTGAAATAGATAATCTGATTCGGAATATATCAGATCCTAAGGAGGTTTGGTTAAAAATAAGAGATATATTGTTGAAAGAAGAAGTAGATTTAATCTCTTTAGCCAATTTAGAAGATGAGTATGTAGACATTATCTTGAATAAAAATGGAGATTTTCATAATTTCCCTTCAGCCAAAAAAGAAAATACTTTGAATCCCGACGTTCGTGCTGTTGTTCAATCATTAGTTGCTGGAATTATATTAAATACATTATGATTTTAGCTCCATTTCCTTATAAAATACTTGCTGATAGTATTATTTCTAATGGGTGTATTTTTAGTATACCCCAATTTTGTATAGATAAAAAAGACAACCCGAAGTGTAAGGAATTTTACCATTCCTTAAAAGAAAACAGTGGTTTTCATATTTGTCCATACGGCTTTGCTGTAGAATGTACAAAATTGGGAGATGTCAATATTATATTCACATGTTTAAATATCGATAAGAAGACAGATCGAAAAATAACACGAAAACTCAATCATAATATCGATCAAACCTTAAGAATGACTATTAATGAATATAATAGTCTTAAATATAATTTTGACAGATTTATCCAAGAAAATCAACCAACTTTTGATGTGGCTGCTAAGTATACTAAAGATAGCTCTCAATTGAAATTAGATAAGGAATTGTTGGATAATACAATACATGAATTACGTAAGTTGAATACTCAACTTAAAGGAGTTGTTACAAAATTAAATCCTGCAATTTCGCAGTTGAGAAATAAAACGGAATATATTGAAACCTTGAATCTAGATATATATTCTATTTCAAATTTAATGTCTATTAGATTGGATACTTATGATTTGGAGGTTAATCCTGTATTAAATTTGTCATCAAACAAGAGAGAAATCGCAATTTATAAAAAGATAGAAAAAGTCTATAAATGTTTGAATGCTGAAGCTAAGCGTAAAAATGTCAGCATTTATCTTGATGGGAAGTCTTATAATCTTTTTAGTGCCAGTAATTCTATAGAAATAGCCTTTTTCATTGTACTAGAAAATGCCATAAAGTATTCTATTGAAAATGAAACTATAAAAATTATATTTAAAGAGACTGAAGACAGATTGACATTAACATTCATGAATTGGGGGATTCGCCCTGGTGATGACGAGATAAAAAAACTTACAGATCGTAATTATAGAAGTAGAAACGTTATAAACCGAAATGTCGAAGAAGGGAGGGGAATAGGGTTGTATTTACTAAACCAAATTTGTTCAGTAAATGATATCCAACTAAAGATTAAATTAGGAAATGATAATAAATATCATAATGGATACCGTTATTCACCTTTTTTTGTTGAAATGAAATTTGATGGCATGATTCAACATGAAGAGGGTATGGATGATTTCTAAATTATAATATCTCAAAATGTAATTCCTGTATCATATATTTCAGTTCTGTTAAGAAAGATATTTTCGTAGTTCTTCGATTGCCTGTTGTGCACTTCGAGCTATAACGTATTTGTTTCGGCAACTTTCAGCCTGTTTTTGGAACTCTTTTTGATATTCTGATTGTTTCCCCATCTTCGTTTTAAACTCTATACAGAGCGAAGCAAACCCCTTTTTCGGTATGAGTACGATTACATCGGAAACACCGGGCTTCACTCCTTGGCGTTTAAGGTTAGCAGCTTCCCTAACATGACGGCTACCACCGTTCGGAACAGCAAATATAAGTCTGTCCGGAATGTTTGGGAAATATAAAGGGATAAGTTTGAAAAACTCCGTTTGTATGCGAGCTTCCTCATTATTATGTACTTCTTTAGAACGTGGAGGATTACGCTGATCGGCATAGCAATTATAACACATAAAGCCGGTATCGGTTTTAATAACCGACACCGTTTCCTTTCCACATAAAATACACTTTTCTTTAGTCATTAATTCAAAATAAGCTAAATTGTATTGGTCTTCTACCTACTACTGTTATCGTTCTCTCATGAATCGGACATTGCGAAGCGTACGGGCATCTTCCTGACATAGCAGAAAGATGTGCTCCATGCCATTCATCCCAATCTGTTACATTATTAACGGAGAGGAAAGTTATCAGCTTCATGCAGCAGAAACCACGTTCTTTCTCTTGACCTCCCGCAACTTCAAATAATCCATTAGTTTGTGGGCGTTTCATTTGATTATCCCTCCATTATAGTCTTATTGAATGCTCTACTTGTTTCACTCACAATTCGCGTATCTTCGGACACACTTCTCTGTTTCGCTGTCACCGTCTTTATTTTAGGAATGGAATTTATCTCGATTTGAATACTAAAGCTATCCGCATCATTACAATTCAATGAATTGACAAGACTTTTAGATACAAAGTCTGAAATGCTTTCTTTATCTAAAAAGACATTCTTGCCTGTATTATCATTATCTAAAATATAGCCATTTCTAGCTTTTTCGATCGTGAAATTTGTTATTCTAATTGACATATTAATTCCTTTCTTTTTAGGTTATTCATTAATAACTTCGACATTATAAGCTATAATATCATCTCCATTCACGCCATACGATTCTGCGAAAGCATCTTCGATTTTTGTGAATAATAAATCTTCTAACATTCCATCGTTTTCAACTCCGGCGGGAAGTTCTACTTCACATTTTACAATCTTCTTCATTACTAATTGTGTTATTAATTAAACGAACCTCAACAGGGGGTAACTCTGTTTAACTCACGGATTCCCGCCGTGCCTGTCTCTTGGTTCGTTATTAATTTTGTATTGAGGGTTAATACTTTTTCCCGTGCATCTTCTCACGAAGTTGGTTATACTTCATTTTCTGCTCGATGTGCCAGAGCAAATCAATATTAAGATGTTTTGCAAAGCCGAAGATGGAAGTTACCATGTCATTAATGATAGTCGTAAAGTCGTACAAACCATCATACCTTACAGGAAGCGTAGAAATAGAATACATTGTTTCTGTAAACGATTCATCTTTGCAAGCTTCTGCCATATCGTCAATAGTATCGCTATTCAAATCCATTATGGATAGTTCTATGTTGTGCAGTCCAGCAAGGTCCAGTAGACGGATAACAGCATCGGAAAGCTCATCTTCAATGGTATCTTTGATATATCTATTGAATACGTTGATAAACTTTTCTTCATTCGTTAGCCACCCTTGACACTCGGCATATTCACCGATTTTATACTTTTCTTTATCAAAGTGTCTATTTTTTCGGTCTGCTTCCACAGCTTCCATTAACTCGCTAATGACAAGACAAAAGCAATGTTCGTTACTCAATTCTTGATCGTGGAAGCCGTGTTCACAAGCGGTTTTATATGCCCTATCACGAAGGGCGTTCAAATCTATTTTACTCATATCTAATTTGTTATTAGTTAACTTTCTGCCATCCAATCTTAAATATGTTAGCTTTAAGGCGGGCTTCAACATCTACCTTGTTTAATATATAGCCTTTAGAATCTACATACTCTCCATCTATGATATATAGATATTGAGTACCCATTGCTGGAAGATATTTATGGGTTAATTTGGCTCCGCCTTTCATGGTTTTTATTGCTTCTTCTATATTCATATCTAATCAGTTTTACGTCATTAATAACTCGGATTAAGAACATATACATCACATTCGTGGCACAAGTTACATTCCTTTGTTTTATCTTTAAGACACATACTTTTAGTCTTTTCCGGATAATGCCAATCAATAGAACTACAAACAATTAACTTAATATGGTCTAATTCTAAGCTATCCGGGCAATGTTTATTGAGAAAGTCTAAATCCTCTTTGATTAGTTTCTCATACGCACTCTTATCAATCTTTATGCTCATATCTATTTTGCTTTACGCAAATCCTTGAAAATACTTCTAAGATTTGCAAGTTTCTTTTTAAATATCAATTCGAGATGTTCCTCGAATTGATCCATTACTATTTTTTTTGTGGGTTATTCGGAAATTCCGAACAACCACTTTTTGTTATTATTAATTTTATGTGCACTCTCGAAATCATTTTCTCTTCTTCTTTCAACTTATGATAATGGTTTATAGCATCTTCTTTGGTATTGAATGCGCCAACACACGAATAATGCCAAGATCCTGTCGGATTTTTGAGGATATATAAGTTATATAGACCTAATACCGTTTTCGACAAATAGTAAGGATCTCGTATCATAATGTTCATTCCTGTTATGTTTTGAGGGTTATAGATTTTGAAATTCGTCTTTCAACTTTTCCAGATTTCCTTTTATAGAATCCTTAATTAGATTAATGAGGAAATCACTCAATACCATTGGAATTCTCTGCTGTTCCCGTCCTCCCTCAAATGGATCATCATGTTCTATAATTAGAATAGGATTAGTACTTTCCAACGCAATAGGCAAGTTGGGGTCTTCATCTCTTGCATAGTAGTTGGTATCAAACTCGAAGCAATTTAACGCTTGCTCATGTTCCTCAATGAGTTTATTCAGCCGATTGGCTTCCTTTAATTTCTCTTTATTCATATCTTTCTTGTTAAGAATTAATCAATTCATTAAATATCTTCACATAGTGCTCTGAATCCTCCGAAATGTCCTTTCTTCCGGATTCTTCGCAATATCTTGAAATGAATAACCGAAACGCTTCAGTAGCTTTCAGTTTCACTTCTTCTTTGCCCTCTTCCACTCCGGCTGCAAACACTTTGTGCATATATGTTTCAATCACATGCGGTTGATTTATACGGTTTGCTAATTGAGCTACCAGTAGTTTATATATCATTTCGTATCTTTTAAAATGGTAAGTATCTATAAATGAGTTGTACTTTATAAAAACAATACCGTTTCTTGTATCTGCCGATCCTTGGTTTTCTGTTTTTGAAATAGTCGATCAAGACCGTTCGATGTGGAATTTTGCTAATATGGATCAAGATAAACCATCCCTGCGTGCCTCTGTCAAATTCGATTTTCATATTTGAGTTTTTTGAATTATTCTTCATCATCATATTCTGTATCAAAGATACGTGCAACCATATCTACAATATTTTCCTCAATATCTTCCGTAGATCCAGTTACCGCATTGGCTATATTTTTCTTCTCCTGAATGATCCGATAAACTTTTTCATCAATAGTTCGCCGGCCAAGAAAATAGTAGCAAGTCACAGAATCCTTTTGTCCGATACGATGCGCACGGTCCTCACATTGACAGCAATCGGCGTACGTCCAAGGGAACTCAACAAAGGCGACATTACTTGATGCGGTAAGCGTCAAACCGACTCCGGCTGCTTTTATTGAGCAAATAATAATATCCGCTTTAGGATTATTTTGAAAGGCGTCAACCGCTCTTTGCTTCATGTCCGGTGATTCTCTACCTGTTACAGATACAGCCGTGGGGAAGTAACGTTTCAGTTGATCTACGACTTCATGAAGTGAACAAAAGAGAATTATCTTCTTCCCATTCTCCCGGAAATCTTTCACAAATTCAATAACATCACGTACTTTGCCACGAGCGGAGATTTGCCGAAGAATATTGATACGTACCATCACTTCACCACGTAGAGCCTTTTCTATCTTATCATCGTCAGCATCCTTGTATTTCTGTAGGTACATAATAAGGTCGCGTTCTGCATCCATATACTCTTTGCGATTTGTAATTTCGCAAGTATTAACCTGGCGTATCTTATCCGGTAGGTCTGTGAGGACGAGAGATTTCTCACGACGGAACATACAGTGCTGCCAAAGATTGAAATTCAGTTCTTTCAAATTAGAAGCTTCTCTTTGACCGGAGCAATATCGGTTAACAAATGGTTTGTAGCCACCGAAATCTTCCATACGATTCAAAATTGCTAGTTGCGGAATCAAGTCTTTAGGCCTATTGACTACTGGGGTTCCAGTCAGTTCGATAACCCATTCCTTACCGGTACATATACCTTTGCAAAATTTAGCTTGCTGGGTAGATGCAGATTTGCAACGGTGGCTTTCGTCAATGATAACTGACTTGAATAGATTGATTGAATTTCTAAACTCGACATCGCGCAGTGTCCATCCTTCGGCTTTTTTTATGCGTTGTACGAAGTATTTCTTTAATGATTCATAGTTAACAATAAACACCTGATGCATTCCTGTCTGGAAGAAAAAAGTCCACGTATCACGTACCTTGTCGGTTAGGATCATCGCTTTCTTATCTGTAAATTTCTCCCATTCACGCAGCCAGTTTATTTTGAGTGAAGAAGGACAAATAACAAGACAAGGAAAAGCACTAGCGATATTAATTGTTGCAATACTCTGCAATGTATTATGAGTTACTATATAGCTATCCGTCAGGTATAAATGATCAAGTGACGACACTTTAATACACTGCTGTTCAAAGTCTCCAATATACTCTACAGATTTGATATAGCGTGTAGTCTGAAAAGATTTATTCCGATTCCAATCTTTTATTTTATATGATTGTTCACTAAAAGGACAAAACTCAGTCCTAATGTTAACTTGGAATTCAATAGTTTTAGCATCATCAGTCCTATTATACATATGAGGTATGGCAATGCCCCCTAATGATTGAACTAACTCCATTATATCTTTTACCAATAAGACAGATGTTGTGTGGAATATAGTTCTATTCTTTATACAGCTACCATCTGTATCCATTAACCCTCTCAACAAATCAAGTCTTTGGTTAACAGACCCTTGAAGATATTCCTTCGGGATAAATTTATCCTTACTTAATATTTCAAGTTTCATTCTTTTTATTTCTTCTCTATACAGGTGAATTTTACTACTATCTTTTACGATTTCATAATGTATAATAGTATCATAAGTAGATGAACTTATTTTCAACCCAGATATCAACTCATTATTAATTTTACCAATAATAAAAGATTTGTCTCTAGGAAGGCTAAACTGTATTTTTTTATGATTCAATCCTGCGTCACCAATTATAGCTCCCATCGTATATGATGGGATTATAAACCTTTTATGTGCATATTGAACGGGATCACACACAGGAATTTCCCATTTAAAGGAAGGCTTTCTTTTAGAAACATCCCGCTTAGGATTCATTTTATTAGTTAGTCCTAAATAAAGCAATTCTTGCAATGATTTTACCGTCCAACCCATTCCACGTCTTCTTCTGTTTTGATCGCGTACGCACCAAAGATGCTCAAGATTACAATCAACATGAGAATTATCATTCATGGTAACTCTATATGTTTTTCGAATTCCTTGAGGATAAATTGCTTCTACCGTTTGAATACTTCCATCTTTAGCAAAAATCTTGTCTCCAACTTTAATTTCTCCCATTTTAATCCACCCTGAAGGGGTGGCAATAAGCGTATAAAGCGGATTTGCTTTTCCGAGTCCCGGTTCATCGCAATTCATAAACCGTTTTAGTTCCAATCCTCGTGCAATACCTTTAAGCTGATAAGGATAAGGCTGAATCTTTAAATTGTGCGGAACGGTTAGATCCGGCAGTTCCGGAATATCATAAGCGATATCTTCCTCCTTTTTTTCTGTACCGTTTACCCAATTTATATTCTCAAACTGCTGTATTTGATAAATCATCCTTTCAAGCTCTACCCTACTCCTTGTCGGGACAATCCAAACTTTTTTAGTACCATCAAAATGTCTACCGGGAATCTGTCTGACCCGATCTATTATTGAAGTCTTATATTTGAATGATAATTCGAAATTATCTCCTTTTAATTCAATATTCATGATTCAGAGTATTTAGCAGGGGGAATTATCCCCCTGTGATGATTGATTATGCGGTTGCGTCAAGAGGTGCAGGCGCCTCTATTTGTTTTTTGCGTCCTCTTTTTTTAGGCTTCTCTTCTTCCAATACAACAGCTTCTTCCGGTTCATCCGTTTCGAAATCAAGCCGCTCTTGTCTGACTCCCCATTTCTCTTCAAACAGATAACTTTCAACTTCCGCATCACAAGTTGCAGCATCAATGCTCAATTCTTCATAGTAAGGATAGTCTGCATCAAGGAGAGGAACGAAGATTTTCAAGTCAACAACTTTGCCGGATTGGAGAAGTTTAGCTCCCATAATGGTAATTCCAGAAACACCATCGACGCTGTCATTTGCATAGCCCGCAATGATATAGTTTTCCAGAGTCTCTGCATAGCCCGGGGAAGTAAAGCTATCTTTGTTGATATTAGAAGCTTCTGGCTGCTCACACAAAACGACGAGATGCAATCTAAGCCGGATAAATGCCTCCCTTAAATCGCTGTGAATGATCTGATCGCAGCTCTTGTTAATTACATTCGTGTAGTTCGCTTCCGAGAAACGCTCATTGTACACTACATTCAAGCGGTCTTTTTTGATAACCGCCTTCTTGATCTCATTTTTTGCTTGTTCCATAATCTTCTTTAGTTGATAAAGTGATAATACTAAATGCTGATACAACTCCCATGACGGCAGCCGTAGTTATTTCTCTTGATGTTGCATCTTCTCTTTGAGAGAAAGATAATGCTGTAAACAGGCCGATAACGGCCAGTCCGATTGTGATTTTTTTCAGGGTTCTCATAATGATTACTTTTTATTGTTATACATACTGGCCATTTTCATTTCCTCTTTTGCTTTACTTATCACAGTTACGCACCATGATAATTGATGTGTTGCCGTCCGGTTACAACGTTCGCACCAATCGACGAGGTATCGTTCCTCCCGACATAAAGAACTGATTAGGGCATTTATCGCTGTTGCTGTCGCTTTCGCATTTTTAGCTGTATCAACGAGCGTTTGCATAACCTCGGACTTCATTGTCTCATTAAGCCAGTATTTCGAGTCTGCAAGCAGTTTACCGGAACGGGCAACATATACAGCTAAATCATTGCCACGTTGTACAGCTTCTGCCGCATCTTCACTCATAGTAATATTGAGAAATGAATCTATATTGGTTAATTCAGCCAATATCTGTTCTTTTGATGTAATAAGTAAATTCATATTATTTTTATGATAAAATATAATCAGACCATCAATTGCCACCATTTAAAAGCAAGGTCCTCGTATTTCTCTTTTCCTCTGATATATGAAGGATGGCTACGATCGGTGATAAAATGCTTGAATATTTTGCAATTCTTTTTTGAGATTGCATAAATGAAATCCTGTTCACTTCCTGCAATATCCATATACCAGGCACGGGAACGATCCCAATCGAAAAAATCAATAGCTTCATCGAACTGCGCTTGGGATTCCGCAAAAGTCGTTTTTAAATCACCTCCAAAGTTGAAAGCAGATAGCCACCAGTCCCACTTACACCGCGTATCAAGGTGATAAGCAAAGTTCCCGTAATAGAACTCCTGCTGCCTATTAACCATAAACCTTTGTGTGTCAGACTGTGCCAATACAACAGCTAAGAACTGGTCTTTCTCCGCTTCCTTCCGGAGAGCCTTACGCATTTCAAGTCCTAATTCAAATTCTTCTGTCGTGTACACATAATCATCTACCATCAGCTTGTCATACCGAACACGGTCATTCTCTGTGATAAGAGCATCTACAAGAGTACCGAACTTGAATGCTTTTTCTTTATCCCCGTATTGAGCACGGGGATAGAGATAGTTTTTGAGTTCTGTCAGGTCAGAGTTACTGACTTCTGTACGCGAATAATATGAATCGGGATTTGACATAACTATTTAGCTTTTACATCTGCCTCATAGCTGATGAATTGTGATTCGATATGTTTTTGCTCTTTACTGTTTGCTTGTTTCTCGCAATAGGTAATCATCTTTTTAAATATCTTCTCCAGTTCCTCAACAGGCAAGGTTTGCCCTTCGTTTATCCACCACATTTGGAACACCTCTAAGTATCCCTGTTGGTGAAGTACAATAATTTTTTCTTTCACCTTAGCATTTGTCGGCGGAGGAGCAATAGAAGCGGCAGCACCCGCAAAAAGACTACCGATTGAACTTTGCTGCGCTTTCATTGCAGCTTCTTGTTTAGCTGCTTCTTCCGCTTTTTTTATTTCTTCCATCTGTTTAGCCGTTTCTGCAGCTTCACGTTGTTTGCGTACTTCTTCCGCTTTGGCGGCTGCCTCTGCATTAGCAAGACGAAGCTGCTCCAACTCTGCTAGTTCTTTACGTTTAGACGGAATACGGTCGGTAAGATCTTGCTTAACGTTTAATAACTTAGCCTTATACTGTTGAGCATATTGTTCATATTTACCTTCTAAGATATTTCGGCGAATCTCCTTTTTTGTTTCTTGACTGATATAGTAAGTCGCTGAATCCGCACTAAACTTATCAAAATGAGATTTGGGATAATCGGTCTGAAAGACTGTGATTCCTATAACTTCGCGATCGAAGTTCTCATGTGTCAAATTAGAGAAGATGCCCTGTAATTCAGAAATTTTACTTGAAAGATACTGGTTGAAATAAGAAAGAAGGCTGTTCTCTATTGTCTGTTGATAATTTGCTTTCTCTGTCTCAATTCTAGCTCTTTGCTCTGCTTCTTTCTTTCTCTTCTGCTCTTCTTCATATTTGAACTTAGCATACTCATTGCGCTTTGCTACAAGCTTTCCGGGGATTGTGGTAGAATCTTTAGGATCAATCTCTTTTTCCTGTGAAGTGAAGAAAGAACGCACTCTATCAAAAATCTGTGTGATAGGTTTACGACGTTCATCCATATTTTTGATAGTTACACTAACCTTTTTCAAGTAGTCAGCTGCAGCCTGGTCTATTGCTTCATTCATACCTTCTCCTTCGATTGTATCAAGGAGAGTTTGACCGGCTTCATTGCATTTCTTGACAGAGTTAGTATTCTTTCCGATGATGTCCGGAAAAGATGAAAGAATGTTTTTTACTTCATCTATTTTGATTAATTCTGTTGCCATAGTTGTTTTCTTAAATTGGTTAGTAAATACTTAGAATCCTCCGTTTGCATCATCTTCAGACACTGTTACTTGTACTGGTTCCGAAGCGTCTAATTGCTTTTCTTCTCCGAAAGGAGTCTTAGGGTCATCTACCGTTTGAGCAGGTTCATTCACCTTTTCTTCATCTACAATGCCATAGTCGATAACTTCTTCATCTTCCTGCTCTGTAGCCATCATAGTATACTTTCCGGTACGGACCTTAGGATAAGCATCAAAAGCGTGCTTAATCATCTTATTTTCTAAAAAGCCGGGATCAATGCCGCCACCATTTGAATAGTACAACTCATTAGCTTTGCCTTCTACTCGTTGTCCATCTTTGTAGTATGAGTTGTTTTTGGCTGAAAACTTAGCCAGGCGCTGGATATCGCCTTCAAGTAACCATTGATAGTCTTCAGATCCGTCACAACGAACTATGCGAATGAACGCCCCTATTACATTAGAAGATTTACGAGGTATAGCGGCTGAATAAGTAATCTTCTTCACACCATTATCGAGACTGATAGAGAATATATCTCCTTCGTAAACAATAACCGGGTTATCCGCATATCTTATTTGTCCGGCACGCATACGCATAGTCAGTTCCCCATAACCAGTAACAGAAACACTAGCTCTTTTTTCATATCTATCATATCCTCGTTCATCTTTTTGGCCTGTTTTTACCTTTCGTGGAATGAGATAACAATGAGGATGTGATGTATTATCAAGTGATAGTCCATTTACAGCCATATCTAGGAAGCAACCAAACAAGGACATCTTAGTACACTCCGCCAAGGACGGGTTTTCACGTAGAACCTTTTGAAAATTGAATACTTCCTTGTGATATATTTGTTCGCCCATCTGAGAACCCCAAATAGCGTTGTACATCTGAATAAATTTCGTCTGTACATTTTCATTTTCGACAATTTTCGTTGCTGGAAGTGCATTAAGCTCCTCCACTTTAATTTCAATAATGTTACTCATAAATGTTTAAATATTAGTTATTTATTAGTCTCCTTGATATACTCCACGGCTGTATTCTTCCATTAATAGAAGATCCTCCGCAGTAGGTTGTTTAGTTATATCCATCTTACAAGGTGCCACCTCTGTAGGAGTTGGTTCAGAGCTACATATCCTTTTCTGTTCTTCTCTTGCATCAAGCTGCTTACCAATGCTTTCCTGTAGAGCCTTTAGCATCTCTGATGATTTCGGTATGTAGGTCATACGGCTAGTTGCATTAGTTGTTTGATAATGTTGTCCGGTACTTTATTATGTAAGTCCATCATTGCGCTGGCTGTTTCCAGTTCTGAACGCTTCACATAATATTTCCCTCGTTCCTTATTATTTGCCGGATAAAATTTGATCCAGGCTTTTTCGCGCCATTCTGTAATCAGGCGTTTTCCGTATATATCTTCCGCTTGTGATATTGTTACTACTTCGGGGAGTAGTCCTAACATCGTCAACGTTTGAACAGTTCCGATCTTAATACATCGTGCTACCATCATTTCGAAGCAATTTTCCATAATCTCTTAATAGGCTGTTTCTTTGTTTAACTTTTGAATGGTGTTGAGCTGATTTACTGAAACACATCTGCATCTCTATGCTATGCTGCCTGATTAATATTGATTTTAGAGTTTACTTGTTATTGAAATAGATTGTTTTTCCTAGCATACTGAAAGAACTCTGCCAAGGAATGGACATTTATACGCCTAAAGGCATTCCGTTTATGTGTACGTACAGTTTCCAATGAAATGCAATACTTATCTGCTATTGCATTTTCTTCCATCCCTTCATAAAATGATCGCATAACGCTTAACTCACGTTCCGAGAGTGTACTATTAAATTTTGGTTTACAGATTATTCCTTCATATTTGCATTCACCCTTTAACGGACATTTGACCTCCTCAAAGTGAAAGTTTCCCATCTGATCAATATCCATTGTTGAATCGAACTCACCAAAATTACATTTAAGAAAACGACGTACTATTGAAAATTCAAACCAAGGAATATTATATCGTCGGTCTGTATATTCCAATGATGCTTTCTCCAGTGCTTCTGGCCAAAATATTCCCATTCGAGTTATGATTTCGGAAATAAACTCCCGATTTGACTGTTCCAATTGACGCGTACCACATTCATCGCTAATCATAACTTCACCTTTAGGAGTGAAATAAAATTCCATTCCAGTCATAATCATTCCTCCTTTCTTTCAGGAAATAAGGTTGCGACATCTGATTGTAAGATCTCAGCCACAATCTTTTTTTCAACCATACTGTTAGGTTGGGTATATCCATACATCCAGCAACGAACTGTATGACGATTACGTTGTGTCGCTTCTACAATAGCTGTAATAACATCTTCTTTAGGAGCTGATATGATAACTGGACGACGTTTTGCCTTTGGTAAGGCTGCAAAATACTCTGCGAGGGGTAATTTTTTGAGATTTGGGACAATATTATTGTCCGAACCATTTTTTTTGCTCATATTTGTAATGTTTTAAAGATTACGTTTTAAAATGTTTAATCGAAAGACACGGAGCTCTGAATCAAGTTTCTCAGGCCGGATGCAGGGCTTCCGTTTCTTTACTAAATGAAACTGTTATGAAAAATTTTATCAAGGTGATTGATGCCTATGATATTGAAAAGGTTATCAACATTGATTTTATCCAATCTTTATATAAAGATGAAGATTACACTATTATCCGATTCAGCAAAGATGATTGTATTTACGTCAAAGACTCTTATGAAGAACTAAGTCGTAAGCTTCTTAAATTGCCATCTGAAACAAAACCGTCTACACGTAAGACAGGACGAGGTTAAGAATCATCCTTTTTCTTGTACTTCTCCGGAAAGATGGCTTCTTTCTCTTCATCTGATAAGTAAGTAATATACTCTTTGATGAATAGATAGATCCTCTCGGCTGAAGCTGCTACTGCGTTAGATGAAGCGTAATAGGTTTCAGTATAGTGATCGTAAGAATCAAAGGTTTTACTAATAGTTGCTTGTTGTACACACCATTTACGTAGTTTAGTATCCTGGTGATTGTGAATTAGACGAATAATAGGTTTCCGAAATGTAATTCCTAATATTATAAGGAGGAATACAAGGATGATAGAGGTCAATAAAAGTGTTGTCATAACTTTAATGTTTTAATGATTACGCTGCAAATATAAATAAATTTATATTAATACAAAAATATAGCATAAATAAAATTATATTTTTAACAGTACATTAATAGTAGACGGAGTTATACTTTACTATAATATGAAAAATGAGGATTTGAAAAGGGAAAATAACTTAGATAGCATTCTTGAAGCTATATGTCGATATTCTATTACCGACAAGCAAATGAAAGATAATGTTGAATTTATAACCTATTTGAGGGGGTTAGGGTATATAAATGCAGCAAAAATTAGTTCTGTAAATGGAAGTAGAGTTAAACTTACGCCAACTGATGCAGGAAAAGAGTTCTTTCGCAATGGAGGATTTAAGAATCAAAGGAAAAAGAAAAATAGAGAGAAAATATATAAATGGGTGGACTTAATTCACAAACTCATTTCCATTATAGCACTAATTCTCTCTATTTTAGCTATTTCGAGCAAATAGCAATAATGCTGATAATTATTGCTGTTAACGAAATGGCAAGCCAAAAAATAGATTCCATTAACTTATCTTTCATGGCAAAATAAGAAAGCGACCAACAACAAAGTTGCGGTTTGAAGTTAAGTCGCCTATATAGTCCTTTACAGGAACGGTTAAACAGTTGAATCAAAATCATCCGCAACTTGATCTCAGTGCAAATATAAATAAATTTATATTAAAATACAAGGAATATGGAATTAAATGATAGATTAAAGCTTATAATTAGATGGTTGATTGGAAATAATTATGCTGCAACCCAAAAACTTTTAGCAGAACATTTAGGATATACTGAGTCTTCATTTTCTCAGATTCTTAATGGAAAAGTTCCTGTATCTGACAGATTTATAAAAAAAATATGTGCTTTAGATAACCAAATTAATAAAAACTGGCTACTTACCGGCGAAGGTGAAATGCTTAATGATGACAAGTACCTATTAAAGGATAATTCAGCTGTTATCAATGGAAGTGGTAACTCTGTCGTTTCAGGAGAACATAATAAACTTGAAGTATCTAAATGCCAAGATGAATTAGAAGCAGCAATGCGTGAAATTCAATATCTAAAGAACATTATTAATGAGAAGGACAAACGTCTTGAAGAGAAGGATAAGCATCTTGCAGACAAGGAACGATTGATTAATGTATTAATGAACAAATAATATGTAGTTCCTTATAATATAAAAGGATATTATAGAATGACAAGAACGCCTCAATAAACTAAAACAAAACAACTTATAAAACTTTAGTATTATGAAAAACATTTTATTCACACTTTTTGCTATTCTCATCTTAACTAGCTGCAGCAAAGATGAAGAAGATTGGACTGAACTTAACAGCAATAACATTATAGGTTATTGGTCGACAGGAATCGAAGGTACTCACAAATTATTAAGTTTCGATGAGGATGGTACTGGCTCTTTTGGAATTTACAGCAATGCTACTCCAATTTCCTTTCAAATGTTCGATTATAAAATCGAGGAAGGTAGAATCTATATTTATGATGTATATCCAGATGAAAAGACGCCATATTATTTAGATTGTAAGATATCAGGCACGACTCTTAAAGTCGAAACTGGAAATGAAGCTGGAACCTATAAGAAGCAAAAATAAAAGAATTTAGGAGCCCAATTAATTGATTATATAACACAAAAAACAATATGATGAAAAAGTTTTTTTATTTAACTGCAATACTAACCATAGTTTTGGTTTCATGTAATTCAGAAAAGAAGTATAAAGAAAAACTCTCTAATGCTGCTTCCATGATTGAGAAAGAAGCTAATTTAAGTGAAGCTATAGTTCTTACCTATTGTGACACTTGGAGAAAAGTAATTTATGATCATGAATACAATGGGGAGTATTGCACCGATTTCAATGAAGCCTTAGCTAAGCTTAATGAGTTCATAATCACAACAGATACGTATAAAAGGTTAAAACAAAAGAGAGATTCAATCGAGACTATAATGCCACTACTAAATGATTATCCTTCAAATTGCAAGGATGCTTATAATGAGTTAGTATCAATATATGCGGATGCAGATGAATTATTCAGATTTGCAGATGATCCTAGAGGGTCTTTATCTACATACTCAACAAAAACGACAGACCTTTTTCAAAAGATAGAAAAGTCCATGAAAGAATTTAAAGTTAAGCATATACAAAATAAATAAGGAGTCTAGTAAATTGATTGTATAACTAAAATATACGAGATTATGAAAGATTATTGTATCCTTCGCTATGATAACGAAGAGGGAATTTATAGAGTATTCAAACAACAAGAAGATTTTGTATTAGAAGAATTGCCACGTATTGGAGAGAAAGTAGTGTATAATGTCAACGGCATTGCTCATATTTCAGAAGTTATTGACATTCACTATAATATAACGAATGGTGGGGTTGACATCGTAATTTCCAAGGAACAGTTGTATACTGATTATAAATGTACACTCGATTCTTTAGGCGCTTTATAGACTCTCGATTTCAGTATAAGCCGATACTCTACACTTGTGTATTGAGATAGCTCTTTATATTGATTGAGAGTTAATAATTCACCTGTAACAGATGGTTCCTTCCCCTCTATTACATATTGAAGTAATTTATTAAATTGAGAACTTTCCATAGTGTTTTCTTTTAAAATATAAATGTGATGAGTAAGTATATAGTTAAACTTGAATTCTGCGATACGCCCAATATGGTGCTTGTCAAGAACGTAGAAGGGTATAAGCGAGGGAGCCTAATACCTTTTGCCTTCAAACCCTACAGCTACAAATTTGATGTAGCATGTTTTGAGACACAAGAAGAAGCCGCCAAAGCTATGAAAGAATCTGAAAAATACAATGTAATTAACGGCATCCCTGTAATTTTAGAAGTACTTGAATAGTATCATTCTGATGATGGTGAATGTTGAATAATTACTTGTGCGCCATTTAAGGCTGCTTCAAAAATATCAATAGGACTTGGCGAGGGAACAACACTAGTAGGATGATATGTTTGTAAAACGATCTGATTATTTTCGTCAACAACGGTTTTCTTTACCATCTCAGATGATTTTTCAATATGAATATGTAACTCTCTAAAATGTCTCATGATATTATTTTCTATTAAAATATAAAAGCAAAAATGAAATACATAAATTATAATATGGACGCAATAAATTATCTGAAAGCCTATGGTGTAGAACAAAAAAATGGTGATTTATTTTATAAAAGCTTACCTAGTGGAAACTATGTTATGTATTGGCAATCTAACAATGACATAGATGTTTATCTATGTAGATGGCTTCCAAGTTCTCATGAAGATTTGAAAGACGAATGTATCATTGATAGAATATTATCTTTCGATGACACGAATGCGGATAAGGTGACTAAGTTTAAGCAAATGCTTAAAAATGAGAGATGAATATAGGTAAAGAATACAAAAAACTTAATAGCAATATAATTGATATGGTGGCAATAATTCTTTTCTTCAATAGACTACTTGCAGTCTCATACAATTCGTTCAATGTGAATACTATAGCGTAAGCAATGCCCGCAAACAATAGTACAAGAATCAAAATGATTAGGGATGCCAAATAGATATTTTCCATGTTTTCTTTTAAAATATAAATGTATGGAAGAAAAAGACAAAACAATCGCTTCCCTCCGGGAGCAGCTTCGGAAAGCATTGCAGAAAAACAGTGCCCAGGATCAAGAGATAGCTCTCTTGAATTATGAGTTAGAAAGGGCTAAAATGAAGCCCTCAAAATAGCGTTCTTTGAACTATCTTTGAAATGGTTAGCTCACATCATTATAATTGACTGATATGTAGCTGAATACCCTTTATTATCATGCTGCTTTGGGAGCAGGGGGTCGTGGGTTCGAATCCCGCTACCCCGACGAAAAAAGGAGTTACATTTAAGTAGCTCCTTTTTTATTTGTGCAAAAATATTATTTCAGGTGCAAATAGTATTCGCAGGTTAATGCTTTATATTCCTCACTATATTGATGACGGGCTACTTCAGTCAACAGTTCCTCAACAGTACATCCTCCATTGTCAAAAGAAAAAGTAATTAAGGTCCGTTTTGGGGTTCCTCCGGGCTTGGTTATTACATTTAGCTGGCGAGTTGCATATAAATGATATTCGGAAGCTGCAGTCTTCACCCTGTCAGCCACGTCTGTCGGTATTACGATTGTAAAAGTGCCCTCTTTCTTCAATAAATCAGCCACACCCTTCAATAATTCTTCATAAGTCAGAGAATCGTTATGCCGTGCCATGCTTCTCTGTTGGTCCGGACAACTAAGCGAATCTACAAAGTAAGGAGGATTGGAAACGATAACATCAAATTTATCCGGAGACTGATAGGACAGAAAGTCTTGCTTCACCACTTCTATCCGATCCTTCCAGGGAGAACGGGCCACATTTTCCTTAGCCTGCACGGCAGCGGCTTCGTCTATTTCCAGCGCCACAATATTTGCATCCGGCATACTACGTTGAGCCAGCATCAAAGCAACCAACCCCGTCCCGGTTCCAATATCTAAAATTCGATGAGCCCCTTGAACAGAAGCCCACGCCCCTAAGAGTACCCCATCCGTACCTACCTTCATGGCACATTTGTCATGCCATACTGTAAACTGCTTAAACTGAAAGAAAGGATTCGCCATTTTATTAGCCATCTAAACCTGTTTTTTACTGATCTTTGCTGAAAACCGTCAAAAATAAATAATTATTATGGAATAAATCCATTACTGCCCGATATTTTGGCATTGTTTTTGTGTTTTTATTCCACACTGTGCTTTATTATTAAAGAGAATCAATTAACTTTGCAAACGATTTATGCATATTACGTATGACATAAACTAAATTAAAACGAAAAGATGAAAGAAAGATACTTATTGGAGGAAGAAGTTGGTGAGAACGGCTTCTCACTGATTACCGACTATGATGGCAATGACGAACATGCGTTTGATGTGAATATAAAATCCGGTGATATTCTCCCGGTTCTCCCCCTTCGTAATATGGTGTTGTTTCCCGGGGTATTTTTACCTATTACAGTAGGCAGAAAAGCTTCATTAAAGCTGGTTCGCGAAGCCGAAAAGAAACACAAAGATATTGCAGTGATTTGCCAGAGATCGGCACACACGGAAGATCCCAAACTGGAAGATTTGCACAATATCGGAACGGTCGGACGAATTGTACGGGTGTTGGAAATGCCTGACCAGACGACAACAGTCATCCTTCAGGGAATGAAACGTCTGCGTCTGAAAGACATTGTAGATACACACCCTTATCTGAAGGGTGAGGTCGAACTTTTGGAAGAAGATATCCCAAACAAAGACGATAAAGAGTTTCAAGCCTTGGTGGAAACTTGCAAGGACTTGACGATGCGTTATATCAAATCATCTGAGATGCATCAGGACTCGTCATTTGCAATAAAGAACATCAGTAATCCGATGTTCCTCATTAATTTCATTTGTGCCAACCTGCCATTCAAGAAAGATGAGAAGATGGATTTATTAAGTATCAACTCACTAAGAGAGCGTACTTATCATCTATTGGAAGTCTTGAATCGCGAAGTGCAGCTGGCAGAAATCAAGGCATCCATCCAAATGCGTGCCCGTGAGGATATCGATCAGCAACAGCGTGAATACTTCCTCCAGCAACAGATCAAAACGATCCAGGATGAACTGGGCGGCAGCGGTCAGGAGCAGGAAATTGAAGAAATGCGCCTGAAAGCAGTTAAAATGCACTGGAATGCGGAAGTAAGAGATACTTTCCTGAAGGAACTGGCGAAACTGGAACGTACACATCCGCAATCACCGGACTTCAGCGTACAGCTCAACTACCTGCAAACAATGCTTAACCTGCCTTGGGGAGTTTATACAACAGACAATCTGAATTTGAAAAATGCAGAAAAGACGTTGAATAAAGACCACTACGGACTGGAAAAAGTAAAAGAACGTATTTTGGAACACCTTGCCGTATTAAAACTGAAAGGCGATATGAAATCACCTATTATCTGTTTGTACGGCCCTCCGGGAGTTGGTAAAACATCCCTCGGAAAATCCATCGCATCGGCACTGAAACGAAAATATGTCCGTATGTCTTTGGGTGGTGTGCACGATGAAGCAGAAATTCGCGGTCACCGCAAAACTTATATTGGTGCTATGCCCGGACGAATCATCAAGAGTCTGATTAAGGCAGGAGCCTCTAACCCTGTATTTATACTGGATGAGATCGACAAAGTCAGTGCCGACCGCCAGGGCGATCCGTCATCAGCTTTGCTGGAAGTACTTGATCCGGAACAGAATACCTCTTTCCATGATAACTTCCTGGATGTAGATTATGACCTTTCCAAAGTACTGTTCATTGCAACCGCCAATAATCTGAATACGATTCCCGGCCCGTTGCTCGACCGTATGGAGTTGATTGAAGTCAGCGGATACATCACGGAAGAAAAAGTTGAAATTGCCCGTAAGCACCTGTTGCCGAAAGAACTGGAAGCAAACGGACTTAAAAAGACGGATATCAAGATTCCGAAAGATACTTTGGAAGCGATTATCGAATCATATACCCGTGAAAGCGGCGTCCGTGAACTGGAAAAGAAAATCGGCAAGATTCTCCGCAAATCTGCCCGTCAATATGCAACAGACGGTTATTTCGCCAAATCAGAGATTAAACCGACTGATTTGTATGAATTCTTAGGAGCACCGGAATATACACGTGACAAGTATCAGGGGAATGACTATGCGGGCGTAGTAACCGGATTGGCATGGACTGCCGTCGGCGGTGAAATACTCTTTGTAGAAACGAGTCTGAGCCGTGGTAAGGGTGCACGTCTTACATTAACAGGTAATCTGGGAGATGTAATGAAAGAATCAGCTATGCTGGCACTTGAATACATCAAAGCACACGCTTCTATCCTCAATCTGAATGAAGACATCTTTGACAACTGGAACATACACATCCATGTGCCCGAAGGTGCTATTCCGAAAGACGGACCGTCAGCGGGTATTACCATGGCCACTTCTTTAGCTTCTGCCCTGACCCAACGGAAAGTGAAAGCCAATCTTGCCATGACAGGAGAAATCACCCTCCGTGGCAAAGTGCTTCCTGTCGGTGGCATCAAGGAGAAGATTCTTGCCGCCAAACGTGCCGGAATCAAGGAAATTATCATGAGTGCCGAAAACAAAAAGAACATAGATGAAATTCAGGACATATATTTGAAAGGACTGCAATTCCACTATGTAAACGACATAAAAGAAGTATTCGCAATTGCACTGACAAACGAAAAAGTTGCGGATGCCATTGATTTATCTGTAAAGAAACCCAGCCAGGAATGACATTTGAGTTACAATATACAGACACTAAAAGTAATGCCCGTGCCGGTCTGATAACAACAGACCACGGGCAGATACAAACACCTATCTTCATGCCTGTGGGAACACTGGGTACGGTTAAAGGAGTACATATAACAGAACTGAAAGAAGATATTCAGGCACAGATTATTCTGGGCAACACCTATCATTTATACTTACGCCCGGGACTGGACGTTATTGAAAAGGCAGGCGGACTGCATCGCTTCAATGGTTTTGATCGTCCTATGCTGACCGATAGCGGTGGTTTTCAGGTATTCTCATTAGCAGGAATACGAAAACTCCGGGAAGAAGGAGCCGAATTCCGCTCGCATATCGATGGCAGCAAACATATCTTTACTCCGGAAAAGGTGATGGATATAGAACGTACCATCGGTGCTGATATCATGATGGCTTTTGATGAATGTCCTCCGGGAGATTCGGATTATGCATATGCCAAAAAGTCATTAGGGCTGACACACAGATGGCTCGATCGTTGCATTCAGCGTTTCAATGAAACTGAACCGAAATACGGTTACAATCAGTCTCTCTTCCCCATCGTGCAAGGATGTGTTTATCAGGATTTGCGCAAGCAATCCGCAGAATTCGTCGCCTCCAAAGGAGCGGATGGCAATGCAATCGGCGGACTGGCCGTAGGCGAACCGGTAGATAAGATGTACGAGATGATAGAAGTTGTCAACGAGATTCTTCCCAAAGACAAGCCCCGCTATCTGATGGGAGTCGGCACCCCCGTAAATATCCTTGAAGGCATTGAACGCGGAGTCGATATGTTCGACTGTGTTATGCCTACCCGAAACGGACGAAATGGCATGCTGTTTACCAAAGACGGTATCATCAATATGCGAAACAAGAAATGGGAAACAGACTTCTCTCCCATCGAGGCAGACGGAGCTTCCGCTGTAGACACGCTATACAGCAAAGCATACTTGCGTCACCTTTTCCACGCACAAGAACTACTGGCAATGCAAATTGCTTCTATACACAATCTGGCATTTTACCTGTGGCTGGTAGGTGAAGCCCGGAAACATATCATTGCCGGAGATTTCTCTACCTGGAAGCCGATGATGGTAAAAAGAGTGTCAACAAGATTATAAAGAATGAAAAGCAATCGATTAATAAAACGGCTGGATTGGTATATCATCAAGAAATTCTTGGGAACATACGTATTTGCCATTGCATTGATTATCTCAATTGCGGTGGTGTTCGACTTCAACGAGAAGATGGACAAGCTGATGGAGCATGAAGCCCCTTGGGACAAGATCATCTTTGAATACTACATGAACTTCATCCCCTACTTCTCCAATCTGTTCAGTCCGCTGTTCGTATTCATCGCCGTTATCTTCTTTACCTCCAAACTGGCGGAGAACTCTGAGATCATTGCCATGTTCTCCACCGGTATGAGTTTCAAAAGAATGATGCGACCCTATATGATCTCTGCTGCCATCATTGCTGCGGCAACATTCATGATGAGTTCGTTCATCATCCCCAAAGGCAGTGTTACCCGTCTGAATTTTGAAGATAAATACATCAAACCCAAGAAAGTCAACTCAGTTCGGAACGTGCAGCTGGAAGTGGACAGTGGTGTCATAGCCTATATCGATAATTACAATGACGGAATGAAAACCGGCAACCGCTTTTCATTGGATAAGTTTGTCGACAAGAAACTTGTTTCCCACTTAACGGCACGCCGTATCACTTACGATACAACAACGGTCAACAAATGGACCATTCACGACTATATGGTACGTGAACTGGACGGACTAAAAGAAAAGATCACCAAAGGAGACCGGATCGACTCTATTATAAATATGGACCCGTCAGACTTCCTGATCATGAAGAATCAACAGGAGATGCTGACCAGTCCGGAACTGAGCGAATATATAGAAAAGCAGAAACGACGTGGATTTGCCAATATCAAGGAGTTTGAGATTGAATATCACAAACGAATTGCAATGTCATTTGCTTCGTTCATTCTGACAATCATCGGGGTTTCTCTTTCATCACGAAAAACGAAGGGTGGTATGGGACTTCATCTGGGTATCGGATTAGGACTTAGCTTCTCTTATATCCTGTTCCAGACAATCACTTCTACCTTTGCCATAAACGGTAACGTGCCTCCTGCGATTGCAGTCTGGATTCCTAATATCCTCTATGCAGGCATCGCATTCTATCTGTATCAGAAAGCACCTAAATAAGGAAACATAAAACTTAGATTCAGGAGATAAAAAATAGAAGTTCCGCCTATTCTTGCCGAAAGCAAGTACAGGCGGAACTTTTTTGTTGTATCCATTTCCTCTTTTGTCTATTCTCCATTTTAATCACCAAACGGTGATCCGGAAAATCCCTCTTTCTCCTTACTTTTTTGAGACTGTCAACCAATCTCGTTTACATAAGCAGAAAGATCTGCAGCAGAGATGTTTTTGGCTATAATCACACCATTTCCATCCAATAAATAGTTTGTGAACCCCCGATTCAAACGGTACTTTTTAAATAATCCGGAGTCCTCGCCTTCTGTTTCCACGAAACAAGTGGGCGTAACTATTTGGTCCTTACGAACGGTTTCCTTAAAGATTGACTGGTATTCGTCAAACGAAACAGAAACCATTTCCACATTACGGGAAGAACGAAGCACATTGCTCAAACTTACGTTTTGCATCCGGGATTGCGCGTCATAACTTGCCCAAAAACTAAGCAACACATATTTACCTTTCAAATTACCCAACTTAAAAGCCGGTTGCCCATTCGACGTAGATTCGATTTTAAAATCAGGGGCTACGTCACCCTCACTCAAACCTCCGGTAGGTTTGTCTTTCTCAACGAAAGCGGTCAAGGAACAAATCAGTAATACAACAAAAATCCATTTTACATAAGAATTCATGTAATTCGGTTTTAGTTAATACTATCCGGGACTGTCCTTAAACAGTGGTTTCTTCCCGAAACGTTGTCTTTTCAGGCATCAGGCGAAGAGGAATCCGCTGATTATCAGTGCCTTTAATTTTGAAACCGGGTGCAAAGGTAAGTAATTATTAAATTAACTTCCAAAAAAACAAGCAATTTTCTTACTTTTTGGGTATAACTTTTTATGTTATTTAGCATAAAAACGAACTTTTTTCCCTACTTTTGCAGCGTTAAAGTCTATTTTCTTATGCAACCATCAAATACTGAATTGATTCTGATTCGAGTTACCGGCGAAGATCGTCCGGGACTTACCGCTTCCGTAACTGAAATACTTGCCAAGTATGATGCTACTATCCTTGATATCGGACAGGCGGACATCCATAATACGTTGTCGTTAGGCATCCTTTTCAGAAGCGAAGAAAGGCATTCCGGATTCATTATGAAGGAGCTGCTGTTTAAGGCATCTTCATTGGGAGTAACCATTCGTTTCGAACCGATAGGAACCGATCAGTATGAGAACTGGGTAGGTATGCAGGGGAAAAACCGCTATATCCTGACGGTATTGGGCCGCAAACTGTCCGCCCGACAGATCTCTGCCGCCACCCGCGTACTAGCAGAACAAGACTTAAATATTGATGCTATCAAACGTCTGACAGGGCGTATTCCTTTGGATGAGGACAAAACAGATACCCGTACCCGTGCCTGTATCGAGTTCTCTGTACGCGGTACTCCGAAAGACCGTATCGCCATGCAGGAGCGACTGATGCAGCTGGCTAGCGAACAGGAGATGGACTTTTCTTTCCAGCAAGATAATATGTACCGCCGTATGCGCCGTCTGATCTGTTTCGATATGGATTCTACCTTGATCGAAACTGAGGTAATCGACGAGCTGGCTATCCGTGCAGGGGTAGGCGATGAAGTCAAGGCCATTACAGAAAGCGCCATGCGTGGAGAAATAGACTTTACAGAAAGCTTCACACGTCGTGTAGCCTTGTTAAAAGGACTGGATGAATCAGTCATGCAGGAAATAGCAGAAAGCCTTCCTATTACGGAAGGAGTAGATCGCCTGATGTATGTATTGAAAAAGTATGGATACAAAATTGCGATTCTTTCCGGAGGATTCACCTATTTCGGTCAGTATCTGCAAAAGAAATACGGCATAGATTATGTATATGCGAACGAACTGGAAATTGTAGACGGCAAATTAACCGGACGCTATCTGGGAGACGTAGTAGACGGCAAACGAAAAGCCGAACTTCTCCGTCTGATCGCTCAGGTAGAGAAAGTAGATATTGCTCAGACGATAGCCGTTGGAGATGGTGCCAACGACCTTCCTATGCTGGGGATCGCCGGACTGGGAATCGCCTTCCACGCAAAGCCCAAAGTAGTGGCAAATGCCAAACAATCCATCAATACTATCGGACTTGACGGAGTGCTCTATTTCCTGGGATTCAAAGATTCTTATTTGAATATGTAATTGGGACCAAAAATTATTTTATCTTTGTCGACAAATAAAAAGAAGTGATGAAGTTTTCCGAACTAAAACTAAATGCAAATGTGCTTGATGCGCTTGACGCCATGCGATTTGACGAGTGCACGCCTATACAGGAACAAGCAATTCCAATCATACTAGAAGGTAAAGATTTGATAGCAGTTGCACAAACGGGCACTGGTAAAACAGCAGCATTCCTGCTGCCTATCTTGAATAAGTTATCCGAAGGAGGACATCCCGAAGATGCCATTAACTGTGTCATTATGTCCCCTACCCGGGAATTGGCGCAGCAAATCGACCAGCAAATGGAAGGCTTCTCCTATTTTATGCCCGCATCGAGTGTTGCCGTATACGGCGGAAATGACGGAATCCTTTTCGAACAACAGAAGAAGGGACTTACGTTAGGTGCAGATGTAGTAATAGCTACTCCCGGACGACTGATAGCCCATTTAAGCCTTGGATACGTAGATCTTTCCAAGGTTTCTTATTTTATATTGGACGAAGCAGACCGTATGCTTGATATGGGATTCTACGAAGATATCATGCAAATCGTGAAATATTTGCCGAAAGAACGACAGACAATCATGTTCTCGGCAACTATGCCTGCCAAAATACAGCAACTGGCTAAAACGATTCTGAATAATCCGGCGGAAATTAAACTTGCCGTTTCAAGACCGGCAGATAAAATCATTCAGGCAGCTTATGTATGTTACGAGAATCAGAAGTTAGGTATCATACGCAGCCTTTTCACTGACGAAGTACCCGAACGTGTGATCGTTTTCGCTTCTTCCAAGATCAAGGTTAAAGAAGTGGCAAAAGCACTGAAAATGATGAAATTGAACGTAGGAGAAATGCATTCGGATCTTGAGCAGGCACAACGTGAAGTGGTCATGCACGAATTTAAAGCCGGAAGAATCAATATTCTGGTTGCTACGGATATCGTTGCCCGTGGTATCGATATTGACGACATCCGATTGGTTATCAACTTTGATGTACCCCATGACAGCGAGGACTACGTGCACCGTATCGGACGTACAGCACGTGCCAATAATGACGGAGTAGCACTCACCTTTATCAGCGAGAAAGAACAGAGCAACTTCAAATCCATCGAGAACTTCCTTGAAAAAGAAATATATAAAATTCCCGTTCCCGCCGAATTAGGAGAAGCACCGGAATACAAACCCCGCTCTTACAACAATAAGAGAGGTGACAATTCTAAAAGAAGAAGCTTCGGAGGAAAAAGGAATAACAACAATGGAAAAAAAGGCAATAACCGCCCCTCTTCTCCTGCAAGAAACTAAAAAACACCTGGTTATTTCATCGGAGTAATAGCCAACTCGCCGCTAAAGCTGACAGTCAAATTTGCTATACTGTAAATAGAACTTTCCGGAATGGATAAAACAGCCTGATAATGGAAACCATTCCGGTCTACCTTTACAAATTTAGTATCAGATAAGATCGCCTGCATCAGGAAATCCGCAGGAACCACACTTTCAAACATCTGCTTGGTAACATCACTGGCAAACAGGCTCTTCTTGCCTTCATACACACAAATGTGCATCACATTATCGTAGTACACATTGTCCATACTAATACCCTCTTCGGTATATATCGTCTTGACAACCCTCATTTTGGACGGATTGATATACACATAAGCACGATAGCGGCTACCATTATAGTTCACGATACTATCGCGCTTCGTTACTTCCGTATAGGTAGGGATAATCATTTCCTGACCGACAAAAAACAGCGAATCATTAGGATCTTCGGACTTATGCAACCTGATCATATTATCTGTAATCGAATGAAACCAGAAAATATGCTCACCCTGCTTATCTACTTTATAATAAGTAGTATCATTGCCATAAGTATAAAGAGTATCCCGTATGATTTTGAATGTAATGGGAGCGCTCTGCGCATCTGCATAATAGATGGTGTCCCCTTCTATACGCATCAACGGGCTCTCAGTCTCATCATCCAGCCAGATTCCTTGCAATAATTCTTTCGCACTCAAATCCTCCTCTTGCCTGGAGGAAGAGTGCGGATTCTTACTGCTGTTACACGCTGCGAGCAAGATCGCTACTAACGATATCGCTACATATTTTGTCATTCGTCTAAATTTTGTGTATAAAGATACTCTAATTATCTTATTTACCAATACATGAATAAATAAATCCGAGCTCTTCCATTTCTTTTTTATCATAGATATTGCGTCCGTCCAGCACAATCTGCTGATTCATAGTCTTTTTGATAACAGCCCATGAAGGCAGACGGAATTCTTTCCATTCGGTAATTAACATCAGGACATCAGCATCAAGCACCGCATCATACATATCGCGGGCGTAATAAATAACATCACCGATACGACGCTTGCACTCATCCATAGCGGCCGGATCGTATGCACGTATCTGACAACCCGCTTTCAATAGTCTGTCAATCAAGACTAATCCCGGAGCCTCACGCATATCATCCGTTTCCGGCTTAAACGCCAATCCCCACAAAGCGACGGTTTTACCTTTCAAATCACCATTAAACTGCTTCATCAGCTTGTCAAACAAGACTCCTTTCTGCGCCTCATTCACATCTTCTACCGCACGAAGCACACGCATGGTATACCCGTTTTGCTCGGCAGTCTTGATCAATGCTTTCACATCTTTAGGAAAACAGGAGCCACCATATCCGATACCCGGGTACAGGAACTTGCGTCCGATACGAGTATCAGAACCGATACCGCTACGTACCATATTTACGTCGGCACCTACCAGTTCGCACAAGTTTGCGATGTCATTCATAAAGCTGATACGGGTTGCCAACATGGAGTTAGCCGCATATTTCGTCATTTCAGCCGATGGGATATCCATGAAAATAACACGGAAGTTATTCAATAAAAACGGCTTATAGAGTTTCGACATCAGTTTCTCCGCACGGGCTGACTCTACTCCTACCACTACACGATCCGGACTCATAAAGTCACTGATAGCATTGCCCTCTTTCAGAAATTCCGGATTGGATGCTACATCAAACTCAATATTCACTCCTCTTTTATCCAGCTCTTCCTGAATAGCGGCACGAACTCTGCGCGCAGTACCTACAGGAACCGTGCTCTTCGTCACCACCAACTTATATTGATTCATATTACGACCGATGGTGCGGGCAACTTCCAGCACATAGCTCAAATCAGCACTGCCATCTTCGTCCGGAGGCGTACCGACAGCACTAAATATAACTTCTACATCGTTCAGACAACTCTCTAGCGAAGTCGTGAATTTCAGTCTTTTAGCCTTGACATTACGAAGTACCATTTCTTCCAATCCATTCTCATAGATCGGAATTACTCCTTTCTGCAAAGATTCTATTTTTTCGCTATTCGTATCTACACAAGTTACATTTACGCCAATTTCAGCAAAACATGTTCCGGTTACCAAACCAACATAACCGGTTCCGACAATCGCTATTTTCATATCTATCGTTTGTTAGAGTTTATTCAAAATATACAGCATCTCTGAAAGCCATGCCCACTTTATCCTTGGGCGACAAAAGCATTTGCGACTCCCCAAGCATCCAGTCGATACCTAGCGTTTCGTCATTATATACTATAGACGCTTCCGCCTGCGGAGCATATTTATTGTCTACCTTATACATGAACACAGCTTCTTCGCTCAACACCACAAAGCCATGAGCGAAACCACGGGGAATAAAAAACTGCCTTTTATTTTCTTCACTGAGCAATGCACTGACATGTTTTCCAAAAGTCGGTGACGACCGGCGCAAATCGACCGCAACATCCAGCACCTTTCCTTTCAGCACACGAACTAACTTAGCCTGGCTGTATGCACCCTTCTGATAGTGCAGTCCTCGCAATACGCCAAAAGACGATTTCGATTCATTATCCTGTACAAAGTCGACCGGACCGATCTTCGCTTCAAACTCCTCTTTCTTGAAGGCTTCCATAAAGTAGCCCCGTTCATCAGAATAAACGTTGGGTTCTATCAGCCACACCCCATCTATTTCTGTCTGTATATAGTTCATCGTTAGTAGTAATAAGTAAAACGATGCAAAAGTAGTGATTTTTTCGAAGTTTTCTGGGATATATTCAATTTATCTCTTAATTTTGCACTATGATTGAATTAGCACAACACATAGAGGCTCTGTTGTTAGAGAACGATTGCGTAATCGTTCCTAATTTTGGCGGATTCGTAGCACACTACGCTCCCGCAACCTATGTAAAAGAAGAAAATCTTTTTTTACCTCCTACCCGTATCATCGGTTTCAATTCTCAGCTTAAACTGAATGACGGCGTGTTGGTACAGTCCTATATGTCTGCGCATGACACCAGCTTTGCCGATGCTACCCGCATGGTGGAAAAAGAAGTGAACGCATTCGTCGAGCTTCTTCATGAAGAAGGAAAAGCTCATCTGGAAAACGTGGGTGAAATCCATTATAACATTTACGGGAACTACGAATTCACTCCTTATGACCATAAGATAACGACTCCTTCTCTATACGGACTGGATTCTTTTGAGATGCAGGAACTCTCTGCGTTGCAACGAAAAGAAAGAGTACTGGTACCTGCCAGTCTGACGAAAGAAAAGAAAACGTATGAAATCAGCATCAGCCGTACCCTTCTTCGTAATGCTGCGGCAATGATTGCCGTTATCGTCATGTTCTTCGCATTCTCTACTCCTGTAGAAAATACGTATGTCGAGAAAAACAATTATGCCCAACTGTTGCCCGGTGAGCTCTTTGAGCAAATAGAAAAACAATCGGTTGCAGTCACTCCTGTTTCCGTAGCGACAAAGCATAATCAAAAGAACGCGGCTGGCCAGACGAAGAAAGCTACCGTTACCGTTGATAGAGCCAGAACTTCAAGACCTATCGCCGTAAAAGAAGTCAAGGTTGCCAAACAGGAAACAACACCGGCCGCACCGACAACAACAATTCCGGCTACGCCGACAGTGACATCTCCGGATACACCCGCAGTTCAGTCACAGACCAATCATCCTTTTCATATTATCGTAGCAGGAGGAATCGGTCTGAAAGATGCTGAAGCAATGGCAGAACAATTAAAGGCAAAAGGATTTGCCGAAGCGAAAGCCTTGAACAGCGATGGCAAAGTACGTGTCAGCATCCGTTCATTCGGAAATCGCGAAGAAGCTACCAAACAATTGCTGGAGCTTAGAAAAAACGAAACTTATAAGAATGCCTGGTTACTGGCAAAATAAATCCCCTTTTAAAGCATGAAACGAGTTCTTTGTCCTAAATGTGAGAATTACCTTTTTTTTGATGAAACTAAATACAGCGAAGGTCAATCGCTTGTATTCGAATGCGAACATTGTGGCAAACAATTCAGCATCCGTCTTGGAAAAAGCAAAGTAAAAGCCCTTAGAAAGGAAGAGAACCTGGAAGAAGAAGCAGAAGCTCATAAAGAGGAATTCGGTTATATTACGGTTATTGAAAACGTGTTTGGTTTCAAACAAGTACTTCCGTTGCAAGAAGGTGATAATGTGATAGGCCGTCGCTGCGTGGGTACCGTTATCAATACTCCGATCGAAAGCGGTGACATGAGTATGGACAGACGCCACTGCATCATTAATGTGAAGCGTAACAAACAGGGAAAGCTTGTCTACACATTACGGGACGCCCCCAGCCTCACAGGTACCTTTCTTATGAATGAGATTCTGGGAGATAAAGACCGCGTCCGCATGGAAGACGGAGCAATCGTAACTATCGGAGCTACCACATTCATTCTTCATACAGCTGAAGCTGAATAGAAATAAAACTGTTTTTCTCCTTGTACCGGAATCATCTTCGATAGCATATATATATATAAAAATAGCGTCACCATTCACAATGAACAGTGACGCTATTTTTATATGATAGTACTTAATTAAAGGATACCCTTTACCGTTTCAAGCATACCTTTTTCCTGAATAGAGTCCAGATCAGCCTTTATAGCTTCTGCCAGTCCCGGAATCTTATTCAAATCTTCGCCCCAAATAAACTCTGCTCCCAGCACGCCTTCTGCAACCTTTTTCGTGCAACCGGTAGCCCAAAGTTCTTTCAGCAAGTTCATGATTTCAGGAGCATCGTTCGGTACAATTTCAGCACCGTCTGCACGTACACCACCTTTATAATAAGTGATAATAGCAGCCAATCCGAGTACCAGTCCTTTCGGAAGTTCACCTTTGCGTTCCAGATAAGTCTTCAATCCTGGAAGATCACGAGTTTCATATTTCGGGAATGAGTTAAGCATAATGCTTGTTACCGCATGATCAACGAACGGATTGTTGAAACGTTCCAATACATCCTCTGCAAACTTCTTCAGTTCCTCTTTCGGAAGATTCAATGTTTCCATCAACTCATCAAACATCACTTTATGAATGTACTTGCCGATTACCTCATGCTGGCAAGCATCACGCACGATATTCACCCCCGACAAGTATGCTACCGGAGAAAGAACAGTGTGAGGGCCATTGAGCAAAGTTACTTTGCGTTCGTGATAAGGAGCTTCCGACGGAACAAACAATACATTCAGTCCTGCCTTATCAGCCGGGAATTCTTTTGCTACTTCCTGCGGAGCTTCGATTACCCACAGATGGAAGATTTCAGCCTGCACAACGAGGTTATCATCGTACTGTATCTTTTCTTTGATAGCAGCGATATCCTTGCGAGGGAATCCCGGAACGATACGGTCTACCAATGTCGCATATACTCCACAAGCTTCTTCAAACCAAGTCTTGAATTCATTACCAAGATTCCACAGGTCGATATACTGATAAATCGTTTCTTTCAGCTTGTGACCATTCAGGAAGATAAGTTCGCAAGGGAAAATGATCAGACCTTTCGTCTTGTCACCGTTGAATGTTTTAAAACGATGATACAGCAATTGAGTCAGTTTGCCCGGATAAGATGAAGCGGGAGCATCTTCCAGTTTGCAAGTCGGATCAAAGGCGATTCCGGCTTCCGTAGTGTTCGAGATAACAAAGCGCATTTCCGGTTGTTCTGCCAGCTTCATGAACTCGTCATTCTGTGTATACGGATTCAATGCACGGCTGATTACATCGATCATTGTCAAGCTGTTAACCGGCTCTCCTTTATCCAATCCTTGAAGGTTGACATGATACAAATCATCTTGTGCATTCAGCATATCGACCATACCTTTATCAATCGGTTGAACCACCACTACACTGCTGTTGAAGTCGGCCTTCTGGTTCATGTTATAAATAATCCAATCTACAAATGCGCGTAAAAAGTTACCTTCACCAAATTGGATAATGCGCTCCGGACGTTGTACTTTAGGAGCTGTTTCTTTGTTTAATGCTTTCATGTTAGTTGTAATTTATAAAGTTGATATTATACAAATTCGAAATAAAAATCAATATTTTCTTTTATCATAATGTCGATAGGCATATACTGTACCAGGTCAACGGATTTCTTGAAAACGACGTGATCGCAAAGGGCTTTTACGCCACAATATCCCTGTAGCCCCGGACGTTGCCCGATCAGATAATGCACATCACCGGATTTCAGCAATTCCACGTTTGCTTTCAGAAGGTCATATCCTATCAGCCCCTTCATGCTTCGTCCTGCATTACGGAGATATTCGCCCAGTTGATAAACTCTGGAATTGAATACGACACCCAGCGTAGCTTTCGGATGCAGCCGGAAAAATTCATCCAATGTCTTTTGATTATTTTCCTGATTAGACTTGTTCAGCACCACTTCATGAATCACCAACTTTTCATACTCTTCGGTGATAAAGCTCATAAATCCTGCCAAACGCCGTTGCATCTGTATTTCTGCGGGATTGTTCTTATTATTGCTCAAGAACAAAACCAACTCCTGCCCCTCGCCGGCCTGATAATTGCGCATTAATATTTTGGCGGCAATGTATCCGCTTTTATAGGAGTCCTGCCCGATATAGGTCAGTGCATTCGCTTCCTCCATATTGAAGTCAATGAATGCATAAGCTATTTTTTTAGCTTGCAGATAGTCTGTCAAAGCCAATGTCTCATTTCTGAAGTTCGGAGCAATCAGTACAGCATCGACATTGCTTTCTTCAACCCTGCGACACACTTTCTGATAACTTTCCTTGTCCCCTTGATGGTAACAAAGATAATCCACACTCACATTAAAAGGACGCAATTCCTGACGTGCCCGCTCGATGCCTCCCACTACCGAATGCCAGTAGTCGTGCTCTATATAATAAGGTATCAGACAGATAAAGGAGTATTTCTTCTTGGCAGCCAGTCCGATAGCAAATACATTAGGCTGGTAGTGAATTTCGTCCAATACCTTTTGTACTTTAGCCTTGCTTTGAGGAGATACGTCGCCGCGATTGTGCAGTACCCTGTCAACCGTTCCGGCGGAAACACCCGCCATACGGGCAATGTCTTTGATGGTATAGTTCTGGTCCTCCATAGTGCTAAAACTTAAATATTATAAATAATCGCTGCAAATATACGAATTATTTTGTTACTCCAAGTAAATTTTCTACTTTTGTGTTCGATAACGGTTAATAAAACTAAAACGAAGATTTACGCCTATTAGCTTTAAAATCAATACTATATAGGTATAAATGCTGAAAGTAATAATTTTATATACTAAAAACACAGTAACAATGAAGAACTTCATGGATGAAAACTTCTTGCTGCAGACAGAAACTGCACAAAAGTTGTATCACGAGCATGCGGCTAAAATGCCGATTATTGACTACCACTGTCATTTAATCCCCCAAATGGTAGCTGACGACTACAAGTTTAAATCACTGACTGAAATCTGGTTGGGTGGCGACCACTACAAATGGCGTGCAATGCGTACAAATGGCGTAGACGAACGTTATTGTACAGGAAAAGATACCACAGACTGGGAAAAGTTCGAAAAATGGGCTGAAACCGTTCCTTATACCTTCCGCAACCCGTTGTATCATTGGACACACTTGGAATTGAAGACAGCTTTCGGCATCGACAAGATTTTAAGCCCGAAGACTGCACGCGAGATTTACGACGAGTGCAACGAGAAGTTGGCTCAGCCGGAATATTCAGCTCGCGGAATGATGCGTCGCTACCACGTAGAAGTAGTATGTACTACTGATGATCCGATTGATTCTCTGGAATATCATATCCAGACACGCGAAAGCGGTTTTGAAATCAAAATGTTGCCTACCTGGCGCCCGGACAAGGCAATGGCGGTAGAAGTTCCTGCCGACTTCCGCGCTTATGTAGAAAAACTGTCTGCAGTAAGCGGTGTGACAATCTCTAATTTCGACGATATGATTACGGCTCTCCGCAAGCGTCATGACTTCTTTGCAGAACAGGGTTGCCGCCTGTCCGACCACGGTATCGAAGAATTCTATGCAGAAGACTATACCGACGCAGAAATCAAAGCTATATTTAATAAGGTATACGGCGGAGCTGAATTGACTAAAGAAGAAATTCTGAAATTCAAGTCTGCTATGCTGGTAATCTTCGGCGAAATGGACTGGGAAAAAGGATGGACTCAGCAGTTCCACTACGGTGCTATCCGTAACAACAATACGAAGATGTTTAAATTGCTAGGCCCCGATACAGGCTTCGACTCTATCGGTGAATTTACAACAGCCAAGGCAATGTCTAAATTCCTCGACCGCCTGAACGTTAACGGCAAGTTGACCAAGACAATCCTTTATAACCTGAATCCTTGTGCCAATGAAGTAATTGCCACTATGCTGGGCAACTTCCAGGATGGCTCGATAGCCGGCAAGATTCAGTTCGGTTCCGGATGGTGGTTCCTCGATCAGAAGGATGGTATGGAAAAACAAATGAACGCTTTGTCAGTACTTGGACTTTTGAGCCGCTTCGTAGGTATGTTGACAGACTCCCGTTCATTCCTTTCTTATCCACGTCACGAATACTTCCGCCGTACATTGTGTAATTTGGTAGGACGTGATGTAGAGAACGGAGAAATTCCGGCATCTGAAATGGATCGCGTAAATCAAATGATCGAAGACATCAGCTACAACAACGCCAAGAACTTCTTCAAATTCTAAAACAAGAATTACTAAATAATAATACCGCTGTCCGAGCCCCGATGCTCCACAGCGGTATTTTTTTTGTTTGAGCCAACGCTCCTCTTCTTGTAGTTTCAAATACATTTTTCTATTGTCACTTATCACCTTTTATAGTTAAACAGCTAGTAATCAATGAGATTATGGTGACAATAAGCGGTGATAATAAGGTGATAATAGAATTTATATGAATTCATTTATCACCTTATATTATCACTAGTTTCCTCTATTATATTGATTTTCAACAACTAAGCAAGAATTTTCTTTTTCTCCCTTTATCACAGAGAACTGTATTTTCGACCTGAGAATTGCCTTTTCACACCGCTTTGTCTTCTACAATTCTTATTAAACGACGATTCTTCCGCCTTCTAAGGCATATTAGATAGTATGTATTATAGTGAAAGCCAGCATACCTAATACATCAACAAGCCTTGATTAATACATTTTGCAGGATATATGCTCTCGTTTCACGTACGTGAAGCATTCGGACTACGCACGTGATCCCATCAGCCCACGTACATGAACCGATGGGACCACGTACCTGAAACTCGTTCTTATTGCTTTCAAAAGACATTAACTTAGCATACAAAAGGGGTTAATCAACGAAGCATAGACTATTAAACCAGGCAGGTCTTATAAAATTGGCAAGTATCTTTCCAGCTAAGAGGCAACGAGCTCCGAAAAGTGCTCCTTCATGTTGATCCTTGCCCCTTCTTACAAGGAAGTTCATATAAACAAAAAAAAGAAGTAACTTAGTTACTTCTTCATCCTTTGTACACCCTCAGGGATTCGAACCCTGGACCCACTGATTAAGAGTCAGTTGCTCTACCAACTGAGCTAAGAGTGCAACATTTTTCACATTGCAACTTCGGACTTGTACACCCTCAGGGATTCGAACCCTGGACCCACTGATTAAGAGTCAGTTGCTCTACCAACTGAGCTAAGAGTGCTTATTTCCTCGTTTGCGGTTGCAAAAGTAGGTCTTTTATTTCATTTGACCAAACAATAATGCAGCTTTTTTACTATCTTTTTTTCGTTATTATTCGAACACATAAAGCTCAGAAGGCGTATTTCGCTTTAAAGCAAGCAGTTGCACATCTTTACCTACAATTACACCTTTGTTCTTTAATTTCCATTCTACCGTTTTATATGCCAGCTCCGGATGATTATTGTCTTTGCTCAGATGACACAACCAGATATAACGCAGGTGCTCGGTGATATTTTCTGCCAGGAATTCAGCAGTAGCGGCATTGCTCATGTGTCCGGTCCTGCTCATAATCCGTTCCTTCAGATATTGGGGATAAGGGCCCATTTTGAGCATTTCTTCGTCATAGTTCGCTTCCAGGATCAGATAATTTGCCTTGCTGATATAATCTGCTGCCGTCGGAGTGATTTCCCCAAGGTCGGTTAAGAAAGAAAAGACTTTGCCATCTATTTCTATGCAATATCCTACATTATCCGTCCCGTCATGAGGAACTTCAAAAGATTCGATACGGAAATCTTCGAGCATCATAGGCATTTGCTTTTCGAGATAGCGAACCGATGTGCTGAGCTTTTCCGTCATACAATAGCTACGATTAATTCCCTCATGAATACGCGCCGTGGTGTAAACAGGTATATTCATCTTTTCCCCCAAATGCCCTACAGCCTTGATGTGATCCGCATGATCGTGCGTTACAAATACAGCACGTATACTTTCCATCAGAATATTGAAATCTTTCAGTGTTTTCTTGATGGTGCGGATGCCGATACCGGCATCGATCAGTATTCCATAGGTATCAGTACCCAGATAATAGCAGTTCCCACTGCTGCCACTCGCCAGGCTTATAAATCTTACTTTCATGTTTTATCTTTCTTTATTAAAATGCAAAATGCCGTCAACTTTTACAGCAAAGTGACGGCAAATATACATAAAAAAGAAGATAACTACCGAGAAGATTTCTTCTTTTTGTCGATGGATTCGGTGATTTTTGCGAATAATAGCAAAGCTATGGCAGCAATCAGCCCGATGGCAGCGAAATAATACCAGATATAATGCGCATTCGCACTGGCTGCCTCCCATGCCGCACGGGTTTCAAACAAGGCAGGATCCGGACAATATTTTGTCAACAGAATACCAGCCAGCCCGAAACCGAATATAGAAGAAAGGAATGAGTGCAGATGACTGAATCCTAAATACATACCTTCTTCTCCCTTAGGAGCCTGCAGAGAGAAATACTCCAGATACCGCGGCGAAATGAAACATTCGGCAAGCGCCTGTACAACAATACCGGCTACCATCATCAAAGTAATATTGCTCATTCCTGAGATAATATCATTCCCCAATATGTTGCCACAAGCCATCAGCAACGCAGAAAAAGGAATCAGGAACATACCCACATTCATCGAAGTAATCGCACTGCGCTTTGCCATCAAACGAGTGATAAAGCTGACACAACATACCACCACAAAAGGATTAACGTTGGCAATCCAGCCCGGTTTGGCCGTCTCACCTGCCAGACGGATGACATACTTAGGCATGGTGGCATAAAGTTGCTGCTGCACCATCCAGAAGCCTGTTACGATTAAAATAAGAATCAATAAACGCCAGTTGGTCATAATCCGCATAAAGCCCTGCCCTATCTCACGAAGACTTTTTCCTTCACCTGCCGTGTGAGTCGATTTATATAGCAGGATCACTGCCAGCAAAGCAATCACCGTCATCGCCCCGGAGAAATAGTTAATATAAATATAGGCTTGTTCGCCGATTACATTTCTCAAAGGGTCGATAATCGTCTTACCCGTAAAAGCACCGACATTGACCATCATATAAAAAATAGAATAACCACGGGCGCGAGTCGCTTCCGTTGTCTCCTTAGCCACAGATGCGGAAATAATAGACTTGATAAAAGAACCTCCTATCATAAGGATAAACAGGATAGGAACGATGATCCACCGGGAAGAGCTGTCCGGCAAACCGTTAAACTGGGTAGTCGCACCGTAACTCACCAACCCTGCCGCTTCGAGCAATGTAGGGAATACGCCCAATCCCAGATAACCGATAGATAATAAGGAAAAAGCAATAATCATCGATTTCCGGAAACCTATCTTATCTGCATAAGCACCCGAAAATATAGGAAGCAGATATAATCCTCCGGAGAAAAGACCGGAAATCATACTCGCTTCGAAATCATTAAAACCTAAAATACTGGATAAATAAATAGTGAGAACGATAAAAACAGCATAATATGCCATACGTTCAAACAGTTCGACTGTGTTGCTCACCCAAAAGGCTCTTGTAAAGCCTCTGGCAGCACGCTGAGGGGAATTGTTCATGTAATCTGTTTTTTATTAAAATGTTAATTCGACACAAAGATACGTTTTTTTGGCTTACAGTCCGTATCTTTGTCCTAAATTACGTATTCTAAATATATCATAATGACTATAGCTGTTGATTTTGACGGAACGATTGTAGAGCATCGTTATCCACGTATTGGTGAAGAAATTCCATTTGCAGTTGAAACGCTGAAATTGTTACAACAAGAGAAGCATCGTTTAATCTTGTGGAGTGTACGCGAAGGAGAACTCCTGGACGAAGCCGTAGAATGGTGCAGAGCCAGGGGACTGGAGTTTTATGCAGCCAATAAAGACTATCCCGAAGAAGAAAGAGATCACCAGGGTTTTTCCCGAAAACTGAAAGCCGATCTGTTTATTGACGACCGGAATGTCGGAGGCATTCCCGACTGGGGAATTATCTATGAAATGATAAAAGAGAAAAAGACGTTTGCCGATATATACAGTCAGCAGAGAGAGGAAAACACCAGCCAAAAGAAAAAAAGAAAATGGTTACCGTTTTAATCTCCGGCATCAGGCATCGGACTTACCTCTGATAAAAATATTCATAATGCACTCTGAACAAACGTGATCAGAGTGCATTTCTTATTTCTAAAAGAGGTCGGAATTTACATTATTCCTCTTTACCACCTTCCCACTTTTCCCTATATTCCCACAGTTGCTCAATGGTAGGATGAAAAGTCGGATTTTCCCAGTTTTTGGAAATCATCGAAATCAAAGACTCCAGATAAAGTTTGCCGTCAAGGATTACAGTACACTTGTTCACCTGATACTTTTCTGTCGGGTAATTCTTTGTTTCAATCATCTTTTTCGCCCAGCCCAACAGTTCCTGGACCGATTCTTCATCATAAGTATGTTGTGCCATATTTTTTTATATTTTCCTACAAAGATAAAGATAAAAACCGAAAAAACGCAGAGTCGGGCAAACGCTTTTCAAACTCTACCTAATATCGACACAAATTCTCGAGAATGAAAAAGTATTTTCTTGATGTGTCTAGCACTAAAAACATGAGTAAGTTTTTTTTAGCGAAAAAGCAAATTGCAAATAAAAATCAGACAATAAGTTGTCATTCACTTTTATTGCCATTAATTTCTTTTTTCCATTTTTTTATTGTATGTTTGTGTACATATAACTCCTCGCAGAAATCAAGAAGTTATACAAGATAATCAATAGCAAACAAATCAGAGCATCATACATAGACAAAAACAAAGGACAAATGAACCCAAGTGAAACAGAGCCCATAGAAAGTGTAAAGTCATCTTCCGAAAAAGAAACACCCCTACTGACACAAGAACAACTTCTGTTTGCAGAAAGTATCTATGCCTGTCTGCCAATGAGCATAGAAGTTTATGACACAAAAGGAATTTTGCGCAGTATTAATGAACGCGCGTTGCAGATGTATGGGGTCAGTGACAAAACGACAGTGGTCAATACAGTCAATCTCTTTAATAGTCCTTACATGGACGAAAAACTCAAAAACCGCATACAACAAGGCGACAACATTGTCCTGGAATTCGAGTACGACTTTGAGCGGATAAAAGATAACGCATACTTCTCTACCCAAAACAAAAGTTCCATAATCTATGAGGCTAAAGTAGTACCGCTGCGAAGTAAAGAGGGAGAAATCATCGGGCATATACTGCTCTCCAACGATGTGACTGCCATAAAAGAAGCTGAATTCCGTACGGATGAAAGCAAAAAGAATCTGGAGCTGGCTATGGAGGCAGCCAGCATGTCATCTTGGGTATTCGATGTACATAAAAAGACATTCAATGCATTATATGGTAATCCTGTAACAAAAAATAATACGACATTAGAGCAATTGCTGAGTATGCTGCATCCACAGGATCATGAACCTTTAATACAACTTTTATCGCAGTTAACCAACAAAGAAATCCTGCAAGGGAACATTACTGTACGCTTCTATAATGAAGAAGAAAAACAATACCGCTATTACGAAAGCAGAATGCGTTTATCTACCGAGCATTTTGGGAAATTGCTGATTGTAGGAACTCAGCTCGATGTGACTGAAAGGGTGCAAATGGTGAAGAAGACGCAAGAGTTAATCGCCAAGCGTGAACTTGCCATGAAAGTCAGCAACATTATTCATTGGGATTTCGATGTACAGACTCAGGAATTCGAAGCTTATAATGATCCCATCAACGATTACGCCAGTGACAAATTAGTGACTATCCAGCGATACATGGACGTTATTCACCCCGAAGACCGCTCTTCCTCTTACGATGCCATACAATCCATGTTATCAGGCAACGACCTCACCATTAATTTCACTTGCCGCATGCAGACGAAGCATGATGACTCCTGGCAATATTGCAATATTATAGGTGTTCCTTTCGAGAAAGACGAATATGGCAACAACATACGTTATACCGGATTCAGGCAAAACATCTCCAAACTTCATCAGCTGAATGAAGAACTTGAAGAAAGAAACTACAAAATGCAGCTTACATTCAAGACCGTAGGAATGTCCTACTGGGATTTTGATGTAAAAAGCAAGCAGTTCAGAGCATTCAACGATCCGATAAATGACTTCCATGCCGAAAATGTAATTACCCCCGAGGAATATCTGCATGCCGCCCATCCGGAAGACATGGATCAGGTCCACGAGAATATTAATTATATGATTCAAGGAGCGACCAAAGAACTCAACTTCAAGTTCCGTTCCAAAACCAAATGGGATGAAGAATGGCAGACACTCATTGTCACCGGCATCCCTGTGGAAAGAGACAAAAAAGGCAATGTGACTCGCTATACCGGCATTAAAGTTAACAATACGAAATGGGAGAAAATGGCGCAGCAACTAAAGGAACTGAAAGACAAAGCAGAGCTTTCCGACCGGCTGAAATCAGCCTTCCTGGCCAATATGAGCCACGAAATACGTACTCCTTTGAATGCAATTGTCGGTTTCTCCGAACTGATGGTATATTCAGAAGATCCGGCAGAAAAAGAAGAATACATGAGTATCATCCAGTCCAATAATGAATTGTTATTGCGATTGATTAACGATATCCTAGACCTTTCCAAGATTGAATCGGGAATTCTTGAACGTAAAAGAGAGACATTCAACCTAGCCAAAGTATGCAATGAGCTATATACCATGATTCAACCGAAGATAACCAATCCTGATGTTGAATTTCAAATGGACAATTCAGGTCCGGACTGTTGGATTTTCCTGGACAGAAACCGATTGAAGCAAGTATGGATGAACTATCTTACAAACGCAATCAAATGTACCAAATCCGGACATATAAAAATGGGATACAGTATCGAAAAGAAAGGAATCCGGATTTATGTGGAGGATTCCGGAGTCGGTATCCCGCTGGAATTGCAGGAACGAGTGTTTGGACGGTTTCAGAAACTCAATGAATTTGCTCAGGGCACCGGGCTCGGACTGGCTATCTCAAGAGCTATCATCGAAGGAGCAGGAGGAGAAGTCGGATTTACTTCCACTCCCGATGTAGGATCAACATTCTGGGCATGGATTCCATGTGAAATAAGCACTCAGGAAGAAGATAGCCCAACCGTTTCACAACCATCGAAGCAACAAACTTCGCTGAATGAAATCGGCAAGAAAGAATTGAAGATACTGATAGCCGAAGATAATGACAGTAACTATACGTTAGTGCAACATATTCTCAACAATTATAACCTCACCCACGTACAAAACGGAGTGGAAGCGGTAAATAAAGTACGCGAAGAAGAATTCGACCTTATTCTCATGGATATGAAAATGCCCGTTATGGGAGGGTTGGAGGCCACCCGCAAAATTCGGGAGTTCAATCAAAAGATACCTATTATTGCACTTACGGCCAACGCCTTTGACTCCGACAGGGTCAGTGCTCTTGACGCAGGATGCAATGAATTTCTGGCTAAACCGATAAAGAAAAGCCAGTTGCTTGAACTTTTTTCGAAGAAATGGTAAAGTTATATGTATATATATAGCCGCATGGTTTGTCTAAGTTTACCGGCAGGAAGAGTGTTTCATTAATTCATAAATTAAATTGTCCGGTGCTTTTTATTGCCCGGATTCAACTTATTATTTATATCTTTACGCGCTATAAACTTAATTAGATAAACTATTAAAAGTAATGATCATGAGAAAAATTATCATTCTGGTATGTTCCTGTTTTCTTCTGGCAGCTTGCGGAAACAGCGCGAAAACAAACAATAGTACAAGTGCGGACAGCACAGCAACCGAAGTAGTCGATATACATAATGCCGAGACATCGCTTGACTATGAAGGAACTTACAAAGGCGTCTTCCCCGCCGCCGACTGTCCGGGTATCGAAACAACGCTGACACTAAACCCCGACAAGACGTTTACTCTTCACTCTGTATACATCGACCGAGACAGTTCATTTGATGAAAAGGGAACTTATACACTCGAAGGTAACATATTGACTCTAAAAGAAGAAGGAGGAGAAATATCTTGTTATAAAGTAGAAGAAAACAAAGTTCGTCTTCTGAACGATGACAAACAAGAAATAACGGGAGCACTTGCCGAGCACTATATATTAAGCAAAGAGTAAGTAAGAAAATCCTGTCATTACAGAAAGATACCGGGAATAAAGTGGCAGATCAGCCATTTTACTCCCGGTATCTTTTTTTGTTTCTATGTTTTATCATTTTCCGAAAACAATTTCAATATTTTTTATGTTTATATAGATATAAAACAAACTTATAAAAAGAACGACTTATGATTTATAATTTTTTATTCCCCACCAAGCCGAATACAACAAAAGTATCTTTGTTCCTATTGGCAGCCCGCATCATTTTCGGAATATTATTAATGAACCACGGTATACAGAAATGGAGTAATTTTCAGGAGCTGTCAACGGCTTTCCCTGATCCGATCGGTCTGGGCAGTTCCATATCTCTCGGATTAGCCATCTTTGGTGAGCTGGTATGTTCGATGGGCTTTATCGTTGGCTTTCTATACCGGTTGGCTATGATTCCGATGATCTTTACTATGGTAGTGGCCTTTTTTGTCATTCACGCTAATGATGTATTTGCGGTGAAAGAATTGGCATTCATTTACTTAGTAGTATTTGTACTTATGTACATTGCCGGACCCGGCAAATTTTCCATCGATTATTTCATTGGAAGCAAGTTGGCGCACAACAAACGTAAATGACATAAAAACAAGAAATAATAACCTTGATTAATTTAAAAATATTATATTTGCATCCATTAGAAAGAGAATTTATCAATATTTTTATTAATCAAAAAGTAAAGTAAACATGAAAAGAAGCAAACTGACATTAGTAGCGGTTGTACTTAGTGGTAGCTTATTATTCAGTTCTTGTGTTGGATCATTCGGCTTATTCAACCGTTTAACTTCCTGGAATCAAGGAGTCGGAAACAAATTTGTAAATGAGCTTGTATTTCTAGCTTTCAACATTGTTCCGGTTTATGGCGTAGCATACCTTGCTGATGCCTTAGTAATCAACTCTATCGAATTCTGGAGCGGTTCCAACCCGATGGCTAATGTGGGCGACGTGAAAAAAGTAAAAGGAGAGAACGGTAACTATATGGTTAAAACGCTCGAAAATGGTTATTCAATCACCAAAGAAGGCGAAACTGCTTCTATGGATTTGATTTACAACAAAGAAGCGAATACCTGGAATGTAGTTGCAAACGGCGAAAGCTCTGAGCTGTTAAAGATGAACAACGACGGTACGGCTGACCTGTTCTTGCCGAACGGCGAAAAAATGAACGTTACATTGGATGCTCAAGGCATGATGGCTGCCCGTCAGGCTACTATGAGCAACTTGATGTTTGCTGCTCGTTAAAAGTATACACATAAATAAAAAAGGAGATGAAACCGTAGAATCAGTTTCATCTCCCTTTTTTATTAGTAATGATTGATCAGAAAGGATATCCTACCGCAAAATGGAAAGCAAAATCACGGCTAAACTTAGGATGAACAATCGGATAACGGTCTTTGCCCTTTTCATAAATAGGATTAAGCGCTTTCATACCTCCGTCAAAACGAAGAATGAAGAAATCCAGATCAAGACGAAGCCCTAATCCGTACGCTACTGCTATTTGCTTATAGAACTTATCGAATTTAAAGACTCCTCCCGGCTGATTGTCATAATCACGAATGGTCCATATATTACCGGCATCCACAAAGATGGCTCCCTGAAATTTCCAAAACAATTTGCTTCGATATTCAATGCTGGCATCCAACTTAATATCACCGGACTGATCCAGTAAATTGGTATTTTTATTTCTCACAAAAGAACCCGGCCCCAAGTCACGTACCGTCCACCCGCGAACACTGTTGGCTCCACCGGAAAAGTATTGTTTCTCAAACGGAATAGTCTTCGCATTACCGTAAGGAACAGCGATTCCCATACCTACATGAAACGCAAATGAGTTACGATGGTCTATTCTTATATTCTTAGAAAAATCAAACTCCCCTTTCACATACTGCGCATAAGGAATTCCCAAAATAGCATATTCCCCATCATTATTTTTACGGATATTGGCCGCCTTGGATAAAGCATACATGATATTTCCCGCCGATTCGAAATTAAAGCGGATAGAATATGAGTTGGAAGCAATCGTATTATTGATGATGGCACCACCTATACTATTATAGTGATAGCTATATCCCATATTAATGATGAGACGGTCCTGATAATTATACTCAAGAATATGGCTCTGTCCTTTACTGATAAAATCTTCCTTAAATTTTTCTGATATTCTCGGCAAATAAAGGAAACCTATATTAATCAAGTCAATACGATGTTGTATTTTCTGGCGTTGAGTCCATTTATAGCTCCACGAAGCCGACGCCATCGTGCGTAGAAATTCGGGGCGCATCTGATAATTATACTGCAATCCGAACTCTGTAGTGGCTCTGATTTTCCGCTTATAGTCCGAAGAAAGAAAAGGGAACAGGAAATTAGGGAAGTTGATACTTGTCTCCACTCCATATTCCATGTAATTATTGTTGGAATAACCCGCCTGAAGTCCGGAAATCACTTCATAGGCACCACGAAACTTGATCATAAAAGTCTCTGAACCACGAAACAAGTTCCTGTTTTGAAAGGAGACGGAAGCTGCCGCTCCCAAGTCACCGGCCGAGTTGGTTCCTTCCAACTCAAAAGCTACTGACTTGTGTTTACTCTTAGTCAACATCACGTAGCAGTCAAGCTTCGCCGTATCTCCTGCCTGATTTTCAATAAAACGGATATTGGTATACTTCAAGGCGGACAGACGTCCGAAATTGGAATAAGTCTGCTGCACATCCTGCTCGTTGTACAAATCACCCGGAGCAAAACGAAGATTATCAGTAAGCATCTTCGGACGCAAATAGAGTTTATCTTTATAATAAATAGGATACCCTTTAAAATGAAGGGAATCATTGATATCCATACTGTTCAGGGCAGAAGATTGCAGGACATCATAATCCGTAATAAAGTTAATCTGATCTATCCAATATTGTTGATGAGCTTTCACCGAATCGCTCACGTGCGCTCTGTATGCGTGCAAATGCAAGGTCAGATCTACCTGATAAGTACCCCGAACCGTATCTGCCGTATAGCCGACATAATCCTTATTGAACTTATAATAACCATTCCGAAGTAACTTGTCAGTAATCCGCTGACGCTCCGCATCCAGCACGTTCACATCAAATATCATCCCTTCTTTCAGCAGACTTTTGGCAGAATCCTGTTTCAGAAAATCTGCAATCTTAGGATCGTGGATATCATATTTCAATGAATTGACAATATAAGGATCTCTGGCAGTCACCTCATAATATAACTTGATCTTTTTCTTTTTTATTTTAGTCGAACGCTTCACTGTTGCCGCCATATAGCCCATATTGCGCATTGCCTTCGTAATTTCATCCTGCGAGCGCTGCGCTTCAGTCTCACTGTAGATTACAGGAGCATCCCCGATTCTTCTCAGGAACTTATTTCCCCATTTAGTAGAGTCTCGTCCCGAAAGGTTGTAAACATAAAGCTGTGTCTTGATTAAGCTGAACCATTTGGCATTGGGATTCTGCCGTACATACATACGTAAAGAAGAAGGACGGACATTTTTCTGATCTGTATGAATCTTGACTTCATCCAGCAGATAAGAGCCATCCGGCACGTACTTAGTGGCAGTGCACGAAGCGAGCGACAGAATGATAACGGCAAAAGTAAATAAGTAAAGAAATCCTTTCCTCATACAGTATCTCTATAAAAGCGGAAGCAAATATATAGGGACAAAGATAGAGCATATTTTTCGTTCGGGGAAATTATCAAAACAATAATTAATGCGACAAAAGTTCTTTTCACCACGAATTATAGAAATTCACACAGATATTCTGACTAATACCTATCCTGTCGACTGTATATGCTGATGATCTTTTCTATAAATCGTGATGAAGAAGATTTCTAATTCTTTTATTGGAGCCTGAACATAACAGGTATTGTGTATTTTACACTTACAATTTCTCCCTTATTCATACCCGGTTTCCATTGGGGCATCGAATTTATGACACGAAGAGCTTCTTTATCCAAATCCGGATCAACGCTACGTACTATTTTTGCATCAGAAATACTACCATCTTTGTTAACTACAAACTGTACAATAACGCGACCTTGAATTTTATTTTCTATCGCCTTCGTCGGATACTTGATATTGCGACTCAAAAAACTCAGTAGTTCTTTCTGTCCTCCGGGGAAATCCGGCATCGTTTCCACTACTGAATAAATAGAATCACCCTTCGTCTCAGTGATCGCAACCTTAACCTGAGGCTCTGCTGCCTTATCCGGTTCAGCAGCTACTATCGTATCTGCTTTCTCGGTATCAGACTGTGCCTTATCCGCTTTCTTATTGGCGCAATTACTGAATAACAGCAATAATGCGGCCACTGGTATAAACATCAGATACTTACCTACCATGATGTTATGAGTTCTTTTTCTGTTTAGCATTTTAATTCGTTTTTTTAAAGGTAATACACTAAAGTTGTTATAGAAATTTGCTGCAGCCAATGGAGTATGTTTAATTCCCAACAAATGATATTGATATGATTTTTTGTCATAGCCGGACGTCACTACTTGCTTGTCCGCCAGATACTCATGATTCATACGTATTTCACTACGTATTAACCAGGAAGACGGATTAAACCAACATAATAATATAATCAGTTGAGCCAGTACTATATCCAATGAGTGAAACTCACGGACATGAGTTTGTTCATGTATCAATATCTCATTAATTTCCTTATCCGAATATTGCATCGGATTTATGAATATCCAATGGAAGAAGGAACAGGGCTCCCCTACATCTTCCGACTGATAAACAGGTATACCTTTCAGAGAATAGCGCCGAGAGCAGGCTAAAGAGCGATGTATTTTACTAACTTCTAAAAGATTACGCAGTAATAACATACCTATTCCCAATCCATAAATAATCCACAACCAAGTACCGGTCTGCCAGGTTGTCGCTTCAACTTCTGTTGTAGCAACGGGTAAAGCCGTAGTAACCAGCACTTCCGGTAACAGTTTATTGTAAACGGTAGTAATCGTTTCTCCTATTGCATACTCGTTCGTCCAGCCTGAAAAATCAATCAATGGATAAATCAGTGAAGTCACACATATCAGCAGCAACATGATCCGTCTCAGCCTAAAAAATGTGTCCTTGCTGAAAGAGAGCTTATAGAATGCATATAGTACAATCAAAGCTACATTTACTTTAATCAAATAGATTGCAAAAGATTCCATACCTATCTTGATTTATGATTCTTCGTCCTCAATAATATTAATTAAATCTTCGAGTTCCTTCTTACTGATTTTACGATCGCGAACAAAAAATGAAACCATTTCTTTGTACGAACCTGTAAAATAGTTGCTCACTACCCCATTCATAAAGCTACGCTTATAATCACTTTCTTTCACCAGCACATGATACTGAATAGAGTTCCCTAACTTGAAAGGAGACAAGAATTTCTTTTTCTCCAGATTACGGACTACAGAGGCAACACTTGTATATGGCGGTTTTGGTTCCGGCATTTCATTCACAATCTCCCGGATAAAACTCGGCCCCATTTTCCAAAAGTAAATCATCACTTCTTCCTCTTGTTGTGTCAATCTTTCCATATCGTTATCTTTTATATTGAATATCAAACTACTAATTTTAAGCAAATCTACTAAAATTAAGTAGATACTCAACTTTTATTCATACAAATATTGTTAATATGGAAAAGAATTATTTTCAAAAAACTCGTTCAATAGCCGATTTATTAAAAATATATTTATAGCTTTGCGGTAAATAAAGAAGTAAAAGAATAATGCTAAGCAAAAATAAAATAAAGTATATCCATTCGCTGGAGCTGAAGAAAACCCGTAAAGAAGAACAGGTATTCCTTGCCGAAGGTCCTAAATTAACAGGCGATTTACTTGGACATTTCCCTTGCCGTTTTCTGGCTGCGACTTCTTCCTGGCTACAAGAGCATCCCGACATTCAAGCAAATGAAATTGTGGAAGTCTCTCAAGAAGAACTATCACGTGCCAGTCTGCTGAAAACACCACAGCAAGTACTTGCTGTTTTCGAGCAACCGCAATATACGTTAAGTCCGGAGTTTGCACGCCAGTCTCTTTGCCTGGCACTGGATGATATTCAGGACCCGGGGAACCTGGGTACGATTATCCGGCTGGCGGACTGGTTTGGTATCGAACATATTATCTGTTCTCAGAATACGGTAGATGTATACAACCCCAAGACCATACAAGCCACTATGGGTGGAATTGCCCGTGTCAAGGTGCATTATACCTCTCTTCCCGAATTTATTCATTCACTCGGTGATACTCCCGTATTCGGAACATTTCTGGATGGGGAAAATATGTACGAACAACCGTTGTCTGCCAACGGACTGATTGTAATGGGGAATGAAGGCAACGGAATAGGAAAAGAAGTGGAAGCACTCATCAATCGGAAACTTTATATCCCCAATTATCCACAAGGAAAGGAAACCTCGGAATCTCTCAACGTAGCTATCGCTACCGCAGTAATCTGTGCCGAGTTCCGGCGACAGGCTGCATGGAAGTAAAATCAAAAGGATAAAATAAATAAGGAAACAGTACTTCTCCCCTCTTTTCAGACGCCGCAAGAGCCTCTTTAAAACATAGGGAAGTTTGATCCGAAACTATAGGAAAATTAAATTGAAACACTGGGATGTTTTTTTCAAACATCTCAGTGTTTTTTATTTCATTATCGGGGAGTAATGCGATCAGTCCGGGCATCCATTCAACAGACTCAATTTCTTCTGTCAACGGAAAAATATCCCGGGCATAGCCTTCATCAGTAATCTCTACCACCTGTTGTCTGATAAAACCGACATCAGGCAAAAGTAAATAATGAGCAGCAAAGCGTTTCATAAGATCAACGGGAAGGTGACTGACGTCTTTGCTGATTTCTACGCTGATTCATTTGCCGTTCCCTTCTTTGCTCAATCTTTTCCTGCTGGATATGCTGTTCCACTTCAATCTGTTCCGGCTTCTTTTCAGGAGTCACCGTACGACGGCGATTCATTTCTTCCGGCGATATACGTTGACCATCTTTCAGATCATCGACTTTTTGCAAAGAGTCTTTCGAAATCTTGTTATCTTTTTGATCGGATACTTTCTTTAAAGAATCTGTCTTCAGAGTTTCCAGCTGATTAATCGAATCACGTTCGGCTACAGAAAGCGAGTCCGAACAATGATAACGGGTTAAAGCAAAGCGGTCTGCCAGTAATGCACCGGCTTTCTCTCCCTGTACTCCCGGGTAATAGATAAAGCCTTTTATTTCCTTCATCACACCCAGTGTGTCTGCATACAAACGTATCTGATGAACACCCGGATCAGTGATTGTTTCCAAATGATTCAGCGTATCCTTCTCATAAATAACCTGCATTGCCATCGTAACAGCTCTCAAAGAATCGGCAAGCATCGGTTCGAGGAAACGATAACGTACTTCCCAAACCAGTGTATCACGATCTTTATAATTAGTATCAACAGGTAATACAAAGGCATACTGATCATTCATCATCTCACCCGTCAGACGTATGAAACGTTTCCAGGGCCAGACATCAATACTGTCACCCGGTTCCGACATCTTCGGTTTATTGTCACGCAAAGCTATCAGATGATTTATTTCATTCTGCTGGGCTTTCAGACGTTTGCTCACCTTCTCATAAATTTTCGATAATACCTCCGTGTTGCGTGTGTACCATACCAAAGACGAATCGAATACGGCTTCCGTTGTACCGTATTTTTTGAAAACGGCATCGAGATACAGAGTCTTCTTATAATTCTCATTATAAGGCAGATTATCTCCCATAGACTTTGCCAGATGATAATCATACAGCAAATTCTCCATCTTCGATTCTGATATTACATCGTCAGGTCTTTTGACTTTACAGCCTGCTACCGCAAGCGCCAACATACAAACACAACACAGATGAAACCGAAACCTACTCTTCATGATCTACGCTTTCCTTTTTATTTTTATCCAGTGAATGGTAAGATTCGTTCAGATACTTGCTATAGAAAAGTAGCAAAGCAATGATACCGCAACTGATAGCAGCATCTGCAAAGTTAAAGATCGGGCTGAAGAATATAAAATGTTCTCCACCTACGAAAGGCATCCATGTGGGCCAGTTTGTGTCGATAATCGGGAAATAGAACATATCCACTACTTTGCCATAGAACCAGGTAGAATATCCACCGCCTTCGGGCATAAAACTGGCAATCTGTGAATGAGTACTTTCATTGAAAAAGACACCATAGAATACGCTGTCTATAATATTACCCAAAGCTCCGGTCAGGATAAGGGCCACACAGACGATGTATCCGGTTTTGAAGCCTTTTTTTATAATCTTATAGAGATAGTAGCCTATCAGCCCTACTGCTACAATACGGAAAGTGGTCAGGAACAACTTTCCAAATATTTCCATACCGAAAGCCATACCGTTGTTTTCGGTGAAATAGATATAAAACCAGTCTGTCACACGTATACTTTCGTGCCAATACATATGAGTCTTAATCCAGATTTTAATGATCTGGTCAATAATCAGTACGGAAAAGATAACAAGCAGGGCAATTCTACCCTTCGTGAATAGTTTCTTCATTTGTTCATCATAAATTAAACATAACGAGCTACAAGTTGCCGTGCGTAAACATTGCGCAGCTACTTGTAGCTCGTCATCCGTAGCTTGTAGCTATCTATTATTTTTTACCACTGTTCTTAGCCTCGATGCTGAGTGTAGCATGAGGAACAGCACGCAAGCGTTCTGCCGGAATCAACTTTCCAGTCTCACGGCAAATGCCATACGTTTTATTCTCAATACGTACCAAAGCTGCCTGCAATCCTTGGATAAACTTCAGCTGGCGCTGTGCCAAGCGAGTCGTTTCTTCCTTTGAAAGCGTATTAGCTCCTTCTTCCAACACTTTATAAGTAGGAGATGTATCGTCAGTATCATTACCGTCCAATCCCATCAAGCTCATCTTCAACTGATCGTAATCACGTTGAGCCAACTCCAACTTCTCCATAATAATGGCACGGAATTCTTCAAGTTCCGCATCCGAATATCTAGTCTTTTCTGCCATAACTTTACTAGTTTAAAAGGTTAATCAATATTAGTATTAGTCTTTTATCACATTGACAAACAATGAAAAATCGTCAAAATTAAGTTCTGTGCCGTCTTTCACTTCATCTGCCAAATCAAGAGATGTTCCTAAAACTTGGTTACAAATATAAGTATTATATTCATTCACCGCATCATCTGTTTGCGTATTTTTGGAGATTGTGATCTTTATTTTGTCCGTAATCTCGAAACCGCTGGACTTACGTATATTTTGAATACGATTCACCAATTCGCGGGCTATACCCTCACGACGCAGTTCTTCGGTAACAGTAACTTCAAGAGCAACAGTCAGTTTACCTTCATTGGCAACCAGCCATCCCGGAATGTCTTCGCTGAAGATTTCGACATCCGCAGCTTCGATCACAGCTTCCGCTCCATCCAGATTCAACGCATACTTTCCGTTCTTTTCGAGTTCGGCTATCGCTTCCTGAGACATTTCCGCTACAGCAGCAGCCACAGCCTTCATCTGTTTGCCGAATTTCGGGCCTAACTTCTTAAAGTCACATTTCACCTTCTTCACCAATACGCCGGCAGCACCATCCACAAACTTGATATCTTTTACATTCACCTCGTTCATGATCAATGCTTTCACAGCTTCGATGTGGGCTTTCTGCTCTTCATCTGCTACTGGAATCATGATACACTGCAGCGGCTGGCGAACTTTGATGTTCACTTTACGACGCAATGCCAATACCATAGAAGTTACGTCCTGTGCCATTTGCATACGAGCTTCCAGTTCCTTGTCTATCATTTCTTCCTGATACTTCGGAAATTCAGCCAAATGGATAGAAACCACATTATCACGTCCTGTAGCAGTAGTCAAATCTGTATACAGACGATCCGCATAGAACGGAGAAATAGGCGCCATCAATTTCGCAACTGTCTCAAGGCAGGTATACAATGTCTGATAAGCAGACAGTTTATCCTGAGTAAATTCACCACCCCAGAAACGTTTACGGTTCAGACGAACATACCAGTTGGACAGATTGTCATTGACAAAGTCGGAGATCAAACGTCCTGCCTTAGTAGGTTCATATTCATTATAGCAAGTATCTACTTCCTTGATTAAAGTATTCAATACTGACAAAATCCAACGGTCGATTTCCGGACGTTCTGCCATCGGAACATCTGCTTCCTTATATTCGAATCCGTCTACATTGGCATACAGCGCAAAGAACGAATATGTATTATATAAAGTACCGAAGAACTTACGGCGAACTTCTTCGATTCCGTCAATGTCAAATTTCAGGTTGTCCCATGGAGATGAGTTAGTGATCATGTACCAACGCAACGGGTCAGAACCATACTTCTCAATCGTAGTAAACGGATCGACAGCATTGTTAAGACGTTTGGACATCTTATTTCCGTTCTTGTCGAGCACCAGTCCATTAGAGATCACGGCTTTGTACGACACACTATCAAATACCATAGTAGCGATAGCATGCAGTGTAAAGAACCATCCGCGTGTCTGGTCTACACCTTCCGCGATAAAGTCTGCCGGATATACTTCACGGTTATCCAGAATGTCTTTGTTCTCGAACGGATAATGAATCTGTGCATAAGGCATAGCACCGGAATCAAACCAAACGTCAATCAAGTCTGATTCACGCTTCATCGGCTGACCGTCTTCCGATACCAGAATGATATCGTCTACATACGGACGATGAAGGTCTATCTTATCATAATTTCCTTCGGTGTATTCGCCCGGTACAAAACCTTTATCCTTGTACGGATTGGATTTCATAAATCCGGCAGCTACCGATTTCTCGATTTCATTATATAGTTCTTCTACAGATTCGATACATATTTCGCTCGTTCCATCTTCCGTACGCCAGATAGGCAGTGGAGTACCCCAATAACGGGAACGGCTTAAGTTCCAGTCATTCAGATTTTCCAGCCATTTGCCGAAACGTCCTGTTCCGGTAGATTCCGGTTTCCAGTTGATCGTCTTGTTCAGCTCCATCATACGCTCCTTGCAGGCTGTAGAACGGATAAACCAGCTATCCAACGGATAATAAAGCACCGGTTTGTCTGTACGCCAGCAATGAGGATAGTTGTGTATATGTTTTTCGATTTTGAAAGCCTGATTGTTTGCTTTCATCATCATACAGAGAGCGACATCCAGAGATTCGGCAGCCTGTGCTGCTTTCTCATCATACTTGCCGTCTACCATAAATACGGGATTATAGGCATTCTTTACCCATGCACCCTGATATTCTTTGTATTTGTCTACATCCACACATTCTTTCACGAAGTTTTCATCCAGTTCGTCCAGCATATAGAACTTACCGGTAAGGTCTACCATCGGACGGGTTTCACCCTTCTTGTTAATCATGAAGAGCGACGGTATACCTGCTGCACGAGCCACGTTCGCATCATCCGCACCAAACGTCGGTGCGATGTGCACGATACCCGTACCGTCTTCCGTCGTTACATAATCACCAGGGATTACACGGAAGCCTTTATCACTAACTTTCCATGTTCCGTCTTCAGATACTGCCACCGGTTTCACCCAGGGGATCAGTTGCTCGTATTCCATACCAATAAGGTCAGCACCTTTGTATTCGGCAACTACCTTGAACGGTACAAGTTTATCTCCTGCCTTGTAATCTTCCAGTTTCAGATCAGCAGCTTTTGAATTGAAATGAGTATTTAATAAAGCTTTCGCCAGAACAACCGTGATAGGTTCTCCTGTATAAGCATTATATGTCTGTACTGCAACATAATCGATTTTTGGTCCTACACAAAGCGCTGTATTTGAAGGCAATGTCCACGGAGTTGTTGTCCATGCAAGGAAGTAAGGAGTCCCCCACTCTGCCATTTCCGGTTTTGGGTTCTTCATTTTGAACTGGGCAACAGCTGTCGTATCCTTTACGTCACGATAACAACCCGGTTGGTTCAGCTCATGCGAACTCAATCCTGTTCCGGCAGCCGGAGAATACGGCTGGATTGTGTATCCTTTATACAGCAAGCCTTTCTTATGCAGTTGCTTCAGCAGCCACCACAATGTTTCGATATAACGATTGTCATACGTGATATAAGGGTGCTTCATATCCACCCAATATCCCATCTGATGAGTCAGGTCTTCCCATTCCTTGGTATACTTCATCACGTCCTTACGGCAAGCAGCGTTATAATCTGCTACAGAGATTTTTTTACCAATATCCTCTTTTGTGATACCTAATGCTTTTTCTACACTTAGTTCCACAGGCAGTCCGTGCGTATCCCATCCGGCTTTACGCTTTACCTGGTAACCTTTCATTGTTTTGTAACGACAGAAAATGTCCTTAATGGTACGAGCCATTACATGGTGAATGCCCGGCATACCATTAGCCGAGGGAGGTCCTTCGAAAAACACAAACGAAGGGCAGCCATCACGTTCTGTCATACTCTTGGCGAAAACCTGGTTTTCGTCCCACTTCTTCAACACGTCTTTGTTCACCTGTGAAAGGTCAAACTGCGAATATTCAGTAAATCTCTTACCCATAGCTATATCTACGATTTTACTATTTACAATTTACAATTTGAGGGGTATCCCCATTTTTAAGGGTGCAAATTTACAAAAACATTTGTTTAGTTGAGCAAAAAGCAAGGACTTTTAATTGGAATCATGTGAAGTTATCGTTTATAAATGGATGTTGCGTTAAACAAAACGGATATCTCCTTGTTTTAGTGGGAAAATAAAAAGCACTTAAGTTATGAATTACGGTATTAGTATTTTATTCAGAGCAATCCCTTTGGCGATGGCGGTCTTTTGCTTCGGATACGGAGCATTCATTTACGGTTATGGTGACGCGGGAAACCGTCTGGTGGCAGGTCCTGTTGTATTTTCACTAGGTATGATATGCATTGCGCTGTTCTGTACGGCAGCCACTATAATCCGGCAAATCATACATACCTATAATGAAGCTACAAAATACGTTTTACCTGTTGTGGGCTATCTGGCAGCTATCATAACGATTGTCGGAGGTATCTGCATTTTCAATGCCGCTACCACTACTTCAGCCTTCGTCGCAGGGCATGTCATAACCGGTGTAGGATTTATCACAGCTTGTGTAGCTACCGCCGCTACCTCTTCCACCCGATTTTCTTTGATTCCGGCCAATGCCAAAGCTACCGGAAATGAAGTGCCGGAGGGAGCGTTTTCTATTGGCCAGAGACGGGCAATGATCATTCTCGCAATCGTCATTTCCTGTATCGCATGGATATGGGCGTTCATCCTGTTAAGCAACAGTCACTCTCATCCTGCTTATTTTGTAGCAGGTCATGTGATGGTAGGGCTCGCATGTATTTGTACCAGTCTGATTGCATTGGTAGCAACCATAGCCCGTCAGGTCCGGAACGACTATTCGGAAAGAGAACGTAACAAATGGCCGAAACTGGTTTTATTAATGGGATCGATCTCTTTTGTATGGGGCATATTCGTCATCCTTGCCGATTCAGGAAGTGCAAACGGTACTACCGGATACATCATGCTTGGTCTTGGCCTGGTATGTTACAGTATTTCCAGCAAAGTGATTCTACTCGCCAAGATATGGAGGCGGGAGTTCAAACTGGCTAACCGAATCCCTATGATTCCGGTACTGACAGCATTAGCATGCCTGTTTCTGGCTGCCTTTGTATTCGAGCTTGCTACCGTAAACGCTGATTATTTTATTCCGGCACGGGTTTTAGTAGGACTTGGAGCGATCTGTTTCACACTGTTTTCTATCGTCAGTATATTGGAAAGCGGCACATCTTCTAAATAATAAAAAAGTCATGTCGCAAAGGTATATGTTTACTCTCTTTTAGGCACGGATTACACGGATTTCACGGTTTTTGCTATAAATGAATGTCTTTAGAACCGTGTTAATCCGTGGAATCCGTGCCTAAATACTTTTTACAATCAATAGGCGCTTTTACTCTTATTTCTTGAATCTGACTTCGTAAACATCATTTCTACGGTCTTTCAGATTGCGCACACTACCGTAAGTATGGAGTGCATTCAATAAATCCAGATCGACATCCGAAACCAGAATCATTTCCGTATTCGGAGTGGCTTCCGCCCGTTTTCCATCAGTTGGAAAAGCAAAATCACATGGAGTGAATACTCCCGACTGTGCATATTGAATATCCATATTATGAACGCGGGGAAGATTTCCGACACAACCTGCTATGACTACAAAGCATTCATTTTCAATCGCACGTGCCTGGGCACAAACACGAACACGGGAGTAAGCATTCTGTGTATCAGTTAGGAAAGGTACAAATAAGATTTGCATTCCCTGATCTGCCATCAAACGGGAAAGTTCCGGAAATTCCACATCATAACAGATCAGGACTCCGACCTTCGCACAATCTGTATCGAAAGTTTGCAGCAGTTTACCACCGCTCAATCCCCAACTCTTGATTTCATCCGGAGTAACGTGCATTTTTTCATACATCTCATAAGTTCCGTCACGCCTGCAAAGAAAGCCTACATTATATAACAGACCATCCTCCTTTACATACGGCATACTTCCTGTGATAATATTGATATTGTAACTGATAGCCAGGTTTATAAAGCGGTCTCTGATTTCATCGGTATACTTTGCCAATCCACGAATAGCCTGCGATTCTCCTTTATCATTAAACTTCGACATCAAAGGAGCGTTGAAATATTCCGGAAAAAGAACAAAATCACTTTTATAATCTGATACGGCATCTACAAAGAACTCCACTTGTTCGAAGAGGTCGTCCAATGTCTTGTAACTACGCATCTGCCACTGTACCAGTCCCACACGGACAGTCGTCTTTGGGTTGATATATTCCTGTGTAGGCGGCTGATAATAAATATTATCCCACTGCAACAAACAGGCATAATGCTTGGATTCCTCATCATTCGGCAAATAATTGGTCATTACCTTGCGAACATGGAAATCATTCGATAATTGGAAGGTAAGAACCGGATCATAAATTTCACGCTGGCGTACCCGTGCGATATATTCTTTCGGGCGCATCTTATCGGCATATTTATGATAATTCGGAATACGGCCACCGAACATGATAGCTTTCAAATTCAATGTTTCGCAAAGTTCCTTGCGATATTCATACATACGACGAGCCAGGCGCAAACCGCGGTATCCCGGATGAATAAACACCTCAATACCATACAGGATGTTTCCTTCCGGATTATGAGTATTGAATGTTTCCTTACCGGTAACTTGTGCATACGTATGGTCGTTCTTTACCTTATCGTAATCAAGGATGATGGAAAGAGCACAACCTACGATTTTATCATCGACGACTGTCACAATCTGTCCTTCCGGAAAAATACTTATTAATTTCTTTATCTGGGCATGAGTCCAAAATACATCGCTACCGTCAGAGTAAACACGGGTAAACGATTGGGATAACTGTGCATAGTCCTCAATTTGAAGATTACGTATCTGTACTTTATTAATTTTAATTGGATGTTGTTCCATAACAATATATGTTTTTAAAAAGACAGTGCAAAGGTACAGCTAATACTTTAATAGTGTTTTTAAACCAATGAATATTTATCATTCTTAATTCAAAGTTTTCTTTTCAATGTCTTGATTTCTTGTACGTATCGTCTAGAGTATTCTATTTACTCATACTTGATTTTATTGTAAACCACCTGTATGTATTATTTGCAACTCTCACTAACATCAGCATAACCGGAACTTCAACCAACACCCCTACCACTGTAGCTAATGCAGCACCGGATTGCAAACCGAAAAGCGATATAGCCACAGCCACCGATAATTCAAAAAAATTGCTTGCACCAATCATTCCGGCAGGTGCAGCTATATTGTGAGGTAATTTCCACCATTTCGCCCAACCATAGGCTACAAAGAATATCAGAACTGTTTGCAACACAAGCGGAACGGCAATCAATACGATGTGCAACGGATTGTTCAATATGGTTTCTCCTTGAAATGAAAACAGAATGATAAGCGTTAATAGTAACCCGCCAGTCGTATAATTATCAAACTTACGGATAAATACAGTATTAAAATATTCTATCCCTTTTCGCCGGATAACCAGTATGCGGGTTATTATTCCGGCAGAAAGAGGAATGACAACAAACAATACAACTGAAAGCAATAATGTATCCCACGGAATCGTAACGCCACCTACGCCCAATAAAAAAGCAACAATAGGAGCGAAAGCAACCAATATGATTAAATCATTCACTGCAACCTGCACCAATGTATAGGCAGCATCCCCTTTGGTCAGATAACTCCATACAAATACCATTGCCGTACAAGGTGCAGCACCCAATAAGACTGCCCCTGCTAAATATTCTTCGGCCAATTCGGCAGATATTAGAGACTTGAAAACAACGTAGAAGAATAGATAAGCTATTCCAAACATTGTAAAAGGCTTTATAAGCCAATTTGTAATACAAGTGATGATAATTCCTTTCGGACGCTTACCAACGTTTTTAATACTCTGAAAATCTACTTTCAGCATCATGGGGTAAATCATTAACCAAATCAGGATAGCCACAGGTATAGACACATTGGCGTATTCTAATTTACTCAATGTTTGCGATATTGCCGGAAACCATTGTCCGATAGCAATACCAGCAACAATGCACAAAGTTACCCAAACAGTCAGGTATCTTTCAAAAAATCCAATTCCTATATATTTTTCCATCCAATCAAGGCAGCATTACCCTTTGACAATTGTTCTACTTTCTTAATCCAATTTACTTCATTTTGTGCTTTCGCCTGCAAAAATGAATTTTCCGTATTTGTCATTGACAGGCAGGCATTTACTACCCACCATTTGTTATTAATTCCGGCGCGTTGCAAATCCATTTGCAGGCGTTCAGCTTCAAATACAGGTGTCGCTTCAGGCAAGGTAACAATTACGACTTCCGTTTCCTTTGGATTACGCAAACGGGGCAATAAATTGGCTACCGCTCCCGTAACTGCTCCTTGGGTACGTTCTACTTCTTTATGGTAGCTTTGGGTAGCATCCAAAAGCAACAATGTATGACCTGTCGGTGCAGTATCAATCACCACAATTTCATTGTCCGCTTTATCTACAATTTCGGCAAATGCCTTGAAAACTGCGATTTCTTGTGTGCATGGCGAACGTAAATCTTCTTCAATATATTCCATATCTTCGGCAGTCATGGTTTCTGCCGCTTTGCTACGAACTTTATTCTTGTAGTTTTCCAATACTTCCGCTTCATCAATATGACTTACTGTAATACCCGACTTTATAGCGAGATCATAGTTCAGATGGTTTGCCGGATCAGTGGTGGTAAGATGTACCTTTGCACCGAGTTTTGTTAATTTCAGAGCTATTTCTGTTGCTAAGGTAGTTTTACCTACACCGCCTTTTCCCATTGTGAACACTACCCGCTTACCGGAAGTATAGAGGTCATTAACCAAGTCGTCTATACTTTTAGCACCACTTATAGGCTGATAACAAATATCATCCGCAAGACTGTCGCTGTATAACATACGGCGTATATTAGCTATATCAGATAAATTATAAGAACGTAGAGGAACGCTGTACATAGGATATTCAGATAGTTCAGCAGGCATACCCTGTAATGCCTTTTGCTGCCTGTTATGCAGTTGTCGTGACACATCATCCGCTTCATTCAGTTGCTGTAAAATACCATTTATCACCAACAACTGATTTTTAATTCCCAATAGCTGTAATTCATATGAAGAGCGGGCAGCTTCTTTCAATGGAGAAATTTCAGGACGACTGACCAGTACTAACCGAGTTGCGCTTGTATTAGATAGGGTTTCTACTGCCTGTTTATAAATTCCTTTCCGTTCCTCCAAGCCTGATAACTGCCCTAAACAGGATGCACCATGTGTACTTTCACTAATAAATGTGCTCCATGCAGATGGAAGCTGCAACATTCGCAATGTGTGTCCGGTAGGTGCTGTATCAAAAATAATATGGTCATACTCCTTTGCTTTATCAGCATCGGTAATAAAGTCCGAGAACTCATTAAAAGCTGCGATTTCTACTGTGCAGGAACCTGAAAGCTGTTCTTCCATATTCTGAATAACGCTTTCGGGTAATTTTCCCCTGAAAGGTGCGATAACACTTTCTCTGTATTCTGCTGCTGCCTGCTCAGGGTCGAGGTTTACAACAGTCAGTCCCGGCACTTCTGAAATAGCTGTACCGTGTCCGTTTAAGGATTGATCGAAAACATCTTGTAAGTTAGAAGCCGGATCTGTACTGATAAGAAGTATTTTCTTTCCCTTATCAGCCAAACCAACTGCTGTGGCACAAGCAATAGAAGTCTTTCCTACTCCACCTTTACCTGTAAAAAACAGGTATTTAGTCAGTTCTATATCGGATAAATTGAATGCTTTCATTTCTTTTTTAATATAAATCTGTTATACATTTATTTAGCGGGCATTAAATCTAAATTCACTCCTGTCCATTCACTCATTTGTTTAGTGGTAGGATAAACTTTAGAAACTGCAATTTCACCATCTACCAAAGTAATAGGTAAAGCTTCTGCAGCATTCTTTTGAAGATATTCATTTACTGTTTTATTGCTCACATACACCTGTGGTTCATCCCGTAAATTGTGACGGGTAACAATAACACCCTGTCTTTTCAATGTTTCGACAACAACTGCAACCCTCATCAATTCAGGATTGATATTTGTTCCACACAAACCCGTAGGGCAACACATTGCCGGATCAAAAATTTCTATCTTTTTCATACTGTCCTTTATTTAAATTAATTTAAATTGTTCATAGATAAAAAACGACCGCATAATAGATTCCTATGACTATAAAGAGTATAGCAACAATTTTGCGAAACCATTTTTCAAAGATTTGTACGCTATTATAAAACCTACCTAATCCGGCAACACTATACGCCAATATCCAAGCAACAAGGATTACAGGCAACCCTGTAGCGATAGCATATATTACGGGTAAAAAATACCCGCCCATTTCTGCTGCCGCCAAAGGCATAAGTATACCGAAATAGAAAACTCCACTGGTGGGGCAAAAGGCTAGGGCAAACAAAATACCCAATAACAAAGCTCCCCAACTACCTTTTGTATTCTTCTTTAGCCCCTCTCCGCCAATATTGATTTTGGGTATATTTAGCTTTATAATATCGAGCATGAATATCCCTATGATAATTAATACCGGAGCAATCAACATCTCACCGTATTTACTTACCACCTTTTGAACCATATACATACTTGCCCCCTCACGAAGAACCGGAATAAGAATAACCCCAAGTACTGTATAAGTCACTATCCTGCCAAATGTATAAAGTAACCCATTTATGAATATACGGTGACGGTTTTCTATATCCTTACCAATAAAACCTATTGCCGTTATATTAGTAGCCAAAGGGCACGGACTGATTGCCGTTAAAATTCCTAAGATAAAGGCTGTTATAACAGGAACAGAACTATTGTCTAATAGTGATTGAAGAAAATCCATCCTATAACTGTTTTAGCAATTCATCAACTTTATTTTTAATTCCCTCTTTAAATTTGTCCGGTGATTTTCTTGCATTGGAAAAACTGAACTCCGTCATGTTGTTTACATTTTCTTTTCCATCTTTCCAACCATTCACAAACAATGACGACCAAGTAACCTCGTACTTGTCCGCAATTTGCCCGTTTTCCTTTTTTGAAATATCTATAACCTTATAGATAATCCTATCGTCTGCCTGCTCTTTGGAATAAAGGCTATCCAAAAGAGCTACCGTATTAGTTTCTATTGCCCAACAGGTGATACAACGCTGCGCTCCGTGGAAATAAAGTACCTCAATATGGTCAGGCTGCTTTTCTTCCGTACTCTGTACCTCTGTTTTTGCTTTTGCACCATTACCACAGGATATTAAGATAATGGTTGAGAATAGTAAATAAAAGAATTTCTTCATAACTATCTTATTATTGGGTTATCAATTCTTTCACTTCTGCAAGTGATAATCTTTTTCCGGCAGATACGACTTTTCCGTCAATGACTAAAGCCGGAAAACTTAAAACATTATACTCCATGATTTTTAATAAATCTTCCTCTTTAATTAATACGACATCGCAACCCAATTCAGAAATTGCTTGTTTAGTTGTTTCATACAATGCTCTACAGCCTGCACACCCGGTTCCCAATACTTTGATTTCCATTTTCTATTCTATATTAAAATTCATCTCTTAATCGTAATTCGTAGAACTACGAACAATGTTCTTAAAAAAAAGTGCTGTTATCCACAGCACGATGTTCCTGTACATTTACAATCTCCCAAAAATGCAGCAAATAATTTGCGGGCAAGTTCCCAATTTTCCTTATTAATACAATATCGCACCTTGGGCGTTTCTATTTCTCCCTGAATTAATCCTGCATCTTTCAGCTCTTTCAAGTGCTGTGAAACGGTTGCTTTGGCAATAGGCAATTCTTCGTGAATATCTCCGAAGAAACAACTTTCCTGTTTAGCCAAGAAACTAAGAATAGCCATTCGTGCCGGGTGTCCCATAGCTTTAGCAAAACGAGCTATCTGCTCCTGCTCTACTGTATACTGCTTGTCTTTCACTTCAATATCTCCTCCTTATTTATTGTTCGCAAAACTACGAACAATATTTTAATCCGCAAAATTAATTAGGTATTTTTTCAAGGAGCAAGCATAAAATGTATATATCAGCAAATCACTTTTTACAATAACCACCTGTATAATAACGTATTATAATGACACATCTTTTTTCTCAGCCGAAAGATTAAACACATAATACCGATTTCCGAAAGACGTATGCTTTGCCATATATCCCATGGCTGAAAGTTTCAGACCCAATTGACGTGCAGAGACTTCTTTCAAAGCTGCAGAGTTGAATTTACGCATCACTTGAAATATTTCAGCTGTTGTCAGCCAGATACCTTTTTCCGTTTCCAAAGGATGACGGAAACAACAATGAAACACATCTTCTAGTAAGGATTGGCGATAATATGCCTTGTTATGTTTCTGCAAAGCCTTTTCTTCTTCTTTGTTTAAATAATCCGGTGCACCGGATTTCAGCTCTTCTTTCAGCTGCGCATATATTTGCTTATGCTCCAAAGGTTCTTCCGAAATAGGTTTTAACACCTCCACACACAGAAAGCGGCGGCTTCCTGTGGAGTCAATCAATACCTGATAGACATTTGTTGTGGCTATAAAAGAAGCAAGACGGGACTCATTCACCCATCCCAGTCGCTTGCCACGAAAAACGGGAACATTCACCATTTGAAGAAGATTCTTTAATGTAGCCTGTTGACTCTCTTTAATCTTATCAAATTCGTCTAAATTAATCAATCCGTTTTTCACTAGCTTCTTCTCCGGCGAACTGCCTGCTGTCAGATTCAGATTATCTATAAAATAATGCCGTAATGAGTCGGGCATCAGCAATCGGCAAAAAGTACTTTTACTCAATCCCTGCTTCCCGCTTATCAATACAGGAGTAAGTACATTGGCGTGCAGACGTTCTTCCCCACTCCACTGTGAAAGCATTGCCCGTAACCAGCAACGTCCTCCTCTTAGCCATATCTCATTATCTGAAACACGTAGCAATAAAGGGGTCACACGATCTACTCCATCCCAACCCGGCAATTCCTTTACATAAAGATGGAAAGGATTATAAGACTCCACTTTATTTGAAAGAACCATGGTGGGTACATCCCCTCTCCAGCAAGGTATTCCTTCCAGGCGGGCATCCACAATCATTCCATTCATTTCGCGTTCATCAATAGGTCGGAAACAGTTCTTTCCACTCTTCTCCCTATATTCCGTAGCTCCTGTCAAATTGTTATAACGGAAATCAAAATTGTCATTCAAATACTCTTTTAATTGCAAAGTCAACGATTGACTCCATTTATTAGATTTACCCGTTTTTTCACCTGTCTTCTCAGACTCTTCCTTCTTCTTCAGTGTCTTTTGTTCCACGATTTCGGATACCTCGTAATTGGCAACTACCGGCTCCTGCATTTGCTGTTTCTGCGCAAACAATTGTTTTATAGTCTCTACCATTTCTCTAATTATTGTTTTCATACTTGCTGTTTTTTTTAAATTATTGTGAGGTTTGAGACACAAAAATAGACTACCGAATACCGGATTTGCAAATAAGCTGACTCATTCTTTTTTGAAAAATGATCTAACAGAAATAAGCCTTTGAAGTGTTGTTTTTGATTAGAATTATTAGTAATTTTGACGCATCATATTAGGCGTAGCACCAGTCGTGCGATAGCTATCGCACATAATGAGCGACAGTTATTACACAATATGTGAGTTAGCTGTTGCACATAATGTGAGCCAATCAATAGAAAGGCACAAAATAAATAAAATGACTGCGTAAGTCTGCTAATTGATACGCACAAAACAACTAAAGCAATGAATGCACTTTATGATTTCTTCCTGACTCCCCAACCTAAAGATTCCAATAAAACGAGATATCATGCCCGACTGGTTGTACGGGACACCATCACACTGGAAGATATAGCCGAAACGATTGAGTCTAGAAGTAGTTTAAGACAAAGCGACGTAATAGGGTCTTTTATAGAGTTTGCCAATGTTTTCAAACAAGAATTATCCAACGGGAATAGTATTCACATTCCGGGAATCGGTTCATTCCGTATCAAAGCGGAATCACCCGAAGTACGTTCTCCCAAAGAAATCCGTGCCGAAAATATTCATTGCAGCGGAATCGTATTTACTCCGGAAAAAGATTTGCTTCGCGAATTAAAGGCTACGACTTTTGAAAAGGTTAGTGAGACCCGCAGGTCACAGGAATTGAGCGATATAGAAATAGACGGGAGATTAGCTGAATTTTTCAAAGATAACCCTTGTATTACCACACAGCAGCTTTGTTCATTATGTGGACTTCGAAAGGCCACTGCACTCCGCAGATTACAAAAGCGGGTGGATGAAGGAAAGCTGACTCACCCGGGCTATATCCGTTCTCCTTTTTATTTTCCTGTGCCGGGATGGTTTGGAGTATCCAAAAATAGATAATGCAAAATATCCTACTGAATTACTGACTGTTACATATATATATGATTATGACATCATACAATTTGCATGATGTCATAATCTTAATAATCTCACGTCACAATGACATGATAAAAAGCACTAACCTAATTTATTTATTTTTCTTCCAGAGCTTACTCATATCCTCCAGCGTCTTCCCTTTAGTCTCGGGTACCCAACGCCAGACAAAGATAGCGGCAGCGACACAGATGATTCCGTATAAGCTATATGCAAACATCGGACTGAAGTCATACAATGCCGGGAAAGTAGAAGATACGATGTAGTTGAATATCCATTGGAAAGCCACTGCAATAGCAACTGCTTTACCACGAATAGTATTCGGGAAGATTTCTGAAATCAAGACCCAGCAAATCGGTCCCCATGACATCATGAAGAAAGCAGCGTATACGATGATGGAAAGTACCGGAAGAACACCTTTGATTGCCATACTATCACACATTGCCACTGCAAATGCTCCTACAGCCATACCAATAGATCCGATAATCAGCAATGGTTTACGACCAAAGCGGTCTACCGTAAAGATAGCAACCAGCGTAAAGATAATGTTTACAATACCCATAATCACTGTCTGCATCATACCACCACCTTCGGCACCTGCATTTTCGAAAATACGCGGAGCATAGTAAAGTACTGCATTAATACCGATCGCCTGCTGGAATACGGACAGTAGAATACCGATCACAATCACTGTTACTCCATAAGTAAAGAGTTTCTCTGTTTTTTCCTGAGCAGTAGCCTTAATATCATTAAGAATTTCCTGAGCTTTCTTCTTACCGTTAATTTTCTCCAGAATAGTGTAAGCCTTTTCTTCCTGCTGTACAAGAACCAAATAACGGGGAGTCTTTGGAACAAAGAACAACAACAGACCGAAGAAAGCGGCCGGGAAGGCTTCCGAACCAAACATATAACGCCATCCTTCCTGAACTGTCCACATATCCGACTCAGCACTTACTGACAACACACCGGCAGCATCTTTCAGAATAATCGGATTCTGATGGTCACCCATAATCAGATAGTTCACAAAGTACACAACCAACATACCAAAGATGATGGCAAACTGATTGCACGAAACAAGAGTTCCACGAATATTGGAAGGAGCAATCTCAGCAATATACATCGGACATACCGCCGAAGCCAGTCCTACTCCGATACCTCCCAGAACACGATACAGATTGAATGCTATCAACAAATCCATATTCGGTTTTCCGTATTCGAAGAAAAGAACTTCCGGATAATAAGAGCCGAGAGCCGAGAGGAAAAATAATACAGCAGCAAGCCGCAATGAGTTACGACGTCCCAAACGGGAAGCAAAGACACCGGATAAAGCACCACCCAGCACGCAGCCTATCAATGCGCTGGAAGAAGTAATGCCATGCATTACCTTATTATACTGAAAATCGGAAGCGGACAGGAAGAAGGCTTCGAGCCCTTTTTCCGCGCCGGATATAACCGCCGTATCATAACCGAAGAGCAAACCGCCCAAAATAGCAACAGAAGTAATCGAATACAAGTAGAGTTTACTTCCTTCGTTCGTTGTATTATTCATAGTTTTAAAAAGTGGATAAAGTAGTGTAGTAGTTGGATTAGAAAAAGTCAGGCGATAAAGCAGCAGCCCTACCGCTGCTTTACCGCCTGTTTTAAATATTAATTAGCAATACATATTCAGAATTGCCTCATAAAGTTCTTGCTTACCGCTAGTCTGTTTCGGTTCGCCTTTTGTTTTTGCATAAGCAACCACATCCTCCAGAGTCAGCTTGCCGTCTTCAAATTCTTTACCTTTGCCCCCATCAAATGAAGCATAACGGTCAGCCAGCATCTTCTTATAGGGAGACTCGTCGAGCAGAGCCGCTGCACTTTCGAGTGCACGGGCCATAGCGTCCATACCTGCGATGTGAGCAATAAAGATATCTTCCAGATCAGTAGAATTACGACGGGTTTTAGCATCAAAGTTCGTACCACCGGTACCGAGACCACCATTACGGATAATCTGCATCATAGCCTGAGTCAGTTCATAATTGTCGATCGGGAATTGGTCTGTATCCCAGCCATTCTGATAGTCACCACGATTGGCGTCAATTGAGCCCAACATACCATTGTCTACAGCTACAGCCAATTCATGCTCGAAAGTGTGACCTGCCAAAGTTGCGTGATTCACCTCGATATTTACTTTGAAATCCTTATCCAGACCATGAGCTTTCAGGAAGCCGATTACAGTTTCCGTATCTACGTCATATTGATGTTTAGTCGGTTCCATCGGTTTCGGTTCGATCAGGAAAGTACCTTTGAAACCACGGGCACGGGCATAGTCACGAGCAATCGTCAACATCTGTGCAAGGTGTTCTTTTTCACGTTTCTGATCTGTGTTCAGAAGAGACATATATCCTTCACGACCACCCCAGAATACATAATTCTCTCCGCCAAGTTCAATCGTTGCATCAATCGCATTTTTAATCTGAACAGCAGCACGAGCTACTACATCGAAGTCAGGATTGGTGGCTGCACCGTTCATATAGCGGGCGTGACCGAATACATTAGCAGTACCCCACAGCAGTTTGATACCGGTTTCTGCCTGTTTCTGTTTTGCATAAGCTACGATTTCTTTCAGGTTAGCTTCGTATTCTTCTACACTGGCACCTTCCGAAACCAAGTCTACGTCATGGAAGCAATAGTATTCGATACCCATCTTCTGCATGAATTCAAATCCTGCATCCATCTTATCTTTTGCTGCCTGTATAGCATCTGCATTACCATTCCATGGAAATTGCTTTGTTCCGCCACCGAACTGATCACCACCTTCAGCACACAATGTGTGCCACCATGCCATAGCGAATCTCAGCCAATCCTTCATCTTTTTACCATTAATCACCTTCTCTGCATCGTAATAACGGAATGCCATCGGGTTCTTACTATCTTTACCTTCAAATTTAATCTTTTCAATTCCCGGAAAAAATTCTTTTGTTGCCATAATTCTTGTTATTTAAAAAGTTATTATATCGTTATTTATATTATATTTCCATCTGGCGTATGCGTCGGCGTATTCCTGACGTTTAGCTATATTCGGTTCGATAACATCCAGTTTATCAAGAGTTGCAAATGCCTCATTATTATCTTTATAAATGTCTGCACCGATACCCGCGCCCTTCGCTGCTCCTACAGAACCGTCCGTATCATAAAGTTCGATAGTGGCTCCGGTCACTCCTGCCAATGTATCACGGAAGATGGAGCTAAGGAACATATTTGCATGGCCGGCATGAATCTTTTTGACCGGAATTCCCATTTGTTCCATAATGTCGATACCGTATTTAAAAGAAAATACAATTCCTTCCTGTGCAGCACGAATAATATGATGTTTGCCATGTGCATTGAAGTCTACCCCCCGAATGCTGCAACCTATCTCCTTATTATTCAGCATACGTTCCGCACCATTACCAAAAGGCAGGATGCTGATACCTGCGCTCCCGATCGGCGCCTTGGAAGCCAACACATTCATTTCATTGTACGAGATACCTTCGGGAGCTATATTTCTTTTTACCCATGAATTGAGAATCCCTGTTCCGTTGATGCAAAGTAATACTCCCAGACGTGTCTGTTCCATCGTATGATTCACGTGCGCAAAGGTGTTGACACGGGATTGAGGATCATAATTCACTTCACCATTCACACCATAGACAACTCCCGATGTTCCTGCCGTAGAAGCGATTTCACCCGGATTGAACACATTCAAAGAAAGCGCATTGTTCGGCTGGTCACCGGCACGATAAGTAATCGGTGTTCCTTCCTTCAATCCCAGTTCATTCGCAGCAACTGCATTTACACGCCCTTGTTCTGCAAAAGTCGGCTTGATATCCGCAATAAGTGAAGAGTCGAAGCCATAGTAACCCATCAGGAAATCGGCTACACGATTATTTTTGAAGTCCCAGAACATTCCTTCCGAAAGACCGGAAACAGTCGTGCAGATATCTCCGCTTAACTTCATGGCGATATAATCCCCCGGAAGCATTATCTTATATATCTGCTCATAGACAGCCGGTTCATTTTGTTTGATCCAAGCCAGTTTAGACGCTGTAAAATTACCGGGCGAGTTCAGCAAATGAGAAAGGCATCTCTCCTCTCCGATTGTTTCAAATGCTTGCTGCCCAAAAGGCACCGCACGAGAATCACACCAGATAATGGCAGGACGCAATACTTGCTGATTCTTATCTACACATACCAGTCCGTGCATTTGATAGGAAATACCGATAGCTTTAATCTCGGCAGCACTCACTCCTGACTCCGCCATAATAGCTTGCGTGGACAACTTCAGGTTTTCCCACCAACTCTCAGGATCTTGTTCTGCCCATCCGGGATTAACTGCGATAATCTTCGCTTCTGTTTTCGGAAAAAACGCTGACGATACACATTTACCTGTTTCAGCATTGACCAGACTCGCTTTAACGGACGAGCTACCTATATCATAACCTAATAGAAACATGATGATTTTTAAAATTTTGAATTATATATTTAAACAAACAGCCTGTTCACTTATTACCTATCACCTATTACTTATTACCTACTACCGTCTCACCTTATTATATATCTTCTTATCAAATTTATAATAACGTGCTGCACGATGGGCTACCCCCTGCTGTTTTTCTTCCAAAGGAACTACATATTCCATCATTGCTATTTTCTTATGGAAGTTGCGTACATCCACAGGCTTGTCATATACCAACTCAAAAAGAGTCCTCAACTGGGCAGCAGTAAATTTACGCGGAAGTAACTCAAACAGCATGGAAGGATTGAACTCCACAAACTGACGGATATAAGTCATTGCCTCTTTAATAATCAGATTATGGTCGAAAGCCAATGTCATCACATCTTTCAAGGCAATCCAGCAAGCCTGATGATCATCCAGATTCTTGTCCAGTGCCCGGTCTATTTTCACCATCGACAGATAAGCAATCGTCACGATACGTTCAACTCTTGACTGCATAGCCCGTTCCAGCCAGCGTACATCCTTTGGATTACTGGTTCTGTTTTTAGAGCCGAATGCCTTGAATTGCATCAGGTTTACATTTCTGAGCCCCGTCAATTCATACAGTACACGTTGTGCTGCTTCATCCAAATCTTCATCCATATAGATAAGGCTACCGGGAAGTTTCATATCGTGATATACTTCACCATTATCTTCGCCCGCACGTTTTACAAGTAACACTTTGAGTTGTTCTCCGTCAAAACCAATCACTACACAGTCTACTGATATGTGATTGTTTGCCAAGGGTGCTTTTTTCTGTATACTTTGCATATCTATTTCTTTAATACGGTGCAAATATAGGGGCGCTTTATGACTCGAACAAGAACAAATGATATGCTATAAAACATTGTTTTTCATAGATATACATATCATACAATCTACAATATGAGTACTTAGTGTTATCTTCTGAATTACAATATGTATTTTACCCGTTCCAGCAACGAGTAATTGTATAAAGTACAAAAAGCGGAATGGCTCTTTATTATCAGTACTTTTCATATTCATTCTTCGTCTTCTCCGACAACGGACTTATTGTATTTTAAACGATATCTCATTTTGTATCTTGCCGTTTTTATTCTATCTTTGCCGGATAAATATTAAAAAATCTAAAATGGAACGTCATCCCGTCATTTTATCCATTGCCGGTTCCGATTGTTCGGGAGGAGCGGGCATTCAGGCAGATATCAAAACAATCTCGGCATTAGGAGGCTATGCGGCATCTGCCATCACCGCTGTCACCGTGCAAAACACTCTAGGGGTACGCGCCGTCCATGCAATACCACCCGAAATTGTTTGCGGACAAATCGAAGCGGTCATGGAGGACCTGCAGCCTGTCGCTGTAAAAATAGGTATGGTTAACGATATTCAGATTGTTCATGTCATCGCCGACTGTATACGAAAATATTCACCGGAGCACATCATTTATGACCCGGTGATGGTATCTACCAGCGGCCGGAAGCTGATGACAGATGAAGCCATCGAAGAGATTAAGAAAGAACTTTTGCCGCTTGTCACATTAGTCACCCCCAATATCGATGAAGCAAAGGTGCTGACAGGCAAGAGCATCCAAAATACACAGGATATGCTGGAAGCTGCCAAACAACTCTCCGACAGTTATCAGACCCATATCCTGATCAAAGGCGGACATCTGGAAGGCGATCAAATGTGCGACCTCTTATATTCTCCGGATCACACCTATTATATATATGAAGAGAAAAAGATAGAAAGTAAAAACCTGCATGGAACCGGGTGTACCCTCTCCTCCGCTATTGCAAGCTATCTGGCAAAGGGATATTCGATGAAAGAATCCATCCGTCACGCTAAAGAATACATTACTCATGCCATCATTGCAGGCAAGGATTTGAATATAGGTCATGGCAACGGACCTCTGTGGCATTTTCCCGACTCCGTTGCACAAATGTGTACATTTTGTGCGGTCGTATCATAAAAATCTGTAACTTTGCACCCGCATTTAAAAATCAATTAAATAATAAAGATATGAAAGCATTTGTATTTCCCGGTCAAGGTGCTCAGTTCGTAGGAATGGGTAAAGACCTGTATGAAAACTCAGCTTTAGCAAAAGAATTGTTTGAAAAAGCAAATGATATCCTCGGATATCGCATTACAGATATCATGTTCAATGGTACAGACGAAGATCTTCGTCAGACAAAGGTTACTCAACCTGCCGTATTCCTTCACTCTGTTATCTCTGCTCTTTGTATGGGCGATGATTTCAAACCGGAAATGACAGCCGGACACTCACTCGGTGAGTTCTCTGCATTGGTAGCTGCCGGTGCCCTGAGCTTTGAAGACGGATTGAAACTGGTTTATGCCCGTGCAATGGCTATGCAGAAAGCTTGCGAAGCAACTCCTTCTACGATGGCCGCTATCATTGCATTGCCGGATGAAAAAGTAGAAGAAATCTGTGCATCTGTTAATGCAGAAGGTGAAGTTTGTGTACCTGCCAACTATAACTGCCCGGGACAAATCGTAATCTCCGGTTCTGTACCAGGCATCGAAAAAGCCTGCGAACTGATGAAAGCTGCCGGCGCAAAACGTGCTCTTCCATTAAAAGTAGGTGGTGCCTTCCACTCTCCGTTGATGGACCCGGCTAAAGTTGAGCTGGAAGCTGCTATCAACGCAACAGAAATCCATGCCCCTAAATGTCCGGTATATCAGAATGTGGATGCACTTCCTCACACTGATCCCGCAGAAATCAAAAAGAATCTGGTTGCCCAGCTGACTGCTTCCGTACGTTGGACTCAGTCTGTTAAGAACATGGTTGCCGATGGTGCTACTGATTTTACAGAATGTGGACCGGGTGCAGTATTGCAGGGATTGATCAAGAAAATAGATGGTACAGTAAGCGCTCACGGCATTGCATAAGCATTCGTAGATATACTTTACCTTTTCTCAACTATAGAGCGTGTCGACTAGTTTGCCGATACGCTTTTTTATGCTTATTAGTCAAACATGAGACAATTAATATGCTGTAAAACACACCATTAGTCTTCTCTACGAGCAAACATTCCGAATCTTTCACTTGTTTTCATTATAGGAATCATTTATTCAAATTCGCGGACCATGAAAATACATGAATATCAAGCAAAAGAAATTTTCTCCAAGTATGGAATCCCCGTTGAAAGGCATACCCTATGTCGAACGGCCGCCGGTGCAGTTGCCGCATACAGGAGAATGGGCTCGGACAGAGTGGTTATTAAAGCACAAGTGCTGACCGGCGGACGGGGAAAAGCCGGAGGTGTTAAACTGGTAGATAATACAGAAGATGCCTATCAGGAAGCTAAAAACATTCTGGGTATGAGTATTAAAGGGCTTCCTGTCAATCAGATACTGGTCAGCGAGGCGGTTGATATTGCCGCAGAATACTATGTCAGCTTCACCATTGACAGAAACACACGCTCGGTCATCCTTATGATGAGTGCGTCCGGTGGTATGGATATCGAAGAAGTAGCCCGGCAATCACCGGAAAAAATCATTCGCTATGCTATTGACCCATTCATCGGTCTGCCTGATTATCTGGCACGCCGTTTCGCATTCTCGCTCTTCCCTCACATAGAACAAGCCGGCAGAATGGCCGCTATTCTGCAAGCACTCTACAAAATTTTCATGGAGAATGACGCATCACTGGTTGAAGTAAATCCATTGGCTCTTACCGCCAAAGGCATATTGATGGCTATTGACGCCAAAATTGTTTTTGACGATAATGCTCTTTACCGCCATCCGGATGTACTGAGTTTGTTTGATCCTACAGAAGAAGAAAAAGTAGAAGCGGATGCTAAAAACAAAGGATTCAGCTACGTTCACATGGATGGCAATATAGGTTGTATGGTAAATGGCGCCGGACTCGCTATGGCAACAATGGATATGATAAAACTTCATGGGGGAAATCCTGCCAACTTCCTTGATATTGGCGGTAGTTCGAACCCTGTCAAGGTGGTTGAAGCTATGAAACTTCTATTACAGGACGAGAAAGTAAAGGTCGTCCTGATAAACATTTTCGGAGGAATCACCCGTTGTGACGATGTAGCCATCGGTCTTATTCAGGCATTCGATCAGATTAAGAGTGATATACCTGTCATTGTCCGGCTCACAGGAACCAATGAGCATATCGGACGTGATCTTTTACGCAGCCATAGCCGTTTTCAAATAGCTACAACTATGCAGGAAGCCGCTTTAATGACTATCAAATCTTAAGATGAAATCACATAAAAAATGAAGGAACGATGAGTATATTAATAGATAAATCCACCCGTTTGATCGTACAAGGTATCACCGGTAGAGACGGGCTTTTTCATGCCAAGAAGATGAAAGAATACGGAACGAATGTCGTTGGCGGCACTTCTCCGGGCAAGGGAGGTACGGAAGTAGACGGTATTCCGGTTTTCAATACGATGTATGAAGCTGTAGAACAGACACAGGCTAATACTTCCATCATCTTTGTGCCGGCCCGTTTTGCAGCAGATGCCATTATGGAAGCTGCGGATGCAGGTATCCGGCTAATAGTCTGTATTGCAGAAGGTATTCCGACTCTGGATGTCATCAAAGCACATCGGTTTGTCGAACAAAGAGGGGCAATGTTGGTTGGTCCCAACTGTCCGGGACTTATTTCTCCCGGAGAAAGCATGGTAGGAATCCTTCCGGGACAAGTCTTTCAGAAAGGAAATGTCGGTGTCATCAGCCGTAGCGGAACACTCACTTATGAAATAGTGTATCACTTAACGGCCAATGGTATGGGACAGTCTACTGCAATCGGCATCGGAGGAGATCCTGTGGTAGGTCTGCATTTCCTTAAGCTACTGGAAATGTTCCAGAATGATCCTGAAACGAAAGCAATTGTGTTAATCGGAGAAATCGGAGGAAACGCGGAAGAACAGGCTGCTGAATATATTCGCAGTCATGTAAATAAGCCTGTAGTAGCATTTATTGCCGGACAGTCTGCTCCTCCGGGAAAACAGATGGGCCACGCAGGAGCCATTATCTCGGGAGGTTCCGGCTCGGCAAAAGACAAAATAGAGGCTTTAGAAGCTGCCGGCATACGAGTTGCACAAGAACCTTCGGATATTCCTAAGTTACTGAAAAGATAAACAGAACCACACGGAGAAATAGAGCTTTGGGCTTTTGTTTCTCCGTGTGGTTATATTTTATGTACCAATATATCCCCGCGATGATAAAGTAATATCTGAAATTTACATTCCCTTTTTCACGCCTAACTTTATTAACAAAGCATTCATCGGATAAGCACAGAAAAAGCCAAAAAGCATAGCCAGCTGCATCATAAACCAAAATATCCATGTATCTTTAGGTAAAGGCTCATTGACAAATAAAACAAAATAAACGATTGCCATCCAGCCATACATTCCGATTTGCCAAGACAACAGAGAAAAGAAATCTGCTTTAAAAGCACGGGACAGTGCCTTTCCCGCCGATATCCTTTCCATCTCCCGAATAGCATAGAATTGAAAATAAACTCCGATGATCAACGCCAATATAAAATCAAGTACCCAGTTTCCTATAAGCTGACTTCCTGCAACGGTTACCGGGATATAATTAGTGAACCACTCTCCTATTATATCAGCCAGTGTGCAGCCTGCTCCACAATGTAAAGCCGATAAAGCCACAGACTGCCAATGAGGACGGTTCATGGACATATCTCCCATCGACATATCCATATTCATGTCTTTCATACCGGACATACTCATCCCTTTCATATCAGACATCTCCATCCCCATGTCCGACATATCCATTTTCATTTCACCACCTCCCATCTTCATGGGAGCACCTTGTCCGAACTTATTATAAGCCCATAAAGATAAGTAACTTCCCCACAATGCAGTCAATATCCATACTGCATTCATTATCTTCATTGATTGTGGACGATGTGTCAGATCGATTGCTATGTGAACTGCAATTCCGATACCTGAACAGACTAAAAACACGGCTAATAAATTGAGCATAATTGTATATTTAAAAAGATTTTAGACTACAACAGCCCTTATTTATAAATAGTTCATCCCGTCCATTTTTAAATTTATCCCATCGAACTATTCTCCTAGCTGTTTGTTTACAATTTTATTAATTAAATATTGAATTGTATGAGCAGACGTAGTCAATTAGAGCATGAAGTATCTGTTGCTCAGGAAAGAATCAAGAAGGCAGCCAAAGATACACCGAAAGATATCATAAAGTTATGGGAACAAGACTTGGTAGACTTGGAACTTGAACTCAATAACCTGGTAGATGACGAAGAAGATAACAATGAAGATTAAGTAAAAGAGGGTGCCACAGACACCCTCTTTACTTGTAGTATTTTTATAAGCAGAATACTTTTATTTCCTATCCGCAGTGGAAATATTTATGTACCAGTTCCAGCATTTCTTCCGGTTTGCCTTCCAGGTCGGCACGTAATGTTTTGTCCTCATAACTACGGAGCTTGCGTATAATACCGTCAATCATAGCCGGACTAAATACATTATATTGCTCGAAGACAGCACGTTGTTTTTGCAAACATTCGGCAGATGCCGCACAACTATCCGGCAATTGAGCCAATGCTTTCAGCTTGTCCTCATTCTCTTTCTGATGGATGTTTACATTTACATACGTTCTCTTTGCAATGTCCAATGCCTGTTCTATCTCAAAACCATGACGGCAGGCAACAGCCAGTCCCGCAAGCAGCTGATACAAATCTGCCGAACCATCCGGAGACCGCATTTCTACCGTTTGTTTCTGGCTGGTATCAAAATGACTTTCGCTTTCCAATGGATTTGCCAAAGTACACATATCGGTCTTGGCAGCCCAGCCCAACGGTACACGCACCAATACAGAACGGTTGCGATCTCCCCAGCAAACATTGGTAGGTGCTTCCTGATGAGGAACCAAACGGAAGTAAGAAGTAGGATTGGTATTTCCAAAGGCTGTAATAGAAGGAGCAAGTTCCATCATTCCGGCGATTGCCTTACGGGCTGTTTCCGACAATACACCGTCTTTCAGCATCTGATTTTGTCCGTCCTTTACAATACGCATATGAATATGCAAACCCGATCCGGCTTTTCCAGCCGTAATCTTAGGCGCGAATGTCACATTATACCCATATCTGTATCCCAAGTTACGAATCACCCATTTGGCAATCATCAATTGGTCTGCCGCATCTTCGGCACGAACAGGCAGGAACTCTATTTCATTCTGTTCATAAATCATGCTGTCCAATGTAAAATTACCAACCTCGGAATGGCCATATTTTATCTGCCCACCCGTCTGAGCTATATACGACATACACTGCGTACGGAAATCGTTAAACTTAGCATACGGAGCAGATTCATGATAACCACGTTGATCTGTAGCCTGAAACATTCCTGTATCCGGCGAAATAACATAGTATTCCAGCTCACCCATCGCCTGAAACTCCATACCTGTGACATCAGTAAATGCTTTACACGCTTTATGCAAAGTATGTTCCGGAGAACTTTCCAATGGCTCACCGTCTTTATTGAAGAAAGAACAAAGCATCGAAAGTGTCGGTATTTCTGCAAACGGATCGACAAAAGCGGTACGGAAACGAGGCACTACATACAGGTCGCTACTCCCCGCCTCTATAAAAGGAAACAGGCTGGAACCGTCCACCCGCTCTCCACAAGTGAGGATCGCATCCAGATAAGCCGCATTATTAATTACAAAATTCAATGTTTTCAGTCGCCCGTCAGCAGCAGGATACATGAAATTGACCATACGGATATTATTCTTCTGAATAAAAGAAATAATATCTGCCTTAGTAAACTCGGCGGCAGGCTTTTCCAAAGCAGCCACCAGACAGTTAGGATTCATTAAAAGTTCTTGATTCATCTTCTATCGGTTTGTTGTTAATATGGTAAATTTAAGATGTCTTTTTGTTTCTATTCGTTTTTCCACTCGGCTAATCCGCAAAGAGGGTCTTTCTGGAACTTCTACCAATCCTTTCTCAACTGTTCCTCACAAGCCAGAATAAGCTGATGATGTTCATTTGTATTGGAAGGGTCTTTCTTGATCGTCTCAATATATTCCAATAAGTTCCAGCATATCGTATATTGTCCGGCAGCAATCAGAGAATCGTGTACTCCCGCTTCTTTCTCTTCCTGGGTAAACCAAAGAGTCGTACCCATAGCAGTAGCTATCGTAGAATGCTGCTGAATCTTATTACTCGGTTTCAGATATTCGGGAAGTTGTCCTGATTTTAATTTACTTGCCCACGCCTCATCCGGCCTCAACTCATATACACCGTTCATCATACATCTGTTTTTCCAGTCATCATCCCGGTATATACTTCTATAATCCATCCGGCGCAAATGCTTCATAAAGACAGAAGACACCAAAAGCAATACGGAACTCACCCGATTTGCCAGCAATGTGGCAATGTCCCCAAAGCGAAGATTCATTACTGCCGGAATGCTGTCCTGAATGACTGACTTTGCAGCCATAGAAATCAGCTTTTTCTTCATGACTGTATATATAATCAGAATACCTGCAACCAGCACCCATACAGCCACCAATATACCGGACAAGAAAGAAGTGGAGGTAAATACCAAGGGAAGTGCTGTCGCAACAGTCAGTCCGATCCCGACTCCCCAGATAGATGCTGTTAGTTTTTTCAGTGTCATCCGGTTCAATCCTTTCGGCAAATGTACATCGGAAGGTTGGTAAGCACTCATATACGGGCTTGCCACATCCGAAACAATAATCAGATCCAGACATTTGCCGTCTTTACAGCCTAAGCTGGTCTCCATCCGTTGTTCCGCTAAAAGAATCGGCTCGATACCTTGATTATCGACAATCCCGCCGTCCATAATACCAAAAGGTTCTGTCTTCGCGATAAACTTCTTCACTTCCTCCGAATCTCCCAAAACAAAATCTTTAGGAAAGACCAGCGGTTCGAATCCGCTGGGAAAGCAAGAAGAACAAGCCAGCACTTCCGACAGACGGATATGACGTGCCACCTCGCATGGAATTCTTATTTTATTATTTCCGATCAATCCGTAACCGGTAGCCTGCTCCTGTTTGGCTCCTGTCTTTTCCGTCACTTGAAAACGAAAAGCCAGCCCGTTGGTGAAGTCCGTTGCATTAGCCGCAAAATGGCAAATATGAATATCATCCAACTGGTCCATCAAATCACCTAATACGGCTCCCTTAAATAATTCTTTATTATAGATATCCGCCATCGTACGAATCAAAGAAGCACACTGTCCTTTATCATAGGATGCCAGATTATTCATGGCAACTGTCGCCAGTTCCACATCTGTAAGAAAAGTATATAGCTCTTTAAAAATATCGGTTACTGATTCACCGCGACTTAACCCCAGCATATATCGCAGGCCGGTAATAGTACCACCGGATATGGTAGATAAAGCAACCACATGATCTAGCAATGTGAACTCACCCACTTTTACAGAATGAAGATAGGATAGTGCACCCAAATGGAAAGTAGCAGCACGATAGCCCCCTCCGGAGAATGTGAGGGCAATTCTCAAATTGTCTTTCATACCTTTAGTTTTTCAATTACACCATCCACACATACAGATAGTGAACCAAAGGTAAGAAAAAAATAACCGCAGACAATAAAAAGAGAGATAAATTCTTCGGACTTTAAGAAATAGTCTGGCAGGATTTTGCAGAAACGAAAGAAGGTGTGTCGGGATCACCAACACACCTTCTTTTTATATACTGATTGTTATTCAGTCAATTAGTTCTTCGGCAAAGCCTCTTTAACTACCATCGGACGACCTACATATTCAGCACCGTTCAATTCTTTGATAGCGTTAGCTGCTTCTGCATCATCCGGCATTTCAATAAAAGCAAAGCCTTTTGATCTTCTTGTTTCACGATCTGTGATTAATTTAACTGAAGCAACTGCTCCATACTCTTCCATTACGTTTCTCAAGTCTGATTCCTTAACGTTATAGTTAAGATTTCCAATGTACAAATTCATAAAATACAAATATAAAAAATTAATAATTTCAATAACAAAGTTCTTTGGAAGTTCTTAATCAGAGATGGATATGCTCAATAAATGAGAAGATTCATGTGAAATAATCAAATCGAAATAAACCTTTTATTGTTTAGTGAGTGCAAATAACGGCATTTCGCGGGAATAATGCACTATGTTCCCTCCTTTTTCTTTTGCAAAATACCCTTTTTTATGAAATAAGACCAAAACTTAACGCATGAGCGTTCCAGTGAGAGTCTGTAATAAAGTCAGAAGCCATATTTATTCTTTTTGCTGATACTTAGGCATGAATTCTTCAAAAAACGAACGCTTATAGCTCCCGCCAAGTGCTATCTCATAAGTCTTTATATATATGTCATTCGTATCAAAGGAGTCAATGCGGGAAGTATTGACTATGTAGGACTTATTTACGCGAAGGAATAATTTGCCCGGCAATTGTTCGTGGATATTTTTCAGGTTCATTTTAGTTATAATACGCTGATCTTCCAGCTGAAGTATGGAATAATCCTTCAGTCCTTCAATAAAAAGGATGCTGCTGAAATTAATTTTGAAAAACCTACGTTCCGATTTAATAAAGAGATAGTCTTCCCGGATATTCTCCACCTTTTCAGGTTCTGCCGAAACCAACAGTTTATGATAAGCGACCGCCTTATTGACCGCTTTCAGAAAACGGTTCAGTTCAATCGGCTTTATCAGATAATCTACGGCGTTCACTTCATAGCTGTCAAGCGCATATTCAGCGTAGGCGGTAGTAAAGATGACCAGTGTATTTTCAGGAATGCTTTGCGCAAACTCTATTCCGGTGATACCGGGCATCTGAATATCCAGGAAAATCAAATCGACTGTATGTTCATTCATAAAGGCGGATGCAGCAATGGCGCTATTAAAGCTGCCTGCCAACTCTAACCGGGAAACCTGCTCTATCAGAGATTTCATTCCTTTCCGGGCTACGGGTTCATCATCTACAATAATACAGTTCATAAGCTTAAATGTAAATTGACACTATAAGTGGTTGCTAAATCTTTTATCTGTAACGTATATCCTGAGCCATATAACAAATCCAGTCTCCGTCGCACGTTTGCCAATCCGATCCCTCCTTCCCGCTTCACCGGAACGGAAGGTTTGGAGTTCTCACAACGGAATGAGAGCTCACGGCCACGCAACGCAAAATAGATATGTACATAAGACAAGTTATCACTATCCGGATTGTGTTTCACCGCATTCTCTACAAAAGGAATAAACAGCAACGGCGGCACACAAACATTATCCATATCCCCTTCTTTCGATACCAGATATTCAAAATGATCCCGGCGCACCTTTTCCAACTCCAGAAAGCTGGTCAGGAACTGAATATCCGCACTCAGTAAAACCTCCTTGCGGGTACTGTCATTAAACTGATAGCGAAGCAGATCATTCAGCTTGCCCAATATCTGTGATGCTTCATCAGGGTCTTCCTTAACTAATATATTCGCATTGTTCAGCATATTGAAAAGGAAATGCGGATTTATCTGATTCTTTAATTGCTGAAGTTCCGTCTGCATCGTTGTATTCTCCAGTTCCGATATTTTTCTGCCGGAAACCATCCAGCGCCGGAACATTTCAAAGCTGGTACTGCTTCCCGCTATCAACGTAAGTACAAGCATCGAGTGAATGATACTCAAAAATGAAAAGGTTTGTCCATCCTGCAAACTAAATTCGTTGATACCATATTGCCGGTGAAGCGGATAAAAACAAACCAGTCCCAATAAGGCACTAAAAACAATGATTCCCATAAAGGATGCCCAATAAGACATAAACCGACGTTTGTCCAAAAAGCAGGGGATCAGCCGATAAATATTAATATAGATAGGAAAAGCGAATATAAATACACTTACCATATACGCATACAGAAAACCTTCTTTATGAAAGCTGCCATACACATTCTGAAACGCCAGAAAGCCGATCAGTGACATCAGCAATAAATGACGAATCAGCCTGTATGGGCGCTCAACCAATATTCTTCCCCAATCATATATATTTTCCGTATCTTTCATTGCATCAATTTTAGGCTGGTGGTACATGACGACTGATGACCATACTGATTCTCCAGTAAATAATGTCCGGGATATAATAACTCCAGTCGTTTCTGAAGCTGATCCAATGCAGGTACCGGAGTCTGAGACATACGCTGCCATATATCAGCCTCCATACAACGATATACGCAAGTAAAAAGCAACCCTTCTTCCTTTTCCTGAAAACGAATTGCTATATGCTTCTCCGTTCCCTCTTCGTTTTCTACCTCTTTACGAACAGCATATTCTATAATCGGCATAAACAATAAAGGAGGAATCTGAATATATCGTACCTCATTCTCCACCTGAATCTTATATTCAAGCCGTTCATCGCACATTTTCTCTAATTCCAGATAATCCGTAACAAAACGGATTTCATCACTTAAAAAGACTTTTTCGCGTGCACTCTCATAAAGTTGATAGCGAAGCAGGCTGCTCAGTTTAAATATCAGTGCCGAAGCCTTATCCGCATCTTTCTTGGCCAACAGTTGCACCTCATCCAGCATTTTCGAAAGAAAGTCCAGCTGAACCTGTTCTTTCAGACGAGTCAGTTCAGCCTGGAGATTATTGTTTTCCAAATTATTCAGCAGTTGCTGGTCCGTCACCCAGCGACGGAAAAAAAGAGTAAAAGAGAAAGTCAGGAAATACAGTATAAATGCTATGACATTAATCAACAGGAAAAGAAAGAAAACCGGGTTGATAGTTACGATCTGGTCAGGAATCTTATAATACTGCTTCAGAATGTAAAGACCGCTCATCATAAACAGTGACATAAATGCGATAAGGTATCCCATGTAGACAGCATAAGCCTTCCAGCGTCCTTTAAACAGATACTTAGGAATCAGCACATTCGTATTCATATAGATCAATCCCATAAACGTAAAGATCATCAGCAGGTTTATGCCGGTCGACAAATTAAATCCGAAGCCGACTTCCCTGACGAGATTTCCCCTGAACACCATAAAGGATATGATCAGAAATACCCCTATGACTTTTAATGCTGAATATAATGTTCGTTTCACTGACATAAGGCGATAAAGTTACTACTTTTTCAGAACTTATACTTCATTCCCATCGAAACATATACAGCCGGTTTGAAATAAGGGTCCGTATCTCTGGACATATCTTCGAAAAAGGCCTTCAGTGTACGTGTTGTGTAATAAGCAATCCGGCTGCACGATAATCCTCCGGTAGCGGTTATGGCGAAAGAAGAGCTAAGATTCAGTTCCGGCTGTAATCCTACAATGATGTATTGCTGAGAGAACATGGCGTCTTTCCCTTCCCTTTCCACCAGTGCCAATGCGCCATTCATCTCTGCCACCAGACTTAGTTTCAGATATTTATTCAAATTCATTCCTGCCGATAGTTCCATCGCATTCATCATAGAAACTTTGATCTGATAGCGTCCCTCAGTGCTCCAGTCGAAGTATATCGCCGGAAAAATCATCGGATAGCCAAATGTATTATTTATTGCCAGTCCGGCTCCAAGAGACAGATTCGGCTTGAACTGCCGGATAAAGACAGCTCCTCCCTGTCCCAGAACATTCTTCATTCTTATATCGGAAGCAGTATAAACGCCTACCCCAACCGTAGTCAGCAGCATCCATTTTTTACTGATAGGGCGAATGTTGGTTACACCCAGCTGCAGGTTTATTGTCTGATCTGTGTCGATATAAGACTGCAGGTTCTGATTATTCATGGAAGTATAGCCTCCCCCTGCCGAGACTACCCAAATAGTAGGCTGTTTTCGTTCATTCAGTTTCTGTGACACGGGAATATTCACGCTTCCTTCTACAAATTTCAGATCCCCCTTCCCTCCTGTCTGTTGTCCGTTCTCATCTTTGTAGGAGGAAGATGAGATATATCCGGTTTTGACAATCACTTGTGCCCTCATAACTTTTGGCACCCACACGAGCAAGGCAAACATACTTACGATAACATACTTCATTCTTTCTTATTTTTAATTTGAATGACGCAAAAATATGCCTTTATACCACGAGGATAAGAAATAGTAGACCAACTTCATCGCTCCGTATACCAAACGCATATTTTCGGACTTTATTCTTTGCTCCTTGCTTTTTTAGTTTAACTTTGTACGTAGATAAAATAACCAATTATGGAAATAAAAAAATTCATCGAAAACTATCGGGAAGCTTTTGGCGAATATGCTGAATTGCCTATCGTATTCTGGTACTCGGACATTCTTGAAAATGAAACGGGGAAAGTGAACGGATGCTTCTTTAAAAGCATGAGTAAAGTCAGGGAAGGTAATACCATCAGCCTGAATGCGGAAACAATTGGTTGCGGCGGCGGTAAGTTTTATACCGGATTCACCGATATGCCCGAGCACGTGCCGACGTTCGTATCTCTAAAGGAACGATATAAGCAGACGCCGGAGATGGTAAAAAGCTTTATTGAACAACTGGGAGTACCAAGGGCAGAAAAGGAATATCTGCATTTTGCCCGTATAGATAAAGTGGAAACGTTCGATCATTTGGAAGGAATCCTTTTTTTGGCCAATCCCGATATATTATCCGGACTGACCACCTGGGCTTTCTTCGATAATAATAAGGAGGATACAGTGATTTCCACTTTCGGGTCGGGATGCAGTTCTGTGGTCACACAGACGATTCTGGAGAATCGTAAAGGCGGATACAGAACATTCATCGGATTCTTTGATCCTTCTGTACGCCCTTATTTTGAGGCTGATATACTGAGTTATACCATTCCGATGTCGAGATTTAAGGTGATGTATGAGACTATGCGCAGCAGTTGCCTGTTTGACACACACGCATGGGGAAAGATTCGGGAAAGAAACCATAATAGCTACAAAGAATAAGAATATGGATTTTATACTTCGTCCATGGAAAGAATCTGATGCCAAAGCCTTGGCAAGGCATCTGAATAATAAGAAGATATGGGATAACTGTCGTGACGGGCTGCCTTTTCCATATACAGAAACAGATGCTGATGCCTTCATTAAATACGCTTCGGAACAAGTGGAACAGAATGAATATTGCATCGAGGCGAATCATGAGGCAATCGGTAATATCGGATTCGTCCGCGGGACGGATGTCGAACGCTTCAATGCAGAAGTCGGTTACTGGATTTCGGAAACATACTGGAACAAGGGCCTCGCAACAGCTGCTTTGGAAAGAGCTATAGAACATTATTTTCAGCATACAGATGTAATACGCCTATACGCTACGGTATATGAACACAATGCCGCATCAATGCGTGTGCTGGAGAAAGCAGGATTTCAGAAAACAGGAATACATCGTAAGGCTTGCTTCAAGAATGGGCAGTTCATTGATGCACATTATTATGAATTACTTAAAAATAAGTCGTAAGCCTCCTTACTTTGTTACCTGTTAAAAAGGAGAAATCATTCTCCGGACTTTTCGATCAGCCTTGAGTCATTTAGATTTATTCCCTCTATTTACTCTCTGTCAATAGTTCCGAGTTTCGATTATTTCTTACTACAGACAAAGCAATAAGTTCTGTAATCAGATCTTTATAGGAAGTTCCGCTTGCCTCCCAAAGTTTCGGATACATACTGATTTCAGTGAATCCGGGCAGTGTATTGAGTTCATTCAGTACGAACCTGTTATCTTTGGTCAGAAAGAAATCCACGCGTGCCATACCTTCGCAACAAGTCGTTTTAAATGCTTTTATAGCATACTGCCGAATTTCTTCCGCAACGGTTTCATCTATTTCGGCAGGAATCCTCAACTTTGCTCCGTCCGCATTTATATATTTAGCATCATAAGAGTAAAAATCCTGTGTCGGAACGATTTCTCCGACCACAGACGCCTGTACCTGTTCGTTACCCAATACTGCACATTCAACTTCTTTTCCAACAACAGCTTCTTCCACTAATACCTTATTGTCATATTGAAAAGCTGTCAGCAGAGCCGTCTTAAATTCATTCTCATCCATCACTTTGCTTACTCCCACAGAAGAGCCCGCATTTGCCGGCTTGACAAAAAGAGGGAGTCCCAAAGAAGCAACCACCTCTCCGAATGAATACTCAAAAGGGTTATATTTATATATAGTATAGAATTTAGCTATAGGAATGCCTGCATCTCTCAATAATCGCTTCGCCACATCCTTATCCATAGCGATGGCAGAACCTAATACATCAGGACCGACAAAAGGAATATCCATCGCCTTCAAAAGTCCCTGCAATGTTCCGTCTTCCCCGTACGTCCCATGTATTATTGGAAATACGACATCCGGACAGACTAAAACTTCATTTGTCTCCTGACTGACAGCCTGTACCTTGCCCGACTTCTGCAACAGATAAACGGCTGTTGCTCCTGCAAAATAATCACATTCTGCCAGATTCACATGATCCGTTGCGTAGTTCTGATTATAATACCAAATACCATCTTTACCGACCCCAATCAGCAAAGGAATAAATTTTGTCCTGTCAACAGCATTAAAAATATTAGTAGCTGACTTCAATGAGACTTCATGTTCGGCGGATTTTCCTCCAAATATAACGGCAACTTTTAGCTTCATAAATTACGTGTTTAATGATGGGCAGCAAAGGTAAAAACAAAAAGGATTCAATCTTCCCAATGACTCCTGTTTTCTTTATTTTTTTTGCACAGACTTACACTCGTCTGTATTCAAAACGAGAGGTCCCGATTCATCACGAACCGGAACCTCTCTATGAGTTATTACTTTCGAAGTTTTACTTTATCTCTTTAACTTCTTCTCCTTTTTCATTCAGAAGTACAGTTACTTCCTGGGCGTCTTTTGTAGTAATAATTACTTTATAAACCTTACCGGTTTCTTTTTCGGCAACATACGCTTCCTTGATGGTAGCATCTTCATAGCTTTTCGCTATTGCCTGTGTCACTGCTTCCGGCAAATCTTTCACTTCAATCTTTGTATACTCATCCTGTGGAGCTTGTGTCTGAGTTTCCACTGCCGGAGTGTTACTTACTTCCTGTGCGAATGCTACAGAACTACCTAATCCCAATACCAATGCTACTGCTACTAATACCTTTTTCATAATCGTAATTTTTTAAGTGTGAATGATAGAACTATTGTTTTTATTGTCTCTTGTACTTAATATATGGCAAAGCAGATGCCAAACGTTCTCTTCACTGATATACAACTGATAATCAAGCACATAAACTGTAGTGAATATAAATACAACTGTGGAATTAGTGTGGAATTATGTGGAATCTGTTGATACATAATTGGGGAATTACTATTCAATACTCTTAACCTGGCAAGAACTGATTTCTTCATTCAACTGTTATATACCTATAACAACCTAATTATATAACAATGAAAAAAGAAGTCTTAAAAGAGCTTACAGCCAAACCGGGCAAGGAACATCATGTATCCGATTTCAATCCCTCATTTACTGCTGATATGTCCAAACAGGATGCCAAAGAACAGTTAGCCCAAAATATCGAAAAGCTGTCTGAACTGCAAAGTATGCTTTATGCACAAGACCGCTACTCGGTTCTGGTTATTTTTCAGGCGATGGATGCTGCCGGAAAAGACGGAACGATCAAGCACGTAATGTCCGGCATCAATCCGCAAGGGTGTCAGGTGTACTCCTTTAAGCAACCTTCTGCCGAAGAACTGGATCATGACTACTTATGGAGAATCAATCGTTCGCTCCCCGAACGGGGACGAATCGGAATCTTCAACCGTTCCCAATATGAAGATGTACTGATAGCCAAAGTGCATCCCGAAATCCTGTTATCCAACAAGCTACCCGGAATACTAAAAGCGGAAGATATAGACAACGAATTTTGGAAACGCCGCTACCGGCAGATTAATGATTTTGAGCGTTATCTGACTGAAAACGGGACGGTCATCATCAAATTCTTCCTAAACGTTTCGAAAGCCGAACAAAAGAAACGATTCATGGAGAGGCTGAACGATGAATCAAAGAACTGGAAATTCTCTTCTGCCGACGTCAAGGAACGGCAATATTGGGACGACTACATGAAAGCCTACTCGGATGTACTGACAGAAACTTCAACAGAGATTGCCCCGTGGTATGTGATTCCGGCAGACAACAAGTGGTTCATGCGATATGCCGTCGGGCAAATTATCTGTGAACGCATGGAAAAACTGGACTTACATTATCCGCAGTTATCCAAGGAGGCGCTGGAAAGACTCGAAGAATGCAAGAAGAACGTATCCGATATTAATTTCTAAACAAGATACTTTCTCTGAGTTTAATGGGTTATTACTGTCAGGACTTGACAAAGCCTTTTTAATGTTGTATATTTGTAAGCAGAAATAATAAACCTATAAAACCGTAACCAATGAGAAGAAGTCTGTCTTTCAACATACCTGCTGTAATGTATCACATGAACGGTAACATACAGTCAAGATTGATCAGTCCGTAAGGCGAGTACTATATTACAACAAGACATATCTATTTCCCTATAAAGAATAAGATATGAGTCATCGGTATATGAACTGAAGGCTGTGACTTCCAATGGAAGTCGCAGCCTTTTTTGTTGCCAAATTTCAGCATAGAAAGCCATAACCGGGATTACATCGTTTATAATAAACTCGGATACCGTTTTACTAAAACTATCACAAAGTTTATTATAAACACAAACACCGATGATTCATAAAGCATACATTTTTTTCATTGTCAGCGGAAGGAGAAATCCACCGTTCCTATTCACGCACTTCAATGAATAAACAAAAAACAATAAAATAATACGTTTCATTGAAAAATTGCATTATTTTTGTAAAGATCAAAGCCTGATCATCATTTGACCGGCTAAGAAATCATGAGACCGATTAAACTTTTTCGAACGAAAATAGTCTAATCTTTAAGATATTATCATCTAAACATTAAAGTCATCAATGAAAATGGAAACATCCGCCAAACTCTATTCGCTGAATTACAGCAATGTGAAAACTTACCTGTTCGCCCTGTTATTCGTAGCAGGCAACATCGCACTTCCACAACTGTGCCACCTCTTTCCTTACGGTGGACCGACTTTATTACCAATTTACTTTTTTACCTTAATTGCCGCTTATAAGTACGGTTTTCGGGTAGGATTGCTGACAGCTGTTCTTTCTCCCGTCATCAATCATCTCTTGTTTGCCATGCCATCCGAGGCCGTTCTCCCGATTATATTGATAAAATCAACTTTGCTTGCCGGTGCTTCCGCCCTTGCAGCACGTACCGTGAAAACCGTTTCTTTGTTGGCCATCCTTGGGGTAATACTCTCCTATCAACTCATAGGAACCGCTTTTGAATGGATGATCGAGGGAGATTTCTATATCGCAGTACAAGACTTCCGTATCGGCATTCCGGGTATGCTCATTCAATGGTTTGGCGGATACGCCCTGCTAAAGGCAATTGCAAAACTCTAAACTAAAAAAGAAAGATGGACAGAAGGGATTTTTTTAAGACAGTAGCTATTACTGGTGCCGCCATGACTATACAGCGTTCAGAGGCGATGGAAATACTGACTCAGACAATCAGCAAGGCAAATGGTGATAAACCGGACCTGGTGGCCGTCATGGGCGGTGAACCGGAAGCCATGTTCCGTCGTGCTATCAGTGAGCTGGGCGGTATGAAGCAATTCATCAAACCCGGACAGAAAGTGGTGGTAAAGCCCAATATCGGATGGGATAAAGTGCCCGAACTGGCAGGAAACACGAATCCGAAACTGATCACGGAAATCATCAAACAATGTTTTGCCGCCGGAGCCAAAGAGGTCACCGTATTCGACCATACCTGCGACGATTGGCAGAAGTGCTACAAAAACAGCGGTATCGAAGCGGCAGCGAAAGAAGCCGGAGCCAAAGTTATGCCCGCCCACCTGGAATCTTACTACAAACCCGTTGATCTGCCAAAGGGACAAAAGATGAAGAAGGCGAAAATACATGAAGCCATCCTGAATTGTGATGTATGGATTAACGTCCCTATCCTGAAGAATCACGGAGGCGCCAACCTGACTATCTCCATGAAAAACCATATGGGTATCGTCTGGGACCGCGGCTTTTTCCACCAAAATGACTTGCAGCAATGCATTGCGGACATCTGTACACTGGAAAAGAAAGCAGTGCTTAATGTCGTAGACGCCTACCGTATCATGAAGACCAACGGACCACGAGGACGTTCCGCTTCGGACGTGGTGCTGGCAAAAGGTCTCTTTATCTCACCGGATATTGTAGCCGTAGATACAGCCGCAGCCAAATTCTTCAATCAAGTACGCGAAATGCCGCTGGACACCGTAGGTCACCTTGCCAAAGGAGAAGCACTGAAAGTAGGAACGATGGACATCGACAAACTGAATGTCAAGCGAATTAAGATGTAAACCACCATGTTAAGAAAGATACGTATCGGAATATCAGTCGTCCTTTTTGCACTGATTACTTTTTATTTTCTCGATTTTGCAGACATTCTGCCGAACAGTTTTCATCGGTTGGCACATATACAGTTTGTCCCTGCCGTGCTATCTCTCAGCATAGGCATACTGATTGCGCTGATTGCGTTAACTCTGTTGTTCGGACGTATCTATTGCTCCACCATCTGTCCGATGGGAATATGGCAGGATGTTATAGCACGCATTTCAAAGTCTGTAGGAAAGAAGAAAAAAAGATATCGGTACAGTCCTGCAAAGAATATGCTGCGATGGATCGTGCTCGGAGTGACTGTGACTGCTTCCGTATGCAGTTTCTCAGTGGTATTGGGATTGCTGGACCCGTATAGCGCATACGGACGCATTGTAGTACATATCTTCAAACCGGTGTATATGTTGGGAAACAACCTGCTGGAATCCGTATTTTCCAGATTCGACAATTACACGTTTTATCAGGTAGACACCTCGGTATTAAGCCTTTCTTCCCTTCTTATAGCAATACTGACCTTTGCCGCCATTCTTATATTGGCATGGAAACACGGACGCACATGGTGCAATACCATTTGTCCGGTAGGTACGGTATTAGGATTTTTGAGCCGTTACTCTTTGTTCAAAGTCCGTATCGATACCGCAAAATGTAATGGTTGCGGACTTTGCGCTACCAAATGCAAAGCTGCCTGCATCCACAGCAAAGAACACGCTATTGACTATAGCCGCTGTGTAGACTGTTTCGACTGTCTCGGTGCCTGCAAACAGAAAGCGCTGGTTTACGCCCCTGCTTCAAAGGGACAACAACGTTCTTCCGCTACAGAAAAACAAGCGGCGGCAACAGAGCCATCTTCCGTTACTGCAGATTCTTCCAAACGTCGTTTTCTGCTTGCCGGACTGGCTACTGCCGGAGCAACTCCCACGCTTCTTACAAAGGCGCAAGAATCCATTGCGACGATGGAAGGCAAAAAGGCATACAAAAAAGAAAATCCGATAACTCCTCCGGGATCTGTCAGCCAGAAGCGTTTCCAGCAACATTGTACATCATGTCATCTTTGTGTTAGCAAATGCCCGTCGCATGTACTGAAACCCGCTTTCATGGAATACGGTCTGGGAGGCGTGATGCAGCCAACGGTCAGTTTCGAAAAAGGATTCTGTAATTTCGACTGTACCGTATGTAGCGATGTCTGTCCCAACGGTGCCATCCCTCCGTTGACGGTAGAGCAGAAACATCTCACTCAGATGGGGTATGTCGTCTTTATAGAAGAAAATTGCATTGTCCTCACTGACGGAACCAGTTGCGGAGCCTGTTCAGAGCATTGTCCTACGCAAGCCATTGCTATGGTACCCTACAAAGACGGACTGACTCTTCCCCACGTCAATACGGAGATCTGTGTCGGATGTGGCGGCTGCGAATATGTCTGCCCTGCCCGCCCGTTCCGTGCCGTATACATCGAAGGAAACCCTGTGCAGAAAGAAGCGAAACCTTTCAAAGAATCAGAAGAACATAAGGTTGAGATAGACGATTTCGGATTCTAGCTAATTCAAAAAAACTATCCATTATATTCCTCCTACTTTCAATAAATTCACTAAATTCGTGGCGAACTAAAAAAAGAAAGTAATTCATGGAGGTATTCACAAATAACTGGAATAGCCGTAAATATCAGATAGGCTATGCTTTAAGCGGAGGATTTATTAAAGGATTTGCACATTTGGGGGTGATGCAGGCTCTGCTGGAGCATGACATCAAACCGGACATTATCTCCGGAGTAAGTGCCGGCGCGCTTGCCGGAGTTTTTTATGCCGACGGAAATGAACCACACAAAGTGCTTGAATACTTCTCCGGTCATAAGTTTCAGGACCTGACAAAGTTAGTGATCCCCAAGAAAGGATTATTTGACCTCTGTGAATTTATTGACTTTCTCCATACCAATCTAAAGGCCAAGAATCTGGAAGAGCTGCAAATCCCTTTAATCATCACGGCTACCGATCTCGACCACGGACGTATGGTTCATTTCCACCGTGGCTCCATAGCCGAACGTGTGGCTGCTTCCTGCTGTATGCCTGTCATGTTTGCTCCGGTCAATATCGACGGAACCAATTATGTAGATGGCGGATTAATGATGAACCTTCCGGTCTCCACCCTTCGCAGAATATGCGACAAGGTGGTAGCCGTCAACGTAAGTCCCATCATGGCGCAAGACTATAAAATGAATATCGTAAGCATCGCCATGCGCTCCTTCCACTTTATGTTCCGTGCCAATACTTTCCCCGAAAGAGAAAAATGTGACTTGCTGATCGAGCCATACAACCTCTATGGATATAGCAACACCGAACTGGAAAAAGCGGAAGAAATCTTCGGGCAAGGTTATAAGATAGCCAATGACTTACTAGACCAGACACTGGCGGAAAAAGGGAAAATATGGAAGTAATTCCTTACTTTCCCCGAAAACATTTATGATATGAAATAAAATCTACTCTATATGAACAACGAAAATAAAATGATTATCTATCAGGTGTTTACACGCCTGTTTGGAAACAATAACAACCATTGTGTCTACAATGGAGACATTACCACCAACGGATGTGGTAAAATGGCCGACTTTACCCTCAAAGCACTTGGAGAAATCAAGAAACTGGGTGCTACCCATATCTGGTATACAGGCATTATCGAGCATGCAACGGAGACGGATTACCGTCGCTACAACATACGTCCCGACCACCCCGCCATCGTGAAAGGTAAAGCGGGCTCTCCCTACGCCATCAAGGATTATTATGACGTAGATCCGGACTTGGCAAACGATGTGCCGGAACGAATGAAGGAGTTTGAGAATCTGGTACATCGCACTCACCGTTCCGGACTGAAAGTTATTATAGATTTTGTCCCCAACCACGTGGCACGCCAGTATCACTCGGATGCACAACCGGACGGCACTACCGAACTGGGAGCAAACGATGACCCGAACTACGCCTTCAGCCCGTACAATAATTTCTACTATATACCGCAGGCCGAGTTGCGTGCCCAGTTCGATATGAAAGAAGGTGCAGCAGAGCCTTACCACGAATATCCGGCCAAAGCCACAGGTAACAACCGTTTTGACGCTACACCGAACATCAACGACTGGTACGAAACCATCAAGCTGAACTATGGAGTAGACTATCTGAATGGCGGCACTTGCCATTTCTCGCCGACTCCGGATACCTGGATAAAGATGCTGGACATTCTTTTATTCTGGGCCTCAAAAGGTATCGACGGTTTCCGCTGCGATATGGCGGAAATGGTTCCTGTAGAATTTTGGGAATGGGCTATTCCACAAGTAAAGGAAGCGCATCCGGAAATTCTTTTCATTGCTGAGGTCTATAATCCTAACGAATACCGTAATTATCTGTTCCGTGGGAAGTTTGACTATCTATATGATAAGGTCGGTTTATATGATACACTCCGCAATGTAGCTTGCGGCTACGAATCCGCGGCATCCATCACCCACTGCTGGCAAAGTCTGAACGGAATAGAAAAGCAAATGCTGAACTTCCTGGAGAACCATGACGAGCAGCGCATCGCTTCCGATTTCTTTGCAGGAGATCCACGTAAAGGAATCCCCGCTCTGATCGTTTCTGCTTGTATGAGTACCAATCCTATGATGATTTATTTCGGTCAGGAGTTCGGAGAACTGGGAATGGACAGCGAAGGTTTCAGCGGAAGAGACGGACGGACTACGATATTCGATTACTGGAGCGTGGATACAATTCGTCGCTGGCGCAACGGCGGTAAGTTTGACGGCAAAATGCTGACCGAAGAGCATAAACGCCTGTACAGCATTTACCAAAGAGTACTGACGCTGTGTAATGAAGAAGCAGCCATTGCCAAAGGAGTATTCTTCGATCTAATGTACGCCAATAAAAACGGATGGCGTTTCGACGAACATAAGCAATATACTTTTATGCGAAAGTATAAGAATGAATTGTTGTTTATCATCGTCAATTTCGATAGCCAACTGGTCGATGTAGCAATCAATGTGCCTTCTCACGCGTTTGATTTCTTACAGATACCACAAATGGAAAAATATCAGGCTACAGACTTATTGACCGGTGCCAAAGAGGAAATCTGTTTATTGCCTTATAAAGCCACTGAGGTTTCCGTAGGGGCCTATAACGGGAAGATTCTGAAGATTACATTCTGATGCCTGCTGCTCTGATTGGAGCTAGATAAGATTATAAAGTTCAGGCACGGATTACGCGGATAAACATGGTTTTTAGTTACTCAACTCTTTAAACCGTGAAATCCGTGTAATCCGTGCCTAAAAAGAATTATAAATTATACCTTTAGCTCATACTCAAAACTTTTACAAGTTAATTCCACCCACGCATTATACCTATTTATTTCCCTTAACTGATTTATTCCCCCCCAACTGAAAACAAAAATTCTCAAAGGCTGTTTAGTTAGATAAATAATTTCCTAAACCAGAACCTTATGAAGAAAATTAGTTTTTTGGCAGTCATATTATTATTGTCTGTATCTGCCTTCGCAATCTTACCTCCCGGCAATGTACAGGCTACCCTCAAAAAGATGTACCCCAAAGCCAACGGTGTAGCATGGTCGCAGGATGATGGCTACTATTGCGCTAACTTTGTCATGAATGGATTTACTAAAAACGTCTGGTTCAATACGCAGGCTCAATGGCAAATGACACAGACGGATCTTGTCAGTCTCGACCGGGTGACACCTACCGTATACAATGCCTTTGTATCCGGTCCTTATGCCAGTTGGGCAGTAAATGATGTAACCATGGTGGAGTTTCCTAAATGGCAGGCAATCATCGTCATTAAGGTAGGACAAGATAATGTAGATATCAAATACCAGCTCTTTTATTCCCCGCAAGGAATGTTGCTAAAAACCCGCAATGTCAGTTATATGTACGACATTCTCGGTCCGGGAACATTCTTATAGAAAAAAGCCCTTGCCAAACATCAAATGCTCAGCAAGGGCTTTCTTATTTTTTATTTCTTGAGTTATTTCTTCTTTCTCAAAACAACAGCTGTACGTGCAGGAATATAGAGTTTCAGCCACTCTTTCTTTTCCTTCTTATACAACGGATCGGCAATCGTGAAATGAACTACTGAATCATCTGCAAGACCATTTCCGCCAAATGCAACATTATCCGTATTCAAGATTACTTCATAAGCTCCCGGACTAACGAGGAAACCATAATCCACAAAAGACTGTTTCGGATTGAAGTTAAATACAAATATCAGATCCTTACGTCCATAAGCCAATACCTGATCACCATCATTATGCCAGATCTCCTGAACCGGAGTCGCCTGAAAGTCTTTCACACTCTTGATCACTTTCAGCATCTCAGCATCAAAGTCTCCCATATAGTGATAAGCCAGATTCTTGTTATCTACCAGATCCCACTGACGACGGGCATACTTACAAGACCATCCATTACCTTCACGCGGGAAATCGATCCATTCGGGATGCCCGAACTCATTACCCATAAAGTTCAGATAACCGCCATTGATCGTCGAAGATGTCAGCAAGCGGATCATCTTATGTAAAGCGATTCCGCGATTGACTACATAATTCTCATCGCCTTTCTGCATATGCCAATACATATCGGCATCAATCAGACGGAAAATAATAGTCTTGTCTCCTACCAAGGCCTGATCATGACTTTCCGCATAAGAGATCGTCTTTTCATCCTGTCGACGGTTGGTTACTTCCCAGAACATACTGGAAGGCTTCCAGTCCTCGTCAATCTTTTCCTTGATAGTCTTGATCCAGTAATCAGGGATGTTCATAGCCATACGGTAATCAAATCCGTAACCACCATCCTCTACTTTGGCCGCAAGTCCCGGCATACCGGAAACTTCTTCAGCAATAGAGATAGCCTTCGGATTGACCTGATGAATCAACTCATTCGCCAATGTCAGGTAGCAAATGGCATTGCCGTCCTGATGACCATTGAAGTAATCTCCGTAATTACAGAATGCTTCTCCCAATCCGTGGCTATAATACAACATAGACGTCACACCGTCAAAACGGAATCCGTCAAACTTATATTCTTCCAACCAGTATTTACAGTTGGACAATAAGAAATGAATCACTTCATTTTTGCCATAATCAAAGCATAGTGAATCCCATGCCGGATGCTCACGACGAGGAGCCGGATAGAAATACTGGTTCGGATCACCGGCAAAGTTACCCAAACCTTCCACTTCGTTTTTCACCGCATGAGAATGGACAATGTCCATAATAACGGCAATACCCATCTCATGAGCAGCATCAATCAGCGCTTTCAGTTCGTCGGGCGTACCAAAGCGGGAAGAAGCAGCAAAGAAACTGGATACATGATAGCCAAAACTACCATAATAAGGATGCTCCTGAATGGCCATAATCTGAATACAGTTATAGCCTTCCTGTGCTATGCGTGGAAGTGTTTTTTCGCGGAATTCATTGTATGTGCCTACTTTTTCCTCCGGTTGCGCCATTCCGATATGACATTCATAAATCAACAAAGGATCCGTAGCAGGCTTAAATGTCTTTTTCTTAAATTTATATGGTTTTTCCGGTGCCCAAACTTGCGCACTGAATATCTTGGTCTGTTCGTCCTGCACTACCCGTGTAGCCCATGCAGGAATGCGTTCACCTTGTCCGCCATCCCAATACACATTCAACTTATATAAGTCTCCGTGCTGAATGGCATCTGCCGGAAGATTGATTTCCCAATTACCGTTTTTCAGTTTTTTCAGCTTATAAGCAGCTTTCTCTTCCCAGTTGTTGAATGTACCTACCATATAAATATGAGTAGCATTCGGTGCCCATTCGCGGAACGTCCACCCTTTGGGAGTACGGTGCAGACCAAAATAAAGATAGCCTGATGCAAAGTCCGAAAGAGTTTGTTTTCCTTTATTAGTCAGCTCGGCTTCCTTGTTCAGTGCATACTGGTGACGACCGGTAATGGCATCTGCGAAAGGTTCCAGCCAGGGATCGTTTTTGATAATGTTGAGTGTCTCTTTCATATCAGAATTGAATTAGGTTTATGCTTTTACTTTTACGATCACTTTCTTCACTCCGTCGGGAGTAATGCCGGGAGCATGTCCGTCTTGCGGGAAGAAGATGGCAAACATTCCCGGTTTCACGGCTACGTATGTTTCTGCCAGCCCTTCAAAGAAAGTAATATCTTTTTCTGCATTGTAAGGAGCGTCAGCAGGCACACAATCTTTGGCAGCAGTATACCCCATCACTTCTGTTCCCGACAATGGGATCTGAATATCAATAAATTCATTATGCGTTTCCAGTTTCGCCTCTTCCTTAGTCTTAGGCTTTGTCTGTGCGATATTCACTAGCAGATCTTTTCCTTTCAGTTCAGTCTTGCCTATTTCCATGGCTTGAAGGTCATGAGATTTCAAGAACTCAATAGCTTGTGCAAACAAAGGATTCAAAGACGCGTATTTTTCCAGATTTTCTAAAGTATCTACTACCATATGAGTTTAATTTTTAAGTTTATATATTTAGGTATTATTTTATTCAAAATCATCAATTGTGTAATTGATGAAATCGGCAAATCTCTTGAACTGTCGGAATGCTTTCTCTATCTGCTCCATCATGTCCGCCCGAGTGAAAAAATCATCGGGAACAAGATAAGAACAGACAAACTGTCTGCACTTCAGATAATCAATATATTTAAAATCTTTCGGGAATCCCTTGGGAGCCGTCTTCATGAAGTCCTCTCCCACCACAGGGAAATATTTTTTGAATTCGGGATCTTCTACAATGGAGATATACTCTTCCACATTGTCATAAATGGCTTGGCGGACAGCTTTCAGTACGTTGGGAGGCAAACAGAGGCTTCCTCCGGCAAGCATACTTCCGTCAGGCTGCAGATGCACATAGTATCCGCAATGATCGGATTTCTTGCCTTTGGCATTGATATAGCCGCCAAAATGTATCTTATAGGGTGTCTTATCCGCAGAGAAGCGGGTATCCCGATAAATACGATAGGTACAATCTTTGGGCTGGATTCCCCGGATTGTTTCATCGAACAAAGAGATGCGGGCGATTACTGTTGCCAGAAAGTTATCAAACTCGGCACGGGCTACTTCATATTCTGACCGGTGCTCATTGAACCACTCACGATTATTATTCGCAGAAAGATCTTTTAAAAACTGAAAGATAACGGGTATGTTCATCTTCATCATTTCTATTATTACCCTACAAACGTACAAATTTTATTTCATATAAACTACAAAACGCAACAAAAGGACATAAAAAAAGCATCGGCCTGGTAAAACCGATGCTCTAACACATTTATCAAAAAAACAGACTCTTCTGCTTCTGATGTACTCTAAGCTTTCACAAGTGAAGTACAATCTCTTTTAATTAATCTTTATCTAATACTATGAAAAACACATAAATATAACAGATAAAAAAGAGGCTTTGTTCAACGGTTCTGTATATAATTCTGTTAATTTTAGTTATAGAATAAAATGTTTTTCATTGACAGGTATGATGAGCCGCTTCCAGTCGATCATCGCATTGAACAACATGATATGGGAGTAATCGCCCAATTGCGCCTGCCGGATATCTTTCTCCACAATGAACCGATTATCCAGCAGTTCCGCACGTTTCGTCCCCTGAAGCAAGGAATGGGCCGGAGTATACCATGTATGTCCGTCATACAGCGCTATGTTGGCAATGGAGGTATCTGTCAGATATCCGTCTTTCACTATCAGAATATCGTCTGCCTTCCCTCTCCGGGCAAACAGTTCATTCAGCTCTCCCCGATTGGTACTCTTGTAACTATAATCAATAGTGTCCGAAACAACCGGACGCAAGGAAGAAACCATTCTCATTTGATAAGGAGCATATCCGACTTCTTCGATTTCCTTACCGTACACAATCCTGCACTTCCAGATGCCGGACAGAGACGGAGGAGATATAAAGCCGGACAAATCAATGGGAGCCGCTTCTTTCCAAAAGGCGGCACGAGTCCGGTTCATGCGCGCTGTGTGATACGACAGATTATACACCTGTCCGTCTTCTATGCGAATCGTTTCAATAAATTGGCACATATACTTTCTGTTTCATTTCATGATATTCACTTTCCACTTCACTGCGACAGGTTATTCCGCCTCCGCTCTTAAAATACATTCTGTCGCCTTCCTGCTCCACAAAACGTATCATAACGGCACTATCAAGGCTGCTTCCGTCGAAATACCCCATCACGCCTGTATAAAATCCTCTCTCATATGTCTCGGCTTCACTGATAATCTGCATCGTCTTTTTCTTGGGAGCACCGGTGATAGAACCGGCAGGCAAGAGCTTGAAAAGAATATTTCCCAGACTTTCCCGATAATTATCCGGCAAAGTTCCCTGTATCTCAGAACTCGTCTGAAGAATAGTCCCGCGATTCGTCTGAAGCTTGTCTATATACCTGTATCGGGACACAGATACCCGATCGGCCACTATGCTTAAATCATTGCGGATCAAATCTACGATAGTAGCATGTTCGGCTGCCTCTTTCGGATCATCCATCAGCTGCCGGACAGCCGAAGGCAATGATGCATCAAGAGTACCTTTCATCGGATAAGAACTGATTTTTCCCTGTTGGATTCTGACAAATATCTCGGGAGAGAAAACGGTGAACTGATCCCTGACCCACAATTTATACATTGCTTTTGAACGGAAGAAAATATCTTTCAGACTAAGGTTCGTCTCTATCGGCGTGCGGCATGTCAAATTGGTCAGAAAGCTGTTTCCGGCAAATATATTCCGTTGGACAATATCAAATGACCGGCGGTAACTATCGAAAGATTCGGGATAAGAATTCCAGCGAACGGGGTCTTCAGAGCAAGAAAGCACATCATTCAATGAAGATTGATTGGTAAATCCATTCAGGTTATACACTACTTCAGAAGGGTCAACAGAGGCAACTTCTTCTACATAAGAGGCATCCTGCAAATAATTAATAATAAAAATAAAAGGCCGGCAGGATTGCCCTAAATGGTTTATTTTCCGGATCGTTTCTTCTCTTGAATATAATTGCATAAAGTCCTTCTTTCTTTTTGGGAAAGCAAAAGTACGCAAAAAGTAGATCATTCAAAAAAAGAAGCAATAAAAAAAGGGTTGCCAAAACGTTCCCCGGCAACCCTTTCTATCTGGAATTGGTAGTTTACTTCATAGCTGCTTGCACCTGAGACAGCATTGTTTTAGATTTTGTATCTTCCGGAGAAACCTTGGTAGCTTCTTCCAGATAATCTACAGCTTCTTTAAATCTGCCATCTGCTTTTTCCTTTTCTGCAGCATATTTGTCTGCGTCAGAGTTTGCCAGAGGAGCAGCCTTTTTCAGGATATTCGCACCGTCGTTATAGCATAAAACGCCCAGACTATACAAAGCATTGGTTTTATATGTCTTATGATCCAAAGGAATCACTTTCTTAAAGCATTCTTCTGCTTCTTCAGCCTTTCCGGCTTTCTGAGCGGCAATACCTGCTTTCAGGTAGTGGAGACCATAGTTCTTAATCATTGTTTTATTGTTCGGATCTACTTTCAGACCTTCTTCCAGTGTAGCAATATACTCGTCAGTCTTCTTCAAAGCATCCAGTGCCAGCGCTTTGCGGGCATAAGCATTACCTGTGTTGAATTTCTTCTGAATAGCAATATCAAAGAAAGTCACAGCTTCTGCATACTTTTTCACTTCGTCTGCGGCCATACCACAGTAATAAGCGATTGCAGAATCCTGATTATTCGTTTGTTTCAGATACTCGCTGAATTTAGCATAAGCTACGGGATAGTTCTTGGCATTAAAAGCGTCGCTTCCTTCTTTCTTCAATTGGTTAGGGTCAGTTTGAGCAAAAATGTTAGTCACAGTAAGACAAAATGCGAATAAAAAAATCAATTTCTTCATAACTTTATTGTGTTTTTTAGTTGTTAATCGTCCAAAAGTATAAGTAATAACAGAGAATCGCAACATCATTTTACCTTTTTTGAGCTTTTTGAAACCTATATAACGTTCGTTATTCTTCGTAAAAATAGATTTGCGAGGTCCGGCAGGGAGGAAAAAAGACACTCCTTCCGCCTCAATAATTCAGCGAAAGGAGTGATATTCAAATAGTTTAGTTATTGGTCAGATAGCGTTTTTATTAGCATATTCGGAAAACTCACAGCCAAAAGTATCCACCAGATAATTATCCAGATCATCTGCCTTGAAAGCAAGATGGGTCAAATTCTTCTTAACATCTTCCGAATAATCTGAGAATATATCAGAAATATGCACACGATAAGAAAGATAAATCTGATTTCCATCCAGTCCGAAACGATAAGGAGCAATCTCTGTCTGAAGTAAATAGGTCAGCACAGGTTCCAGGTTCTTCTTTGGCAGAATATTCAGCGGGGAGGTGGCAAACAGATAAGAACGGTCGTACACAAACATACGTATCTCCGAACTTCCCTTATAGAATTTCCAGCCTTCGTATCCCACACGTGCCAATACCGGATTGATTCCCATCGCTTCAATGGCTTCTTCGCAGAATACAGCCAGGTCAGTCAGCCCCCTCTCCTTAAAGATTTCTTCCGGCAGTTTGTCACCGCAACAGGGGCAATATTCATCTTCTTCGGAAATGAATTCATCGCAACTATTACACTGCACATTGAAAACAGAGCGATCCAGACTTTCTATATTCTCCAGTACCTTCTTCAGTGTATCCACAGGGATACCAAATCCCATATTATCCGCATCGGTGATCTTACTGGCGGTAATGGCGATCAGTTCACCACGTTCATTGAACATGGGACCTCCGCTATTTCCCGGATTGACCGCAGCATCTGTCTGAATATAATAACTGTTGTTAATCAGCTGTCTGGGAGAAGAAACCGTACCTTCAGTCACGGTGAACGGCATACCAAACGGATAGCCGGCCACATTTATCTTCTGTCCGATCACCACTTCTTTCAACTCCGACAACCGGATATCCGGAAGAGCGGAAAAATCCCCTTCCACCGACAGCAAAGCAATATCCAATACGGAATTTACCATAACGACCCTGGCCAAAAATGAATTCTTATCATTATCCTGGATCGCTACCTGACGGAATCCCTCTACTACATGATAATTGGTAACAAACAGCTCATATTGTTTCAGATAAAAACAACTGCCGCAGCCACCGGCATGATTCACTTTATAAATGGCATTGTATATATTCTGTTCCATAGTCTCGTTCTTTATTTGTTAGTGTCCTCTTCCGTATTGTTATTGTTGCCATACATACCGGCCATCATCTTTTGCATATTCTCCATAGCGAGTTGCTGCATCTTCTGTATTTGCTCCATGTCGATATTCTGCATCGCCTGCTGCATCATTTCCTGTTGCATCTGTTGAAGCTGTGACATATCGAAGCCCATTGTTTCTCCGTCTTCGTCACCATCTTCTTCGTCATCATCCACCTCCAGTTCTCCTTCCATGATATTGTCCATCGCTTCATATAATATCGGAGCAGCTTCTTCCCATGACATTGCAGAGGTAGCCTTCATTGCTTTCACAACTACCGCATTCACATCATTCTGCACATTATTATAATAGTACAATTCATAGAACTTATTAATAATAAGCAAGCAGCAAACGATGAAGTCACCGGACTCCAGTGCCGAACCGGCTTTCTCGTGTGTATCTTCAAAGTTATCCTGAATGTTTTTCAGTACGGAACGGCGTCTGTCCGAAATGAAAGTTTCAACAAAGTAAAGATCGGCAGCCAGTTGCTCCTTCGTCATTTCCTGAAGGCGTGTGACAACAGATTTGGTACGGGATACGATCTCCGGCAACGGCATATCCTCCCGCCCATGATCTGTAATCGCTTTATCAAGATCATTCAGCAGTTGCCCCTGCGGACAGACAAAATAGCAGATTTTAAGAAGCGTACTGGATAATATATTCCAGGCATAACCATATTTTCGTTCTGTCTCGAAGTATTTTACAGCGTCCATACATTCCTTACAGCTCTGTTGAAGGGCTTCGTATACCTTATCCACCGTTTCATCGTCGTATGGAGTAATTTTGGGTTCATAAATACGCTCGGCCTTGAATTTAGTCACAAATTCATCATCATATTTATCTCCTATCCGGCAGATTTCCTCAAGCACATAGTATATCTTGTAAGGATTGCATAAAGCCACCGGACAATGAAAGTCAAAGAACAACTTATCATTCTGCAAAGAGATACACGCTAACGTCAGTTCTGTCAGATTCAAAGCTGCTACCTGCCGCAACAAAGGTATCCTTCCCTTTTCCGGCAGCAACAGAAACGGAGCTGTAATATTCAGCAGATCACCCTCCAGTTTCAGATAGACCATAATGGAACCATGAGGTACGGCAAACTCTGTCCCTTCTGCATTACCAAATTTGCTGCGTAACTCCGGATCAATATAATCCAGCAACAGATAAAAAGACTGTAAGTGCTCTCCCTTTTCAAAAGCATCTGTACTCTTCTCAAAAGCTTCTACATCCACCTTGCTCTGTGTAGAAGCAATGATCGGACTATGAAAACTCAGTGTTTGTTTCATAATTCTAATGTTTGGTTTAACAAATTATTTCATTCTCATTCTTAATCATTTAAAAGTCCCGAAGCACAGCCTCCAATGTCGTTTCCTGCGCTATCCCCATCTTTTCGGTACGAATTCTTTTCAGTCTTTTCTTCACCGAATCTTTCTCCAGATGCATGATCTTTGCAATATCAGTCTGTGAGAACTGCATTTTCACCATGCAGCAATATCGCAAATCTTCCTCATTCAGTGCAGGATACTGATTCTTCAGACGTTCTGTAAAATTCAGGAAGATACTGTTGGCATTCTTGAATATAATTTTCCAGTCCTCATCCTTGAGCATTATATTCTGCTGGGTCTTCGGATTTTCAATCACAGGAATACAAGTTTCATTCAGGCGCTTAAAGAACTCAACCTTTAGCAAAGCCTCCTTCTCCCGAATCTGCGCTTCCCTTTCCTTAGCTTCCGACAAGTCTTTTTCGGCCTGTAGTTTTTCTATTTCACGGTACTTCAGCAACTCCTGCTGATGAGCAATCTGTCCTTTCTGACGCAATACTTCCTGTTGTTTCCTTTTATATAAAAAGAAGTAAATACATACTCCTAACAAAATCGCCAGGCAACAAACAATAGTCACAACGTACAGTTGCAGTTTCCTTTCTACCGCCTGCTGCCAGAGACGGGTATTGGCTTTTTTCAATTCATCATTGTGATAATTCCGATGCAAGGTCAGTAAGCCTTCCTTATCTCTCTCCTCTATGAGCTTATCCCGCAAGTCAGCATGCCGGTTCATATAATAATATGCCGAATCCATCTGTCCGGTAGCGGCATAAATTTCAGCTTTAGCCAAAGACTTTCGAGTTGTATATTGTATATCTGTTGTATCTTCCACCGCTTTATTAATGTAGTAGAAAGCAGAATCATATTGGTGCAGCTCAGTCAGCGTGTTTACCTTATTTATATAATGATCATAGATATATTCATTTTCCTCTCCGAAAAGTTCAAATAAAATAGCCAAATCTTTATCGCGATACATCAACGCCTGTTTATAGTCCTTCATCGCCATACAAAGATGGGCATGCTGTGAATAAATATGGGATAAGGCCCGGACCAGGTTCTCTTTCTCAGCCAGTTGTATCGCTTGCACAGAATATTTATAGGCGCTATCCAGTTGATTTGTCTGCATAAATCCGTGAGTGATATATGGCAACAGTGCACAGATGTACAAAGGATTACCAATCCGTTCGGCATAAGGTAACGCTGCCTTCCCCAACCGTAGTTCCTCGTCAGGAATCAGTCGCAAGTTGAAAAGACGACTCATTTTATACCTGACCATGAACTGAAGTTCATCGTTATCACTCTCTCCCAGCCAGTCGATTGTCTTTAGGAAATTATGCAGGGAAGCTTCTGAGTCTTCGTTTTCCATCGCTACCAGACCGGCATTATAATAAGCCAGTGCCGCATGAACAGAGTCCGTGGTTCCTTTATAATAATCGATTGCAACAGATATAAGTGAATCACTTTTATGTTCCTCATCAGATGACTGATTGATTACCTGAGTCATTAGCAATGCATACAAAGCCCTATTTGAATCCGACAGCTTCTCCGGATGCTGAATTTGGCGAAGTAAAGAAAGGGCACTGTCCGGTTTCTGCTTGATCAATTGTTCGATAGATAACAATCGGTCAGATGTATGATGACAAGCAGTCAATAAGAATCCTAACAATATAAAAAGTAAAGTTTGTCGTAAATGCTTCATGAACAAAAGGTTTATGTTTCCCAACTAAAGAGACGAATCTCTGAATGCAAATGTAGGAATAATAATGGGAGTTCCTTTATAAAATGGGGGTATAAATAGATTCTTGACAAAACTAAATATTTGCCTGTTTATCAAATGAATATAGTATATAGCAAGGGGTATATAGGGGGACATTTACTGTTTTATAGGGGATAACCGCAATAAAAGCCCAATCAGTATTCAATAAATTTGATGTACCCTAAACAAAAGAAAAACGTTGACTATTATTAAATAATCAACGTTTACATCAGTGATTCCGAAGCGATTCGAACGCTTGACCCACGCCTTAGAAGGGCGTTGCTCTATCCAGCTGAGCTACGGAACCATCCTTATTTGCGGATGCAAAGGTAGTGCTTTTTGCGAGAACTCAAAAACTTTTCGACACTTTTTTATTCATATTTTTCTTTATAGCTAGAAATCAGTAATTTATAAAAGTACTATCCAGAACACTGTTCCAGGGTTGAATTATTTTTTTCTTATCCCGATATCCCATATATCATATATCTTATTTATCTTTGTGCCTGTCAAATATAAAATCAAAAACTATGTTGAGTCGTATTATTGTATTGGTCATAGCCGGAGTTGCTGTCGTTTATATCGTCCGCTTTATAGATAACTTCCTGTCCCAGCACAGAAGAAAATATTAAATAAGATATATATCCTATCAGGAGAAGTTCATTTAAAACTTCTCCTTCCGTTCAAATTCACCTTCCTCGGTGTAATACTTCCATGTGCCTTTAGGCTGATTATTTGAATATTTCCCACGAAGTTTAAGCTTTCCATTTTCGTGATATTCACGGTAACGTCCATGACGTTTTCCCTCTTTCACTTCCGCTTCGCTTTTCAATGCTCCTTCCGGATAGAACTCACGCAGAACATTTCCTTCAAACTTCTCAATATAAAAACGCTTTAACTCGCTCATCTGCTCCTTTTCGGTCACAGCCTCTTCGTCCATATCCTGATCTTCCTCATCGCTGACAACGGCAACCACCTCTTCCGGCTCGTACGGACGGTAATCCATAACATACTGCAGAGAAGCCTGGTTGTTATCTCCGATCATCTGCATCGTCCAGTAAGGGAATGAATACAAAACATCTTTATTCGATTGTATTTCATTCCATGTAGCGGGATTCATCATAGGTTTCAATTGTGAATAGAACTTATGCATATCAGTATACAAGAAGATTGTGGAACTCGATTTCATATACGAATAAGCATCCTTAAATCCTGCACTATTCTTCAGTAAATTCTTCTGCCCGTAGTCTTCTACAAAGGAAAGTAAGGAAGCCGGTTTATTGCTGAAAACAACGTAATCATCGACATAAGTATAATATGGTTTCTCAAATTTATCAAACAGCTTTCCGAAGAACAGCCGGAAGAAACCTTTCATTTCAACATAATTGATTTCAAAGTCCTTATAATTAACTGACTTAATCTTAACCGGAGACCGGCGTTTGATCTTCTTTTCAATAAACTCCATATTCTTACGGGCGTCTTTGATGCTTTTTGCCCGAATAGCCAGAATCACTTCAGGATCATGTCCTAATAACCCCGGTTCGGATTGCGTTATGGCAAACTCTCCGGACATCCAGCTCAGGAAGTTCTCTTCCAGAGAAATACCAAACAGACTTTCGATCTTTTTCCGCGAACTCTGATAAGAATCATACAACAGTTTATCATGAACAGACAGAGCGTTCTCCAGTTCCTTCACGAAAGTTACCGGACTATCGAAGCCGATATTTGTATAAAGAGCCGTTCGCGCGGACAAAATCTCGTGAGCTTTCATTTTATGCTTTCCCGAATTCAGCAAGGCAGTGATATAAGGATCCACTGAATCTTTCTTCAACGTATAACCTTTCACTTCCATCCGGTCTTTATCCATATTCAGGTAAAGACCCGCGAAATTCATAGAATTACTGAACAGATCGACATATTCATTTCTCGCTCCCAGATAAATGGACATAAACTGAGGAATACGGGCGTAGTTGATAAATACCCTGACAAGCCCTTTACCGGAAACTAATTTTTCCGTTTCAATAAAAGACTGGTCAAGTCCGATTTTAGGCTTATTACGGGAGTTGATGGCAGATTCAACAAGTCCGGAAGTATAAGAACCTACCAGGTGATTATCCACAAAAGCAGTATAAAAGACATCACGGGTATCCGGATCACGCATTTCAAGAATGTTAATTCCATTATGCATTCGATTAGTGACGGTAAAGCCGGACATTGCCAGCACTGTTTCGACCTGATCTTTCAATAAATCCATTTTAGAAGCTTTCTGCATATCTACTATAAGCAGAAAATCCCAATCGGTAGCGCGGGTCTTATGAAGTGAGATAAGCAGATCCCGCTGACCGACCAGTGACAACAGTACTTTATTGCTTTTGACAACCGAGTCAAGCTTTTCCACGCTCTTTGCAACTTCTTCAAATGATTTCGCTTTTCTCAGACATTGCCAGGTTTCGCTTCCACTAAACTTTTCCCAGTCTTCAATCGGAGCAGATGACTGAATTATAAACGCTGCATCCTCCGGCACCAGATAGATCTGCTGAATATTACGGTCGGGCGAAATAAACAGATAAACGATGGAGTATACCATGTATACAGCCAAAGCTAGTCCTGCCGTAATCAAAGTTCTTTTTACAATTTTTCGTGTATTATTTTTCTTCTCATTTTTCCCGGGTTCAACATATTGCCCTTGTTCCCCATTGTTTAATTCATCCATTATTTATTATTCTAATTGTAAGTTGCCTAAAACAACCATCGGTTTATATTCCTTTTCTCCGCACTGAACTCCACTCCCACTTTCACCACTTCACGGTCGTCTGCCTGATAAGGGATTAAATAACCTTTCTCATCAATCTGCTGCAAAGCCTGTTCTGCAGTTCCATTCAGTTTAAATTCGAACACATAAATATATTTAGGCGTTTTCACTACTGCATCTGCCCGTCCACGGGCGCTACGGACTTCCGCACTGGTGAATTGCCCCATTAACTTGAACACTAAATAAAAGACGACCTGATAATGACGTTCGGTCGCATCACTCAACTCGTAAGGAAAATCAGCAAAGAAAGCCTGCAGACGAGTAAGAAAAGCATCTACCTCTCCGGCACGCAATTCCTGAACGAATTTGCCTATATAGAAATTCTGCTCATCTTCATTGACCGGTGTGTAATAAGGAACCAGAAAATTAAGGAAGCCATAACGAACCTCATCATTGGGGAAAGCCAGACGATAAAGTTGAAATTCCTTGTCATAGTCCTTGATAGTCAGATAACCACTCTGATAAATCAACGGAATAGGATTGTTGGCATCCACCCGATATTCTGTAAATGAAGATGCACTAGTTTCTATCCCATCAATTAATGTGCGCAGATCATAGTCACTCTCTTTGAGTAACTCGACAAGAAAAGTAGGTGTTCCGGTCTGAAACCAGTAATTACTAAACTTGAATCCATCAAAAACATTTAATACACTAAACGGATTGAATACACCTTCTGCAAACTCACAGAAATGATAACCATCATACAAAGCCGTCATCTTATTCAAGGTTTCTTCATAAGTCAGTCCATTCGTTTCAGCCAGTCTATCCAGTTCCGGAGCAAAAGTCACTTCCAATTCTTGCTTTGTAATACCACAAACCGTTGCATACTGAGGTTTCATGCTAATATCATTCAACTGATTCAAATCACTGAATACACTGACTTGTGCAAACTTGGTGACTCCTGTCAGGAATACAAAACGAAGATATCGGTCAGAACTCTTCAGCACTCCATAAAAAGCCTTCAATGTCCTACGGTAATCATCCAACAGAGAATCATTACCCAAAGCCTGCAACAGAGGCTTATCGTACTCATCCACCAATACCACTACTCCGCAACCAGACTGCTCGCTGGCACAACGAATAATATAGCTGAATCGTTCCTCCGGGCTACGATCTTTTTTCTCATCTCCATATACAGTCTCCCACTTTTCTAAATGCTGGTTCAGTATGGCAAGCAAATCATCCGAATTTACATATTTCTTAGCATTCAAATCCAAATGTAACACCGGATACTTCTTCCATTCTTTCTCCAGTCCGGCAATAGCAAGTCCTTCAAACAATTCCTTCTTGCCTTCAAAATATGCTTCAAAAGTGGAAAGAAGAAGACTCTTCCCAAAACGACGGGGACGACTTAAGAAATAAGGAGTCTCTGTAGAAGCTATCTTCCAGATAAAAGCCGTTTTATCTACATAAAGATAACCGCCTTCACGAAGTTTCTCAAAAGTCTGTATCCCAATAGGAAGTTTACGCATTATGCCATCCATAACTATTCTTCATTTTTGTGATTCAAAGATAACCATTATTTCTATATTCCATTACTATAACTTCCGATTTTTAATATCGTTCATTAATCAATGCTTATTACATATCTCTTCATCCACCTATATCCGCCATAGATCAGAGCTACTCCACAAGATATAAATATCCCTCTTTTCCACCAATTGACACATTTCGCAGAAACAGTTTTCTTCACTTCCTCACTCATACTGATCTCTGCTTTGGACTCCAAAGACAGAGAATCTTCTTCCGCTGACATACTACCGGCAACCACCTGCTGCAGCTTCCCTGTCCTTCGGTCAAGAGAATTCTTCACTATCTTCACAGAAACCGACGAAGCCGTATCCACAGGATATATGAAAACGATCTGTTCCAAATGCTCTTCCACTACTTCCGAATCACTTCCCGAAATGAAAGCCTGCTGAAGCAAACTGTTCCTGCGCCCGACCGTAGAACTCGAATCAACTTTAATCTCCTGACTCCTGCAGACAATCTCCTTCTTACCTTTGCACCCCAAGCACAAAAAAGGAATCATTAAAGCCACCAACCATACAAACAAGGCTTCCCTCCCACTTTTCAGAAACTCCTTCACATCAAAACAAGGACAAACCTTTACGTATTCATTAGCCTCAATTACCCCATCTCCATTCAAATCCGGCGAAGTGTCCCGATGTCCCAAAACCTGAAGGATACCATACTCTTTCTGCAAATCCATGATTAATTGATAAAGCACCCTTTTCTGAGCCTTCGTCCGAGTATCCGCAGGATGCCCGTTTACATCCAGCCCACCAATATAGCATATCCCGATACTATGCTCATTCCAGCCTTTGCAATGAGCCCCCGCCAAAGAAATATCCCGCCCTCTCTCCAATCTTCCGTCCAGACAGACAACATAGTGATACCCTATACCATTAAATCCACGTTCACGATGCCAACGGTCAATATCTGCTGCTGTAAAATCCTGCCCGACTTTTGTAGCCGAACAATGTATAATAATAGAATCTATTTTTCTCATGATATTCATATATTAGTCATTATTTAATAATCCGAAGGTGGCATTCTTTGGGTACATCCTCTGATCTCACACTTTTTCACTTCAGATTCCTTTTGAATCAGCTCCACTTCATGACACTTATGTATCCAATTTATTTTCTCCTCCTGTTCCTTACGCAGTTCGATATAGAGGCCATCTATTTTTTCATCCCGCTGAGTCAGGCGATCTTCCAGCCAATCCACCTTCTTACGTCGGTTTTCTTCTTCCAGATTACAGACCGAGGCTTCCTCTTTTCTGGCATCCGTCTTACGACAGGAGATGTATCGTACTATCCATTTCACTGCTTCCAGACCGCCCATAGCAGTAATAAAAGCAAGTATTGTTGTTATTTGCATACTCTTATTTACTTATAGTTAAGTTGAGACTTTATAATTAGCTTTCGAAAAGCTTATAAGAAAGAATGAGGCCGAAGCCCCATCCTTATAATCACCCTGTTATAATGAGCTACCTTACTTTTCACATTATACTGTCGGATCCGGTGCTTCATCATCGTCACCCGATCCACCACCCGGATTCGGGTTTTCTCCATCATTCCCGTCATCCGGATTTCCTCCGATAACATCCGATTTATTAATATGATCCAGATCCTTGAATTTCAAGCCATCCGAACGAGTTGATGTTCCGGTAGACAGACGAATATCCGAGTTGGCACGAAAACAGATGCGTAATCCTTGAATATCAGCTGAGGTAAAATCTTCCGCTTTCTCTGTCCCTTTGCTTTGGGCAGACAAGAAAAAGTAACCCAGTCCTTCGATATTTACTGAACGCCCCGCCAGTAATGTTTTTCTCAATAAAGTACGAAAGTCCTTTAAAACACTAATTGTTTCACCCTCACTTACTCCCGAATTGGAGGAAATTTCTTTTGCTATTTCTGTCAGAGTTGCACTCGTATCGTATTGATAAGAGATTACCGGATATACTTTCTTTCCTAATTCTTTGTTGGTAGGGTCACACAAACGAGACACTCTTCTAAATCTAATTGCCATAATTTTGGTCCTTTCTTTTTAAGATAAATACTAATGATTATTACTTCGCTAACGTTAACGATGCAAAGATGCGCCATCTTCATTAGGAATGAAAGGACAAGATTAAATCATGATTAAAGAGTACTGGGAAGAGATTTATAAGAAAGAAAAGCTAGTTAAGACGAAAAAAGGGACAGGAAGAGGAAACGGGAAGCTAAAATAATCAACCTTGGACAAGTTTTTTCTCCATATATATATAAAATTTGCGAAAACATGCCTGGCATATCTCCGCACTACAACAGCCATCGATCTATATTCCTTTTCTCCGCACTGAACTCCACTCCCACTTTCACCACTTCACGGTCGTCTGCCTGATAGGGAATTAAATAACCTTTCTCATCAATCTGCTGCAAAGCTTGTTCAGCGGTTCCATTCAGTTTAAATTCGAACACATAAATATATTTAGGCGTTTTCACCACTGCATCGGCACGTCCACGAGCACTACGGACCTCAACTTCGGTGAATTGCCCCATTAACTTGAATACTAAATAAAACACGACCTGATAATGACGTTCGGTCGAATCGCTCAACTCATAAGGAAAATCTGCGAAGAAAGCCTGAAGACGGGTAAGGAAGGCATCTACCTCTCTGGCACGTAATTCCTGAACGAATTTGCCTATATAGAAATTCTGTTCATCTTCATTGACCGGTGTATAATAAGGAACCAGAAAATTGAGAAAGCCATAACGCACTTCATCATTTGGGAAAGCCAGACGATAAAGTTGAAACTCTTTGTCATAGTCCTTGATAGTCAGATAACCACTCTGATAAATCAACGGAATCGGATTGTTGGCATCCACCCGATATTCCATAAATGAAGATGCACTGGCTTCTATCCCATCAATTAAAGTGCGCAGGTCATAATCACTCTCTTTGAGCAACTCGACAAGGAAAGTAGGTGTTCCGGTCTGAAACCAGTAACTACCAAACTCCTGTTTTGAAAATGAGTTGAGCACACTGAACGGATTAAACACACCCGCACCTTTCGGATGAAAATGATAACCATCATATCGTCGTGTCATCATTTCCATAACCGCTTCTGAAGTCATATCATTGACTGCCGCCTGTCGCTCCAGTTCAGGAACAAAAGTTGAGCCAAGTTCTTCCTTTGTAATCCCACACAATGTAGCATAAGCAAAATCCAGGCTAATATCATTCAACTGATTCAAATCACTGAACACACTGACTTGTGCAAACTTGGTCACACCTGTCAGAAATACAAAACGGAGATAACGGTCAGAACTCTTCAATACTCCATAAAAAGCCTTCAGAGTCCTACGGTAATCATCCAATAGAGAACCATTACCCAAAGCCTGCAACAGAGGTTTATCGTATTCATCTACCAATACCACTACTCCACAGCCTGCCTGTTCACTGGCGCGACGGATCACTCCTGCAAAACGTCCGGAAAGAGTTTCCTCATCCTCTCCTTTTCCATATTTCAACTCCCATTGCGTCAAATGCCGGCTAAGAATCTCAACCAAAGCTTGGGATGAATCATATTTTTCTGCATTCAAATCCAAATGAAACACCGGATACTTCTTCCATTCCTTCTCAAGTTCGGCAACAGCAAGTCCTTCAAACAATTCCTTCCTGCCTTCAAAGTATGCTTCGAAAGTGGAAAGAAGAAGACTTTTTCCAAAACGACGGGGGCGACTTAGGAAATAAGGAGTCTCTGTAGAAGCTATTTTCCATACAAAAGCCGTTTTATCTACATAAAGATATCCCCCTTCGCGGAGTTTCTCAAAAGTCTGTATCCCAATTGGAAGTTTACGCATTATGCCATCCATCATTATTCTTCATTTTTTGTGATTCAAAGATAATCATTATTTCTATATTCCATTACTATAACTTTCGATTTTTAATATCGTTCATTAATCAATGCTTATTATATATCTCTTCATCCACCTATATCCGCTACCGGCAACCACCTGCTGAAGCAAACTGTTCCTGCGCCCGACCGTAGAACTCGAATCAACTTTAATCTCCCGACTCCTGCAGACAATCTCTTTCTTACCTCTGCATCCCGAACATAAAAAAGAAATCATTAAAGCCATCAACCATACAAACAAGACTTTTATCATGATATTTCATTTATATTAGTCATTATTTAATAATCCGAAGGTGGCATTCTTTGGGTGCATCCTCTAATCTCACACTTTTTCACTTCAGATTCCTTTTTAATCAGCTCCACTTCATGACACTTATGTATCCAGTTTATTTTCTCCTCCTGTTCCTTACGAAGTTCGATATAGAGGCCATCTATTTTTTCATCCCGCTAAGTCAAGCGATCTTCCAGCCAGTCCACCTTCTTACGTCGGTTTTCTTCTTCCTGATTACAGACCGAAGCTTCCTCTTTTCTGACATCCGTCTTACGACAGAAGATATATCGTACTATCCATTCACCGCTTCCAGACCGCCCATAGCAGTAATAAAAGCAAGGATTGTTGTTATTTGCATACTCTTATTTACTTGTAAATAAGTTGAAACTTTAATTAGCTTTCGAAAAGCTTATAAGAAAGAATGAGGCCGAAGCCCCATCCTTATAATCACTCTGTTGTAATGAGCTACCTTACTTTCCCATTATACTGTCGAGTCCGATGCTTCATCATCGTCACCCGATCCACCACCCGGATTCGGGGTTTCACCTTTACTTTGGGCAGACAGGAAAAAACACCCCAATCCTTCGATATTTACCGAACGAAGGTGCATATTTATCACCTTTTAATACATATAAGTACAATATAATATCAAATATTTATATTCATATTTTAAAACAAAAATCAGTCATTCCATCTTACATATAGAATTTCCAACATTTCATATACAATACATTTAGTATTAATCTAAATCTATTATACAACTTTCTGCTTCGATTAATCAATTAAATAAATAATTCTACAACAATTCGTCAAATCACACAAACAAAACTATTGTTTTTATGTTATTACAAGTTACATTTACATCGTAAATACAATTTCCTACTTTATCAGAAGGGGACAAATGTATTTTATTTGATATTAATTCATGATTGAGCACAAACAAACAGCTATTGAGACATCATGGTCCGATAGCATACTTAATATTAGACCACCTCCTCCCCTGATTATTCACCTGAGGCTAGTTTGCTACGCCTAATACAAATAAATGAAAATAATTATTGTTACTTGGGGGACATTGCTTTTTTATTGATAGTTCAAGACATTTAGAATCTGAATTCTCAATAAGCATAACTCATAACCAAATATTGACCTCCCCCAAAACAAACAAATTAGAGATCATATTATTTGAGTTTATGGATGTGCACAATTATGGAATCATAGTTGGCACATAATCTTTTATGTCTCTTGAATCAGAAAGAAAAAGCAAACTCCATCGAGTGACGTCATTTAAAATATAATAACATGATGTATTTAAAGACAATATCTATTGCTGCATCTTTCTTAATAGCAACAATATTTGAAAATCAATCATATTTAGTTTTATTGCTGATAGTAGCAGGTTTCTTTCTCTACTGGCATTTATTTCATTATCTTTCCATACAAAAAGAAAGAAATTTCCTCAAAGAAGAGAACCAGTATTTTATAGATTCTTTCCAAAGTATTCGAAATCCAATTACATTAGTTCATGTTCCTTTACGAACGATCTGTAATGATAACTGTCCCGAGAACATAAAGAATGATTTGTCACTGGCTATTCGAAATATAGAATGTTTAAATGAGAATCTGGACAAATTGTCCGGATTAAAATATTTGCATAATCATCCCGAAGTCCTAAACATTACCGAACATGAATTAGGAAACTATTTAAGAAACAGAATTTGCTCCCTACAAGGTTATGCAACGAACAAACACATAAAATTAATAATCAAGACAGAATTCACTTATGCCAGTGTATGGTTTGACAAAAACAAAATCTCACCTATTATCGATAAATTCATAACGAACGCGATCGACTGTTCTGAGCCGGAGTCAAACATAACATTGCTAATTTCTATCAGTCAGGAACATTGGGAAATAAGTGTACCCGATTCAGGAAATGGTAAACTAACAAAGCTTTATAATCAGAATAAACACCGGATGATAAGACAGAAAGCAGAATTTGAATGCCATTTTTCCAAAAGCATATTATTGAAGAAACTAGCAGATTTGTGTAATGGCAAGATCCTAGTAAGCAATATAAATCATACAGTCACATTAAGATTTCCTGTGAAATGCTCTTGTGAAGACCAATCAAATCATTCGCCGCTGTGTTTCACCAATCATACTGAAATTGAAAAGATAGACCGTTTGCTCGTAAAGGCTCCCTGCAAAAGAAATTCCCACAAACCGACAGTCGTACTTGCCGACAGTAATGATGATTTCCGATCCTATCTGACAAGTTGTTTAACGGAAGAATTTACTATTAAAAGTTTCAGAGATGGCGTCGAAGCTATGACCTGCATAAAAAATGAATATCCTGATTTAGTGATTTGTGATACAGAACTTCATAACATGGATGGTGTCGAACTCTCGTCAAGATTGAAAACATCCTGCGAAACATCAATCATACCTATCATTCTTTATAGTTCGCATATAGATATTGACCAATACAATAGAAGAAAGACTTCTTTAGCTGATACATTCTTGCAACAGCCCTTTAGTATAGCAGATTTAAAGATTGAAATGTCAATCCTTATCAAGAACAATCGTTTTCTTCGAAAATCATTTCTACAACGATTGTTTGGAGAAGAGTTTTTGGAGATAAAAGCGTCAGAAATATTGCAGGATGGTGAACACCCTTTGATAAGTAAAGTTACTAAAATCATTCTGGAGAATCTGGATAATGAAAAACTAACCATAGGCTCCATTGCCAAAGAGCTTGGAATTAGCAGGACCAGTCTTTACAACAAGTGGACGCAATTAACAGGTGAAGCACTTAACAAATTCATTCTCAAAATCCGCATGGAAAAAGCACATGAAATGTTAGAGAGTGGGAAATATCGCGTAAACGAAATACCAGAGAATATCGGAATGAAGGATATGGATCACTTCCGCGATAATTATAAGAAGCATTTCGGAAAAACACCTGCTCATACCATTAAAAACGTTTGAGATATTTACATTGAAAAACGGGTTTAAATAAAACAACCTGAGACCGATAGAAGAACTGTTGACGCAATCAACCAAACTTCTTTCTATCGGACTCAGGTTTATATTTACGATAACGACACATAGCTAGTCAGACATAACATTCCTTAACCATCGGTCTATATTCCTTTAAGGAAACCATAACGAACCTCATCATTTGGGAAAGCCAGACGATAAAGTTGAAACTCCTTGTCATAGTCCTTGATAGTATAGATTGCCAAATATCTACTTCTTCTTTTCTTGACCATACCCATAGCCGTATCCATAACGTTTACCATAACCGTAATGCTTACCATACTTGCCATAGCCATAGTAGTAGCCATATTTTCTCCTCTTCAGGTCTACACCATTAATGATAGTACAAAGATTAGGCAATTTCTTTTCGTGATACAATTCATTGATCAATGTGTATTCCGCTTTATGTGTATAATCAGTACGACATACGTATGCTGATAAATCCGCCACACGACCAATTAATAAGGTATCAGTCACCATACCAATAGGAGCAGTATCAAGAATGACATAATCAAAATTCTTCTTCAGAATCTCAATAGCCTTGTCCAATCCATCACGTGCCAATAGTTCGGTAGGATTGGGAGGAACGGTACCACCCGGAAGGATATACAGATTCTTATTCACATCGGACTGTTGTATCAAACTCATCAAATCCATTTCCGGATTGGCAAGATATTGAGTTATCCCTTTCTCCTTGCTCGAAAGATTAAATACTTTATTCAGTCCCGGCTTACGAATATCAAGACCTACAATCACCACCTTCTTTCCCAAAAGAGAAAGACTGATAGCCAAATTCGACGAAACGAATGATTTTCCTTCGCCACTGACAGTCGAAGTCACAAGAATCACCTTCTGATCATTATCGAGCATAAACTGAAGATTGGTCCGGATATTACGGAAGGTTTCACTCATCAGATTATTCTTGTTCTCGAAGACAGCGATAGAGCCATTCTTATCATTTTTCTCATCAGTTAATGGAATATCACCGACAACAGGAACACTCGTTAGTTTCTCCACATCGGCACGACCTTCGATCTTGAATTTCGTCAGTTCAATCAAATAAATGATGCCAACCGGAATTCCAACACCAAGCATCAATGCAATCAAATAGATCATAGAGCGTTTGGGGGATACCGGAATATCGTCAGCTATCGCTTCATCAATGATCTTCGCATTATTCGCAGTGGCAGCAAGCGCAATAGCATTCTCTTCACGTTTCTGTAACAACATCAGATACAATCCTGCTTTGATTTCTTGCTGACGGGCAATACTTACATAAGCACGTTCCTGTCCCGGAGCGTTACTGATACGACGGGAATAGCGGCTCGCCTCACGGTCAAGGCTCTCTTTGGTGATCATCAACCCCTGCAAGGTTCCTTCAAGAGTAGCCTGTACATTAGCTTTCATAGCACGGATACTCGTATCCAAGTTAACAATAGCAGGGTTATTCTCTGTTGATGTACGCAGCAGGCGTTTACGCTCAATAAGCATCTCGTTGTAACGTTCAATAGCTCCAATCAAGGCGGCATCCTGCAAACCCACATTACTCGGCAATACTTCGTATTCATTGCCTCGCAAATACTTACGCAAGTCATTCACCAGACTGATTTGAGTACGGTTCTCTACGCTCTTCTTTTCATACTCAGCATTACCGGCCAAGGCGATCTGAGCTTCACTTGTCAAATCCGTGATACCGGCATCACGCTTGAAAGTCTCCAGATTAGCTTCCGTACTACCCAATTCTTTTGAGATAATACCAATACGTTCATCAATAAACTCTGCTGTTTTCTGAGCGATTTCGTTTTTATCATTGTTCGTATTGCGATTATACATCTCCAATAATTGGTTAATAAAATCCTGTCCACGCTGCAAACTGGAGTTCTTCAAGGAAATCACGGCTACGGAAGTAGTCTTAGAAGTAGGAGCAATAGACAAGCTATTACAATAACCTCTTGCCACTCTCATCGGCTTGCTTATTGTCGCAGTTATATAACGTACATTCTTCTCTATCCGAGGAACTTTCGTTCCATCCTGCAAAGTTACCGAATCAACAGCCTGAAAGAAAGCCAATGTACCTTCATCAGTCGGAAAAATAGCAGGCAGCTTCTCAAAATGCTTCTGATAACCCTTCTCACCTACAGTCACATTCACATCCATACTACCTTCAGGATGCAAAGTCATTTCCACCATCATCGGTACATTCAATTTTTCAGCCTCTTGAGGTGTCAAGCTTACCTGCACCGGAGATGTCTTATATAAACCTTTAGCAGGAAACTCATCCTCATCTTTATAAGTTATATACAGTCCCAACTGATTAACCACCTCTTTTACAAGTGTTTTCGAACGCAGCACCTCCAGCTCGTTATCAATGTTTTTAGAAGAAGTCATCAGACCACTCAACCCCATATCCTCCAGTTCCGAAGAAAGTCCTGCACCTCCGCCCTTCTTCTCATCTTTTATCAGAACAGTGGCGGAAATATTATAAATCGGGGTAGCCCAATGCAGATAAAACCACGCACCAACCAAACATAACAACACTGCCCCTACAAACCAGGGCCAATGAATAATATATTTAAAAAGCAACGCCCGGAAATCGATCTGATCCTCAGCCATTTCACGTTCCTTCACGTTTTGATTTTCTTCCTTCATAACTCTTCCTTTTATTTCAAAATATTAAACAACAAACTGGCAATAGAAACAAGGATCGAAGTAGCAGAGAACCATAAACTTGTACTAGTTCCGATATCCGAATTTCGAGCTTTCGCCTTATTCGGAGTTACGTAAATAATATCATTCTGTTGCAAATAATAATAAGGAGAAAGAATAGTCTCCGCTTTATTCAGATCCAAAGGAATAATTTCCTGCTTACCATTGGCATTCTCCCGTATCAGCTTAACATCATCACGCAGACCATATACGGTCATATCACCTGCCATAGCCAAAGCTTCCAGAATATTCACTTTTTCATTGGAAATCGTGAATGTACCGGGACGGACAACTTCTCCAATCACAGAAATCTTGTAATTTACCATACGTACTGTCACAATAGGTGTCTCCTTAATATAAGGTTTCAGCTTTTCCACAATCATTTGTTCAGTTGCTTTCTTCGTTAATCCGCCCACATGAAGTTCGCCCAATACCGGAAAGTTGATATTTCCCTCATTATCCACTAAGTATTGCTGTAGAGCAGGCTGAGTGGTGGTATAGTTCAAAGCCATATTACCTTGTGTAGCTACCGTCAGGTTGAAAGGCGCAGCCAGTTCAGGACTGGTACACGACACTACAATAGTCAACAAGTCTTTGGGCATAATCTTTGCATCATAAAGTTGCTCATTCTGAGTACTATACAATACCACTTCAGCATCCTGCAGGTAAGGTACTTTTTTGTAAGACTGGCAGCCGGTAAACATAAATGCTGCCAATACGCAATAGAATAATTGTTTCAATCGTTTCATATATTTCTTTCTTGGGGATTATACAATTCTTCGCAAAACCGGGTGTTTCCATTTCACCCGGCCAGTACGATATATTATTAAAATTCTCGGGTAAGTTCTTTTTATTTCTTTTTTCTCCCTCCGGTATGCTCATCCATATCCCTCATGTCCGCTATTTCGAAGAACATCTTCATCTTCCACTCTTCCAACGTGCCCTTGTTGATCTTCCGACGGACAAATTTCACCTTATTCAAGAGCGTGGTATGCTTATTCGGGAAGTGATGATTCTCAGAGACATATGCTCTTAACTCATCACAAAAAGCGATAAAGTTCTGATCATTCTTTTCTGCCATTCATCCACAACTGATCGTTATTGTTACTACATGAGGGCGGAACGCTCCTTAACAATAGCCTCCTTAATACAATCTACAATGTAGTGCGCATCGTCATCGGTGACATAAGGTCCTGCAGGCAGACAGAAGCCAACCTTGAATAATTCTTCTGATACGCCATTAACGTAGGCTACAGCATCAGCATAAACAGGCTGCTTGTGCATTGGCTTCCATACAGGACGACACTCAACCTTCTTATTAAGCATGAAGACACGAAGTGCCTCTACATTCTCATTAGGCTGACAATCTGTTACAGCACTATATACTGCCTTGATGACACCAGCTGTACCACCTACGGCTGTCCTGACGACTTCCTTGTAGGCATTTTCCTGTCCTTGGATCTTAATATCCGCATCAAGGGTGGCAGCACAAAGCCAGAAGTTCGCATCATAACGAGAATCAGCAGGCTGCTTGTGGATATGTACCTCTGGAACGTCCTTCAGTAATTCCTCATAAAGTGCCTGAATATGCTTGTGATGTGCGATATGTGCATCGAGAACAGTCATCTGTCCACATCCGATGCCTGCACATACGTTACTCATACGATAGTTATAACCTATTTCTGTATGCTGATAATAAGGATAAGCATCACGGGCCTGAGTAGCATGCCACATCACATTGTTGGCATCTTCATCATTCTGGCAGATGAGAGCACCACCACCAGAGCTGGTAATCATCTTGTTACCATTAAAGCTCAAAACACCGAAACGTCCAAAGGTACCAAGCACCTGACCGTTAAAACGTGAGCCCAGACCTTCGGCAGCATCCTCTATGACAGGAATGTCGTACTTGTTGGCAATAGCCATAATCTTCTCGCAGTCGTATGGCATACCATATAGAGCTACAGGAATAATTGCTTTTGGATATTGACCAGTCTTTTCCTTACGATCGATGATTGCCTTCTCAAGAAGTTCGGGGTCCATGTTCCATGTCTCACGCTCTGAGTCGATGAACACAGGCTTTGCTCCAAGATAAGTGATAGGGTGTGATGATGCACAGAAGGTGAAACTCTGAACACAGACCTCATCGCCCGGCTTCACACCACAAGCTATGAGAGCAAGGTGTACCGCAGCAGTACCGGCACTCAGGCAAACCACCTTATGATTCAACTTACTCCCATCAGAATTTGTATTAGCAAAATCTGACAGGGCCTGCTCGAAGGCATTCACATTAGGGCCCATCGGGACTACCCAATTGGTATCGAATGCTTCCTTTACATACTTCTGTTCTACACCTTCCTCACTCATATGAGCGAGACAAAGGTAGATAGTCTTTCTTTCTTCAGCCATAATATTTAATATGCTATTCTATTATACTTCTTCTCCTGCAAATTTCACCTTGAAGCCTAATACTGTCGCAAATATCATCTCAATGTCTTTGATGAACGAGTAGTGACGATAGTAGCAGCAGTTCAAGCGTACCTTATCAGGATAAATTACATTATCATTGTATTCTGTGGCAATCTCTTGCATTGGCCGTGTATCACCTTCTGTTTGCCTCTTCGCTACATATTCTGAAATCATCTCGTCCTCCAAGCGATACTTCAATGTTGCAGGGCCAGTAATGCCTGGACGAAGCTTCAATACATCTCTATCCTCACCTGTAAGCTTATCCGCATAACCTGGCACGTCAGGGCGAGGACCAACAAAACTCATATTACCAATCAGTACATCCCAAAGTCCTGGGAGTTCATCGAGTTTATAATGACGAAGGGTTGCACCAAAGGGAGTTATACGAGAGTCTCCTGCTACCGACACGATTGAACCATTATGATTTACTGTCATTGTGCGAAACTTGTGGCAGTTGAATAATTTACCGCCTTTACCCACACGCTTCTGAACAAAGAATGCAGAACCACCTGGCATTTTCACTTTTACCATAATTGCTACAATAAACAACACAGGCCACAGGAACATAAGTCCTATCAAAGCGAGTAGACGGTCAAAAATCCATTTCAATGACATATCATTAAACTTTCAATATTTCTAAATACAAATCTTTGTCCTCCAACTCTTCAAGAATTCTCACATTGCTTGCAGACATTGCCGAACGATATGATGCTATGTTATCCTTGTTTACCGTTTCAAAGAGTCTTAGACCAATGCCAAACCCCACCTCATTTAATATCTTGTTCATCATAGTACCCAAACCCATGCCACGATAGTCTATATCCACCATACGACCACGGAATCCCTTGCCATGGAAAAACGATCGGTTAAAACAGTAGCCAGAAATCCTCTGACCATCTAAGAGGACGTATGCGAGGAATGCCTTATTCCTCTGCAACTTTTTTATGCTCTTAACGTCAAGTCCATGGGGTTTGAAGAACCTATAAGCCTCTTCTGGCTGACGAGCAAAAAACTCCACAAGTTGTTCCGTCGGTATTTCACGGATAGGAACTATCTTGAATTTTGATGGTAAACCTTTAATTATAACCCCTTCACCACTAATCGATCTCAATCTCCTGCCATAACGTATGGTAAAGAGGAATGAATTGAGGACTTCAACCATATCCCACAGCCATGTCATCTTGTCTCTCAAGAAATGTGCAATTTCGTATAACATATTCCTTACAATATTTTATCATAAAAATCATACAATCTTTTGTATTCTAAGCATTGCTCGAAACCGGATGCAATCTTATCTACAAACTCTTTATCTCATCTACGTATGCTTTCACAACTATCTGTCTGTCAAACTCTCGCTCCACTTTTTTACGGGCAGCTACCCCCATCTGCTTGCGTTCCTCATAATCCTTTGTAAGGAACATGCGTACTTTCTCAATTACGTCCTGCTTATCCTGCTGATGTACGATGAAACCCGTCTTACCGCTTTCCACTATCTCGCCACAACCAGAGCGATCGGTAGTAATAACTGGACGACCGGCAGAACATGCTTCCAGCAGAACATTACTCATTCCTTCGGGATAGAATGAAGGATGAATTATGCAGCTCGCCTGCTCTATGAATGGTCTCACATCACTTTGCATTCCATGGTAACACACGATGCCCTCTTCGGTCATCTGCTTCAAGCGACTCTCATAGTCGCCCTCGCAACCGCCAACGATGTGGAACTCCGTATTTGAGTTCTCCTTGCGGATAGTCTCCGCAGCTGCAAGATACTCTTCGATACCTTTATCCACACGAATACGGCTGATGAAAAGAAACCGCACAGGCTCCTCGGCAGACGGATATAGCTTCTGGGTATGATACTCAAGATTCACGCCCGAACCAGGGATAAGTTGCGAGCGTCCCTTCACCATCTTATGATTAAGACAGAACTGACGGTTGGCACTATTCTGGAAAAACACCAATCGGGTCTTGTTCATGCAGAACTTGTAAAGCATGATGGTAAACTTCTGAAGCATACCTGGATACTCTACAGCAGTACCCAGTCCCGTGACATTAGCAAGCTGAGGAACCTTACAGAACTTTGCCGCCAAACCACCATACAGATTCGGCTTGATAGTGTAGCTCAGTATCAGGTCTGCCTTGACCTGCTTCATGATCTTTCGGTAAGTTAACATCAGTTTGAAGTCCGTCAGAGGATTCATACCTTGACGATTAAACTGAGTGTCAATAATTTCGCAACCGATGTTTCGAAACCACTCAGCCTTCTTTTCATCCTTACCAACAGGGCTGGAGATTATAACCTCCCATCCTTGATTACGGAACTCTTGAAAAACCTCCTTACGAAAACTATGTAAACCTACGAAACTATTTGATAAAACCAGTATTCTCATTAGTTTGTTATATTTATCAACAAAAAACATTAAGCCAAGATATCTTTGTCCGCAAAAGGCATATAGACCTCATCCTTGCACTCCAAGATTACAAATACCGCTCTCCAGCGATTCCAGCCTATGCCACTTTTCGGTTCAAAATAAATAGCATCCGTCTGTTTACTACTCTCGTCATACAGATACTCAACACCACGTCCATGATTGTACGCCTGCCTGAGGCGAATATTCTCTTTAGCCTGATTCATCAATTTATCTAAAAGAATTTTATCTATTAACATTGTCTTTAGCCTCCTTATACTTAATCACTCGTGCTGGATTACCTACTACCACAGCATTATCAGGCACAGTCTTTACAACTACTGAACCTGCACCGATGGTTACGTTGTTGCCAATGGTGATATCACCAATAATAGTAACATTGCAGCCGCAAGTCACGTTATTGCCAATACGTGGTCGGTGGCCATCCTTCTTGCCAATGGTGGTACAGTGGATACAGCAGAAATTTTCGCCTATAGATTCCGCATTGAGAACAGTAGAATACGGATGCGCATACTTAAGACCTTTACCAACCTTGGTAGAGAACGGTATCCAAAAGTATTTATCTCCAGGACGATACCAACTAATGAGCAAATCCAATGCAGGACCAATACGGTAATAAAACACAGACCAGAAATAACGGTTGGTATGAAGCTGATATACAAACTGCAATCTAATAGGCAGCTTGATGTTTATCTGCCCTTCAATCACTTGCAAATCACAAAATATCAAGTTTCTTTTACCCCCCCTATTAGTATAAATACAAGATAATGAGGAATATATAGCCACGAGAACAATAAAGAACCAATCAGGTGTAGGCTGTCTCTAACTTTACGTTTATCCATTATTTAAATATTTTATCAAACTCTTCTTTATAACTATGATAATTGAAGCCAGTAAAACTTCTACAGGCTTCTTTCATCTTAATTTTTTCTTCAACTGACATTTGTACAGCCTTTCTCAAAGCCTCACCCAATAGATGAATTTCTGATACCAATAATCCATTAAATCCATCCTTGAGATAATCGCAAATATTGCTTGAAACAGTAGCAATCAGAGGAGTGCAACAACTGAATGACTCAACGAACTTTGTAGGAAAACCTGCTTTGTTCTTCAAAGAATTTTCTCTGATCAACATCTGAAAATCAGCATTACATACATACTGTACCGCCTCTTCATGCGAGACTCGGCCATGGAAGATTATATTATCCTTTATCGCAATATCACCTCCAAATACAGCTTGGAATTGTTCTTTAGTTTGACCTACTATATCCAGTTGAACATTTGGCAACTCATTTATCTCTTTGATAATAAAATCCAAACGATCCTTAGTTGCTACAGTTCCAGTACTACCAGCATAGACCAATTTCGTCTGTTTGTCAGATGCAGTCAACGTCCTTTCCCTACAGAACTTTGGATTTGTAAGATCCACAGTAGGCGGTACCAAAATGGTGTTAGTATAGTCCTTGTAATGCTCATACAGATAACGGCTAATAGCAATCACACCATCCATCTTCTTCATACAATAACGCATGCGCAGATTAATGTCTAACTTGCGTATGATATCGGCAGGAGACCAACGATTATTGCTCTCCCATTCTGTCAGATCGTGTACTACCTTGATCCCATTCTTATGACATATCCTTAAGATGCGAAGTGAAGCTACTGCTGGAAAGTTATAGAGCACCACATAGTCTGGTTTGCGCTCTAAAATAACCTTTGACTCGACAAACGTGAATATCTGGTGCATCCACTGCTTTGTTCCTGTCGGGTACGGAACAGGATTACTAACAAAGCCATCCACAACTTTTGACGCATTCTTGATATCCTTTGAGATTCCCTTAAACGACACTTCAAAGCCCATCTCCCGCAGCAACTTCGCATTCGCCATCACACGTTGTGCAGCCGCGTTCTTGTCCGGCAACTCAAATCCACCGAGGTATAGAATAGATTTACTCATTATTCAATAATGATTCTAACTGTTCTTTTGTAATAGATTGCTGTTTTTTATTTGCAATAAGACGATTTTGTATGTCTAAATAAAGAGCCTTATCTGTCAGCATTCTCTTTATGCCATCAGCAATCTGATCAATTGGCAATATGAGACCAGTCTTTTCTTGTTCCATAAACTCAAAGGCACAAGAAAAGTCGGTTGTTACCACAGGAGTTCCTATTGCCTTTGCCTCTGCAATAGTATAGTTGAATGTTTCAGAGGACGAAAGACAAACAAGTAAATCGCTTGATTTGATATAAGGATAAGGATTCGATTGAGCACCTATGGGATGAACACAATCATCAACTTTACAATCGCTAATGTTGCCTATCAACTTATCATACTCTTCTTGTACTGCAATACCTCCAATAATTCGCCAATCAAATTCAAGACCTGATTCTTTGAGTTTTCTTGCTATCGCTGGGATATAAGAGAATCGCTTTACAGGATCAATACGACCTATAGAAACAAGATTTATCTTCTTCTCAAAAGGCTCACCCGTTGAAGCCATTGTATTTACTTTCGAAACATTGACTGCATTGTAAACAACATGAATTTTCTTTTTCCATTGTGGTTCACAAGCTATCAAGTCTTCTGCAGCAGTATTTGACACACATACTATCTTGTCAAAACAATTATATGCAGCAAAAGCTAAATTATTGTCCATGCTCTTGAATCGGCTATAGATGCAATGTACCCAAGCTATCTTTTCGGGGGCTGAAATATATTGTGCCATACAGGTAGATTGACCCTCTTGAAAAGCGATTACAACATCATATTTTTCAGATAGCGACTTGGCCATTTTCTTGAACACCATATCCGATGGATCGTAGCCGAACTTCATCAGCAAACGTTTACCCGACTTCAAGAACCTGACCACCTTGGTCTTTATCCCCTTTTGGGTAATAACTGCATCTAGAGCACCTATATTCAGTCCAAGGTAGTTCACACCCTTAGGCAGAATAACCACATCATCCACATCATTGGTAAGCGCAAAGACATCTACCTCATACGCCTCCTTATCAATCAGGGGAATGAGATTCGCAAAGGAAGTTAACGTACCTCCTATTTTATAATACGGAAGAATGAATAGTATTTTCTTCATTTATTTAGAGTACATTTGATAGAATAATTCCAATTGTTCTCTTGTATAGCGTTCGTTTTTAGGATAGAGTAGAGCTTCATGTTCCATAATCTGATCAATAGACCAATAGAACTTAATATGCTTTGCGGGCACACCACCCACTACCGAATAAGGAGCTGTTGACTTAGATACTACAGCACCTGCAGCAACGGTAGTTCCTCTTCTCAAGGTGACACCCATAAGAAGAGTTACGCGTGTACCTATCCAACAATCTTCCTCTACTACCACATCCATGTCTTGCAGTTGTTTCTCCTGTTCGGTAATGGTGCGATAAAATCGACCTATCCGTCGCTCGTGATTACCTGTGATAACAGTCAGTCCCTCGGCTGCACCTGAATGCTTCTTCATGATGAATTTTGCCTTGGGAGTCATGATAAGGGCATCCTTGAGACCTGTATCCTCATACATATAGACATTCTGTGCCCCTTTGATAACCAAGGGTTTTATCAAATGTGTGTAGGGGTGGCAATACCCCAACTGCTTTCTGTAGTTTGTAAAGTGCGAGCGCTTCAAGGCACTCATACCTTTGAGAAGTGACTCTTTGATAGATGCGTAAATCTTGCTCATAATATTTCCTTATAGGACAAGACTTAGCATCCTGCCCCTTACTTTATTATTTCTTCTAACTGCCCTTTGGTGTACCGTTCTTTATCTGGATAAAGTTTTGACTCATGCTCCAAAATCTGGTCAATAGTCCAGGAATACTTGATTACCTTTGCAGGCGCTCCTCCCACTATACTATAGGGTGGAACATCCTTAACTACAATACTTGCTGCTGATACAGTTACTCCACGGCTGATGATCCCCCCTTCAATATGACCACATTCATTCCAATCCATACATCGGACTCTATCACAACATCTTTGTCGAGCCCAATATGATGATTTTTAGTAGCCTCTGTAATGGAGTTGCAAAAGGTGCCTACTCTTCGCTCATGGTCTCCAGTTATAATCTTCAGATTATGTGAAGCTACTACATAATGTCCAATCGTGATTTTGGAGGTGATTGCATAAAGTACGGCACCCGTTCCGATATGCGTATCATGCTGAATATTTATGTTTCCCCCCACAATAATCATTTTCCAAGGCAAGGAGACATTGTCGCCTATATGGCCAATTTTGTTTCTACCTGTATTATATTTCAGGTTAATCAGTTTAGATTTTAACTTGTTAATCATATTCATATCTCAGTATTTTCTTACATGATTGCCAACATGCCGAATGCCATCATTACATAGAAGCTCATCAAACATTTGGATATTTTGCTATCGAATAGTTTTACTTTCTCTGCCTCACATATCTCCGCAAACTGTACAAATAGTATCGGGAATACCGGCAACATACGGCGAATATCAGGATGGGAGGCATTTGCCAGCATAAACACCAAGCATACCAGCAACATGACCGCCTGCTCGAAAGGCATTTTAAAGACATACTTCTTCAGAAAGAGCTGACAGCACAGACTATAGAATACTACAAACCAAAAGAAGCCCGCTATCAGACACATTGACGACATAACAATATGCGAGAATGTTTGGGCTCCACTGTATATAGCAAATGGTGGCAACGGTCTGACCATCGTGAAGAGTACAATGGCAAAGTGACTGATTCCAGGAGGAAGCGACTGGAGCTTAGACACCATACCACCCGCACTTCGTTCTGCCGACAATTCTTCATAGCCCTCCAATTCGGCTATTGTTTGCTCCATCAGCGATGAAGCTAGTATTGATCCTGCTGCAAATATCAATACAATTGCAAACAAGAAGGTGGCAATTGATTTTAGACTGCTAGTTCTGCATTGCACATATAGATAATATCCGATGAAGGTTGCTACAAAGATACCTGAATAGAGTCGGATACCCCATACGAGAATCATGATGACACCAAGCTTCACCAAGCCCGTCAATGAGAATTTCTGATCCACCACATCAAACGCACATAGATACAGGAAGCAAATGACAATATCTCTGATGACTACCGTAGAATAGAACAAAAAAAGTGAACACAAAGCAAACGTCAATGTATAGTGGAAAGCTTTCTCCACCTCAAAGTGTCTCGAAAGGATTCGGAATAACACTATAGCTGAAAGTACACCCCAAACCGTCTGAAGCAATGTCATGCCATAAACCGTCATACCGCCAAGATCATTGTTGACAAACATAGCCATTGTATTCAAGTAGGCATTGTAGAGGAGGTTGTTATCAGCAAAGTGAAAATAACAATCTATAAAATCTTGTTTGTTATAAAAGAAGTGAATTCTGTTAATATATGAGTCAATATAACGAGAGGAGTCAGAAACTAAAAAATGATCTAAAGTCGAAAAAGACAGACTCGTAATGTATGCAGTAACTATATATACTGCAAAAATAATGTAAAATATATTCCTTCCTTTCCGTCTGATATTTCCAGATAATGTAAGAGTTACCCCTAAACCTGTGGCATAAGCAATCATCAACAATATGAATGATGAAATCGAAGCATCCAAGACTGTAAAAAGGACAATCAGAGCCAATATTAAAATAAACATAACTATATCTTTTGCAGCAATTTAACCATCTTATTTGGCAAAATATTTTTTACCTTGTTTCTTAAGGTGTGCGTTTGTCTGTAATACTTTGCTGCAATGTATTCAAATCCTTCATTCTCCAACTCTTCATAGACCTTATCACGAAGTGCTGGCCTGGTAGTAGGATAATATAAGTTTTTGTTTTCACTAACTTTTACGCAATCTTCGTCAACTTCGTTAAAAGTAACTCCATTCTTGCACAACACATCCAGCATATATTCTCCTTTCTTGCTATTACTTAATATCAGAGATAACCCTTCTTCGTGCTTAAGGTCTGGTCTTTTCTTCTGATACCCCCAGAAGTCACCCATCGTGATATCTCCAGCTCTATTCAATGATGAGAACGGACATACATAGCAACTTTCACGTGCAATTGATCCTTCAAGGAAAGCAACAAAGTATTCTGAAAGTTTGCTTATCAAATAATAATCCTTGTGCTTCCCGTTAGGATATTTCATTGTGTATCTAAGTGTGATAGACCAACCATTGCGTTTCTTGTCGCGGAAATTAATGTCAATCAACTTAGCATTATGCTTCTTTTCGAGGAAAGAGACATAAGCGTTGAACATCTTCTGACTTGGAACACCATGGCAGATTACATCTGCTGTATAAAAATTTTCATAGTCTTTTCTGAGAAAGCATTTCAAACCGTGGACTTGACAAGGAGTTCCGGTGAACAGTACAACCTTTCCTGCATCCAAATCAGCTTTACACTCGTTGTATGTATCCTTTATATCGCTTTGGAAATATTTTGAGCCCGAGGTCTTCCTTACTTCATCTTCTGTAGTTGCGCCTATATGATAAAGGTTATGTTCAGAATCTAAAGACGCTCCATACACAACACCTTTTTGTTCAATAATCCATTTAGCAAGAGCCGGATAAATGCCGCCAGAAGAACTAGTAAGAACTTCCTGACTGTTTCCATTGTATGCACCATAGTATTTCTGCTCATCGGATAAGCCAATCTTATTTTCCATAGGGCAAACCTTGGCACAAATGACACAATCTATGCAATCGTTATTAACCACAACAGGAAACAGGAAGCCATCATTATCCTTCGACATTGAGAGGCATTGCTTAGGACATTTCTGCACACATGCCGAACATCCACAACAATCGGCTATTTTTTTGCCATCTAAATATCTATTCATTTTTTATATCTATATTTATTTCCATCAGAGCATTGTTAAGAAATTCTCTAGAGATATTCTGCTCATCATGAAGTATTTGAGTTTTTGAATTATAATTGATTGGGGTTCTTAGAGCATCAAGCATCTCTTCGGTATGTTGGCAATATTGTGCTTCAAAACCGAACTTTGACAAAAGAGATGTGATACGAGAGGTTTGGGAAACCCTACCCACATGCGAGCGTTTGGTAACAACGAATTGCTTGTTGTATAAAACCGAGAATACACTTCCATGAAACGAATCGGTCAAAACGTATTTTGCATTCTTGATGAGGTTTACAAAATCAAGTGGATCAGCCAGTTCGTATTTCCCATTAAGAACTTTTTGGCTATCTTCTTTGTATGGCAGGATTAACACCTCACGACCTTCAGCAATCTCATTAATGCAACTTATTGTATCATCGTACATCTCGCCCAAGAAATAACAAAAGACATACTCGTGATTAGGCCCTTTCTTACCTTCTTTATCCAACAAGTCATCCCACATTTCTGTACCTACAAGCATTGTGGGGTCAAGAACCTGAATTGCATCAAGATCCATGTGTTCCTTCAAAGCCTGTTTGGCCAGACTCTCTCTTACGGAAAGATACTTGAAATCAGAGATGTATTTCTTTGTCTGTTTAATATAATACAGAGGTAAGCTGTCAAGCCCAATACTTGGTGCATACGCAATTTTCTTATCTGGATTCACCCGATGAAGAAACCGATAAGGAGATACAGGCAACTTCAGAGCTGACCAAATCTGATCACTTCCACAAACATAAGCATCAAACTGCTTGTTGGGAAAATTCCATCTGCTGATTCGTTTCGATATCACATGTTTTGATACAAACGAATGTACATACTGTTTGAGCTCAGGAGAGATAAAACGTTGCTTGCTTACATTATTGATACAATCGGCGAAATACTGTTTCTTTTCTTTGCTAAATGCAGTATTAAATTTCAGAACAATTCTGTCAGTTAGGACTTCAAGCAAACGGACAAACTTACCTGGAGCCTTTATATGACATAAGGTAACATTATTTCCTTTACTTGATAGGTATCGGCTCAAAGCTAATGATTGAAGTTCTGAACCATAGTTCCCGTTGTCAAATAATGTTATGATTGCGATTTTCATATCAACAATATTTCTTGAAGAAAGACTGGAGCTGGTTGTTCATTCTTTCTATCGAAGGATGATAATAACCAACTGGCTTGATTTCTACATTTCCCACTGCTTGCGCAATAGCCTCAGGAGTGTGTTCATGATAGAACTGCCACCCCTTAGACATAGGCACGTCGTAGAAGGCTTTTGCATAACCCAGTACCACAGCTAAGTCATGACACATATAAGTGATTACCTTTGAAGGGAATGAGTTGTTGGCAAAGTTTGGTCTCATCACATTTGAACTCAATCCAATGTGGCATGAGAACAAAAAGTCATCCAGCTCTTTGCCGGATTTATAGCCATTATATTGAACTCGTTCGCATCCTGCCTCCTCATTAATCTCGGTTATTCTATTTTGCAATTTCTGCATATTTTCACCCGAGCCAAAACCAAGAATATGCAAAATATAATTCCCGGAAAAAAATCTAGCAGACTCCACTGCAGTCATAGCACCCAACTTTTTCATTTCTACAGTTCCTGCATATACAACATGAATTTTTCCATCGTCAAATCGGTCATTTGTTCTCATTGGGATACGACCTACTCCGAAACTAACAACAAACTTTCCATCTTCAAGTTTCAGGTTCCGAGGAATACCATCATTGACACAAATATAATAGTCCATTTGTTTAATCGAATGTATCTCTTGGTCAACCCAAGGTCTATCAGCGACAGCTGAATAACCATACACTTCTTCTACCTCAACAATAATCTTTCTCTTCACAACTCGCTTTAATTTTGCGACAAGATTTGTGATGGCAACACTGTGGTAGAGTACAATAGTGTCATCTTTGCGAAATTTAAAGATGAAAAGAAGTGCAAAAATTAACTTCTTGAGCAAGAAGTCCAACTTTTTAGCAATTTGACCAAAGCCGTGAAAACCTCCAAGGTATGTCAAATCACAGCCTTGAGCCTCTGTTCTTGTATTAAAATAGAGTCCCTTTCCGTTTTTCTTGCTGGCAAAAGAAATTATTTTAGGAGTAGAGCCACTTTCCTTCAATTGATCAACGACATAGTGCATCTTCAAGTTTCCAGGAACGTTACCACTATAATTGGCTTTATCATTATTTGATATATACCAACCTATATAATATACTTTCTTCATATACGTTCATTTATGTATTTTCTAGTTCTAACATATTTAATTGCTTTTTAACTACAAATGGCTGATAAATGCAATAAGGTAATAATCCAAGTGCAGTTGCAAGAATCACTATTGACCAGTTATCTGTAAATTGCGAAACAACTACGATGGTGGTAATTTTGAAGATGGCCGCAAAAAGATAGAATCGCAATTGAACCTTCAAAGTACCCAAGCCTGCGACAACTGTGGACTGGATAGCTACCCATATCATAACAACGCCATAGAGTAGGAAGAAAGAGGCTGTAAGGTAGTTCACTTCGATAGCTCTATCTCCCAACCAGATATCTATGATAGGCTGCAACAAAATGACAAACACACACTCCATTGCAATACAAGCTAAGGCCAAATAGTTCAAGACTTTTTGAAGCTTGACAATCCACTGATAACGCTTCTGGCTATAGGCTTTTGTGATGGCTGACCACAGGGGTGACATTGCAAGCATAATTAAGCTACCTACAAGAGCAAAGAGGCGGAAATAGATTTGATAGTCCACACAACATTCGGGCGAGAAGAACTTGGAAATGAACCATTCGTTGGTAACAGTAATAACCATATACATAACCTGAGCCACAAAAAAGGATATACCCAAACCAAAAACAGCCTTTACTGCGTTTTTTGTGACATACTGTATCCTAGGTCTGCAATATCTCATTTCTGAAAAGAAGAAAACAGAGAGCAAGGTCAGTATGGATGGAATATTAATTAATATGGCGTAGGCTATGGATAATGTACTAAGTTTGCTTTCAATTGAGCTATAATCAGGAGCAACAAACAAATAGGCAACAAGCAATATACTGGTCAACAGGTGAAGCAAGTTGACGATGGAAGAAAGTTGCAACGCAAACAATATGCTTCGAACAATATGCAAGAAGAACGAGGCCATGATACCAATCATAGTAATGCCTACACACCTTGCAAGCACACTGTGCGAAACTACATCTGTGGAGATATTGAACAAATTGTTCCAGTTGACAACAGGCATGATAGCATACACGATGATAGTAAAAACTATCGTGATAGCTCCAAGAGAGGCGAATGCTGAGGATGTCAGTCGTTTACCCTCTTCATAATCCTTTTTGGACAGAGCCTTGGTCAGATGGTTGCGAAGTCCGTTGCCAATTCCCACATCGAACGATAGAATCCAGTTCACAACCGTCAAAATTGTGAACCACAGACCAAGAATCATATTGTTACCGAAATAGTCAATATAAAGTGGCATGGATAGCATATTGACTATCATGCCCAAACCCTTGATACCAAAGGCGGCAACTATATTTGCTACAATTCCTTTATTGTTCTTTATTGTTTTAGCGTCTAATACTTTCATTATTTTCTGTATCCAATTACCTTTGCCGGAGTTCCCACAGCTATTGCGTTGGCGGGTATTTCACAATTAACAAGCGATTGAGCTCCAATGATAGCACCATCATTTATCTTGGCACCTTTTAATATAACACACTGAGCTGCAATCCAAACATCGTTACCAATATGAATACCATCTTTGGACACATCGTCCTCCTGATTCCTAATCAGTTCACCTATCTTGGTTCCATGGTTAGAGTCTATGATATAACACTGACCTGCAATGGAAGTATTGTTACCTATAAAAACCCCTTTCTTGGCGAATATAACTGTGTTCATTCCAATATCAACATTCGAGCCAACAGAAATTCCCCCCCCCCCATAAATAAACACCTTGATAGAAGGTTACGTTCTTACCAAGTTTAACGCCTGTGGCATTAAGATACACCTCCCCCTTTACCTTGGGGGTGCTTTCACACTCGGTATGTGTAATCACATACGCTCTTTGAAGCCGCAACAAGAACGACCTGCGAAGCATGAATAAAAATGCTAATAATTTCTGAATCATATATTCTGATTTTTCTATTTGCTTATCCCTAAAAATACCAGTCTTAGATACTTTTTCTTTGATATGCCCTTCTGCAGCAATATACATAAAGCATAAGTTGCCACACATAGGAGCAATGAGAAGAACTCTAGCAGTACCGGTTGGTCAATGCCGATGGGCAAGTACTTGCGCATCACGCCAAAGAGCACCAACGAAGCCAAATAAGTGATTAGCGTATATTGACCATATTTACTGAAGTTGTTGATAAAGCAGATACCCTCAAAGCGTTGTGCCAAATACATTATTACATAGGAGCTAGACACGCCCATTGCAAATCGAACTACACATTTTATCAGCATATCAACTGATAGGATTGCTGTATTAAAGCGTGACAGATAGACAGTATAATCCCAATTCCATATCAGAAACAAGCCTGCTGTGATGATAAGAGATATCGCAAACCAAAGGCTTGATTGCTTGGGTGGATGTACTCGCAGTAAATAACCTACCCAAAGGAATGGGAACATGAAGTTGAGATTCGATATTGTCGGTATATATGGTGTGAACATAATCACCACTGTAGAGAGTAAGATTGCCCAAGTGTTGTTGTTGATTAGCTTGCTAAAAATCACGATGACAACAAATGACAAGAACAGGCTGAATAGATACCAATAGAACGAGAGGAACGTAAGAGGTCCCTTCATGGTCATTGTCAAAAGACAATATAAACTTGTCCATACAATTGCAGGTATCATGAGATGCTCAAACTTATTTTTTACAAAAGGAAGAATCTTTGCACCTCTGATCTTCTCCAAATCAATAAAATAACCACTGATAATGAAGAATAGAGGCATGTGTACAGCAACTAAATTCCCCCCCCCCTAACAGGCTATTAAAGATAGAATTACTAATAACTTGCGAAGCATGATCCCAAGTGACTAGAAACATCGCAACGAACTTACAAAAGTCCGGCCATTTAAGTCTATTTTTCATTGTTGTCTAAATCGCGTTTTGTTCTTTTCATACTGTTCTGCTGACTCAGGATTTTCAATATCTATTGAGTGTGACAAACAAAAATTGTTTATTTGTTAACTCACTTATTTTGAAGTGCATATTGGTATTGAACCATAGGCATCAACCTCACCTGTGCACACACTTGTAGTTCAATTATATACCCTTCCTCCAAACCATCTTATTCACTACGCCAACGTAACTCTGAATTATCTTCACAACTTTGGTACTGACATTCTCTTCAGTGTAGCTAGGTACAGGGGTTCCGAAATCACCATTCTTTACTAACTCAACAGCTGTATCGACTGACTGTAAAAGTCCTTTTGTATCAATACCACTCAGAATAAAGCCAGCCTTATCAAGAGATTCAGGACGCTCCGTAGAGGTACGAATACATACGGCAGGGAAAGGATGCCCCACGGTAGTAAAGAATGAACTCTCCTCCGGAAGTGTACCACTATCACTAACTACCGCGAAAGCATTCATCTGGAGGCAATTGTAATCATGGAAACCAAGTGGCTGTTGTACTTGGACTCGAGGGTCGAGTTGGAAACCAGAAGCCTGCAAGCGATTGCGGGAGCGTGGGTGGCAACTATAAAGGATTGGCATATCATATTTCGCAGCCATCTTGTTTATTGCGGTAAAGAGGGATGTAAAGTTCTTCTCTGTATCAATATTTTCCTCACGATGGGCAGAGAGCAGGATATACTTACCTTTCTCTAGTCCGAGACGTTGGTGTACGTCAGAGGCATTGATGGCTGCAAGGTTCTCATGAAGAACTTCTGCCATAGGAGAACCAGTAACATAGGTTCTCTCTTTAGGAAGTCCGCAGTCTGCCAAATATCTTCTTGCATGCTCTGAGTAAGCCATATTCACATCTGAAATAATATCCACGATGCGACGGTTAGTCTCTTCAGGGAGACATTCGTCCTTACAACGATTACCTGCTTCCATGTGGAAAATTGGAATATGGAGGCGCTTTGCACCAATTACCGAAAGGCATGAGTTAGTATCACCAAGTACGAGAACCGCATCAGGCTTTGTCTGAACAAAGAGTTTGTACGAACAGTTAATGATATTACCACAAGTAGCACCGAGGTCATCCCCTACGGCATCCATATAGACTTCAGGTTCCGAGAGTTTAAGATCGCGGAAGAAAATTCCATTAAGATTGTAGTCATAGTTCTGACCTGTATGAGCTAGAATTACATCAAAGTACTTACGACATTTGTTGATGACTGCAGCAAGACGGATGATCTCGGGACGGGTGCCTACGACGATGATAAGCTTGAGATTACCGTTCTCTTTGAACTTTACGTCGCTATAATCAAATTTGGGAGTTTTGTTTTCCATTTTATTATTTCTTTTCAACCGGATCAAAGTAAGTGTCTGCCCGATTGGGGTTGAATACCTCATTGCAGTACATCACAGTTACCAAGTCTTTGGTTTCACTTAAATTGATAATGTTATGGGTGTAGCCGGGAAGCATATGAACTGCCTGAATCTTATCACCACTCACTTCATAGTTCCAGATGTCATCTGTTCCCTCTTTGCGGAGTCGGATAAGACCATGACCTGAGACTACGATGAAAGTCTCCCACTTAGAGTGATGCCAATGCTCACCTTTGGTTACTCCAGGCTTGCTTATGTTGATGCTTACCTGACCATTATTAAGAGTATGAATGAGTTCTGTAAATGAACCACGCTGATCGACATTCATCTTGAGGTTGATGACAGCTTTCTCCTTAGGGAGATAAGAGAGGTAGGTGGTCATAAGTTTATACTCAAGGCTGCCTTGTGGTACGGCCATAGCGGTCTGTACTTTACTCTCGTCAGGATTCACTGATGCTGCACAATCCTTAATGATATCGACTATTTCACCAAGAGTTGTTCTATGAGTAACAGGACAATAGCAGTAACAACCATCTTTCTTTGGAAGTACCTCAAGACCTTCGAACTCACAACGGTGCTCCTTACCTATCAATGCTGATATCATTTCATCTACAAGATCATCAATGTAGACAAGTTCCATCTCAACACTACGGTCATTCACCTGAATAGGAAGATCATTGGCTATGTTACTACAAAAAGTAGCGACAGCACTATTGTAGTTAGGGCGACACCACTTGCCAAAAAGATTGGGAAAGCGATAGACAAGCATCTTGGCACCGACCTCTTGACCGTAGGTAAGGAAGAGGTCTTCACCTGCCTTTTTTGAACGTCCGTACTCTGAATTTCCAAAACGACCGGTAAGAGAAGCTTGGGCTGATGACGAGAGCATGACAGGACAAGAATTTTTATGATTCCTCAGCGTATCAAGCAGAGTACCGGCAAAACCAAAGTTACCTTGCATGAACTCTTCTGGATGCTGAGGACGGTTGACACCCGCAAGGTTGAAAACAAAATCAGCCTCAGCACAGAAGTGGTCAAGTTCTTCTTGGGTATTTCCGAGATCATACTCAAAGACTTCATCCACTTGTACGCCTTTGTACCAACGGGCTTTGCCTTCCTTTATGTTGTTAAGTTGGGAGCAAAGGTTTCTACCTACAAATCCCTTGGCTCCTGTTACTAATATCTTCATTATTTACTTGGCTAGATTTATAACGCCATTAAGTTCATTCTGGATGTACTCAAGAGCGGCAATCTTGGCTTTGGTTTCTTCAAGGTCAAGACGACGTGTGTTATCGGAATTAAACTCTGTGAGTTCACAACGGTTCTGATCACCCTTTGTGAAGAACTTATCGTAATTTAGAGAACGGTTGTCTGCCGGCACGCGATAGAAGTCACCCAGATCCTCCGCCTTAGCACATTCTTCATTAGTGAGCAGGGTTTCGTACATCTTCTCGCCATGACGGATTCCGATTACCTTAATATCTTCTTTCTTGCCACCAAAGAGCTCGCAAACAGCCTCTGCCTGTGTTTGAATAGTACATGCAGGAGCCTTCTGAACGAGTATATCTCCATTCTGTCCATGCTCGAATGCGAACAATACCAAGTCAACAGCTTCTTCGAGTGACATAATGAAACGAGTCATCTTGGGCTCGGTAAGAGTGATAGGAGTATTATTACGAATCTGGTCAATCCACAAAGGTATGACAGAACCGCGAGAGCACATTACATTTCCATAACGGGTACAACATATTTTTGTGTCACCGGAATAACGGGACTTGGCAACAGCAATCTTCTCTTCAACTGCCTTGGTAATACCCATCGCGTTGATTGGATACGCCGCTTTATCGGTAGAAAGACAGATAACACACTTAACGCCGGCATCAATAGCAGCATCAAGAACATTATCTGTTCCGATTACATTGGTCTTCACAGCCTCCATAGGAAAAAATTCACAAGAAGGCACCTGCTTCAAAGCAGCTGCATGGAAGATATAATCAACGCCTTGAGTGGCATACTTCAGTGTTGATTTATTGCGAACGTCACCAATATAAAATTTTATCTTGTTAGCTACTTCAGGCATCTTAGCCTGATATTCATGACGCATATCGTCTTGTTTCTTCTCATCACGTGAGAATATGCGGATCTCGCCAATGTCTGTACAGAGAAAACGGTTAAGAACTGCATTACCAAACGAACCCGTGCCACCGGTTATCATCAAAGTTTTACCTGCAAAAATGCTCATACTTGAATATTGTTATTTATTTGATTATACTTTATAATATCTCTTATACCATTCTGCGAACGCTCTTAATCCTTTTCTTAATGATGTTGATGGCTTGAAATCAAAATCCTGCTCCAGTAGTATAGTATCAGCATAGGTAACAGGGACATCACCTAGCTGCATTGGGACAAACTCCTTGTGCGCTTCAAAGTCAAAATCTTTAGAAAGAACGTCTGCGGCAATAAGTTCTTCTTGAAGAATGGTAACAAAGTCGAGAAGATTTTCCGGTGAACTGTTGCCAATATTGTAAACCTTGTATGGAGGAATTGGCAAACCGTCTTCACCATTCTGTTTCTCAGGAGCATGTTGCATAATACGAACGACACCTTCGACAACATCATCAACATAAGTAAAATCGCGTTTACAACGGCCATAATTAAAAAGCTGAATAGTCTTGCCCTCACGAAGTTTGTTGGCAAAGCTAAAGTACGCCATATCAGGACGACCTGCAGGACCGTAAACAGTAAAGAAACGAAGGCCAGTAGATGGGATGTTGTAAAGTTTACTGTAAGCATGCGCCATCAGTTCATTACTTTTCTTAGTGGCTGCATAAAGAGACACAGGATTGTCGACCTTATCGTCAGTGGAATATGGGACTTTCTTGTTGGAACCATATACTGAAGATGAAGAAGCATACACAAGGTGCTCCACATTATGATGACGGCAAGCCTCAAGAAGATTGTAAAAGCCAACAAGATTGCTTTCGATATAAGCATCCGGATTAGTGATAGAGTAACGTACCCCTGCCTGAGCCGCCAGATTCACAACCACTGCAATCCGGTTATCTGTAAAGATTGTCTCTACTGCTTTTTTGTTGGCAATAGAGTCGTGAATAAACGTCCAATCACGATTAAGCGCCTCAATCTCTTTCAAACGCTCCTTTTTAATATTGACATCGTAATAGTCAGTAATGGAATCAATACCAACTATCTTTATATTTTTCACATCATGGAACAGACGCTTCACTAAATTACCACCAATAAAACCAGCTGCACCTGTGACAAGAACGGTCTTGCCCTCCAAATCCACATTATAGTTTACCATAATCAATCTCTCTGAAAAATATCACGAGTATAGACTTTTTCCATCACATCGTCTAAGCAACTATCATAACGGTTAGCGATGATAGCATGGCTCATTTCTTTAAACTTTGCCAAGTCATTCACTACTTGGCTGCCAAAGAAAGTCTCACCGTCTTGCATGGCAGGTTCATAAATGATAATAGTCGCTCCTTTCGCCTTGATACGTTTCATGATACCTTGAATAGCACTTTGACGGAAATTATCAGAATTGGATTTCATCGTCAAGCGATATACCCCAATCACTATATTTTGTTCCTTGTGGGCATCCCATTGACTGGATGCAGTATAATATCCGGCTTTAGACAAAACTTGGTCAGCTATGAAATCTTTCCTTGTACGATTACTTTCGACAATAGCAGTCATCATGTTTTGAGGTACATCCTGATAGTTAGACAAGAGTTGTTTCGTGTCTTTAGGCAAACAATAACCACCATAACCAAAGGATGGATTATTATAGTGTGTGCCAATACGAGGATCAAGACCAACACCCTGTATGATTGACTGAGAATCCAGACCTTTCATCTCCGCATAAGTATCCAATTCATTAAAATAACTGACACGCAAAGCAAGATAGGTATTAGCAAACAGTTTAACAGCTTCCGCCTCCTTTATACCCATAAAAAGAGTGGGAATATCTTTCTTGATTGCACCTGCCTGAAGCAATGCGGCAAAAGTACGTGCAGCCTTCTCTAGGGCAGGAATATCCGCAACAGACTTAATAGCTTCGTTTTCCTCGTCAAACTGCTCGCTATCAATCAACTTTGGATAACCAACAATGATACGACTTGGATAAAGGTTATCATAAAGGGCCATGCTCTCACGAAGAAACTCAGGAGAAAAAAGCAAGTTAAGCTTCTTGACTCCCTTGCGGGCATACTTCAAATAAAGTCCACGACAATATCCCACAGGAATAGTAGACTTGATTACCATCACAGCATCAGGATTGACACTTAAAACTAGGTCAATGACATCCTCTATATGATGAGTATCAAAATAATTCTTTATCGGATCATAGTTAGTAGGAGCTGCTATAACCACAAAATCAGCGTCACTGTATGCTTTTGCACCGTCAAGTGTAGCCGTTAGATTCAATGCCTTTTCGGATAAAAACTTTTCTATATACTCATCCTGAATAGGTGATTGTCTACGATTGAGCATATCTACTTTCTCGGGAATCACATCGACTGCTGTCACCTGATGGTGTTGCGACAGTAGTGTTGCTATACTAAGACCAACATATCCGGTACCAGCAATAGCAATCTTCAAATCTTTTGTATCCATTGTTGATAAATCTTTCGTATCATCAAAGATAAGTGGAAACAAGCATAGAGCAAGAGCCACACAATGAGTGCCTACGTGTTTACGACTGTTTTTTACATTAAACTTTTCAAGAAATCATAAAATCTTTTAAGCACAACACTCGTACCTACAACAGCCCCTATCACTAGTATAATCTTCATTTTTTCTTCTTCAGAAGCACGTTGAAAAATTTCGATAACGACCGAAAAATTATTCTTTTTTAAAAGAGCTTGAATATCATTTTCCATACTATTGTTTTTTATATCTATTTACATAAAATCAAACACACTTTTTATAAAATACTGTATCACATCAAGTTTATATCTACTAATACACTCCTTCCCGTGATACTAAAGCTTTTTCTTATTTACACAATTCTTTATCAAACTTCTCATACACCGAATTATTCGACTTAAATTCAGGCACTACTTGTTTCATCAGTCTTACCGTATCGTCTATCTTTACCAACAATGACAAGTTTTCAAGCTCATCATAAGCAGGAAGTATCGCATTTCGACCATACTCCCGAACTTTGGCAATACGTATTTTATAATGATCAGTTGGGATCGTATTTTCTTCGTTACTTAGCACTTCTTCATAAAGTTTTTCTCCGGGACGTAAACCGGTAAACTTGATTTCAATATCTTCATTCGGTACATACCCAGCCAAACGAATCATTCTTTCCGCCAAATCCACTATTTTAACGGGTTTACCCATATCGAATACAAATATCTGATTACCTGTACTCATGGTAGCGGCTTCCATCACCAAACGGCAAGCTTCAGGAATAGTCATAAAGAAACGGGTAATTTTTGGATCGGTCACCGTAACCGGTCCGCCTGTACTAATCTGTTTGCGAAAATAAGGTATTACACTACCATTACTCCCCAATACATTACCAAAACGAGTGGTCACGAATTTAGTGACACCTTGAATTTCGCCACGCTCCATAGCTAAGCCTAAACTTTGCACATAGATTTCCGCCAGACGTTTGGAAGCACCCATTACATTCGTTGGATTGACTGCCTTATCTGTAGAAATCATGATCATTTTTTCTACACGATATTGTACGCAGAAATCAGCGACCATGCGTGAACCAACTACATTGACACGAACTGCCTCACAAGGATTTTCTTCCATCAACGGAACATGCTTATACGCTGCCGCGTGAAAAACAACCTGCGGATGATATTTCTCAAAGGCCATGTGAAGACGTTCTTTATTACGGATGTCGCCTATGAACGGAGTGAAGCTCAATTCGGAAAATGATTTCTCCAATTCTAAACGTATCTCATGCATCGGGGTCTCAGCATTATCATACAACACCAAGTGCTTGACTCCAAAAGTTGCAATCTGACGGCATAATTCACTACCGATGCTACCGGCAGCTCCCGTGATCATCACCGTCTTGCCTGAAAAGTTATTAATAACTTCCTGCATATTGATCTTAATTTCATCACGCCCTAAAAGATCCTCAATCTTCACTTCACGAATGGCGGTTTTCTTCAATCCCATACCAACAATATCAATTGAAGGGGATACCAAATTTTTAATTCCTATGTTTTGACCATATTTCACAAGTTGATCGGATTCATCCTGGACTGCCTTGTCCGAAGGGAAAATAACACCACCAATATTATATTTACTTACAAAACGACGAAAATTTGTCTCATCATTAAAATGATAAACAGGTAGCTCAGATATTCTATATGATTTCAAGTTCTGACTGGGATTAATATACCCTACAACCTGATAATGTTTGCTACTATATAAGCGTTGTTTTAATGATACACTTTGATCATCTGTCCCATAAACCAACACACGAGTTTTTCTAAAATTTACCTGAGTGATCACGATATCATAAATCAATAATAAAAATACCCTAGAGCCTACCAAAAGAACAATAGACAACAGCAGGTCAATAAAGCAATAAACCCAAGCCAAACAAAATTCAATCCAACTTCCCACCACCACAACAACAGCCAACATACATAGCTCCTTGAGTAATACTGCAAAGACTATTTTCCCAATGCTTCTGACCGATGCATGGCGTATTATATTTTTATGGACTTTCAAAAAATAGAATAAAGTAAGGCTAAAAATAAAAGAACAGAATAGTAGTGATAAAAAGGCTGTTTTGCTAATATCTGCGATTAATTCAGAGACAAAAAGCATAGTTACACAAGTACTAACTACGGATAAAATAGAATCTGTAAGAAGTACTATCCAATAGCTAAAATAATTTTTATATAAATGCTGATTAAAATAAGCCAATAGATATCTCATGATTTGTACGTGTTTAATTTCAAAACTGATTACAAATAGTAGATAGTTGGAATCTCAAAGATGTAGGAGATAACTTCTTTAGAATCATCTGCGAACGCCTCAAAACAGTTTTTTTCTTTGCCTCATCCTCCGAATTGGCATACATAGACACACTATATCCCATCAGAAGAGACAGACACAAAGCAGCTTCCTGCTCAGCAGTCTTACCGTGACAAGGATACAGATCATTGATCTGTTCATGGATTTCGTTGTTCAGTCGTGCAAGATCATCAACATACACACCCGCCATATAATTACTTTTATGGAGCAGAGCATGAACTGTATTTTGAAGTTTATCGATTTTTTCTTGTAAACAGGAAGTCGTCATTACCCACTTAGTTTTTTTCACCTATAGGCTCAACATAGCCAATCGGCATGTCTACGCAGGCGCAACCAAGCATGTTCAGTCGAACAGCAATCTTACTTTTACCATCTACATTGACAAGCTCACCCACAAGCCCCTGCAGAGGTCCTTTAATTACTTGAACTTTCTCACCACGTGCCAAAGGAGAGCTATTCATACAGATTGTTTCATCCGAATAATCAAGCATGAAACGAAAACGTGCCATCTGATCATCAGGAATAACAGCAGGACTGCTTTCACCACGCATCACCATATAGCGGCTCACAGTAGAAAGGCTCAGAACTTCCACCCGTTCTTTCGGATCGGCGTGGACAAACACCATCATCGGAAGAAGAACGGACTCGATCAGTTTGCGGCGGTCACTCCATTGATGCATCTCCTGTTGAAGAGGAATGAAATTCTCAATGCCCATCTTGTCCAGATACTCAGATACTTTTTTCTCGTGATGCATACGGACCAAAGCAACATACCAGCGCTTTGAGTGTGCTACGCCTTCCCCTGTCCCAAAGCTAGGCCCAGCATTAATAGATTTCTTGTTTGTTAGAATCATCTTTTTTTACCCCATGTTTTTCCGTTACTTCTTAGGTAACGGAAAAACACACATTCAGGGACAAACGTAATGGGAACAGTGAAGAACATCGACAAATACGTGATAGAAGGAGTTTGCAGCCTGCGAGAAGGGGTATATTCCTGTGGAAATATGGTATAACGGAAGTGGGACATGAAGATAATGTTTTTTCATGTTCAAAGCCTTTTTTGCCTTATATTGCGGATAAAACTAAAAAAAATGGGATTTTATTTGTTTTCTATTTGTGTTTTTGTCTATCTTTGCGTCATATTTAAATCCGTTACCTAAGAAGTAACGCACATACTTTAATACTGATTATTAATATTTTAGATATTTACAACGTTCCCATCGAGCAGTTCTTTACGTAAGACAAATTCATTTTATTCACTTCCGTACGTTCCTTCAGTCCGAATCCCTTCAAATAGATCTGGGTTGTCTTGATGGACTTATGTCCCAGCGACTCGCTGATCATTTCAATAGGGACGCCACGATATTTGGCGGTAGTCGCCCATGAATGGCGGAGCGTATAGGAAGTCACCGGAGAAGTCAGACGCAAAGCTTTTGCCAATCCCTTCAAATGGTTATTGAACCGGCGAAGGGCGGACTGGTATTCACGGTAAGCACGTTCATCCTTACGCTTCTTGTCACCCGAAAGGATATCGAACAGATAGTCGGGACAATCCGGACGTGAAGGCTGATGATTCAGGAGCTGGCTGATCATCTCCTGCGCCGTATCAAGGATTTCCACACTCATCGGAGTCTTCGTCTTGATACGGCTGTAACGGAGAATATTCTGATCCAGGGCAGACTTCTCAAGATGTGCCAGATCGGCAAAGGACATCCCGCAGAACTGGAACATCAATCCGGCAATGGCCTGTGTACGTCGCAAACGGTCCGTCTTGGGATCCTCATACAGAAGCTTATGCAATTCCGGAACCGGCAACGCGCGTTTCTGCCGAATGTCCACTCCGGTATATACATCATGAAACAGTCGGGGGACATACGGAGCTCTCCCCGACTCCACTCCACGATTATAAACACTACGCAACATACGCATATAGGTAGAAACCGTATTCGGTTTCAAACCACAATCACTCAGATGCTGACCGTAACGGCGCAGACACTCACGGGTAACCTGACGGAACGACACGTTCTGCGTACCACAAAAGTTACTGAAAGAAAAAAGGGCATTCTTATAGACATGCGCTGTAGAAAAGCGCCCCTCTTTTTGTAAACGACCGATGTATAGTTCCCCACACCGGCTAAATCCATTCTTACTTTTCATCTTATATCACTAGTTATTTTATATACAAGTATAGGGCGAAAATATGAAAATTCCATCTTCGTCCGGCAGAGATTCTTAATTTTATTTAATTCAGGAAGAGTGGTAACGGCCGGACAGATGTTCCGGAGAGCAAGGGAGGCACGTAAAAAAAGAGAGGCAAAGGAAAAACGCCTGTTTGTAATAAACTTTGTTAAACGCTCAACCGCAAAAACCGTACTATTTATCAACATCAATCCCCGCGTATATACGCGCAATTTTAATTGGTAGCGGATAATTCTCATATCATTACACAGTAATATCAACCGGCATTTTCCTTATTTTGAAAAATACGAATATTCGTCCTAGCTTTGCACTTCGGTTTTAACCAATACCTCCGTTTCTCACCGAGAAACACCCTCTTGGTTTTAAAGAAACGGGGCGTTGGTTTTAAAGGAACGGCCCTTTGGTTTTAAACCAAAAAGAGGTATTTGTAACTATTTGATTTTCAATTTCTTATAAAAGCATAATTCCGTCCCCGTAACCCATGGGATTTTTCTCAACAAACAAAACGGAATTCATGACCCGAAGCGGTCTGATGCATATAAGATTTATTTACAGTTAAGAATTGAAATCCCATGGTTACAGTTACGATTACCATCAAGCCGTATCTGGCAAGGTATATGTACGTACGTTACGCACAAAGTTTAGAACCCGAATCCGAAAGTCGCCCCTCACCTTCTTCGTCAGCCTCTCTCCGAAAACCGATTCCTATCCATCTCTCTCACATCACTCCCATCTATCATTTTCTCTATCAGTTATCCGTCCCGCATCCATCCAAAGTATCCTGGAAAGAAACAGGAAATATCACGTTTGTTCTGCCTAATCCAGCCTACGGAAAGAATCCGGAAGTATATAATTATATCGGGCAGGAAAGCGCATTAACCATAGAAAAGGAAATCGAAGTGGAAATGAGGGCGGAACTCTATGAATTTCTGCTAGAGAATAAATTCAAAAACGGAATCATGTTCAAACGCTCGATGGAGCTTTTTGTGGAACATTATAATATGGAAGGTACAGTGGAGGAAGATAGCCTGATGAGGGCTTTTAAGAGGTGGAGGAAGGCGATGAAAGATAATAGAAAATACTAATACATCTAAAAAAGGGGCTGTCCGATTTTGGACAGCCCCACACAAAAATAAGTCTTATATTTAGGCTGCACTAATAAAGCTACCTAAATCTTTACATATTTCCTCTATTTTAACAAACTACTATCAGAGAACTATCTGTCCGATTCATCATCTCTCCAATGTTCAGGTTTGTTCAACTCATCCGAACACCTGATCTTTCCTTTATCCACATCAAATCCCTTCGGACTGATTGCCTGAACCATCCAATAATCCGAGAACTGTTCCAGTATCGGGTAAGGAGCAGGATAACCCAGCCTGGCTGCATCCGGTATAAAACCATATTTTGGATAATATTCTTTATGCCCCAATACAAACACAAGGCACGAACCTTTTTCCTGCAACCTCTCTATACCTGCCCGTATCAGCATTCCGCCTATACCCTGCCGTTGATATTCCGGCTTGACAGCTAAAGGTGCAAGAATGTGCATCATCTGTTGTGCTCCCTGACCATCAAAATAGGCTCTGGTGAAGAGAATGTGTCCGACAGCCTCACCTTTGTAGAAAGCGAGCAACGAAACCATTGGTTTTGCAGTTTTGTCAGCCAGCAGATCGGCTACCAACTGTGCTTCTTTGTCATAGCCAAACGCTTGTTTTTCAACAGTCATTATGCTGTCGAAATCATCTGTATTGGTCTCTCTGATTTGTATATTAATTGAATTTATCATTTCATTGTTTTTTTGAGCATGTATATCTTGCAGATAGTTATTATCCGCCTTATAGACATGCGATTATACTTATTATATAGAATATGAAAATAACTCTGGCAAGAATATGCCAGAGTATGAATTAAGGGATAACCTTGACAGACTGCCAAAGGTTATTTACTTCACGGACTCCTTCTTAGCTTTACACATAGACCGCAAAGGTAATGCTTTCTATTGCATTATGCTATAGTTTGCAGCGAAAACTATCCATCAATTTTACTTTTTTATTGATAGAAACTACTTTTATTTCATTCTCTCCCGGCTGCAACTCCACATTTTTCCATTCTAAAATAGCATACTGATCCGGCATTGCCTTACCATAGCTTTTTCCATTGACAAACAGTTCCGCCCCGGGCTGATTAGTGAATGCAGTAATCGTTTGCAGACGTCGGGAACGTACGGTGTTACGTTTTCCGGCCAGATAAAGCACAGGTTCTTCCTTGTTCCAGTTAGCCTTATAAAAGTAGAACGCGTCTTTACGTACTTTCCGGTCAAAGGTAACCAGCCCCTTATCATTAATTCCCAGACGATCACCTTCCGTACGGTGAGCCGCACCGAAATCAAACATATTCCATACAAAGCTACCCCATATATAAGGACGGGAAGAAATCGCTTTCCAGTTCTCTATATGATAATAGGTCTGCCAGTTCTCCGGATGCCACCAACTGTTTGGCACGGATTTTACCAACGAATCCTGCTGATGATAAATGCTGGCACCGGCACCATACTCACTGATGGCAATACGGATTTCCGGATGATCTCTATGCATACCGTCCAGCCAGCGTCCTAAATCGGCCGGGGTGCCTCCATACCATCCGTCGTACCGATTCCATGCGATGGCATCCGTTATGAAATTCAAGTCACCCATTTGATTACTTGCTGAAGTGGTAGGACGCGTAGTATCTTCCTGATGCGCCAGCTCATTTAATTCCTTGATATATTCCACCGGATTATCGCCGGATTCAAGCAGTTCATTGAACAGCCCCCATAAACAGATGGAAGGATGATTAAAATGTTGGCGGATCAGCTCCTTCAGCTGTTCTTTCCCATTGGCACGGAAAGAAGGCAGATTAACAAATCCTTTATCATCATATCCTCCGGGACCGATAAAAGGTATTTCTGCCCAGACAATAATCCCATTCTTATCCATCAGATCATAGAAATAGGTAGCTTGCGGATAATGTGCCAGCCGAACCGCATTCACTCCCATTTCCAGCATCAGGGCTGCATCTTCTTCATGATGCTGAGGACGTAAAGCATTACCCACCTCACTCCTGTCCTGATGCCGGCAAACACCGTGAAGAGGCAGATGCTTGCCATTCAAAAAGAATCCCTTATCCGGATCAATCCGATAATAACGAAGTCCTAAAGGCTGCGTCACACAATCTACCAGTTGCCCTCCTCTTGACAGAGAAATCTCCGCCTGATAAAGAAACGGGTCCTGACGGCCATTCCACAGATGAGGATTATTTATCTCAAATGTAAGTTCTTGCTGCAAAGCTGCATTCCCGGCAAGAGTAAGTGTCTGTTTCTGTTGCGCCACCACTTTCTGACCATCCAGCAAACGGACACCCAGTTCTACTTCCTGACCGGCATTATTACCATTTGCCAAATCAACGACCGCCCTTATTTTCGCATATTGATGACTGACACTATCCTGTATCAGACGAACTCCCGGAGATGCATAATTCAAAGGAGAAATACATGCCTCATCAGTGATCAGCAGATGCACATCCCTGTAAATACCGCCATAAAAATTAAAGTCACCCACCAAAGGCATCACGTCCAGTTGTTCTCCATTATTCACCCGCACTAATATAGAGTTCTCTTTTCCATAATTCACCTCTCCGGTTATTTCAAAGACAAAAGCTCCGTATCCTCCACGATGTTCACCGATATGACGGCGATTGATAAATACATCTGCTATACTGTTCGCCCCTTCGAAACGAAGGAAAAGACGCTTGCCTTGCCATTCGGGACGAATGAACAGTTTCTTTTCATAATTACCGATTCCCCGTTTATAGTCGATCTTTCCGGACAAAGCATCCTGTGCATTCCAGGTATGGGGCAGATCTACTCTTATTTCCGACCCTTTCTGCACCTGATGCGAGAATCGGAACTTCCAGTTGTCGTTTAATAAAATATCCTGCCGCTGAGCAAATAGCGGCATACTGCAAAACAGAAATAAAGCAACTGCCATCAAACGGCAGCATGACATAATTGGTGTTCTCATATTATTTTTTTAATGATGATTTCTTCACTTTGATAAAAGAAGAGAGTGATTCAACTTTACTCTTATATTTTTTCTCATTGACTCTATTTTTGTTTTCTTCTTTATCTATCCGATGATCGAACAGCATACTTGCTTTCTTCACGTCACCTTTCATCCATTCGGCATAACTAAAACGTTGATCAACCACATTGTCTCCCCCTTCCCACTGAATATAGACTTCATCCTTCGTCTTAGCCTTCAGATTGCTGAAAACTTTTGCAAAACTCTGTCCATCCAACTGTTCTGCTGGTTGTGGTATCTGACATAACTCGCACAAAGTAGGATACAAATCTACAAACTCAACCATCGACCGGGTCTTTCCTTTTTTCATTCCGGGCACACGGATAATCAACGGCACATGAGTAGAACGGTCCATCAGATTATGTTTACCCACAAAATCATGTTCGCCCAGATTCCAGCCATGATCTCCTAGCAGTACCACAATCGTATTCTCCGCCAGACCTAACTCATCCAGAGCATCCAGCACTTTTCCGATTTGTGCATCCACGTAGCTCAGGCAAGCATAATATCCATGCTTCACTTCCCGCTGAAAATCGGCATCCCCCGTATCAGTCACCCGTGCATAAGCATATATCTCACTCGAATTACGGACTTGTTCCGGCAAGCCTTCCGGTCTGAAACGGTTGGAAGCCAAAGGTATCTCTTCCCGCTTATACAAATCCCAATATTTCTTCGGAGCATTAAACGGCAAATGAGGTTTCCAAAATCCGCAAGCCAGGAAAAACGGCTTGTTCATTTCTTTCATACGCCGCAGGTCACGAATGGCACGTTCCGCCAATTTTCCGTCATCGTATGCCGTATCCGGAACATCCGCTGACTCGCAAAACGGTCCGCGCATAGTCTTGGGATTGATCGTCTTGCCCGATTCTGAGTTCATCCAAAGTTCCCATTTATTATATTCCGCCCAATAGACATCGTATCCATCCGGATGATTCCGGTAGGGAGGTTCGCTCCACGATGCGGCATGATCGCTCATGTGGTGAAAAACTTTGCCATCCGAAACTGTATGATAACCATTCTTTGTGAACCATCCGGAAAGAGGTATAGCCTCCGGACAATCCTTGCTGGCATAAGCCGAGAAATTCACAAAACGATCGGGATAGTGAGGATATACGCCTGTCAGAAGGCTGGCACGGGAAGCGCCACTCACCGGAACATTGCAATAAGCGTTCTGAAACAAGACTCCGCTCGATGCCAGACGATCCATATTCGGAGTCTTGACCGCCTCCACTCCGTAACAACCCAGTTCGGGACGCATATCGTCAGCCATCAGAAAAAGAACATTCATTCTGGAAACATCGGAGACATTGTGCTGCGCCTGCACAGCAGAGGCCATACAGCAAGCTGTCCCGCAAAGAAGGGTATATTTTACCGAAATAGCGTTCTTCATTTTATAGTTTAAATTTTCAAGACCTGCAATATACAAAATATTACAGGTCTTGCCTCTGTTTTTACTCAAAAAATTATTTAGTCCATACCGGATTCTGTTCCAGATTCGTATTCAGTGCCAGTTGCTTCAGAGGCAGCGGATACAGGTAATAATGTTCCTGCCATCCGAGCGGAGCGTCAAAGAAGTAAACATACCCTTCGTCATTACTCGGTCCGCCGGTTACTTTCAGATTTTTAGCCGAAGCTCCCGTCACATATACTCCCAACGGGCGTTTATTGACATAGTCTCCTTTTTTCCATCTGCGAAGGTCATCCAGACGGAATCCTTCCCCCATCAGTTCCACACGTCTCTCCCTGCGTACCTCCCACAGAAGAGCAGGAACGGAAGGATCACGGGCCGTATCAAAATCATCTGTAATGTCTTCGACCGTCATTTTCGCTACATGTCCGCGTGCACGAAGTTTATTAATGGATTTATCGGCAGCCGTCTGATCAAACTTACCTAATTCGCACATGGCTTCGGCATAATTCACCATTACCTCTCCTACACGGAACAAAGGCGCATCTGTCGTATTCACTCCATTGGCATTGGTAGCTACGGTATGCGTATTATAGTACTTCCATACCCAGAATCCCATTTGAGAAGCATTCCAGCCCTGTCCCCAGTTCTGATTCTTGAAGTGCGGCTGCCCCTGCACCGTGAATCCTTTGAAGTTGGAAGACGGCAAACGATGATAAGTCTCACCGGAGATTGTAGCAAGAAGATCTATAAACTCTCTGTCCTGCGCATCATCCGTATATTTCCAGTCGGCCGTGCTCGGACCATTTTCTTTCTTTACCATATAGGGAGGACATATCGTCAGATACAACCGGTAATCACGGTCGCGGAACTGTCCATAAATCTCCTTATCACCGCCATACCGACTGGTGGTAGTACTTACCGGACGACCATCCGTACACAGATAACTGTCTACCGCATCCTTTGTCGCCTCAATATAAGATTCACCGGTACGCACCATGCGTGTCAGGCCATGCATCAACTGACCGGTTTCATAGGCTTTATACAAGATAATGCCCGTCACCCCATCCAAAGACTCCGAATTGAAAAGCTCGTCATACTGTGGATGTACATTCGGATAAACCTTTAAGACTTCTTCCGACGCACGTACACACTCTTTCAAGTAAGTCTCGGCATCAGACAATCCATGATACTTCCGCCAAGTACCCTCGAACAAGGCAAAACGGGAAATAAGTGCCTGCACCACAGATATACCAATGGTGTTTTTGCCATCGTCCGCACCGATATGTGTCTCCGCATATTTCAGGTTGGACAGGATATTCGAAGCCACCAGATCGCGACTATCCCGTTTGCCGTACAGTTCCGGACTGTCTTCTTTCAACGCATTCTCCACCCAGGGGATATCTCCAAAGCGGGAAAGCATCTGAAAGTATTTATATGAACGGAAGAAATAGCCGACACTGCGCCAGTGCTCCTTCTCCGTATCATTCATCTGCGAACCATCGATATTGTCCAGCATCAGATTTACCCGGCGGATATAGTCGTAATCCCATTCCTTGACTTCATCTGTTGCCTTCGCCTTCTGGTATGCCCACTGCCCTTCATATCCGGACAAACCTTTGATCATATTGTCCGACTCAAAATCTCCGCGGAATATTTCGTCCGTCTGCCCCGTATCATACGTATATCCGAAGAATACATTATATAATCCCCATGCATACGTTTTGAAGTTATCATAGGTAGTAAAGACTGTCGCTTCCGTCTGTTGTCCTTTCGGATAAACTTCCAGAAAAGAGTCATTCAAACAAGACGACATCAGCAAACAGAGACTAATGCCCGTACCCAGTATATATTTCTTCATAACAATTACTCTTTTAAATAGTGAAACAATCAGAATGAAAGGTTGATACCAAACGAATACTGCCGCATATACGGATAGGTAAAACCGCGTTGTCCCAAGTCATCCGTTACCGAACGTTCCGGATCGAGTCCTTTCGGCAAATGATCGAATGTATAAAGATTCTCACCGCTAAAGAAGACAGCCAGATTATTGACACCGATCTTAGTCATCCACTTGGACGGGAAATTATAAGATAAGGTGATGTTCCGGATACTCAGGTAGGAACCATCCTGCAGATAACGGGTCTGAATACGTGTATTGGCAGCTGTATTTCCGGCAGCTTTCTCATACAGACGGGGGAAATAGCTGTCTGTGCGTTCCGGCGTCCAGTAATTCAGTTGTGTGTCATATACCGTCGTCCATGCGTCATAGTGCGGATAGAACAAGTCATTCATAATCCACAAATCACGTTTGCCTACTCCTTGCAACAGGAAAGATAAAGAGAACCCCTTCCAGCTTGCACCACCGTGGATGCCATACTGATAACGGCGGGTACTATTACCGATGATCTTACGGTCGCCCGGATCTTTCGTCGTACTTGTGCCCCCGTTGATAATATCGTTGTCATCCAGATCTTTATACAGGATATCACCCGGATTCGGATTGTAGCCTTCCACTTTTGGAATGCCTGCTTTCAGCTTGCCATCGGCATCGAAATCATCAACAGTATACAGGCGGTCGGTAACATACCCCCAGATTTCACCCAGTTCCATTCCTACACGGTAAGTATCTTTATCGTTCTTATCCTTGCCGAAGAGACCTGTCTCGTTATTATACTTGGTAATCTTGGTTTTAGCATCATAAAGGTTAAAGCCCAGATTGTATTTCACTTTTCCGATCTGATCATTCCAGTCTACAGTGATCTCCCATCCTTTGGAACGAAGATCGGCAGTATTCTGCAAAGGAGCACTTGCACCCAGCACAGCCGGTAATTCCGCTCCCGGAGCGAGCATACCTTTCGTATCACGACGATACCAGTCGAATACAAGATTCAGCCTGTTGTTCAATAAACCCAGATCAAAACCGACATCGACAGTCGTCACTTTCTCCCAGGTAAAACTGTTACTGACCAATGCAGCTGGTTTAAGGGTAGTTACCTTGATACCCGAAACAGTCCAGTAAGCCTGCTCGGCATCCATGCCCGGAATATAAGCGTAAGGAGTGATACTCTGATTGCCGATATTACCCCACGAAGCACGCAATTTTAAGTTAGACAATACGGATGTCAACGGTTTCATAAACGCTTCTTCGCTCACACGCCATCCGGCAGAGACGGAAGGGAAGAAACCGAAGCGGCTGTTTTTCGGAAATTTGGAAGAGCCGTCATAGCGTCCGTTCGTCTCAATCAGATATTTGCCGGCAAAGGAGTAGTTGATACGATAGAACAATCCTCTTACCGTATAGCGTTCGAATTTATCTTTGGCAAAATAATCTCCCGTAGCCTGCGATATGGAAGGAAGGTCTTCGTTAATCATGTTCATACGCGACATTTCCGCATAGCGATAGTCACTGCTCTCCTGATTGAAACCGCCCATCACGGTGACTTCATGCTTGCCCCATGTGTTATTGTAGTTTCCGTAAAAGTTCAGAGCATTGTAATCGGTAATGCCGTTGGAGTTTTCATATTTAGAGTTTGCCGTCGAAGTCTCTTTCACAAAGTTACCTCCATGCGCATAATAGAACTTCTTTTCAAACTTGGTCTTTTCATTACTCAGATGGTTGTATGTATATTCACCCACCAGTTTGACGTTCTTCAAAGGAGTAATCGTTACCTTTCCGAAGATACGGATATTGTTTTTCTGGATAGTTGTCGGATAAGCGAGACTGATCAGATTTCGGGGAGTATTAATCGGCAGCTCTTCTCCGTCGATATTCATTGTTCCGGTAGGGAAATAAGACGGGAAGGCAACGGCAGCTCCCCAGATTCCATATCCTCCCGAAGTCTCCGGCAATTCTGATTTCGAGTTCGTGTATTTGATATCCAGTTCCGGAGTAATCCATGAGAATACATCCGAACGGATATAAGAAGACACATTGTAACGTTTATACGCATCCTTGTCCGAGGCCAGCACTCCATTCTCATCGACCATACCGAAGGAGAAACGATAAGATATATCCTTCGTGCCGCCACCTACAGAAAGATTGTGCGTCTGCTGAAAACCGGTCTCCATCATGTCATCAAACAGATTGGTTTCCGCCAGACTATAACGTAATCCGTCCACCATTGCATACCCATCGGGATAAGCTGAAGGATTGGCATTGTATTCTTTCAATAAATCCAGCCACGTATCCACATTCTGTCCACTCTGATAGTTGATGGTTCCCATGTCTTTATAAGCCTGCACTGTCTGAAGCGGTGTTGCCTTACGAGGCATATTGGCAGGTCTGCTAAATGAGAAATTGTTAGAATAATTAATAGAAAGTCTGGTTGAATCCGATCCTTTCTTTGTCGTAATCAGAATGACGCCAAACGCTGCACGTGCTCCGTAGATAGCCGAAGAGGCAGCATCTTTCAAGACCGTTACTGATTCAATATCATTCGGATCGAGCATATTGATATCCATTTCTACGTTATCCACCAGCACCAACGGTTTGCCATTCTTATCCAGACTGTTGACGCCACGGATATTGAAACTCATTTCCTCTCCCGGCCTACCGGAGTTACCCGTAATCTGCAAACCGGGCATCGCGCCTTTCAAGGCATCGCTGACCGACACTACCGGACGGTCTCCCAATACTTCATCCATCTTCACACTGCTTACCGCACCGGTCAGATTCGCTTTCTTCTGCACACCGTAGCCTACTACCACAACTTCGTCAATCAGACGGCTGTCTTCCTTCAAAGCGATGTGCAAAGGAGTCTGATTCTTGACTACTATCTCCTGTGTAGCATATCCGATATAAGACACAGACAATCGTGCATTCGGTGTCACCGACAGAGAAAAGTTTCCATCCATATCCGTAATCGTACCTTCCGTAGAATTCAGCATTTTCACATTGGCTCCGATCACTCCTTCACCCGAAGGATCGATCACTTTGCCTTTCAGGACAAACGCTTTTCCCTGTTCCTTTTCAGGCACTGCGGCATGGAATATGACCACCCGGTTTCCGTTTACTTCATAACTGATACCCGTACCGGTCAGCAGTTGGGCCATCACATCATTAATCGTACCCTTGTCCACGTTCACAGAGACTTTCTTATTCAGATCAATATCGTTATTGCGAATCAGAAAAGAATAATTTCCCTGCTTCCTGACTACTTCAATGGCTTCTTTCAAAGTAACGTTATCTGCTTTGACACTGAACTTCTTGTTTTGTTCCTGCGCTGAAAGTTGAAAACCTGTCAGGACATTACTTAGGGATAAAAGCAGAAACATCAATAATGTTTTTCTTATTATCAATCTCATTTTTTTCACTATTAAAGGTTAACATATAGTTATTTATCGTAGCTGCGGACTGCCGGTATATCTATCGGCTGTGTCCATTTTCTTTCTTCTTTCTTTTATCTTACCCCCTTTCTTCTATCGGTAATAAAGATGGTGTCACCACTGACTTTCCACGTGTATTGTTTCTCAACGTTGATTTCGCGTAATATATCATAAATATTCTGATTGCTGTCGAAGGAACCGGAGAAGTGTTCAGCCTTCAGACGCTCGCTTTCTATGCTGATCTTCACCTGGAATTTACGTTCCAGACGATGGGCAATATCAGCGAATGAAGCGTTCTCGAAGGTCAGTCCACCGTCCAGCCAGTCGCAGGCTTTACTTGCATTGGTCTTCAGCTTTTCCATACGTCCGGTGTTCTTGTTATACAGTGCCTGCTCATTAGGAAATAATTTCATTACGGAATTAGCAGACGCCGATAAATTCACCCTGCCTTCCAGCAGAGACACCATCACATAATTATCGTCATCATAGGCACGGACATTGAATACCGTACCGACTACCTGCACCTGCACATCGTTCGTCTTTACAAAGAAGGGAACCTCTGCATTTTTCGCTACCTTGAAGTATCCTTCTCCATCCAGCGTCACATTACGTTCGCGGATACCGAAACCACGGTGATAGCGCAATACAGAACCTGCATTCAGAGAAACCTCCGTCCCGTCAGGAAGAACGATATTCGTTCTCGATCCGGCAGGAACCTTGATTTCGTAAGGAGAATCGGCATTGGTATATACTTCCGTCAGATTTTCCGTATACGTATACCAGAAATAGTTGCAGCCAATCAGCAGGATAACGGCGGCAGCCACTTTCAACCAGACAGGAATCAGCTTCCGGACAGGCTTCAAAGAGGCAGGAACAGTCATTCTCTCCTTTATCTGCACTAAATTGGAGTTTTCTATTTCTGCAAATGACGGCACGGAAGAAAGTGCCCATACGGCAGACATTTCCCGGAAAGTCCGGGCAGCTGCTTCATTGGAAGCCAGAAAGGCAAGCAACGTTTCTTTTTCTTCATCGGTGCTATTGCCCGACAAATAATTACTAATCTGTAATTCCAGTTCTTCTTTATCGTAATATTCTATCATAAACCGTTCTTTTTCTATGGGTGTATATAACTAGATACGCAATAAAAAAAGAAACGTTTAAAAGAAAACCGATTTTTTTTAAAGAAACATCAAAATAGCTATCATATAGGGAGTACCAAGGGATTCGCGCAATTTAGTCAGCGCAATTTTCATCTGCACCCTGACGGTGGCGACATTAATATTCTGCTCTTCCGCAATCTCACTGTACGACTTGCCTTCATACAGGCTTGCCTTAAAAACAGCACGGCATTTGGCAGGGAGCTCCTCTACTTTCCGCAGAATGATCTCGTTCATTTCACTGCTTTCCAATGCCTGCAACGGATTGTCGGAAGAAAGAATATGATTTTCAAGAAAAGCCCATATTTCCTCCATCTGCTCGGTCATCATACGCTCATTAAAAGCGGAAGACCGCAAATAACTGATACTTGCATTCTGAATAGCCCGACGAAGATACGGAAGGGCAGGATAAGTGATATGGTGGCGATTCTGCCAAAAAGAAACGAAGACATCATTGACTATTTCGCCGGCGACTCTCTTGTCGTGTACGTAATAAACAGCTATCGCACACAGGTATAAATAGTACGTATGATAAATTTTATCAAATGCTTTGGTGCTACCGTGATTCAGTTGTTCGATTAGTTTTTCAGAGACTTCTGGTAAATTCATTCGTTCTTTTTCTTTAAGGGACGGGTGCAAATATAGCGATTAATTCAGAAACTCAAAATTCCGGTTGTTAAAACCGGAACTTTGAATCGTGAATTATAGCCCCATCGGTATCTTCAACAGATACCAGACGATAAACAGTAACGTCCATGCTGCCAGAATGCACAAGGAGTACCTCCATGTATATTTCAACAACGATCCGTATGTGATCTGTTTGTCATATTGCCGCATATATGTCAACACCAGCGGCATATAGAATAAGAAAGGAGTAATGGCATTTGTCGAACTGTCTCCGATACGGAAAGCACACTGTGTGACGTCCGGCGAAATCCCCATCTGCGCAAACATCGGGATGAAGATGAAAGACATAAATGCCCATTTGGAAGTGGCGGATACCATAATCAGATTGATAAACGCCGTAAACAGGATAAACAAGATGAGTGCGGACAAAGGAGCCGGCTCAAAAGAAGAAAGCAGGTCTGCTCCCATAATCGCAAGACACTTGTCCAGATGAGAATACTCGAAACAGGCAAACATCTGGGCAGCGAAGAAAGCAATAACGAAATACACACCCAGCAGTTTGATCGGCTGGGTAAGTCCGTCGATCACATCATTATCGCTGCGATAACGACCGGAGCTGAATCCGTAAGCCATCCCCGTAAAGCCTGCGCCCAGAGATAGCAGAAAGAGGATACCGGCTATGAAGGGCGAGTGCATCAAACCTCCGTTAACGCCACGCAGGATACCATAGGAAGAGAAAGTAAGCCACAAAATAAGGGCAACATATATCCCTGCCACTACGACAGCCACCATCAACGCACGACGTTCTTTCCGTGACAAAGGGCGGTAGGCTTCGACTTTCACACTACCCTCATATTTTCCTAAGTTCGGGAGAAGCCATTTCTGAGTCACCCAATAAACGATCCCTGTAATTACCACTGTCGAAGCGCTCATAAAGAAGTAGTTGCACAGCGGCTCCGTGTTTCCCTGATATCCCATCAGTGTGAGCGCGGCTTCCTGAGTGGTATGCGCCAAGAGCGGGTCCATCGTACTCAATACGATATTGGCACTATATCCGCAGGCCACGGAAACGTAAGCCGTCACAATCCCCGCTATCGGATGAAGTCCCACCCACTGAAACAGCATGGCGGCAATGGGAAGCAGAATAATATAACCGCCGTCACCAATGACGTTCGACAGCAATCCGAGAACAATCACCCACAGGATAATTTTTCTTTTCTCTTTCCGGTTTCCCACTCCCAGACGGATGCACGCATCGATAAATCCGGAATGTTGGGCCACCCCCAGTCCGAACATGGCGATAATCACCATACCCAGCGGAGCAAAACCGGTAAAGTTCTTGATAGCATTCCGCAACCACCAGCGGATTCCCTCAGGACTCAGCAGGCTTTGCACCCGAATATCCTCCCCTGATTGCGGCAGCGTTACTTTCAGTCCGTAGATATCACATATCCACGAAAGAAAGACCACCGCCATTGTCAGCAGCAGAAACATCGTAGCGGGATGCGGCATACGCCATTTACTCTTCATCAGCTTCCAGATTATCCAGATCGATAATACGTAATTCCAATGCACGGACAGCCAGACGGGTCGCGTTCACTCCCACCCGTTCTCCATTCGGGAAGAGACGTCCGATCAGGTCATTCTGTCGTTTCTCCAGTGATTTCACGCCGAATGGCATTCCTTTCAGATTGGCAATCATATCTTTGGTGTAGCCTAATGCCAGATGGCGAAGAAAACGCTCGTCATATTCATCAATATCATAGTTGATTACCGCTTCCTGACGCTTGGCATCATTCGCTACCGACTTCTTGAAACGGTCTACGATCTTCTCCAGAATCGGATAGTTGAATACCAGCTTCTTGCCGTCCATCACAGCTTGTACGTCCGTCTTGGTCAGTAATTCTCCTGTTTTAAGAATAATGCCGTCCGCTCCTGCATTCAGCACATCCACCCACAGTTTTTCATTCAGTATTTCCCCCGTAAAGATCAATACACGAACCCCCTTGTAACGTTTGAAAATATTCCGGCAGATATCAACGCCAATCGTCGTAGAACCTCCCAGTCCCAAATCCAGCAAAACCAAATCAGGAAGCTGTGCTTCCATCAGCGGCCAGAACTCGCTTTCTGTCATTGCCGTGCCGATCACTTCTGCATTGGGTATCTCATGACGGAAAATTTCTTCTGTACCTTTCAATTCCAGTTTTACATCCTCTACAATAATAACTTTAAACTTCTGTTCTTCCATTGTATTTATCTAATAACTTTTATGTGTTTTCTTTCTTATCTGCGCGGGATGGTGAAGTAAACCGTATACCCTCCCCCTTCTGCCGGTTCGGCATTGATACGGCATCCTCTGCGCCCCGCAAATTCATCATGGTCACGGATAATCTGCTTGCATATCAGATATTCCGTTCCCCTCAATTCTCCTTTTTCACCGGAAGTCATACGAGCCAGGTTCGGATAGAACAACTGGTTCAGTTCCGTCACACTCTTCTCGCGCCTGGTATCCGTAAAGAGGAAGCGGATATATTCATTATCCTTACGAGCCTGCAAGCATATCACTCCTTCTTCACGAACCGCCAATGCTTCATCAATCAGATTCTCAAACAGGAAACGCAGTTGATTCACGTCACCGATTACTTTGGCTTCCATCGGTTCTATGATTAGCTCTACCTTTTCCGTCCGGTTTTTCATTACCTTCCTGAAGTATTTTCCGGCAGCATCAAAAAGTTCCTGCACCGGAATCGTAGTCCGTCGGAAAGTAACTTCCTCCAACTGTCGGGCAGCGCATGAACTCAGAATCGTAAAGATCCCTTTATAGTATTCAATCAGTTCCGTAATCGCCTCCACAGCTTCCCGTTCATCCTTTTCCGAAAGGTTCTGCGTATTCAGCCGGCCGATAATCTGTTTAATCTTGTTTGGATAATAAATCGTCTCATGCTTAATAGTCGAAAGGCAGTTATCGAGCACCATATTCTGCACATGGAGCATACTGTCTTCCCACGAAGCTCGGCGTGTTTCCTCGTGTGCCGACTCGATATCCCGGTATTGCGTGGCAAGCTTTACCACTGCATTAAACACCACAATCGACACATAACGTGCTACCAGCTCAAAAAGAAGATGATCCGTTTCCTGTTGCGTCCCTTCCCTGCGTTCCAGATAAAGCACACCTACACATTGATGCTCACCTCCGGCTTCCACCATCAACGGAATCGCCTGCAAATTCTGTTCTGAGAGATATTCACCTGTATCAAAACATTGCTGCACCATTTCCGGCATTTCCTGTCCGGGACAGGAAGCATATTCCAACCGATGCGTGGTCTCGTTATAAACCGCAATGCCCATCAAGCTGATTGTCAGCAACTCATTTACTGAGCCAAAGGCTTCATTCACAATGCGCTGCGGAATCTCTTTAAGCATATTTTCCTCCCTCTGAAGAGCTTCCTCGTTCTCCTGAGTCTGAGGTCTGACCAAAGAGGCGGCAAAAACTTTCTGATTTATCTCAAGCACCTGTTCCAGGTTCAGACGGTTCTGCAACATCTTCCTCATATACAAGAGATAATAGCCGATCAGAGAAACGATCAGCAAGACGAAACAGAGAATGATACCCACTGTCTTATTTGTATTAGATCGCTCCAGCTGCCTGCAATATCCTTCCAGGGTCTGGTCTTCTCCCTGCACCTTATATAAATCTGTAAATGCCGAATTATTATAACTGTAGGCATCAATTTGTTTCAAAGCAAGGAATGCTACCGCCGCTTCATTTCTGATATCCAGAATCACATGATAGTCTGAATCGAAAAGTTCATTCCACCAAAAGAGTTCGGCAGGTGTCCCTTTTCCAATCAGCTTCATGAACCGATGCGGCTGAGGGGTACGCGCAAATTTCCTATAATGCTCATTCAGCATCATCATTGCCGAATCTATATACTGCAAAGCGATTTCGTAGTTCTCATCCACATTGGCAAAATAAGCCGCATTGGCATAATCAGACGCTGCATCAAGCAGATCTTCATAAGTAGAATCAGTAGTAATCGCAATGGAATCACTATCCTGCAATATTGACGGAAGGGGTTCGTGCAGACAAGAAGTCATTCCCAACGGAAGCAACAGGCAGAGCAACACGCCAATCACTTTACGTACTCCCGAAGGCAGACGGAAATAGAAACGGCTTCCCTTTCCCGGTTCGCTTTCTATATCGAATACGCATACCCGGAACAGTTCATTCGTTTTCTTATATTTCTCTATGATTCCCTTGCAGTTCATCAAACCAAAACCGCTTCCCTTATTCTCTTTCAGCTCTTCCGGGTCTGCCGCATCCTTCATGCCGATAGCACGCGAGTCATATACCTTTTCACCAATGATATGCGCTATATCTTCTGATGAAAGCCCTCTCCCATTATCTTCTACTGAGATTTCCACATACGCATCAGTAGTATGCGCATATACTTTTACCGTTCCTCCTTCGGGCGTATATTTACGGGCATTTTCAGCCAGTGTATTAATCATAAACAAGGTCAGCGCACGGTCGGCCTTTACCATAAGGGTAGTCGGTTCAATTTCCAGCTTTTGCTTTTTCATCTCAAAAGCACGCCGTCCTTTTCCCAGCAAATCAAACAATTCATTCAAGCTGAAAGTCTCGATGTTCAAACTAAGCGTACCTTGCTTCATCTTGATCCAGAGTGCCAGAATATCATTGTATTCGTTGATGGTAGTCACCAGTTCATCAATGTACTGGTACTTCTCTTTCTTTATCTTGGCGTCATCAATATATCCTTTTTCCGTCAGCTTATGTACCTCGTTCAGAATCCGGTCGATATAAGGATTAATCCCGTTCACAATGGCCATACAAGCCTTCTTTATCAGATTCTGACGTTTGTTTCCCGCAATATGCTGTTCGTAGATATACCTCTGTTTCTCCAGTTGAATCCGCTCATCGCTCAACGCAGCTACCATTTGTTCGTTTTCAGCAGCCCACACAATATAAGGTTCCAGCACGTGTACCAAGGCTTTCTCGTCCCGATTCAGCCGATGGGAAGAAGGCACCAGTGCAGCTTTTCCTTCTTCCGGAATTTCCAGCGTCAATCGTCCTTTCCCGAACAACTGATCAATACCCTGCTGAATCAAAGGTATGTTCATCGGTATGGAAGAAGTGATATCCCGACAAAGAGACAGAATCCGTTGCAGACGTTCCACATCCACCTGATTCCGTATCTTGGAACGTTTGTTGAAGAACCACCAAAGGATGATCACCAGTACCAAGCCGACAATAACCAGAAAAAGAACGACCGTCATCTGCCGAGAACCTGCTTCCAAAGACAGATAACGGCTTTCCAATTCCTTATCCTGACGGGTAAAGTTCAAAATATCCAGATAGATATTCCGGTTATAATCAGAAGCATCCTTCATCCCCATTCCGGCATATGAAACGCTCAACTGCTCCCGTATCCGCGAAATCCATTCGGGAACGGTCTTCACCTTCTCCTGTCCAATCCATGGAACTCCGGTATACGTGGTATCTCCCTCGGCAAACGTATATAATTTATCCAGCGTATCCACTTCATTATGATAATAGAGCATATGATGATGGTTCACACAGTTCAACGCTTTTGATAAAGTATCCAATGCTTCCTGATAACGTCCGTGCGCATTCAGGTATTTGCCGATAGATACATAAGCTCCGGCAATCTGATACAAGTCATTATATTCCCGAAATTTCTCCAGTGCCAGTTGGGCCAGACGTAAAGGGAACAGTGAATCTACCGGAAAATCAAACTGATCCAATGCGTGCACCCGCCTTGTCTTGAAAAACTCGAAATTAGCCGGAGATGCCATCAGATTAGCAAGTCCCTGCATTCCATTTCCTTCAAAATACGGATGTTTGCTCTTCACGGCTGTCCGCCAAGTAAAATAGAGTTCGTCAAACTCGCGGAGCTTCCGTTCTTCCGGAGTATTCGTTGCGACCAAAGAAGCCGATCCTTTGAGATAATGATAATAAAGAAGCTGATTGGTATCGCTCAACGCTTCGTCTTCCTGAATATTATCGATAGAAGCTATCGCTTCCTGCCGTTGCTGAAGATAATAATAGTAAATGGAGGAAACGAGGAAAAATTCGGTAAATGCATAATCCAGCCGAAGTGCTTCATGACGGTCGGCAAACAAGTCACTCTCTTCACGGATACGCTTCATCCGGCGGAGGGCACTGTTCCGGTAATCATAAAATTCTTTGTTGAGCGCTGTCCGCTGGCAGATTTTCATCAGTCCGATGTCTGCAATCAACAGTTCAAGCTCATTTTTAGTCAGCTTGTATACCTCTTTATGATACGCCTCGGCACGGTCGAAATCCATATTCATGAAAGCACAGAACCCCAGATTATTGGATGCTTCGGCTTTCCCCGACTTATACAGGTTTACCTGCCGATATGCTTTATAGGCGTATTTGTAGGAAGAGTCCAGATTACGGTAACGATAAGCATACGCTTTTCCATTCAGCGAGTCGATAAGCCTCACTTCTTTTGTGGGCACCATGTCGGTACACGAAAAAAGGGAGGAAAGCAACAATACTCCTATTATATATAATGGAGAATGGAAAATGGAAAATGGAGAATAAAAAGACAGGCGATAACTATCTTTCATTCTTCGTTCTTCATTTTCTGTTTTTCGTCCATAATTCTTCATTCTTCATTCTCTGTTCTTCGTTCTTACTTGCAAATCTACAAATATTTCCGATAAGTTGGAGAGAAAATTATTTTTTCTACAATAAGTCTTTCTAAATAATAAGAGAAATTCCTACCTTTGCAGGCAAATTAACAAATAGGTAACATCTATTACAAAATGAGCGAAAAAGCACCCTTTATGGTATTCTCGGGAACTAACTCGAGATATCTTGCAGAGAAAATCTGCGCAAGTCTCAATTGTCCTCTGGGAAACATGAATATCACCCACTTTGCAGATGGTGAGTTTGCTGTTTCTTACGAAGAATCAATTCGTGGCGCACATGTATTCCTTGTGCAGTCTACTTTCCCTAACTCAGACAACTTAATGGAACTTCTCCTGATGATCGATGCCGCCAAACGTGCATCTGCAAAGAGCGTCGTAGCTGTTGTCCCTTATTTCGGATGGGCACGTCAGGACAGAAAAGACAAACCCCGCGTATCTATCGGAGCTAAATTGGTAGCCGATCTGCTTTCAGTAGCAGGTATCGACCGACTGATTACCATGGATCTGCACGCAGACCAGATTCAGGGATTCTTCAATATCCCCGTAGATCACCTGTATGCATCAGCCGTATTCCTCCCCTATATCCAGTCATTGAAACTAGAAGACCTGGTGATTGCTACACCGGACGTAGGTGGTTCAAAACGCGCCAGCACTTTCTCCAAATACCTTGGTGTACCTTTAGTACTCTGCAACAAGTCACGTGAAAAAGCCAATGAAGTAGCTTCCATGCAAATCATCGGTGACGTGAAAAACAAAAACGTAGTACTGATCGATGATATCGTAGATACAGCAGGTACCATCACCAAAGCTGCCAATATCATGATAGAGGCCGGAGCCAAATCTGTACGCGCTATTGCCAGCCACTGTGTAATGTCTGACCCTGCTTCCTTCCGTGTGCAGGAATCCGGACTGACTGAAATGGTATTTACAGACAGTATCCCTTACGCTAAGAAATGCGCGAAAGTGAAACAGTTGAGCATCGCTGATATGTTTGCTGAAACAATCAAGCGGGTTATGAATAACGAGTCCATCAGTTCACAATATATCATCTAAATGAAGAATGATGAGTAAAGGATAAGATAAAGAAAGCCGGCTAAACTTGGATTTAGCCGGCTTTCTTATTTATCTATAATTCTTTCTTTTAAAGAAGTCTTCCCATTTTATAGGTTCCTTTCTTGGTCACCTTTCCGTCTTTATCCGTTTCCACAAAAGGACCATCTTTCTTTCCTTGTTTGAAGAAGCCTTCGAAGCGGTTACCGTCTTTATCGACCTGAACACCTTGTCCGTCTTCCAGTCCGTCTACGAAACCACCTTTATATTGCATACCGGCAACGGTTTTCAGAGAACCCTGACCGTGAGGACGATTGTTCTTCCAGTCTCCTTCGTAAACATCCCCGTTACTCCATTTATAGATACCTTTGCCTTCGCGTTTATTGTTTTTCCAGTCACCTTCATACACAGCACCGTTTGCCCACGTGAATGTGCCTTTTCCGTCCTGCATACCGTCTTTGAAGTTTCCTACATATTTATCGCCGTTGGCATGATAGTAAACACCTTCTCCGGTGCGTTCGCCCAAAAGATAAGAACCTTCATAGCGGTCTCCTGTGTGGAAGTAATAAGTACCTTTTCCATGCTGGATGTCATCTGCCCAGTCACCATCATACTTATCTCCGTTGGTATATTCGAATACGCCTTTTCCGTGACGTACATCATCTTTCCAGTCACCATCGTACTTGCAGCCGTCGTCCCAGTTCATGGTACCTTTGCCGTTCTTCTTGTCATTCTTCCAGTGACCGCTGTATTTAGCACCGTTCGCCCACGTATAAGTACCTTCGCCTTCACGCTTGTCGTTCGCCCAGTTACCCACGTACAAGTCGCCATTATGATAATACATCGTTCCGGCACCATGCTGATAATCCTGAAACCACATACCGTCATAACGGTTATTATTCATAAAATAATAGATTCCTTTTCCGTGTTGCTGATCCTGGAACCACTGACCTTCGTACTTCTCTCCATCCGGAAAAGAATAGATTCCGTAGCCTTCACGTTTTCCTTTTATATATTCCCCTTCGTAGACATCCCCATTTTTAAAAACCGTTTTCCCCTTTCCGTTCGGCTTGCGTCCTTTCATCTCTCCGGTATAGACGCCACCATCTTTAAAGGTATAATTTCCGATTTTTATTTCTGTAGAGAATGTGTCTTTCAACTTTCCGAAGAACCCGCCTTTGCTGGTATTATTATCTTGTGCCATCACTCCTCCCTGTGCAAGAAGAGCCAAAAAAAGTGTAGTATATAGATATTTCCTCATTAGTTTTACTCGTTACTCATTAAAATTACAGTTTGGACAAAGATACAACTTCTCTCCCAAAAAGTGCCATACCGGAAAGCAAATTATGACAACTTTTTACCAGCAATGACCTCTTTTAATGTCTCTTTGCACAAATAGCGCTGTGCCAATTCCTGTATTTCCTGAGGTGTCACCTCATTTACAGCCTGCAAAGAACGGGAGAAATACTGGTCATCCAGCCCCGAAGTAGCAATAAAAATCCACGCATCCGCCAGCGAGAAAGGCGATTCGTAGCTCCGGCACATTTCGCCCAGCATATAGTTGCGCACCATCGTCAGTTCCTCCATAGGAACAAGCTCCCGGTGCAATTTGTCTATTTCATGATATACTTCCTGTATCAGCGGTTCCACGTACTCATTATCCGTTTCGGTCGAGATTCCCAGCAAACCGCTATCCGGATAGAACATAATTCCGGCAGAAATTCCATAAGTATATCCTTTCTCTTCACGGATATTAGACATCAGACGGCTGCCAAAGTATCCTCCGAACAGCGTCATCAGTACGCGTAATTTCAGATAGTCGGGGTTCTGGCGGGTTATGGTAGTACATCCCATCTTTACCGCACTCTGCAAAGCGTCTTCACGCTCTATGAAAATTCTTTTTTCGGGAACGACAACGAATGAAAATACCGGTTTTGATGCTTTCAGCTGATATTGTCCGAAAGGAGTCCCGAAAGCATCGGCCACTCGGCGGATGATATCTTCCGTCACCTTACCCGACAGGAAAATGGAGCAATTGCCCGAATGATAATGCCGTCCGTAGAAATCACGAAGAACTTCAGGCGTAATGGCATGATAATCTTCCTCCACTACGATTTGTCCGCATGGATGCTGCGTCCCGTAAAGTGCCTGCAACAGACCACGGTGTGCAAGGAAGTCTACTTTGGAAGTATTGACCAGATATTGCTGGATATTCGTATCCAGGATGGTATGCAGTTCTTTCTCCGGAAACAAGGGTTCCTTAATCATGGATTCTACGACTTCCAGCGTTTTCGCCAGATACTTGTTCAGCGAGTAGACCGTGATATAAGCATTCTCCGACGAGCTGGACAGTTCGAGCCATGAACCATAATAATCCAGTTTCTCTGCAATGGTTGCCGCCGTATATTTCTGCGTGCCTTCACGCAGCATCCGGTTTGTAAACAGCGCCTGCAACTTTTGCGACTGCTGCCAACGACCTCCGGCAAAAAGAATATCCATACGGACTACCTCCTGTTCACCGGCATTGATAACTGTCAACGGGACACCGTTCGGCAAAGTAGTCCGGACGGGAGGAAGGATATGGAAATTTTTCAGGGCTTGTATTTCAGGTTGTATCGTACGGTCCATAAATCAGCTTCTGTTCTTCAAAAATTCTTCTGCATATTTCAGATCCTGCGGCGTGTCGATACCGATCGTTTCCACATCACTGATGCCTACCTTTATTTTATATCCATTCTCCAGCCAGCGCAACTGTTCGAGCGATTCTGCCAACTCCAGAGAGGATTGCGGAAGAGCGGTGATCTCCTTCAATACTTCCGTGCGATAAGCGTACAGACCGATATGTTTGTAGTAGGTATGTCCCTTCAGCCAGTCTTCCTTGTCGGCATTGCGCTGAAAAGGTATGATGGAGCGGCTGAAATAAAGTGCGTTCCAGTTCTTGTTGACCACCACTTTCGGGGAGTTGACATTCTCCAGTACGGCAAACGGTTCATCGGCTGTGAAAGGTTTCACCAACGTAGCAATCTGCGTGGTAGGATCTTCGAAACAAGCCTTTACAGCATTCAGCTGGGAAGGCTGGATAAAAGGTTCGTCCCCCTGTATATTGACTACTACATCAAAATCGCCCCCGATCTTTGTGCACGCCTCATAGCAACGATCCGTACCACTTTTATGATCGACGGAAGTCATGACTACTTTTCCTCCGAATGCTTTTACGGCAGCTTCAATACGTTCGTCATCGGTAGCCACATAAGCATCATCCAAGATGCCCGCTACTTGTTCGTATACACGCTGTATCACTGTTTTCCCCCCCAGCATAGCCAATGGTTTCGCGGGGAAACGGGTGGATGCATAGCGGGCAGGTATAATTCCCAAAAATTTCATATCTGATTGTATTTTAATTCTTCTAATCCTTTCACTACATACTCTCTTTTCAGGTCTTCCGGCTTCAACACCCGGTCATCGAAAGAGAGCAAATCAATATCCAGACTGACTTTTTCTTCCTTCTTATCCTCCGGACGACGACCGGCGGACTGCTCGATAGCTTTCAGCTCCTTGCGCACTCTTTCCTCCTCCGCTTCCGAGAAAAACATCGCCACCTGATTGGAGAACAATGCCGGACTTCTGAAAAACAAAGGGCGTGTCTCCTGTTCGGACGTAAAGCGGATGGTAGGAAACAAGTCCACCAGTCTCCTGCGAGCCAGAAGAAGATTCTCTTTCCGGTTGTAGTTACTTCCGATACAAATGATACATTTATGCACGATGAGAGGTTTAATTAAACAAATCGTCCAGTCCCGTTTCTTCGAAGACTTCTCCGTCCGGTGTTTCCGAACCGGCACAAGGGTCAAAACCTTCGGGCAATTTGAACGTTTCCGTCTGGCTGTATCCCAAAGTCGGGTCATCGTAGACTTTCTTCATATATTTAGTCCAAATAGGCAGTGCGGCAGCAGCTCCTTGTCCGTATGTCATCGAACCGAAGTGAATGTCACGTTCATCGCCTCCAACCCAACAGCCAGATACCAACGAAGGAGTGAAACCCATAAACCAGGCATCGGAATTGTCATTTGTCGTACCTGTTTTTCCTCCCATATCCGCTGTAATTCCATAGCGTCGTACACGACCGCCTGTTCCTTCATTAATAACAGCACGAAGCATCACCAACATCTTATAAGCACTCGATATACTGATCACTTCATTCATTTGCGGATTGAAAGTTGAAATCACATTACCTTCACTATCCTCAATACGAGTGACAAACAATGGTGCGACCCGAACTCCCTTATTTACAAATGCCGTATATGCACTCACCATCTCACCTACAGATATTTCACAGGAACCGAGACTTAAAGAATATACTGCCGGAATTTCTTTATTACGTATACCAAAACTGTGAATCAATCGCACCAAAGCCTGTGGAGTCACTTTATTAATCAAATAAGCTGATATCCAGTTGTCCGAATTAGCTAACCCCCATTTTAACGTTACCATTTCACCATAACGCTTATTATTGGCATTACGCGGGCTCCACGGTTCGCCGGTTTCAGTAATCAGCGTCTGTTCGACATGACGCACCTGATCACAAGGTGAGAACCCGTCTTCCATTGCTAATGTGTATAGATACGGTTTGATAGTGGATCCTACCTGACGACGTCCTATCATCGCCATATCATATTGGAAATTAACGTAATCCGGTCCTCCCACATAAGCTTTCACATGTCCGTTCATCGGATCCATAGACATGAATCCCGTACGTAAGAAATGTTTATAGTAACGAATAGAATCCATTGGAGTCATAATCGTATCCTTTGCACCTGTCCAAGAAAAGACTGTCATTTCTTCAGGGGTATCAAATGCCTTGCGAATCTCCTGCTCCGAAGCTCCCCCAGCTTTCATGATACGATAACGTTCAGTCTGTTTCATAGCTCTAGTCAACAGTTCTTCCACGCGTGCTGCCGGTATTGATCTTGCGTAAGGCGCATTCTTACTTCCTTGCTTTTCTTTGAAAAATACAGGTTGCAATTCAGTCAGATGCTCTTTTACAGCCTCCTCGGCGTATTGTTGCATATGCGAATTGATGGTGGTATAAATCTTCAGACCATCCGTGTAGATATTATAATTCGAGCCGTCTTTCTTTTTATTTTTGGCGCACCAGCCGTACAACGGATTTGTTTCCCATGAAAGTGAATCTTCATAATACTTCTGCATCTGCCAGCCGCGATACTCGCTCTTAACCGGTTTCTTGGCGGTCATCACGCCACGAAGATATTCGCGGAAATAGGTTGCCAGACCTTCTTTGTGGTCTACACGGGTATATGCCAGTTTCAGCGGAAGTGCCTGCAAAGAATCACACTCCGCATCCGAGATGTAGCCGGCTTTTTCCATCTGACGCAGTACGACGTTACGACGTCCCAGCGCATTCTCACGGATTTTCGCATTTCGGGATACCGGATTATAACGGGACGGATTCTGACACATTCCCACCAACATCGCTGCCTGCTCTATCTTCAAATCTTTGGGGTCACAGCCGAAATAAGTAGATGCGGCTGTCTTTATACCGACAGCATTATTCAGGAAGTCGAACTTATTGAGATACATCGTCAGAATCTCTTCTTTCGTATAGTAACGTTCCAGTTTTACGGCAATCACCCATTCGATCGGTTTCTGCAACAGACGCTGAATAGTATTACTTGCCACCTTTTCCGTAAACAACTGTTTTGCCAGCTGTTGTGAGATCGTACTACCTCCACCCGCGCTTTTCTGCAACAATAATCCGCGCTTGACGATGGCACGGAAAAGTGCCTTCGCATCAATACCGGAATGTTCGGCAAAGCGAACATCCTCCGTCGCAATCAGCGCATGAATGATATTGGGAGAAAGATCGGCATAGCTGCTGTACACACGATTGTTTTTTTCCATCGAGAATGTACCCAGCACCTTCCCGTCTTCCGAGAAGACTTCCGTTGCAAATTTATAATTGGGGTTTTCCAGTTCTTCCACAGGAGGCATATAGCCTATCCAGCCCTTAGAGATAGACACAAAGACAACTACGATAGCTATCAAAGCAACTGCCAACAATACCCAAAGAGCGTTTATTATTTTTCGAATCATGTTTCTTCCAGCTTAAAAAAGATGCTTATAATTAAGCTGCAAAGGTAGGCAAAATATAGCATACAGCAAACGAGTTTTTGATTTATTTGATATTTTAAAACCAACCGAAAACCGAATTAAAAGAGAAAAAAAGAAAAACGAGAAAAGGAGAAAAAGAAAACCTGCATAAAAGAAAAAGACTAAAAGAGAAAAAATATAAAAAGAGAAAACCTAGCAGAGAAGAGAAAGTAAAAAGAGAAAATCCGCCGCCGTTTTTCCTCTTCAATTCACCCACATTTCTCCCTTCCGGAAACTCCTGAAACGACAACAAAAAAACTGCCTGACTATTTCCACATCTACAGCTTGGAGATTTCCTCAATCGGACTCATGAAACGCCACAGATATCTCTTCGAAGTTAACCTAAACTCGTCTCGGAGCTTAACCTAATTTACCACCGAGCTTACCTCTCCCCAGCTCGGTGCTTAGTTTGATTCAGCTCGCTGCTCAATCCAACTCAGCTCGCTGCTTAGCATCATTTACCTCGGTGCTTACCCCATTTCACCCCGGCGCCTGGCTCCGCTCATCCCCCGCCTTGAAAAACGCAGACTATAAAATCTCGGCAATTCCCCTTAATTTACTAGAAATATTGTCGTCTAAATAGTTTGTATTCTACATTTTCTTCGTACCTTTACACTCCGGTAAAACAAGTTCTATCCACATAAAAGATAACAAAATGGAAAACAGAAGT
>DXOL01000038.1:0-55879 GCA_019412825.1 Bacteroides thetaiotaomicron | reverse complement strand
AAAAAAAATAATATATACTTGTGTATAAAGGGTAGCTTCCCGAAGGAGGAGATTTCAGTTACTATTGACTTTTGACTTCCTCTTCGACAAGTTCAGCATGACAAATACTCTCTAGAAATAAAATGCTTTTCTATTGTCACTTATCACCTTTCGGAGATAACAAACTGATAATAAACACACTTCGGGTGATAATAGCTGGTGACAATAGGGTGATAATAAGGTGATAATAGGCGTAAATCATGCTTTTTATTGTCACTTCACCCCTACTTCACGACTTATTACCTGTCACTTCCTCCCCATCTTATTACCTATTACTTATTACCTGTTACTTATTACCTATCACGCCTCGTCCGAGTCTTGTCCTTATACAACAAATACCATAAGCTACCAATGCTTTTAGCTCATCATGCCTTTATACTTCCATTAAGCTACCGGCATCTTTACCTGTTCACGGCCGTGACAAGACTTGATCACAACCGTGAGCAGTTCTCACCACGACCGTGAGCAACTCTTACCACGGCCGTGAACAACTAATGATATCGGCACCTTATCCCAACTTTCCTTATAAGGAAAGTCTACTATGCAAGGAGCTAACGGGAACTTCAGCACTATCTTACAAGTGATTTTACCATAGCCAACCAATGAACTCCCCGCACGCTGAAAGACCATAAACAACAAGAAAATCTAAAAAAAGCGATGCAAAAGACGGAACCCCGGTTAATTTTCCGTACTTTTGTATCGCTTTTAAATTAAATCATAGAAAAATGGACGATTCAAACCCGCGAACGTGCACTTATAGTATTAATTAAAGCGATCAGAGTCATTGAAAACTGATGCCTCTGCTCGTGTAAACAAACGAAAGGAGGCAATAAGATGAGAACATATCTTTATTGTGAAGCTGGCTTTGTGGAAAAACCACAATGGCTTCCTAACTGCTGGGTAAACGTAGTATGCCCGAACAACGATGACTTTGAGTTTCTGACTAAAACCCTGAACGTACCCGAATCATTTCTGAACGATATAGCCGATACGGACGAACGTCCGCGAACCGACACGGAAGGCAACTGGCTATTGACGATTCTGCGCATCCCGATGCAAAACGGTCAGAACGAAAGTCTTCCCTTCGGCACCGTACCCATCGGCATCATCACCAACAATGAAATCATTGTATCAGTCTGCTACCACAACACAGACCTGCTGCCGGACTTCATCGAACACACCCGCCGAAAGGGAATCGAAGTCCGCAACAAGCTCGATCTGATTCTCCGGCTGATTTATTCGTCTGCCGTATGGTTTCTGAAATATCTGAAACAGATAAATCTGGATATCAGCGCCGCCGAAAAAGAGCTGGAACGCAGTATCCGCAACGAAGACCTGCTCCGTCTGATGAGACTGCAGAAAACACTCGTTTACTTCAACACCTCCATCCGAGGAAATGAAGTAATGATCGGAAAGCTGCAAAGTATCTTTCAGGACACCGACTTTCTGGACAAGGAACTAGTGGAAGACGTGATTATCGAGTTGAAACAGGCATTTAATACCGTGAATATCTACAGCGATATCCTCACCGGAACGATGGACGCCTTTGCCTCCATCATCTCCAACAACGTGAATGCCATCATGAAACGCATGACCAGCCTTTCCATTACGCTGATGATCCCGACATTGATAGCCAGCTTCTACGGAATGAATGTGGATATCCATCTGGAAGAGATGCCGTATGCCTTTGCACTGATTATTCTGTGCTCCGTCGTACTGTCGACATTAGCGTTTATCGTATTCCGGAAAATCAAGTGGTTCTAATTCAAGCGACTGCAATTCAAGCAGTTCTAAATCTCCTTTTACTTCAGAGACATAAAAAAGCAGCCTGTCATTCTTAAGACCTAAATTCAAGGTCGGCGATGACAGGCTGCACACAATACGTTTTTTATTCGATAGAGAATATTAAAAAGAGAATGTTTAAGAGAGAGAAATTATTTTATCCTTCTTTATTGGATTTCTTTCCGCCCAATGGCACAGAAATACCAACAAATCCACTTACAGAATTGGTGTTCTTACCTAAGAACATATAGTCAGTTCCGAGGAACACCGGACCCAGCTTCAAGCCCAGACCGAATGACTTACCGGCAGACTGAATAGCCGAGTAGCTGAGCGCAACGTTAAGCCAGCTTTTCGGACGATAGTTTGCGGAGAATGTTACTTCTGTCAGAGTTTTCGGTTGCACGAAGCGAGTCGTAGACAATACACCTACTCCGAGCTTGTTCTCAAAGAAGCCGTATTCTGCTCCTACCACAACTGTAGATGCAAGACTAGACTTACGTGATTTATGTGCTTCCTCTGTCTGAAGTTGCAACATTTCATAGTCGAGTACATCACCACCATTTACACGGTTCATGTATCCGTCAGCATCAGCCTGCAGCCGAGTAATATTGTTCTGAATCGCAGTAATAGAATTAGGAATATCATTCGGATCAATACCGTTGACATAGCTAGTTCCTTTCATATTGATTGATTCCGGATTGGCAGAAGCTATCTTAGTAGAACCTTTCGTCCAGGAAATAAATCCCAGGTCGAGAACAGAAGCGGACACTGTCAGGTTATCCATAATTTTATAAGAAGCACCCAAATCAATGCCGAAACCGTAACCTGCAATACCCAGTTTTCCACTGTCAAAGTCAAAGTCACTGATATAGTCCTGTCCATCTTCTTGTACCAATTCCAATCCTTTGAAAGAACTTTCCAAATGAGCGTCAACATTCAGATTGGCATGGTAGCTTTCAATTTCAGATTTCAGCTTTGTTATACCGGCAGCATCCAATCCGGACAGATAATTCGGGTCCTGCAATTGGCTAATGCGGGCATCACTCGGAAGTTTAGCGTTCATCATTACATTGTTAATCTTCAGATTCATATTGCCGATACCCAGCAATACTTTCACCTTACCACCGACTGTCAAACGGTTATTGATCTGACGCGCATACCCCAAACCAACTTCACCATAAGCGTTTATATCCAGTTTCTGACCGCTGATATCGTAATTGCTATTTCTCCAGTTATCTTCAAGCGCATCCATCTCATTCAGGAAAGTAAACATGGAACGGGTAAGGCTTGCACCTATATCCGCACGAACACCTACGTTGAATGACCAGAAGTTCTTTCCTTTATACCATCCGGCAGAAAGAATCTCCGTACTTACGTTTACATTTAAGTTGTTTTTATCTTTCAGACGGCTCAGGAAATCGGGATTAGAGTAGAAATTGTCGCTATCGTCAATAATGTCAATAATATCCTGATAACCCAATGAAGTGGACCCGACAGTAGCATTGACCGATCCCAATACCGGAATATTAAAATACCCCTGAGTCGGAATCAGAGCCGGATTCAATTGTTGCCGATAATGAGTACCTTCCATAAAATAAGAGGTACGTAAAAACTGCGCATTGGCAGGTAAAACAAAACCCATCATAAGAAGTAAAGCCCCAATAAACTTCTTAGATGCATAAAGTCTGCTTGTTGTCATGATTTTATCTTTTTTTAATTCTTGTTATCGAATGCAAATATATAGCATTTAAGTAACAAATAAAAGCACAAGTCAACACTTTTTTAGCATAAACCGAACATTTTCATGGCTATTTGGAGAAAATTCGTGCTTATTCTGCAAAAATATGTAGAAAGTGAAACAAAAGACAATATCAGAAATTCAAGTTCAACTGCCCGTCACTAAGCAGATTGAAGGTCATTCGGTGGTAAGGGGTTGTTCCATGTTCGGCGATGGCGGCACGATGTTTTTTAGTCGGGTATCCTTTATTCTTATTCCAGTCATAAAACGGATATTCTTCGTGGAGACGATTCATATAATCATCTCTGTAGGTTTTAGCCAGTATAGAAGCGGCGGCTATCGAGAGGTATTTTCCGTCTCCTTTTATCACGGTAGTATGAGGAATGTCAGGATATTTATTGAAACGGTTTCCGTCGATCAGCAAATGCTGAGGACGGACAGAGAGCTGATCGACAGCCCGGTGCATCGCCAAAAAGGAGGCACGGAGAATGTTTATCTCGTCTATCTCTTCGGGCAACACCACTCCTACCGCCCATGCCAGCGCTTCTTTCTCTATCACTTCACGAAGTGCGTAGCGTTGCTTCTCGGTCAGTTGCTTCGAATCATTCAGCAGCTCATTCTTGAAATCTTTAGGAAGAATGACGGCAGCAGCATACACTGATCCTGCCAGGCAACCGCGGCCGGCCTCATCACAGCCGGCTTCTATCAGGTCTTGATTTAAATAAGGTAGTAGCATACTTATTCTTTTTTTCTTTCTGCCACAAAGATAAAGGAAATAAAAAAGGAGACCTCATTCAAAGTCCCCTTTTTCCGTCATTCATTCACACAAACAAGCAATTGTTCCCCAATATACTTTATCGGTTCACAGCCTTGACGACCGGAACCATCACCCTACCATTCGTTTTACAGATTTTGTTCGTTGATAACATCAGCCTTTCCCCTTAGCCATTATGATAGATTTCTTCCATTTCCCCTTTATAACTTATAATATATCGTCTTGCAAAAGTATCTAAATAATAAGAGACGAGAAAATGGCTTTGAGCGAGTATTTGCATGAAATGCTCCGAAACAGGATCATCTGCCGGAAAAAAGTGATTAAGTGCGCAAAAAAGGTGTTTACCCGGTTCTATATAATCAGAAGGCGATAACCGGACTTATCTCCGGCTATCGCCCTCTTCAATAAACAAACCTTCTTTTAGTTAAAACAAACTCCAGGCGACGGTAAGCCCTGCCATCACAATGGCTACCATGCTCATGAGCTTGATTAAAATATTCAGACTCGGGCCGGAAGTATCCTTAAACGGGTCGCCCACAGTATCGCCTACTACGGTTGCCTTATGCACTTCACCGCCTTTGCCTCCAAAGTTCCCCTCTTCTACATATTTCTTCGCATTATCCCACGCACCACCTGCATTGGCCATAAAGATAGCCAGCACAAAACCTGTGCTCAAACCGCCGATCAGCAGTCCCAGTACTCCGGTCACTCCGAAGATTAATCCGGTAGCGATAGGCGCGAGGATAGCAATCAGCGACGGAATCACCATTTCGCGCTGCGCACCCTTGGTTGAGATAGCCACACAACGTTCATAATCCGGCTCGGCTTCTCCTGTCAGAATGCCTTTGATCTCACGGAACTGACGACGCACTTCATCTACCATGTGTCCGGCTGCGCGGCCGACCGCATTCATCGTCAATCCACAGAACAGGAACGCCATCATCGAACCGAGGAACATACCGGAAAGAACTTTCGGATTCATCAGCGTCACGTCGTAATAGTTCATGAAATCGACAAAGGTAGCATTGGCGGTTGAGACAACATCGCCGTTCGGCATACTCAGGTCTATTGTCCCCAAACGGGTCAGACCGATACGGATTTCTTCGATATAGGATGCCAGCAAAGCCAGTCCGGTCAATGCAGCGGAACCGATAGCAAAACCTTTTCCGGTTGCCGCGGTTGTATTTCCCAAAGAGTCGAGCGCATCGGTACGCTTGCGGACTTCGGCACCCAGACCGGCCATTTCCGCATTACCGCCTGCATTATCAGCAATCGGGCCGTAAGCGTCCGTAGCCAGTGTGATTCCTAATGTGGAAAGCATACCGACAGCGGCAATACCGATACCGTAGAGTCCCATACCCACGTTGGAGAAATCGAAACCGGAAGCAAGCAGGAAGGAGGCAATGATGCCCACCACTACCGCAACCACGGGAATAGCCGTAGAAAGCATACCCAGACCGATACCGGAAATAATGACGGTGGCAGGTCCGGTCTTTCCGCTTTCACTCAGTTTCTGAGTGGGGCGATATGACTGGGAAGTATAATATTCGGTAGAACGTCCGATCACAATACCGACCAACAGGCCGACTACGACAGCACATGAAATCCAAATCCAGTTGTCCAACTGCAAGAGCCACAGGATTAAGAAAGTAGCAGCCACAATCAGCACGGAACTCAGGTTTGTTCCGAATGCCAGCGAGCCGAGCAAATCTTTCATCGTCGCATTTTCTTTGGTGCGCACGGAGAAGATGCCGATAATGGAAAGCAGAATACCTACCGCAGCAATCAGCATCGGGGCAATAACCGCTTTGAACTGCATGACCGTATCTGCCGAATGTATAAAGGCGGCAGCACCCAATGCGGCAGTCGCCAGGATAGAACCGCAATAAGATTCGTACAAGTCGGCTCCCATACCTGCCACGTCGCCTACGTTATCGCCTACATTATCGGCAATGGTGGCAGGGTTTCGCGGATCGTCTTCGGGGATTCCGGCTTCTACCTTACCCACAAGGTCGGCGCCTACGTCGGCAGCTTTTGTATATATACCGCCACCTACACGGGCAAAGAGCGCCTGTGTGGAAGCTCCCATACCGAACGTCAGCATCGTGGTAGTGATTACGCAAAGTTTATGAGTCGGTGTCAGTGCGTCGGCGGGAATCACCGCGTTCAGCAACAGATACCAGAAAGATATATCGAGCAGCCCCAGTCCGACTACTACGAGTCCCATTACCGCACCACTGCGGAAAGCGATTCTCAGTCCGGAGTTCAATGAATTGCGTGCCGCATTCGCCGTACGTGCCGAAGCATAGGTTGCCGTCTTCATACCCAGGAAACCGGAAAGACCGGAGAAGAAACCACCCGTCAGAAAAGCTATGGGAACCCACGCATTCTGAACATGAAAGCCATAAGCCATAATTGAAAACAAAATAACCAGCCCAAGGAAAACACAACCTACAATCTTGTACTGTTGTTTCAGATAAGACATAGCTCCCTTGCGTACCGCAGCGGCTATTTTTATCATTTGGGGAGTACCTTCACTCTCTTTCATCATCTGCTTATGGAAGTAATAAGCAAAACAGAGGGCTAACACTGAAGCGACCGGAACCAGCCAGAAAAGAATGCTATCCATAGAATTAATTATTAAAGGGTTTTATGGAGGCTAAAAGTATGGAAATCAAACGAAAAAAGCAAGCAAAAAAGGAAAAAATCCGACTTGCCGATTGATGCGGTATCTCTCAATGAAGCGAAGGGAAGACAAGTAGAAAAGTCCTTTGAGAATCCTACAGAAGAGTATCAGGCCAACAGCTCGTTAGTTAATTTTTAATCTAATTACGTTAATCGTTAACAAACCCATTATTTCTATTAAACCATGTTATAAAGAGCCGCACTTTGCCCCGAAAATTTGGAGATAGCCGAAAAGTCCCTATCTTTGTAGTGTGTTTTTCATAGTATTAGATTTAAGGTTAACAAAAGATTGGCTGTCTGGGATAGATAGCCTTTTTTTATGCCTTTTTCTGCATAAACTCCGTAGGAGTCACCCCAAACTGTTTCTGGAATATCTTGGCAAAGTATGAAGGAGACTGGAAACCTACCCGGTCACATATCTCATTAATACGTAATTCTCCTTCCTGCAAGAGTTCTGCCGCACGCTTTAAGCGGATGACCCGAATAAAATCGAGCGGAGAAAGGTCTGTCAATGCCTTTATTTTCCGATGAAGGCTGGACCGGGACATATTCATGGCGGCAGCCAGTGCTTCTACATTATAGTTCGCATCCGTAAGATTCTCACGTACTCTGGTGATGAGTTGCGACATCAGTTGTTCATCGGCACGTGTCATGGCATCTCCCTGCGGGGTGCAGGCGCCATAAGTAATCTGATTAATGAATCTCTCGTGCGTACGATGCGCTTCACGCTCACGGGCTAACTCTGCGAGTAGTTGCTGTTCACGTATCTTCTGCACTTCCCGTCGCCTATAAGTGCGGAGAGTCAGCACGAAGCTGCCGGACAGGAGAATGATATATATCAGATATGCCCATACCGTACGCCACCAGGGAGGAAGGATTTGTACGGACAGAGTCGCTTCCTCTTGATTCCAGACGCCGTCGTTATTACTCCCGCGCACGCGGAATATATAATCTCCCGGAGGAAGCTGGGCATAGGAGGCGGTATGTGCATCGGAGGTATAGTTCCAGTCATCGTCAATGCCTTCCATCTTGTAGGCATAGCGGTTGGCTCCCGGTGAGGTATAGCTCAATGCGACAAAGTCAAAGCTGACGTTAGAACGGTAAGGCAATCGCATTCCTTCGGGTTTCAAAGGTATTTCCCGCCCTTGCACCTTGATACGGGTGATATACACGGGCGGTACAAACGTATTTCGATGTATCTGATCTGGATTAAAAGAGACTAATCCGTTGATGGTTCCCATCCAGATCGTGCCGTTGCCGGCAACCAATGCCGATTTGTAGTTGAACTGATTGTCAGGAAGACCGTCGTTTCGGGTAAAGACGTGCAGGCTGTCCGTCTCCGGATACAGGCAGACCAGTCCACGGTCGGTACCGAACCAGATGCGGTGCTGCCGATCTTCTACCGCCTTGTAGGTTACATTGTCAGGGAGGCCGTCCGCCTTCGTATAGGTACGGAAAGTTCCTGTTTGGGGGCTAAAGCATGAAAGTCCGCCACGGTCGGTGGAAAACCAGAGAAAACCTTTGCTGTCTTCCGAAATTCCGGTCACTTCGTTGGTGCCGATGGAAGTGCTGTCTCCTTCTATATGCAGATAGTTCACCGTTTCGTCCGTTTGCGGTTGATAGCGGAAGACTCCGTTGCCCATAGTCGCCACCCATATATTCCCTTCTTTGTCTTCAAGAATATCGCGCATAAAGGCATAGCCGAATTGTTTCATTTCTTCAAATGTCCGTCCCCCGTCGGCAGAACGGAAGATATTCCAGCCATCTCCCAGCCAGATTGTTCCCTGACGGCCACGATGCAAGGCGTAGACGGTTCCTTCGCTGATACCCATTTGTTCCGGACGCATTGTCTGTACACGTCCTTTGAAAGCAATGCGGCCGGAAAGGGCGGATGCGGCCGGTGTAATCAAGTCGATTCCTCCTTTAAAGTAGCCTGCACCGATCAAATCGTCAGAGGTGAATAAACTTAAAACATTCTGCCGGTCTGCAGATTCGGGAATAGTGGTGAACAGCCTTGTCTCCGGATTCCAATAACAGACACCGCCATCCTGCGTACTAACCCAAATCGTTCCATCTTTCCCTTCGCCCAGTTCGCTGATACGTCTGCCGCTGACTGAGCCGGGCTTGCCATCCGGCAGGTAAATAGAAAAGTCAAGTGTACGGACAGGCAGATAGCTCGCTCCTCCAAACTGTGTACAAATCCATATCCCGCCTTCACGGTCACGATAGATTTTATCTACGATTGCATCACTGAGTCCATAAGCTCCTCCCGCATCTGCCGGAATATGCCGGACGGTATTCTCCCGTTCGTTGATGACGTAAACTCCATCTTGCGTACCGACCCAAAGATCATCGTCCAGACAAACGACATAGCGAATTATCTTACGGTGTACCGCCGGTGCAGGGAAGATACTGACTTCGCCTGTCTTCTTATCAAATCGTTTCAGTTCCTCCTCGTGTACTCCGACAATCAGTTCATCTCCATAATCACAGAGTGTGAAGATGAAATCATCCTTCAATGCCTCCTTTGCACAAGCTTCGAAAGTATCTTGTGCGGGACAATAACGGAAAATACCTGCTCCGTTGGTTCCCACCCACAGCGTTCCCTCCTTGTCGATGCAGATAGACTGCGGGAAATTCTTGCTCTTATCGCTGCCGGGAAGAAGTATGTAGCGGAATAACTTCTTCGTGGGAACGTGATAACGGTATACTCCCCGATTGGGTACGTTCACCCATATATTGCCGGAAGGATCGGACAGAATATCTTCCACCCATTGCCCGCTGATTTGCTCGCCCTTGTCAGTCTTTGCATCAAAGAAGGAGAACTTTCCGGTCGATAAGTCCTGAATATAGACTCCGTTGTCCGTTCCCACCCAAAGTTGGCGCCGGTCGTCCTCGTATAGTGCGGAGATCACCTGATTGCCACGCCCCGAAGCCTCATCAAAGCAAGGATATACCTGCATCGAAACGCCGTCATAACGGTTCAGCCCATTACGTGTGCCCAGCCAGATAAATCCGTAACTATCCTGAATGATTGATTTGACATGACTATTGGAAAGCCCGTTCACACCATTGATATGTATAAAGTTGTATTGTTCCGTCGCAAAGGAGGACGGAAAAAAGAAACAGACTGACAGAAGGAAAAATAGGAGTCCTTTTTTCATATATGGATATTAGATGCCTACAAATATAGTTTTTTTCGTGTAAAAAGCAGAGGATGAATGAAACATTTGTTGCAGCCGATACTACAAATGTAGCGATACCAACGTGCCTCCGGCATTTGCAACATCTCTTGCACATCTTGACAAACGGGTATATAGCCACCTGTACCGCTACCGCCTACCTTTGCTTCCGTCAATACGACACACACCATGTGAACGAATAAAATCTTTAAATTAATACCGACATGAAAAGAATAACCTTTAGTTGCCTTGCCGCAGTCATCCTGCTACAACTGATTCCCGTCAACGGAAACGCACGGGACATCCGGAATCAGAAAGAAAAGAACAATCGCACAGAGATAAAGCAGGATACTATCTCTGCCGTACACTCCGCCATCCGCCCGGGAAAAGACATTCCCGGGACAGCATCTTCCAGCCCGAAAAAAGAAGGAGAAGAAGGCGAACGCAACGTGATGCTGAACGCATCGGATGCCAACAAGCCACGTGAAATCCAAATCGGACTGCCCAGTGAAGACGTTAATGTATACGAGAACGGATTGCCTGCCGTATATTCATCTGCCGTACATAAACTGGCCGCCCACTGGCGAAGTGATTCCAGTCTGGGAGAAGTCGGTCTGCTGTCTCCTTCGGAATCGGCTATCACCACAGGAAACATTGCCTACTCCGTCAACGCTTTCAGCAAACTGGGACAGAAAGACTTCCAAGGAATACTCAACTATCGTGCCAATCATTTCGGTATGCAGAACTTCGATCTGAATGTATCGGGAGGTATCAGCAACCAGTGGCTGTATACTGCCGACATTTATCAGAACTTCGATCCGGGAAGTTTCGATCTGAAATTCACGAACTATGCCGACCGGACAGAAATCTATCATGCCGGTCTGACGCGCCTCTTCAACGACGGACGCAGAAAAATATCTCTGCTCTACAAACATTCGCGGAGCAGGAATCCCGGCAACTTTGCCAATGCGGCGCCTTTCATCTACGTAGGCGACGGATCGGTCAAGGAAGTGGAAGGATTCAAGCTGGGTACCAACTCGTATGTTCCGCAAAGCGGTTCTTTCCCATACATGGACGTTATGGACGGAAAGATGAAAACATGGAATCTGAATGACGGCAACGAGAACCGTGCCAATGAAGTGGCCCTGATTGCCGACTATCGTTTCAAGAATGATCTTCTCTGGAAGTTCAACCTGAAATATATGGATGCTCCCCGTGCCAACTATGTGGACTTCGGAGGCAGCACCATCAGTGAAGCAACGGCTGCCGATGGTTATACGCTCGCCAATGGTGACGTGTATGAAGGTTTGGCAGAAGGCCGCCGCACCTGGTTGCATGTAGGAAAAGTAAAGAATTTCCTCGTTACCTCCGAACTAAGCAAACGCTTTGGCACCCACGACCTTCGACTGGGAGTTAATGAGTGGTATTATCATCTGGACTATCATTCTTCTTCCCTGCAATGGATGGCAAGTGTGCAGGAATACCCGCAACTGCTCCATTCCACTGCCGTTGACCCGCTGGACCCGACACTCAGCAGCCAGCGTGTGCAGACTTACGGCTATAACGAATTCAGCCCCGAATACACCAAAGGATACGAAAACAAACTCGCCCTTTACTTTACGGACAACTGGCAGGTAACTCCCCGATTCAACGTCTACTATGGCGGTCGTCTTGAATACTACCGGATGAGCGCCGACCAAATCTCCGCATCACGCTTCCCCGGATTTCATATCGGCGACTTCAACACTTATAGTAAAGACGAAGAAACCGGCAACATTATTGCCACACCACACAGCATCCAGCCTGCCAAAGTGGTAAAAAACAAACTAAACTACGCCGCTACCCTCCGCATGACCTATAATATGACGAAGCAATTCGGCCTGACAGCCGACGGAACAGTAGCCACCCGCTTCCCACGCATCAACGAATATGCCGGAACAGGTCCCACCGAAGAACAATACAAACGCGTCACCATACCGTTGATCCGGGGCGGACTATTCTACAAGAACAACTGGCTCAACCTCACTTCCATGGTCACCTACATCTCCAAATCGAATAATATCGACCAGCAGAATCTGACCAAACCGGGAACTAAAGAAGGAAAAACCGTACTGCTGATCTACAATATCAAAACACTGGGATGGACCACTTCTGCCGAAATCGACCCCTTCAAAGGTTTCCACCTGCACGCACTGTTCACTTATCAGAAACCTGTATACAAGAACTACAATGCCAGCGTGACCTTCGACGACGGTGCCCAAATGTCCGTCAATGCCAACGGAATGATAGTTAAAGAAATTCCACAGGTACTCGTCGAACTGGACCCCAGTTATAATATCACGAAAGATTTACGTCTCTGGCTCAGTTTCCGCTATTTCGGAAAGACGTATGCCAACCTTCAGGAAGCTCTTTACTTCAACGGCCGCTGGGAAACGTTCGGAGGTATCAACTGGAACGTAAACAAGCATCTGTCACTGGGGCAACGGTGATTAACTTCCTGAACCAGAAAGGAGCCAGCGGCACCATCAACGGTTCGGAACTGATCACCAAAGAAGAAGCGGGCAACTATGCAGGACGCTATATGAGCGGAAACTACCTGCGCCCGTTTACCGTCGAATTTAGTGCCGGCATCAAATTCTGAGATTATTGTACATAACCAAATATGATTATCTTTGTGGCTCTTTATGTCCGCAAACTAACTAATACCAATAAACAATCTATTTTACAACCATGAAAAGACTTTTTGTATTACTAACGGCTTTATTCGCTCTGACGCAAATGAACGCCCAAGAGAAAAAGAACATCCGTATCTCTACGGACAACACCGACTTAATCCTTCAGGTAGCCCCCAACGGACGTCTCTATCAGACTTATCTGGGCGATAAACTACTGAACGAACAGGACATCAACCACTTCTCTTACGCCGTAAAAGGTGGCAGTGACGGCAGCGTATCTACCCGCGGCTGGGAAGTTTATCCGGGCTCCGGAGCCGAAGATTACTTCGAACCTGCTGTGGCCATCACCCACCATGACGGTAATCCGAGTTCCATCTTCCGCTATGTATCTTCCGAGCAGAAAGCGATGGCAGGCGGGACGGAAACTGTCATCCATCTGAAAGATGACCAGTATCCGGTTGAAGTGACTTTATTTTATATCGCTTACCCGAAAGAAAACGTCATCAAGACATGGAGCGAAATAAAGCATAATGAAAAGAAGCCCGTCACTCTGTGGCGTTATGCTTCCACCATGCTTTACTTCTCCGACCACAGTTACTACCTGGCCGAGTTCAGCAGCGACTGGGCAAAGGAGGCACAGATGAGTTCGCAACAACTACAGTTCGGAAAGAAAGTGATCGACACGAAACTGGGCAGCCGCGCCGCCATGCACACTCATCCGTTCTTCGAACTGGGACTGGAACAACCGGCACAGGAAGCGCAAGGCCGTGTAATGTTGGGTACAATCGGATGGACCGGAAACTTCCAGTTCACATTCGAAGTAGACAATGTCGGCAATCTGCGTGTGATTCCCGCCATCAACCCGTATGCCTCCAACTACGAACTGAAGCCCAACGAAGTATTCACAACTCCGGAATTTATATTCACCCTGAGCAACAACGGTACAGGCGAAGCCAGCCGAAACCTGCACGCCTGGGCACGCAACTACCAACTGAAAGACGGACAAGGCGACCGCCTTACCCTGCTGAACAACTGGGAAAATACTTACTTCAAATTTAACGAAGAACTGCTTGCCGAACTAATGAAGGAAGCCAAACACCTCGGTGTGGATATGTTTCTGCTGGATGACGGCTGGTTCGGCAATAAGTATCCACGCAACGACGACCACGCCGGACTGGGCGACTGGGATGCCATGAAATCCAAACTGCCCGGCGGTATCCCTGCCCTTGTCAAATCAGCCAAAGAAGCAGGAGTCAAGTTTGGTATCTGGATTGAACCGGAAATGGTGAATCCGAAAAGTGAATTGTTCGAAACGCATCCGGACTGGGCTATCACCCTGCCGAACCGTGAGACATATTACTACCGCAACCAGTTGGTTCTTGACCTCAGCAACCCAAAAGTACAAGACTTCGTATTCGGCGTAGTAGACAAGATTCTGACTGAAAATCCGGAAGTGGCATTCTTCAAATGGGATTGTAACTCTCCTATCACCAACGTCTATTCTCCGTATCTGAAGAACAAGCAAGGACAACTTTACATCGATCATGTACGCGGAATTTACAAAGTACTGGAACGTATAAAAGAGAAATACCCGAACGTCCCCATGATGCTTTGCTCCGGCGGCGGCGCACGCTGCGACTACGAAGCACTGAAATACTATACTGAATTTTGGTGCAGCGACAATACCGACCCGATTGAACGCCTGTTCATCCAATGGGGATTCTCGCAAATCTTCCCGGCAAAAGCAATGTGCGCACACGTGACCAGCTGGAACAAAAAGACAAGTGTGAAATTCCGTACCGATGTAGCCAGTATGTGCAAACTGGGCTTTGACCTCGGTCTGAAAGAACTGAGCGCCGACGAACTGGCATACTGTCAGGAAGCAGTTGCCAACTGGACGCGTCTGAAAAAAGTAATCCTGGACGGCGATCAATACAGACTTGTCTCTCCGTATGACGGAAATCATATGTCGATAATGTATGCTTCGCCCAATAAGAATAAGGCTGTGCTTTATACTTATGATATACACCCACGTTTCGGAGAGAAACTGCTACCTGTAAAATTGCAGGGATTGGATGCCAAGAAAATGTATAAGGTAAAAGAAATAAACTTGATGCCGAACAGTAAATCCGATCTGGCTGCCAACGAGAAAACTTACTCAGGTGATTATCTGATGAAGGTAGGTATGAATGCTTTCACGACTAATCAGGCTTTTAGCCGGGTGATTGAGCTGACAGCAGAATAAGCCTCATATCCATATCTAAAGCCATACCTTTCGCAGGTAGTCCGGTCGTTCCAGAAAAGGGAAACCGGACTACCTGCGAATTCTTTTCATATAAGCCTGAGATAAGAACTCATCTTATTGATGAAAGTTTCTTCAGAAAAGTGAGGAGTAAAACTGACTTCTCCCATTATAGTAATGTTACTGCTTGATAATAGGGCCAATAAAATAAGTAGTAGTATTAATTATAACCCAGAAAACATTACCATGAGAAACTCCGGATATTGCTTAGGCTTCATCTGGTTCTTTATATCTATGTGCCTATACGGATGTAAAGACAACACAGAAGAAAGTATAACTGAAACTTTTGAAATTGCAGCAGAAGACCTGATACAGAATTTCAGTAAAGACGCGTCAAGTGTAACCATCCCCATCGCGACAAACTTAAATACAGATGGGTGGAAGGCCCAAACTACCGACAAGTGGCTTAGAGCGACACAGCTCAAAAGCAGTTTGAAAATATCGGTAGATGCAAACATAGGCACCGACAGACGTACTGCCAGTGTCAAGGTAGCATCTGCAACGAAACATTACACCATTACAGTCACCCAATATGCAGCCAACGAGATAGTAATCGAAGACGATATTCAGGTGAAACCATACGCAGGTAAAGCAAGTGAAGAAGAAACAAACCCGGACCGCAGCATCGAACATTCCTTTGATGATAAGTTCGTGGCCGACGGCGGAGTGCCTTACCATAGCAAATGGGGACAATCGGCCAACTTCCCGGTCATCCTCGAATACTACTTCGAGGGGAATGAAAGCATCGATTATTTTATCTATCATACCAATTCCAGCAACGGGACATTCGGGGTATTCGACGTATACACCCAAACGAAAGAGAACCCGGAATACGTGCATCAAGGCAGTTACGACTTCCACATGCGCAATGCACCATCTATCGCCTCACTCAACACACCGGTAAAAGCTACGAAAGTAAAATTCGAAATTCATAGTGGGAAAAACGGCTATGTCAGTTGCGACGAAATGCAATTCTTCAGAAAGAACAAGAAGAATACGCTTGAAGAACAGTTGCTGACAGTTTTCACCGACATCACTTGTACCGAAGTAAAACCCGAAGTTACCCAAGAACAAATAGAACAACTGCCCGAATTCTTCATACAGACCGCATCGGCACTCAAAAGCGACAGCTATAATAAATGGGAAAAAGAATTCCGCATACAGGAATACGCACCTTATAGCTCGGCAGACGAATGGGCGGAAAAGCTAATGACTCGTAAATACGGAGACCTCGACAACCCTACCGGAATCTATGTGGACGAAGGAGAGGAAGTCGTTGTATTAGTAGGCGACACCCACGGACAAAGTATCTCCATCCAGAATATCGGAGAGAGCACAAGTAAAGGTTATGCAGAAACGTCTGTCAGCGGTGATGTATATCCTCTGAAAGAAGGAGTCAATAAAATAACAGCCAAGTACCCCGGAATGTTGTTTGTAATGTACAACACCGACCTGCAAGCCCCCAACGCACAACCCATTAAAGTACACATACCACTAGGCAGTGGAAAAGTATGCGGTTTCTTTTCCTTAAAGAAACACCAGACGAACGAGAGATACAAAGAGTTGATAGATAAAGCCAACTACAAATATTTCTGCGTCATAGGCGATGCCATCATTCTCTATTTCCACCATAAACAGTTGAAGGAGGCGGTTCCATACGATATTCTGTCGGCTATCGAACTATGGGACAACATCATCCAATGGCAACAGGAATTGATGGGTATCGAAGATATACACCCCAAACAGATGAATAACCATATCTTCGCCATATCTCCCGAAGGCGGATATATGTGGGCATCAGAAGGCAGAATAGGATTCGTGTACACCGTACTCAAAGATATTCTGCGAAAACCCTATTTAATGGCATCCCGAAACTCCTGGGGACCGGCACACGAAATAGGACACGTGCATCAGGGCGCCATTAACTGGGCCAGCACATCAGAGTCTTCCAACAATCTGTTCTCCAACTATACCATCTACAAATTCGGGCAGAACTGTTCCCGCGGTACGGAACTGGCCGTACCGGATTATGCGGCAAATGTCAAGAAAGCCACATTAGTATTCCGAAGATGTGTAGAAAACAGAGCTTGGTGTGACTTCGGAACCGACTACCAGGGTGAAGACCCCGAAATGCACGCACGCATGAACTGGCAACTGTGGAACTATTACCATCGATGCGGCTACAACGACCGATTCTTCCCCACCCTCTTCAAGTTGATGCGCGAAAACCGTGTACCAACCACTGACCCGGGAGAAAACCAAATGATGTATGCAAAGATGGTCTGTCGCGCAGCAAACGAAAACCTGACCGAGTTCTTTGAAAGATGGGGTTTCTTCGTTCCGATATCTACCAAAATCAATCAATACGGCACATACAACTACATTGTAACAGATGCCATGATTAAAGAAACGAAGGAATTCATGAAACAGTTTCCTGCTCCCAAACATGCCTTTTACTATCTGGAAGACAGAAAGAAGGGCGACCCGGGACTCGATACCACTCCTCCGGATGTAGGTTACTACACTCAGTTTGCCAATGATATGAAAATCAACAAGCAAATCACTTACTCCACATCCGGCCAGCGAGTGAATATCCAAAACGGAGAGCAAGCCGTAGCCTTCGAAGTGAAAGTCAACGATAAAGTAGTCTATTTCGGCACTTCTTTCGAATTTGAAGTACCCGGAAACGTTGCATTAGACCGTGTCAAACTATATGCCGTACAAGCAGACGGCACACGATTTGAAATAACCAAGAAGTAAAACATTCGATTAATATGGCCCTATTAATCAGCAGTATCTACTTCATTTAATAATAATCTAAAAAAGAACAACATGAGAAAAGTATTATTACTCGTATGCCTGCTAATGGCAGGTATGACCGTCAACGTAAATGCGGCAAAACAAAAAGCTAAACACGTCATTCTAATCGGCATGGATGGTTGGGGAGCCTATAGCGTCCCCAAAGCAGATATACCTAACATCAAAAGTTTAATGAATGACGGGTGCTATACACTGCACAGCCGAAGCGTACTCCCCTCTTCGAGTGCCATCAACTGGGCATCCATGTTTATGGGAGTAGGAACCGAACTGCACGGATACACCACCTGGGGTTCGAAAACACCGGAAATACCTTCGCGGGAAGTAAATGAACGAGGCATTGCCCCTACTATCTTTTCCATTCTACGCGAACAACGCCCCAAAGCCGAAATCGGTTGCCTGTACGAATGGCCCGGAGTCAAATATCTGGTAGACACATTAGCTATGAGCTATCAATATCAAACGCCGGGTTATGCCAAAGCCCCTACCGCTTTGTGCGAAGCTGCCGAAAAATACATCATAGAAAAGAAACCGAAACTGCTGGCTATCTGCTTCGAAGAACCGGACCACACAGGACATACCAAAGGACACGACACTCCTGCCTACTACAACATGCTCAAAGAATTGGACGGCTATGTAGGCCGCATCCTGCAAGCTATCAAAAAGGCAGGTATATGGGATGATACCATTATCATCATGACTGCCGACCATGGAGGCATCAAAACCGGTCATGGAGGCAAAACACTGCAAGAGATGGAAATACCGTTTATCATTTCCGGTAAGAATGTCCGTAAAGGAGGAGAAATCAAAGAAAGCATGATGCAATATGACACTGCCGCGATGATTGCCTACATACTCGGACTGAAACAACCGCAATCATGGATCGGACGTCCGGTGAAACAAGTCTTCAAATAGATTCGAATGTACCGGTCTGTCCGATACATCAACCCGATTCCAACAACAAGAAGCACTTGTTTATCCCTTAAGAAGCAAAGATACTTGCGCTAACAAGCAGACATAGTTGCCCTAAGATGCCGATATAGTTACTTGCTCACGGACGTGAACAGCCCTTATCACGTTCGTGAGCAAATCTTATCACAGACGTGAGCAGTCTTGTTCACGGTCGTGATCAAGTAATAACATCGGTATCTTAACACAATGATTCCGGCATGACAGACCAACAATAACAGTATGGCAGACTAATAACAAAAGCAAGACAGACGAATAACTAAGGGCGACTTTTGACATATTCACGTATTAAGATCCCTCTTCACCACATTTATCTTTAAAGTAAACAGAAAATCATAATAACCTCTCCTACTAAATTAAATTTATTTTTCATACATTTGCCACTCGTTGATACAAAATACAACGATTGTTAATCATTCTATAGTATAGTCATAACAAACGATACACAGAAACACCCGTGTATGAAGGAAAGAAAAACACAATATCAGAATAAGGAAGACGCAGAGCTATGGAGTCTACTAATCAAGGGAGACAATCTGGCTTTGGAGATATTGTATCGCCGTTACTTTCCGCATCTATTGAATTACGGACATACCATTTCTACGAATGAAGAACTGATAAAAGACTGTATCCAAGACCTTTTCGTCAATGTCTTCGACAATCCTAAGTTCCGCCCCATAGAACATGTGAAGTCTTATCTGTATACGGCTCTTAAGAATAATCTCATCTATAAGATGTCGTCCACAAAAGAAGCCTGCCAGCTAGAAGACATCGAATTTGAGGTTCCATTGACCGATGACGAACTGGAAGAGCTCTTTTCGCACGACGACGCATACCTGGAACAAAGTTTATTGCTGAAACAAGCCTACCGGAAGTTATCTGCCAACCAACGGCATGCCATCTATCTATATTATATAAAAGAACTCACCTGGGACGAAGTAGCCGAGATATTAGGCATTACCGTGCACTCCTCCATGAACCTGATAGGTAGGGCTATCGTCAAGCTACGACGTTTATCTGAAAATAAATAAAACTTTTTTCGCTAAAAGTGAGGAGTAAATTCATTTTTGCCATTATAATAACAGAACATTGAATGATGAAAGAAGAAAAAGGAAATATTAAACCTATAAGCGAACTGCTGTTCCACTATCTCCGGAAGAGAGAAAGCACAGCTTCTCAGGAAGCCGAAGATGAGGTGTGGAGCAAAATCAGCAAGCAGATAAGTAATAAGAAGAGGAAGCACGTTCCTGTCTATCGCTGGCTTATCCCGGTGACAGCCGTTGCAGCCGCTTCTCTATTATTTGTTTTCTGGCTGAACAATCAGGCTTATGATACTATCAATCCGGGAAATGTTCGAGACCTGGTATCTGCCGCTGATGCTCAAACGAATCATATTGAGTTAATCACAGCTACGGGGACAAAAATAAAGGTAGACGAGAAAGCCACTATCTCATACGCGCAAGACGGTTCTCTGCTCATTGATGAAAAGAAAGTCGCCACTCAACATACAACTGAGGAAGAAGAACCGATGAACCAGATTATTGTGCCGATGGGAAAACATATCAAGCTGCAACTGTCCGACGGTTCACGGCTGGATATCAATTCTGGCAGTAAGGTCGTTTATCCGCAGAAGTTTAAAGAGGATTGTCGGGTGATATTCGTCGAGGGAGAAATCTTCATAGACGTCACTCATAAAGAAAACAATATTCCTTTTATAGTAAAGACATCGCTCTTCGATGTTAATGTGCTGGGCACCGCCTTCAACGTGAAAGCCTATAAAGAGGATGCCGAAGCAGAAGTAGTACTGCTACGGGGAAAAGTGGAAGTGAAAGATAGAAATGAGCAGAACTATATGCTTATGCCCAATGAATTGATTGCACTCAATGAGGGCGCCTATATGAATAAGGAGAAAGTAAACGCGCTCGATTATATCAGTTGGATTGACGGTATCCTGATACTGGAAAACCACTCATTGAGCACGGTGCTGCAACAGTTGCACCGATACTACGGACAAGAAATAAACTACGATGCAGGCATAGAAACAATGCCTATGCATGGTAAACTGGATCTGAATGAAGGACTTCAGAAAGTATTGTCGACCATTGCTATCACTGCACCGGTTACGGTAGAAGAGAAAGATAATATCTATTATGTACATATGAGAAAAGAAAACTAAGTACTAACCAAAATACTCACTATGCCTATGATATAAAGAAAAACACACCCAAAAAAGAATCCGAATAATATTCGCAGTATTATCCGGATTATCTAAAAACATTACCTATCTGAATTAAGTAGCGTTCTTAAAATCACAAAGTTATGAAAAACAGTAAATTTATTGCAAGCAGGAGTATTAAAAGATATAAAATCCTGTTTGTACTGGCAATTCTTTTATCTTCTTTATCCGCTTTCGCGGAAGAAAACCCTGATTATGTAGAGGCAAAGACCTTCACATTCAATTTTGAAAACGTACCGTTAAAAAAGGTCATCGATTATATTGAGAAAAACAGTGAATATATCTTCGTTTATTACGGAGAAACGATAGATCCTAATCGCAAAGTATCTATCAAAGTAACCAATCAACCTATCCGTCCCGTACTCGACAAGTTACTGAAAGGTATGTCGGTGGAATATACGATAGACAACAGGCAGATTACTCTTAAAAAAGTAGCTCAGAAAAAAGTCCAGCCCCAAAACTCTAAAAAGAAAACAGTACAGGGGTTTGTATTGGACAAAGACGATAACCCGATTACCGGAGCAACAGTCAAAGTAAAAGACACCGCCACAGGTGCCCTGACCGACCTTGAAGGTTTCTACAAAATTGACTTGCAGAATGAGAATTCTATTCTGGTAGTATCTTTCATGGGATATGTGACTCAGGAAGTGAAAGTTGGAAAGAAAACAGTAGTCAACGTCCAACTGGCAGAAGATGCTAAGGCATTGGAAGAAGTAGTTGTTACCGCCTTCGGTATCGGACAAAAGAAAGAAAGTCTTGTAGGAGCCATCCAACAAGTACGTCCCGACCAACTGAGGGTTCCTTCTTCACGCCTGTCTACTTCCTTCGCCGGTCGTCTGTCGGGAGTAATAGCTATCCAAAGAAGCGGCGAGCCGGGTGCCGATGGTGCAAGTTTCTGGATTCGTGGTGCTTCTACATTCAGCGGTGCAACCGACCCTCTTATCATTCTGGATGGAGTAGAAATTGATGCCACTCAGCTAAATACGCTGGACCCCGAAGTGATCGAAAGTTTTTCTATCCTAAAAGATGCGACGGCAACGGCATTGTATGGTACGAGAGGAGCTAACGGAGTAATGGTAGTAACCACCAAGAACGGAGCTGACTTAAAGAAACCGATTATCAACTTTCGTGTAGAAGGAGCCGTATCGCAACTTACGAATGTACCGAAGATGGTAGATGGAGTTACGTATATGAAGCTGTACAATGAAGCGCAAACACGTACTCCGGAAACGACTGATATTTACTCAGACGAAAAGATTAACGGCACCATAAACAGAGTTAATCCGTATATGTACCCCAATATCGACTGGTATGACGAAATGTTCAAGAATAACACTTTTGCAGAACGATTCAACTTTAATATCCGTGGGGGTAGTAAGCGTATGGACTACTTCATGAGTGCAAGTGTGAAGCATAGCGACGGTAACTTAAAGTCATTGAGTAAAGACTTCTATTCTTTCAATAACAATATCAACGTCTACAACTACGACTTTGTGAACAACCTTAATATACAGGCTACCAGTACAACTAAAGTATCTTTAGGACTTAACGTATCGGTACGCGATTGGAGTGGACCTTATAACAGCGCCGGCAGTGTATTCTCAAGTGCACTCAACGCTAATCCTGTAGACTTTCCGATACGCTTTCCAGCCGAAGAAGAAGATACGCATATCCGCTGGGGAGGACGTTCGGGAGCTCCTAACGGAAGTTATATCAACCCCGTCGCCAGTTTTGTATCCGGTTACAGTTCCACTTACTCTACAAGTGTGACGGCCAATCTGCGCCTCAACCAAGACCTGGATATGCTTATTAAAGGGCTGAAACTGAATGCCATCGTTTCATACTACAACTATTCATACTCCAAAGTAAATCGTTATTGTGACGTGAACCAATATGAAACCTCTTCCTACAATGCACAGGAAGATACATACGATTTGAATATCATTGGTAACGAAAAGAGTACAGAGCTCAAAACCGGAGGTTCTAACAGCGGTAACCGCCGACTCTACATACAAGGTAGCTTGGATTATAACCGGACATTTAATGATGTACATAAAGTGAATGTTATGTTCCTGTATAATCAGGAGCAAAATGATGTCAATAATCCTTCGGACCTCTTAACTTCACTTCCTAAAAGAAAACAAGGTATAGCCGGTCGTTTATCATACGGATTCGACGGCAGATATCTGGTTGAAGCTAACTTCGGTTATAATGGCTCGGAGAATTTCCCGGCAGATAAGAAGTTCGGCTTCTTCCCGTCGGTAGCCATCGGATATAATATATCGGAAGAAAAGTTTTGGGAACCTCTCAAAAACATCATCCCTCAATTTAAGATAAGAGCATCGTGGGGACTTGTCGGTAACGACCAGACCGGTGCAGGCCGATTTACTTTCCTTGAGAACCTGACTAATTCGGGAGCAGGATTCACTACCGGAACCGGTAACCAGACTCACTCCAACTCAGGACCGGTATGGAAAAGATATGCTAATCCGAACCTGACTTGGGAAGTCGGCGAGAAATGGAATGCCGGTATCGACGTCAGAATACTGAAAGGATTCAGCTTTTCTGCCGACGTCTTCAAGGAAGTGAGAAGAGATATCTTTATGGACCGGGGAACGATTCCTACGCTTATGGGACTTGGTAACGTAACCGTGCAGGGTAACCTGGGGAAGATGCGGAACTGGGGTGTAGATGCCAGCGTAGACTACAACAAGCAAATAAACAAGAACTTATTCGTATCCTTCAAAGGTACTTTTACCTTTGCTCATAACAAGATTCTTGAAATGGATGAACCTGACTTTAGATTATATCCTAACCGATTGAAAGTGGGACATCCACTTAATACGATTTTCGGATACGTTGCTGACGGATTGTTCACCGACCAGAATATGATTAACAATAGTTTACCTCAACAATTTGCCAACCTTCCGTTAATGCCTGGTGACATCAGATATAAAGATACCCCGGATGCACTGGGAGGTACGGATAATGCAATTAACGAATATGACAAAGTGGCTTTGGGATACCCCAGTGTACCGGAAATCGTATATGGATTCGGTCCTTCTATCAAGTATAAGCAGTTAGACTTTTCTCTGTTCTTCCAAGGGACGGGACGTGTATCATTAATGATGAGCGGATTCCATCCTTTCGCAAACGATGACAACACTGCCAGAAGGGGTATTCTGGATTATGTAGCAGACGGCTGTTGGACTACCGACAACCCGAATCCCAACGCAACATATCCCCGACTCACTACCGCCTATAATACGAACAATAACCAAAATTCAACATTCTGGCTGAGAAACGCTGCCTTCATCAAACTGAAGAATGCAGAAATAGGATACAGCTTTAAGAATATGAGAATTTATGTAAGCGGCAATAACCTGCTGACATTCTCTAAGTTCAAGTTATGGGACCCTGAAATGGGAGGAGGTTCCGGTATGGCTTACCCCACTCAGAGAACATTTAACGTTGGCTTCCAGATGACTATTAATTGATAAATACAGATGATTGCTATGAAACTAAAATATATTTATGCGATTGCATTGTGCATCCTGATAAGTGGATGCAACTATCTGGATATTATGCCAGATGAACGTACCAAGATAGAGGACTCTTATAACACTCCGGCCAAGACCGAAGGATTTCTTTATTCTTGCTACACATATATGCCTATGAACCGCAGTTCTCAGGACAGTCAGCCATACCAAAGCTGGTATCCGACAGCACTGTTGACCGGAGGAGAAGTAACGACCTACTATAAAGCAAACGAACCGGAACAGTTGTTCACTATGGGACTCTACAACCCAACGAATAATTCTATCGTTTCCGACCGTTGGTGGCCAACCTGGAAAGGAGTTCGTCAATGCTACGAGTTCCTGGATGTTATAGATAAGGCACAAGTGTATACGGAAGCCGACCGGGAGATTTACAGAGCAGAAGCTAAGTTCTTAATTGCCTATTACCACTTCTGCTCATTACAAGCTTTCGGCCCTACTCTTATCATCCGGAAGAAATATGACCTGGATACTAAGTTATCCGAGTTACCCGCGCGTAGTTCTTACGATGAGGTAGTAGCGTTTATTGATGAGATGCTCGATGAAGCAATGCCCGGACTGGTTGAAGCACATAACCCGATGTACTTCGGACGGGCAACCAAACACGTGGCACGCGCTCTTCGCTCTCGTGTACATTTATACGCTGCCTCTCCTCTATTCAACGGTAATAGTGAATTCTACAGCAACTTCGTTGATGCAGACGGAAAACATTTAATCTCACAAACGTATGATGTGAAGAAATGGGAGAAATGCGCGGAAGTAACGCTGGACGCTATTCAGAATGCGGAGAAAGCAGGATATAAGCTATACGGAGACGTAGAAGCGGGAGCACCGACACAAGAGAAACCAGGCTTCACCAGCGAAACGGAAAGCGGAAGAGCTCAACGCAGAGTCAGATATTGTACGATTGATAACCAGAACTTATGTGAAATCATCTGGGGAGATAATCGTAGCGAATCGACATACGGAGTACAAATTCGTTCGTCAGTAAGACAAACCTCACAGATTCCGTATACTCAAACGAATTCTACAGCTCCCACGCTGCAAATGGTCGAACTATTCTATACGGAACACGGATTACCTATGGACAAAGATAAGACATATGACTATCCGAACCGTTACCAAATAGCCTATCCGCCCCACAACTTCGACGGAAACAACTACGAAGATCGCCCCAACGACAGGTCGATAAAACTACATTTCAATCGCGAACCTCGTTTCTACTCATGGATAGGTTTCCATAATAGTAATTACGAAATAGCACGATATAATGCAGTAGCACTTCCTCTCAACAAGTCTTACGTACCCGGCGGACTGAGAATGCTGTTCAACGGAGCACACGGTTTCAAGAAAGACATGACCGTACACTATTCAGTAACGGGATATCTGAACAAGAAGTTCACCCATCCCGGATTCACGAACAGTATCATTAAATATCCGTTCCCTACATTCCGCATAGCCGAACTATATCTGAACTATGCAGAAGCACTGATTGAAATGGGAGGCGACAACAATTTCAAGATTGCCAAAGAATACATGGATAAAGTAAGAAAGCGTGCCGGCATCCCGGGAATAGATGAGGCAATTCAAAGCTATGCCAACTCCGAATGGAAAGGAAAAGAAAACGATCAAGAAACACTACGCCAACTGATACGTCAGGAAAGGCAAATAGAGTTCTACCTGGAAGGACAACGTTTCTGGGATTTGCGTCGCTGGAAGATGGCTGAAAAACTAGACGAACCTTTCTTATGTTGGAACATCGAAGGAGCCAATGTAGAAACATTCTTCAAGGAGCCCACAGTGAACAAGACACTGACCAACCATTTCAACAAAGCACAGTATCTGTTGCCAATCAGTGCCAGTGAACTGGAGAAGACTCCTCAGATTATTCAAAATCCATTCTATTAATCAGCACATGAAACAAAACCATCTTATGATGGGTCTTGCCTTACTAGCTCCGCTCTCCTCCGTTGCGGAGGAGCACGGGGCTAATAAGAAAAAGCCCAATATTATCTATATTCTCGCCGACGATCTTGGAATTGCAGAATTGGGATGCTACGGACAGCAACTCATCGAAACGCCCAATATCGACCGACTGGCGAAGGAAGGAATGACATTCAGCAACCATTACTCCGGAACAGCCGTCTCGGCCCCGTCACGTTGCATCCTCTTCACGGGATTGCATTCCGGACATGCCTATATCCGTGGTAATGACGAAATGCCCGAACGCGGAAATGTAAAAGATCACCGAGCTGTACTGGCAGACTCTACACTGGAAGGGCAACGCCCTGTCCCAGCAGAAACCGTCATGATTCCGGCCCTACTGAAACAGGCAGGCTATACAACAGCCTGTATCGGCAAATGGGGCTTGGGATATCCCGGCTCAGATAGCACGCCCAACAAAATGGGTTTCGATTTCTTCTACGGATACAATTGTCAACGGGAAGCTCATACCTATTATCCCCCATTTTTATATAGAAATGAACAAAGAGAGTATCTGAACAATCCATTGGTAGTCCCCCATACCAGACTGGATAAAGATGCCGACCCGTATGACGAAAAGAGTTATGCCCGATATACTCTCAATGAATATGCTCCGGACCTAATGTACAAAGAAATAATCAACTTTATCGACCTTACTAAAAATACCCCCTTTGTTCTATTCTGGACAACTCCCGTCCCCCACGTCCCCTTGCAAGCACCGGAAAAATGGATAAAGCATTACGTCAACAAGTTCGGTGATGAAAAACCATATACAGGCAATCAGGATTATTTCCCCTGCCGCTATCCACGGGCAACATACGCGGCTATGGTTAGCTACTGGGATGAACAAATCGGAGGGCTTATCGAGAAACTCAAAGAGGAAGAAATCTATGATAATACCCTCATCATCTTCACTAGCGACAACGGACCGACCTTTAACGGAGGAAGCGATTCTTTCTTTTTCGATAGTGCCAAACCATTTAAAAGCGAATGGGGATGGGGCAAAGCCTCACTTCGTGAAGGAGGTATTCGTGTACCGATGATTGTCAGCTGGCCCCGGAAAATAAAGGCAGGAAGCCGGAGTGATCTCCTTTGTGCCTTTTGGGATATCATGCCTACCTTCTGTGAAGTTGCAAAAGTAGAGTGCCCTCCTACAGATGGAATCAGCTTTCTGCCGGAATTATTAGGCAAGAAGCAACGTGAACATGACTTCTTATATTGGGAATATCCCGACAGCGGAGGACAAAAGGCAGTCCGAATGGGTAAATGGAAAGCCATTATCCTGAATATCTTCAAAGGAAACAGAAGGATCCAACTCTATGACCTTGAATCCGACCCAAGGGAACAGACCGATGTGGCAAGATATCACCCGGACGTAATAAAGAGAATTGAGGATATTATGAAGAAAGAACATACGGAACCGGAACTAGCCTCATTTAAGATGCCTGACTGACCATCACAGCACACAGTATCTATCTTTTTCGATTCCTTAAAAAGTGCGGCTATACCGCAAGAATATGCGATATAGCCGCCAATTAGAGTTAAAGAGAGAGAGAATTTATAGAAAGCGCGGTCTCACGACCAACTTAATATACCTAAAATGATTTTTATTCTTTCTTATTAGACGCAGGAAACCTCAAATCACTGCACTTCAAAGAGACTTTTTTAGTTAAAGAATAAAAAAATCGCTATTCTTGCAGGAATAGCGATTAATATCTTTAGAACATCTGGCTGACGCGTTCGATCCCAGCCACTAATGCGTCCACTTCCGATCGTGTATTGTACATGGCAAATGATGCACGTACCGTACCTTCGATTCCGAGTCGTTGCATCAACGGTTGCGCACAATGGTGCCCCGTGCGGACAGCGATACCTAAACGGTCTAACAATGTTCCCAAATCGAAATGGTGAATATCTCCCACCAGAAATGAAATCACTGCTCCCCGATCTGCCGCCTCACCGAAAATACGCATATTGGGTATTTCCTTCAATCGCTTCAGCGCATACGTTGTCAGCTCGTGTTCATGAGCAGCGATTTGGTCGGGTCCGATGCCATTAACGTAGTCAAGAGCTTTTGCCAGTCCGGTAGTACCGATGTAGTCCGGCGTACCGGCTTCAAACTTGAAAGGCAGTTCGTTGAAGGTCGTCTTTTCAAAAGAGACGTGCTGAATCATTTCTCCTCCTCCTTGATAAGGGGGCATACGGTCCAGCCATTCTTCCTTTCCATAAAGCACACCGACACCTGTCGGACCGTAAACCTTATGTGCGGAGAACACCAGAAAATCGGCATCCAAGTCTTGCACATCCACCTTCATGTGGGGGATAGACTGTGCAGCATCCACTAGAAAAGGTACTCCATGCGCATGAGCCGTCGCAATCATTTCCTTGACAGGATTTACGGTTCCCAATACGTTCGACACCTGAACTACACTGACTATCTTTGTACGCTCGGTGAATAACTTTTCATATTCATCCAGCAACAGTTCGCCCTTGTCATTCATCGGAATGACCTTGATGGCAATTCCTTTGCGGGCAGCCAGAAGTTGCCAGGGGACGATATTACTGTGATGTTCCATCACTGAAAGAATCACTTCATCGCCTTCCTGCATAAACTCATCTCCAAAGCTGGAAACAATCAAATTGATACTTTCCGTCGTACCCCGTGTAAAGACGACCTCATTCGTGTTGCCGGCATTGATAAACTGCCGTACCGTCTCGCGGGAAGCTTCATGCAGTTCCGTTGCCTGCTGGGAAAGGAAATGTACTCCGCGATGCACATTCGCATTCACAGAGTAATACTCATCTACCAGTGCATCCACCACCAGACGAGGTTTCTGAGTCGTCGCACCGTTATCGAAATAAACCAATGGTTTGCCATACACCGTACGGCTCAATATCGGAAAGTCTTCACGTATCTTTTGAATATCCATTTTACTTATTCATCATTTACATATTGCACATCCCTGGCACTTGTTCAGTTCGCCACGGAAGCGTTTTTCTACCAACAGGTGCAGACGGTCTTTCAGTGCATCCAGACGAATCGTATCGATGACTTCATTGACGAATGCAAACATCAGAAGCAAGCGTGCTTCTTTCTCCGCTATTCCGCGTGCACGCATATAGAACAAAGCATTCTCGTCCAACTGACCCACAGTTGCCCCGTGAGAGCATTTCACATCGTCCGCATAGATTTCAAGCTGCGGCTGCGTGTACATACGCGCATCACGTGTGGCACACAGGTTGCGGTTGGTCTGTTGAGAATTTGTATGCTGGGCATCAGGACGTACCAATACCAGTCCGGCAAAAGCGCCGGTGGACTGGTCATCAAGCACGTACTTGAATAATTCATTACTGGTACAATTCGGTACTGCATGATCAATGGAGGTATTATTATCCACATGCTGGTTTTTATCAGCGATTGCCATACCGCAAAGATTAATCTCAGCCCCTTCGCCGGCCAGCAGAACTTCTGTTGTATTACGGGTAGTTCCGTTGTGCAGCGTCATGCCATTCAGCAAAACATTGCTGTTTGCTTCCTGCTTCACGTACAGGTTGCTGATACGAACCGTACTTGTATGTGTTTCTTCGAGCTCATACATATCGAATACCGCATTCTCTCCGGCAAATACTTCGATCACCTGTGTTGCTAGGAAGTTCACATTATCCATCGCATGATCACAGATCAACAGGCGTGCCTGCGCTCCATCTTCCAGGATGATCAGCACACGGCGGTTCACCATGAAGTTGACATCTGCACGAAGGATATTCACCAGCTGGATAGGCTTCTCTACGATTACGTTCTTCGGAACATAGAAGATGACTCCATCCTGTGCGAAAGTCGTATTGAAAGCTGTCACGCCATCCTTGGAGGTATCAGCCAGCTTGCCGTAGTACTTCTTCACCAGTTCGGGATGTTCCGCAGCGACTTCTTTGAGACTGCCGAAGATGACTCCTTCCGGCAAGTGTCCTTTAGGAAGCGCTTTATTATAAAATGCGTCGTTTACCACAAAATACAAAGCGGTGCTCATATTCGGGACATCGCACTTAAACACTTCGTACGGATTGACCGGAATCTGAAGGCGGTTAAGGTTCAGACCATAATCGGGTTCGAAATACTTGCTTATATCCGTGTATTTATACTTCTCCATCTTACGGGTCGGGAATCCGAGACGCTCAAAATCGGCAAAAGCAGCCGCACGGGGTGCATTCAGCACTTCCGCACTATGCCTGCAGATCATGGCTTCCGTCTGAGAGAAGAGATCTATGTATTGTTGTTCTACATTCATCGTTATTCTCCTACTTCTTTCTTAATCCAATCGTATCCCTTTTCTTCCAGTTCCAAGGCTAGTTCCGGTCCGGCGGTTTTCACAATACGACCTTTATAGAGTACGTGCACTATATCCGGTTTGATATAATCGAGCAGACGCTGATAGTGAGTGATGACAATCGTGCTTGTTTCGGGAGTCTTGAGCTTATTCACGCCTTCCGCTACAATACGAAGGGCATCAATATCCAGACCGGAGTCTGTCTCATCAAGAATGCTCAGACGCGGCTCCAGCATTGCCATCTGGAAGATCTCGTTACGCTTCTTCTCACCACCGGAGAAACCTTCATTCACCGAACGGTTGGCAAGTTTATTGTCCAGTTCGACTACGGCACGCTTCTCACGCATCAGTTTCAGAAATTCGCTGGCAGTCAACGCAGGCAGACCTTTATACTTGCGTTGTTCATTAACAGCCGCCCGCATAAAGTTCACCATGCTTACTCCGGGGATTTCTACCGGATACTGGAAACTAAGGAAAATACCTTCATGACTACGGTCTTCCGGACTCAACTCCAGCAGATTCTTGCCATAGAAAGTGACCGAACCTTTTGTCACCTCAAAAGCAGGATTTCCCACCAGAACAGAAGAAAGCGTACTCTTTCCGGAACCGTTCGGCCCCATTATCGCATGTACTTCGCCCGGTTTCACCGTCAGGTTAATACCTTTCAATATCTCTTTGCCATTAATGCTGGCATGCAGGTCTTTTATCTCTAACATAAGCTTATTTATTTTTTATCCCACGCTTCCTTCCAACGAAATAGTAAGCAACTTCTGTGCTTCCACTGCAAACTCCATCGGAAGTTTATTTAATACTTCTTTCGCATATCCGTTAACAATCAGTCCGATAGCATCCTCCGTCGGGATACCCCGCTGATTGCAATAGAATATCTGATCTTCGCTGATCTTGCTGGTAGTCGCCTCATGCTCCACCACAGCCGTCTCATTATGGATATCCATATACGGGAAAGTATGCGCACCACATTTGTCGCCCAGCAGCAAAGAGTCACATTGGCTGTAATTGCGTGCATTATCGGCTTTTTCAGCTACACGCACCAATCCGCGATAAGAGTTCTCACTGTGCCCGGCAGAGATACCTTTGCTGACAATCGTGCTGCGGGTATTCTTTCCCAAATGAATCATTTTTGTTCCGGTATCTGCCTGCTGATAGTTATTTGTCACAGCTACAGAATAAAACTCAGCCGTCGAGTTATCGCCTGTCAATATGCAGGAAGGGTACTTCCACGTAATAGCCGAACCGGTTTCCACCTGTGTCCAGGACAGTTTGCTGTCCACCCCTTTGCAGTTGCCGCGTTTCGTCACAAAGTTATAGACTCCACCTTTACCCGCAGCATCGCCCGGATACCAGTTCTGAACCGTACTATATTTCACTTCTGCACGATCATGTACCACAATCTCCACGATAGCCGCATGCAACTGATTTTCATCACGCATCGGTGCGGTACATCCCTCCAGATAAGATACATACGAATCGTCGTCCGCTACAATCAGCGTACGCTCAAACTGCCCCGTATTACGGGCATTGATACGGAAATAGGTAGAAAGCTCCATCGGGCAGCGTACTCCCTTCGGTATGTAAACGAAAGAACCGTCAGAGAACACGGCCGAGTTCAAAGCTGCAAAGAAGTTATCCCGATAGCCTACTACCGAGCCCATATACTTCTTCACAAGGTCCGGGTGTTCCCGTACCGCTTCACTAAAGGAGCAGAATATAATGCCTTTCTCCATCAGTGTCTCTTTGAAAGTAGTCTTTACAGATACCGAGTCCATCACTGCATCCACAGCCATTCCGCTCAATGCCATCTGTTCTTCCAAAGGAATCCCCAGTTTATTGAATGTCTTTATCAGTTCCGGATCTACTTCATCCATACTCTTCGGTCCTTCTTTCTTCTTCGTCGGATCGGCATAGTACGAAATTGCCTGATAATCGATCTCCGGAATACGGAGATGTGCCCAAGTCGGCATTTCCAGCGTCAGCCAATGGCGATACGCTTTCAGTCGGAACTCCAGCAGCCATTCGGGTTCATCTTTTTTCGATGAAATCAGACGGACTACATCTTCGTTGAGTCCACGCTCAATAACATCGGTGTGTACCTCCGTGGTGAAGCCATATTTGTACTTCTCCTGCGTCAGTTCCTTTACATATTTATTGGGTTCTTCTTGTTGCATCTTTATTATCTAATATATATTGTTGCGTTATATTCTTAGCAGCAGGGAAAAAGATTCCCGCAAACGTTTCCATAGGATAATATAACAATGATTCGCTCTTTTTTGTTGCACTAATTAACTTATTATCGCTATCGATAAACTCTATCACACAGATCACAAGGCTCGTTAACAACAGAAATTTGAGTGCTCCCAACCCACTTCCCAGCCAACGGTTCAGCCACCCCAGCGAGATGGCTTCCATCGCTTTCGTCAGCAAGGACGCCACTAACGTGAATATCAGCGGAACAGCGATCCAGATGACAATAAAAGCCAATACCTGTGCAACCGTCATCGAGTCCGTCACAGCCGGACAAAGCTTCTCCGCCAACGTTGCATACAAAGCCTTTGCTGCCAGCAAACCGACGACCAATCCCAGAATAGAAGCCAGCTGACGGATAAAGCCTTTCATAAAGCCCACCACCACACCGGCACCTATTATAATAAGGATGATTATATCAATCGTTGTCATAATATTAAAATTGACAATTGACGATTGACAATTGACAATTAAAACCATTATCAACCATCAATCATCAATTGTCAACTTTTAAGTTTTCCAACCAACTATCAATTGTCAATTGTCAACTGTCAATTGTCAATTATTATAATGTCTGTTTCACTTCTATTTCTTCGAATGTCTCGATCATATCGCCTACCTTCATGTCGTTACAGTTCACCAGACTGATACCGCACTCGAAGTTTGTACCTACTTCCTTCACGTCGTCCTTGAAGCGTTTCAGTGCATTGATATTTCCGGTGAAGATAACGATACCATCGCGGATCAGACGGGCCTTGTCGCTTCGTTTCACCTTTCCGGTCTTCACCAGCGCACCTGCCACCAGTCCCACCTTCGTGATATTGAACACTTCGCGGATTTCGATGGTAGATGTAATCTGTTCCTTCAGTTCCGGAGCCAACATACCTTCCATAGCAGCCTTCACCTCTTCGATTGCATCGTAGATGACGGAGTACTTACGGATATCGACACCTTCCTGTTCCGCCATCTTAGCGGCAGCACCCGAAGGACGTACCTGGAATCCGACGATAATCGCATCCGAAGCAGCAGCCAGTGATACATCCGATTCGGAGATAGCACCCACGCCTTTATGGATCACATTTACCTGGATCTGTTCAGTAGATAACTTGATCAACGAGTCGCTCAATGCTTCTACAGAACCGTCCACGTCACCCTTGACGATGATGTTCAATTCCTGGAAGTTACCCAAAGCAATACGACGGCCAAGTTCGTCCAAAGTCAGGATCTTCTGCGTACGCAAGCCTTGTTCACGAGCCAGCTGTTCACGTTTATTCGTGATTTCACGAGCTTCCTGATCGCTTTCAACTACATGGAACGTATCACCTGCAGCAGGAGCACCGTTCAGTCCCAGAATCAATGCCGGTTCAGCCGGTCCCGCTTCTTTCACGCGCTGATTACGTTCGTTGAACATAGCCTTCACACGTCCGTAGCTGGTTCCCGCCAGTACGACGTCTCCTACCTTCAAAGTACCATTGGATACCAGCACCGTAGCTACATAACCACGTCCCTTATCCAGTGAAGATTCAATGATGGATCCTGTTGCATTACGGTTCGGATTTGCCTTCAAATCAAGCATTTCAGCTTCCAGCAATACTTTTTCCATCAAATCTTCCACACCCATACCTTTCTTGGCAGAGATATCTTGTGACTGATATTTACCACCCCATTCTTCCACGAGATAGTTCATTGCAGCCAGTTCTTCTTTAATCTTGTCCGGATTAGCAGTCGGCTTATCGACCTTATTGATTGCAAATACAATAGGTACACCTGCCGCCATCGCATGATTGATCGCTTCCTTTGTCTGCGGCATCACGTTATCATCGGCTGCCACAATAATGATCGCGATATCCGTTACTTTCGCACCACGGGCACGCATAGCGGTAAACGCTTCGTGACCCGGAGTATCCAGGAACGTAATACGGCGTCCGTCTTCCAACTGTACGTTGTAAGCACCGATGTGCTGTGTAATACCTCCGGCTTCACCGGCAATTACATTCGCCTTACGGATGTAGTCAAGCAAGGATGTCTTACCGTGGTCAACGTGTCCCATCACTGTCACGATCGGAGCACGTGGCTGCAAGTCTTCCGGAGCATCTTCTTCTTCCACGATAGCCTGTGCCACTTCCGCACTTACATATTCGGTCTTGAAACCAAACTCTTCGGCTACCAGATTGATTGTTTCCGCATCCAGACGCTGGTTGATGGAAACCATCATACCGATACTCATACAAGTTGCAATAACCTGATTGACTGATACGTCCATCATTGTTGCCAACTCGTTAGCCGTTACGAACTCAGTCAGCTTCAGTACCTTGCTTTCTGCCATTTCCTGATCTTCCAGTTCCTGCATACGGTTGGAAGCCATTTCACGTTTTTCCTTACGGTACTTAGAAGTCTTGTTCTTGCCTTTGGTTGTCAGACGTGCCAAAGTTTCTTTTACCTGCTTTGCTACATCTTCTTCGCTAACCTCCTGCTTGATAACCGGCTTCTTGAAGCGATCCTTATTATTGTTCTTCTTGTTATTGTTGTTATTATTGCCCTGTCCCTGGCCTTGACCCTGAGGACGGGGATGGTTGCCACCACCTTTACCGGTCTGAGTATTGGGTCTCGGAGCAGCAAAGTTGGAAGTTGCCACATTGTTGACATCCACCTTCTCTTTGTTGATACGATTCCGTTTCTTTCTGGCAGCATCGGCATTATTATCTTTTACGCCCGGTTTTGGCTGCTTACTGTCCTCTTTACGGATTTCCTTGATGATAGCTTCCTTCATCAGTTTCTTCTGATCCTGACGAACTTTTTCTTTTTCTTCGCGTTCACGGCGTTTTTCCTCCTTCGATTTCTTCTTGGGACGGGTAGACTGGTTCAATGCAGCCAGGTCAATCTGACCGATAACATTGATCTTCGCTCCCAGTTCCGGTTGACGGATTTTAAACACCTCATTTTCTTTCGACGCATTTTCTTCAGTCGGAGTTGTCACTGTTGCAGTTACTTCTGCCGTTCTTTCTACTTTACGTTCTTCGGCCTTCACAGGTGCAGTTTCTACCACCTTCGGCTCTTCTTTCTTTACTTCTTCCACTACTACTTTCTCAACTTCTACCGGTTTTGTCTCCACTGCAGGTTTCGGCGCTACCACTGGCTGTTCTACCGGAGCAGGTGCCGGTGCAGGTTTCGGTGCAATTACTTCCACCTTCTCCACTTTCGGCTCTTCCTTTTTCACTTCGGGTTCAACCACTGGTTTCTCAACAACTGGTTTTTCAGCAACGGGTTGCTCTACCACAGGTTGTTCTACTACAGGTTCTACTTTCTTTTCCGGCGCTTTTTCTACTTTATCTGTTCTCCGACCGCTGAATTTATCCAAATCTATTTTTCCGACAGGTTTAAACTTAGGACGTACATCCTCCGGTACGACTGTCTTAATCACATCTTCCGACTTCGGTTTCTCCTGCTGCTTCTCGAAGCCCTCGATAGATACCGATGCCTTATTACGTTCCTTATTCTGACGTTCCTGGATGAAACGCTCCGATTCAAGTCTAAGGTTCTTGTCTGTACTAAACTCTTTAACGAGCACAGCGTACTGCTCCTCACTAATTTTGGTATTAGGATTAGCCTCAACGGTATACCCTTTCTTTTGCAGGAACTCAACTACCGTCGCGATTCCTACATTCAAATCTCTTGTAACTTTGTTTAACCTTATCGTCATATTTAAAATTTAATGAATAAATGGAGCGAAGAAAATTCAATCGTAATGCATATTACTCTTGTGTTGGTTCAGCTTCAGGTTCTGCCTCTGTCTCAGGCTCCATCTCTGCTGCCGGTTCTTCTTCAAACTCCGATTTCAAAATACGTATTACCTCGTCCACTGTCTCTTCTTCCAAATCCGTTTTTTCAACCAACAGCTCGCGAGGCGCATTCAACACAGCCTTCGCCGTATCGATACCGATAGCCTTGATTGCATCGATCACCCATCCGTCGATTTCATCTCTGAACTCGTCGAGATAGATATCCTCGTCAGCCACATTCTCATCCAATTCACGGAACACGTCGATAGTGTACTCAGTCAACATACTGGCCAGCTTGATATTCAAACCGCCTTTACCAATAGCAAGCGATACCTCTTCCGGTTTAAGGAATACCTCAGCCTTTTTCTCTTCCTCATTCAGACGGATAGAAGAAATCTTAGCCGGGCTCAAGGCACGCTGGATAAACAATGAAATGTTCGATGTGTAATTGATTACGTCGATATTTTCATTGCGTAATTCACGAACAATCCCATGAATACGACTCCCCTTTACACCTACGCAGGCGCCTACGGGATCGATTCTGTCATCATAAGATTCCACTGCGATCTTGGCACGTTCGCCAGGGATACGGGCAATCTTTTTAATGGTTATCAAACCATCATTGATTTCAGGCACTTCCATTTCGAACAGACGTTGCAGGAAAACGGGAGAAGTACGTGACAAAATAATCTTCGGATTATTGTTCTTGTTGTCTACGCGGGCAACCACTGCACGGGCTGTTTCACCTTTGCGATAAAAGTCGCTCGGGATCTGTTCAGTCTTAGGCAACAGCAGTTCGTTTCCTTCATCGTCCAGAAGCAACATTTCCTTTTTCCAGATCTGGTATACTTCCGCGTTGATGATTGTACCTACTTTATCAATATATTTATTATAAATACTGTCTTTTTCAAGTTCCAGAATCTTTGAAGCCAGTGTCTGGCGGAGATTCAGGATAGCACGACGTCCGAACTTGGCAAAAATCACCTCATCAGTCACTTCTTCGCCTTCTTCGTATGAAGCATCGATTTTCTGTGCTTCCGTCAGTGAAATCTGCATATTGGGGTTTGTCAAATCTTCATCGGCCACAACTTCACGGTTACGCCATATCTCGAAGTCACCCTTGTCCGGGTTCACGATCACGTCGTAATTCTCATCGGTGCCAAACATTTTCGCGATTACGCTACGGAACGACTCTTCGAGTACGCTAACCATCGTCGTTCTATCGATATTCTTCAGTTCCTTAAATTCCGAAAATGTATCAATCAAGCTGATTGTTTCTTCTTTTTTGGCCATAACTATTTAAAGCTAATTAAGTATTTAGTATATTTTATTTGCTCATAAGTGAAGGTTTCGTCCTCTTCGATCAGCTTCGGACGCTTGGAACCTTCGAGTTTTACTTTCTTCTGTACGCCTACCGTAAACTTCTCTTCATCGGCATCTTTCAGGATACCTGCCAGTTTACGTCCGTCTCTGGTCACTACTTCCACTTCCTGTCCGATGTGGATGTAATACTGTTGCAGCACTTTAAAGGGTTGTCCGATACCGGCAGAACCCACTTCCAGTTCATAATCTTCCTCTTCACGGTTCAGTTTCGACTCGATAAAGCGGCTAAGCTCTACGCAATCTTCAATCCAAACTCCTTCTGCGTGGTCTATTTCGACCACAATCTTGTCATCCGGGCTCACGGTCACCTCTACCAAAAAGTAGTCTTTTCCTTCCAGCCACTCTTCAACAATCTGACAAACAGTTTTCTTTTCTATCATTTATTAACTATATAAGAACAAAAAAAGGAGCTTAATCGCCCCTCCACCTTTCATCCATTTCGGTTGCAAAGATATAAATAATCTATTCGACTACAAAACATTAAAGAAAAAAAGTATGAATTAACAGTCGTATATTCGTATCTTTACACCGCAATTAAAAAAAACAGGAGCTATGGCACATCATCTCAACACTAACAAACAGTTTATGGTCGGCAACGGCATTCTGGCTTTTGCCGTCATTTTTGTCGTAGTTATTTTCATTTATATGAGCTTACGTCTGCAACGGGAAAACCAGGCAGAACGACATTATATTGAAACTTATACGATCAGTCTGGTAAAAGGATTTGCCGGAGATTCCATTTCGCTGTTCGTCAATGACAGCCTTATCGCCAATAAAGTCATGCAGGAAGAAGCCTTTACGATAGAGGTCGGTCGGTTTGCAGAACAAAGCGCGCTGATGATTGTAGACAATAAAACGGAAATTGCATCCGTTTTCGATCTCAGTGAAAAGGGAGGAACTTATCAGTTTGAAAAAGAAACGGACGGAATCAAACAGCTTGCTAAATAAGAGCTTGGTTAATATCAGAATCTCCTTATTCCAAGCACCTTATATCTCTGTGCGATACTTCTTCAACTCTTTACGCAAAGCAAGAGCCTTGCCATCTGTGAACCGGTTCAGCAAGTCCCAGAAACGCTCACTGTGATTCATCTCACGAGTATGGCACAACTCGTGCAGAAGCACATAGTCGATCAGGTGGGAAGGCAATAGAACAAGATAATAGGACAGATTTATATTTTTTCTCGCCGAGCAACTCCCCCAGCGTCCCTGGCTCGAGTTTATCTTCACGCTGGCATAAGACAATCCACATTGTGCCGAAAGATGCTCCAAACGAGGAGGAAGAATACTTTTCGCATTCCGCCTCAAAGATTCTTCAATCACTTTACGCAACCAGTTCTGTAGATTTTCATCAGTGAAATCCGCTTGGGGCGGGCAAACGATCTGCATGATACCCAATCGCGAATTAGCCAGAAACTGCTCCTTTTCACCTAAGATGAGGGATAGTTTGAAATGCTCGGTATCAATCTTATAATTCAAGTCAATCAACGGACGAGTTACCTTCTGACGAGAAAGCAGCAACTTACTACGAAGATTCTCAATGGCACGCTTCACCTCTTTCGTCGTGGTGCCGGGAGGCACCGAAACGTAGACCGCATCGCTTTTTGTACGAAACACCAAACTGCGGGCACGTGGATTGACACGCACTATCAAACTTCCCAATTCATCATCTTCTATCACTGTATCCATTTTCTCCTCCTTAACCGATGCTGCAAAAATAATAAAAAAAGAAGCCGGTGGAGAAAAAAGTGACATTCAATGCAACTTTATAGCAACTCACAACGTCTAACCCATATAAACTCATATTAAAATCAACTATAAATTATGAAAAGAAACACATTGACTGCATGGTTGCTCGGGATAATCCTGATATTCTCCGCTACCTCCTGTTTTAATGGCCCTATTGTGAAAGGCAGCAAAAACTACATCACCAAAAAAGAGAATCTGGAACACTTCAATGACATCAGTATGTCGGGAAGTGCCAACATCATCTACCAGCAGGACTCCTCCTCCCGTATTGAAATTTACGGTTCGGACAATATCGTAGAGCTCCTGGAAACAAAAGTAAACGGAGAAACATTGAATATAAAGTTTAAAAAGAATGTCAATATCATCGACAAGGGTAAACTAGAAATCAAAGTATTCTCACCGGACCTAAACGGACTCACACTCAACGGATCGGGTGGTATCCTCTTTGCGAACGGCATTCACACCGAGGGAGATCTTAAAGTAACGATTAACGGTTCAGGCAATTTAGGAGGAAGTACATTCGACACCGGTCATCTGGCCATTGCAATTCATGGTTCGGGCGATGTCAGGCTCAAACAAATCGACAGCAAGACCTGCTCTGCAAGCATTTCCGGATCGGGTAACATCACCCTTGACGGCATGACAGGCGCAGCAAAGTACAACATATCAGGATCCGGCAATATCAAAGCTGCCGACCTGGAAGCTACGGACGTATATGCAGGCATCTCAGGTTCGGGTAACATCAGCTGCTTCGTCAACGGCAAACTAGGCGGGCACGTCAGCGGAAGCGGTAACGTCGCTTACAAAGGAAATCCTCAGACTATTGATTTCCCCCACAAGAAGCTTCGTAAACTAGACTAAATCCGTAAACATCCCCAAATATAAAAGGGCTACTGCATCTCGCGGTAGCCCATTTATTTAGTTAGTTTCATTATAAAAATTTGAGAGAATTGAAAACTTCACAGTTTCGCTTTCGATGTTGTTTTAATTAAAGCACACTAACTATATTATATGTTTAAAGCAAATGAAAATGTCTATTCTTTCATAACCTGCACCTTGTTGATCTTCGCAAGGCTGTCAGCCAATGCCTGATCTGCTTTCAGCTCATTTGACAGAGCTACCGACGGTGCGGTCACTTGTTTACCAATGGTATCCGTTGCCAATACTCTTCCGTCATCTCCGGAAAAAGAATGTTGTGCTACATTTCCTAATGAAAGGATGATTGCAATCACAGCAGCGGCTTTGAACAGAGGGATGAATCTTCCTGTCAGTGTCAGACGCTTTGCCTTCACTACCGGAGTCTCCACCTGCGCCAGAATACGTGCGTCAAAGTCTTCGCCCAGTCCTACCTCCTGCTGAACCTGCTGATAAACAAACAAGTTTTTATAGCGGAGCAAATGAGCGGGTACTTCCTCCTTTGAGAAGAAGTCGCGCAACACAGATTCCTCCTCCACGGAAGTTTCGCATTGCCAATATCGCTCCAGGAGCTGTTCTATATCCTTATAATCCATATTCGTCAATTTCTAAATACCTTTGTTTTACCTTTTGTCTGGCTCTGAAAAGGTTCACTTTCACTTGTTCCTCTGTCAGATTCAGAAGGGTTGCAATCTTCTTATAGCTTTCACCTTCAATGTCCCTCAGTTGCATGATAAGCCGCTGTTTTTCGGGAAGTTCGTTCACCAGTCTATTGATAATATTCATTTTCTCATCATGAACCAACTGGTCATACGGACTGTTTGCATCAGGTTCTTCCTCCATTTCGGGGGTGATTTCCACATTCTGAGCTTCTTTCTTTTGGCTCCGGTCTATAGCCAGATTCTTTGCCACTATCAGGCAATAGGCTTCAACCGATTCAAATTGCGACCACTCATCACGCTTGTTCCACACTCTTATCATGGTGTCCTGAACGACATCCTCGGCTTCTGCCCTATCCAGGGTTATTCTGAGCGCCAGTCGAAAGAGTTTATCCTTCAATGGCAAAATATCGTTTCGGAAGCTGATCTCTTGCATCTCTATAATAATGACGGGCTGGGATACGAAAAGTTACAAACGCCCATTACTTTTTTTTGAATTATTTTTTTATCCTCGTTCCTTCGTTGCCTTTAATCGCTGATGCTAAGGTAATTACAACTTCTGCAACTCCTGCATTAATTGCTTCAAAAGAATTCTCCAACTTAGGAATCATGCCACCTTGAATAACGCCGTCGGCAACGTATTGTTCGAATTCGGTACGGGTAATCTCAGGGATCACGCTATCGTCATCATTCTCGTCACGCAGCACTCCTTTCTTTTCGAAGCAGTACATCAGCGTCACGTCAAACAGCGCCGACAAAGCCTTTGCCGTCTCTCCGGCAATGGTATCCGCATTTGTATTCAGCATATTGCCTTGACCATCGTGTGTCAACGGTGCCATCACGGGCACCACTCCTTTATGGATCAGATCAGCCAGCAAAGAAGCATCTACCTTCTCCACATCGCCCACGAAACCATAATCAACCTCTTTCACCGGACGCTTTACCGATCGGATCACATTCATATCCGCCCCGGTCAGTCCAAGAGCATTCACTCCACGGGCCTGCAACCCGGCAACAATATTCTTGTTTACCAGGCCACCATACACCATCGTTACCACTTTCAACGTTTCCGCATCGGTAATACGACGACCATTTACCATTTTGCTTTCAATACCTAGTTGTGCGGCAATCTTTGTTGCCGAGCGACCGCCACCGTGAACCAGCACTTTATGTCCGCTGATCGCAGCAAAGTCATTCAACAACTGAAGAAGGGTGGCTTCCTCTTCTACGATTTTTCCACCCACCTTAATTACAGTTAGTTTTTCCCTCATTTTTTATTCAATTCTAATAAGTTTGCCGAATGGAGAGTCCGGCTCCGGCACCTTGCCGGTTATTCTAAGTAAGTATATCCGTAAAGTCCCGAACGATAGTTGGACAGAAACTCTTTACCCTCTTCCAATGATATCTTTCCTTCTTTTACAGACTTGGTCACCCATGTTTCAAGGGTACGTACCAGTTTCTTAGGATTATATTGTACGTAATCCAACACTTCCGCTACTGTCTCACCATCAATAATCTGTTCGATATTATATCCCTTCTCATTCACAGAAACGTGAACAGCATTCGTATCTCCAAACAGATTATGCATATCTCCCAAAATCTCCTGATAAGCTCCGACCAGGAAAACAGCCAGATAGTAAGGTTCTGATTTCTTCAGACTATGAACAGGCAGATAATGAGCCACATTCCGGGTAGAAATGAAGTTTGCAATCTTACCGTCCGAATCGCAGGTGATATCCTGCAGGGTAGCCGAACGTTCCGGCTTCTCATCCAACCGCTGAATAGGCATGATCGGGAATATCTGATCAATCGCCCAAGAGTCGGGCAAGGACTGGAACAATGAGAAATTACAAAAATATTTATCCGCCAGCAACTTGGACAATCCCCGGAATTCATCCGGCGCGTGTTTCAAGCCTCCGGCGATCTGATTAATTTCCCGTGTAATGGACCAATACAAACGTTCGATCTGAGCACGGGTCTTTAAATCCACAATACCATGGCTGAACAGGTCGAGCGCTTCTTCCCGAATCTGTTGTGCATCATGCCATGCTTCCAACATCTTATTCTGGTTCAATGAATCCCAGATATCGTACAGTTCCTGCACCAGTTCATGTGCATCCGGAGCTATTACCTCTTCATCATCCCATTCCGGAAGAGTAGCCGTTTCGAGCACCTCGAAGATCAAGACAGAGTGATGAGCCGTCAACGCCCGTCCGCTCTCGGTAATGATGTTCGGATGCGGGATGCCGTTTTTATCGCTGACATCTACCAATGTAGAAATAGAGTCATTCACATATTCCTGAATGGAATAGTTTACACTACCTTCACTATTGGAAGAACGGGTTCCGTCATAGTCAACGCCCAGTCCGCCGCCAATGTCCACAAATTCCACTTTGAATCCCATGGAGTGAAGCTGCACGTAAAATTGAGAAGCCTCGCGCAAAGCCGTTTTAATGCGACGAATCTTCGTCACCTGGCTGCCAATATGGAAATGGATCAGTTTCAGACAATCTTTCAAGCCCTTGCTTTCCATAAAGTCAAGCGCTTCGAGCAGTTCGCTGGAAGTCAGACCGAACTTGCTGGCATCGCCTCCCGACTCTTCCCATTTTCCACTGCCGGAAGAAGCCAGCTTAATACGAATGCCGATATTGGGCTGCACATTCAACTGTTTCGCCATTTTGGCTATCAGTTTCAGTTCATTCATCTTCTCTACTACGAGGAAGATACGTTTGCCCATCTTTTGGGCAAGGAGCGCCAGTTCTATATAACTTTCGTCTTTATAGCCGTTGCAAACAATCAATGAGTCAGAATCCGTATTGACGGCAATCACCGCATGAAGTTCCGGTTTGGAACCGGCTTCCAGTCCGAGATTGAATTTCTTTCCGTGGCTGATAATCTCTTCTACCACAGGACGCATCTGGTTGACCTTAATGGGATAGATGATAAAATTCTCGGCTTTATAACCGTACTCTTCGGCAGCCTGCTTAAAACAGGAAGACATCTTTTCAATACGGTTGTCCAGAATATCCGGGAAACGCAACAGCATGGGAGACGCCACATCCCGCAATTGTAACTCGTCAACCAGTTCCTTCAGGTCGACGGTCACTCCATCTCTCCGCGGTGTAACAACAACATGACCTGCGTCATTAATACTAAAGTACGAAGTACCCCAACCCGTAATGTTGTAGAGTTCTTCAGAATCTTCAATACGCCACTTTCTCATTTTCTGTTATTCAGTGTTTTTAGTAAATAATTGGATGGCAAAAATACAGATTTATCTACAGGCTGCCAATTAATTGGATATTATTTCTTTCAATTGGTTTATATAACCGGGCTTAATTTATAATTCCAGCAGTTCCTGCAGGCGTTGCACAGATGATTCAATCTGCCAGCGGTCTTCCAGTTCGTCCGCATTAAAGATATATTGCGCCTGCGTATAAAAAGGTGCACGCTTTTCGAGTGCCTGAATGATGAAATCCATTAATTCATCATCTTCCCTTCCCTGAAGAATGGGACGTTGCTGTTTGGCAATACGCAAACGCCTGAACAGCACATCGGGATGAACATTCAGGAAAACGGTTTTCCCCGTCCGGTTCATAAACTCCATATTGTCAAAAAAGCAGGGTGCACCCCCGCCTGTAGAGATAACGACGTTCTCAAACTCAGCTACCTCATGAAGCATATTTCTTTCCAACTCACGAAATCCGGCTTCACCCCGTTCCGTGAATAGTTCTCCGACAGTTTTATGAAAACGTTCTTCGATATACCAGTCCAGATCAATGAACGGGATATTCAGTTTGCGGGCAAAAGCCTTGCCCAAAGTAGTTTTTCCGGCACCCATATAGCCGGTAAGGAAGATACGAACCATAAATGATTAATTTTGCTCACAAAATTAATCATTTAATGAATAATGAAGAACGATTCTTTATTATTTAAAAACTTTTATCCGTTCTTCCAATGGCTGAAACTCTTTTTCTCCCGGCTGATTGACAGGCACTCCGAACGGCATTTCCGCAATCAGATGCCAATGTGCAGGCAAATTCCATGCACGACGCACCTCATCATCAATCAACGGATTATAATGTTGCAGGGAAGCACCGAAGCCTGCATCTTCAAGCATGACCCAAACAGCCAGCTGATGCATCGCCGAGGTTTGTAATGACCATCCGGGGAAATTCTCCTGATAAGACGGGAAAGCTTCCTGAAGCCCCTTCACCACCGTCTGATCTTCAAAGAACAGCACCGTACCATATCCACAGGCAAAGGAATTGTCAATCTTTTCTTCGGTTTTCGCAAACGCTTCTCCCGGCACAATCTTCCTCAACGCATCTTTTACAATGTTCCATAACTTTTTATGAGACTTGCCAAGAAGAAGCACCACACGGGTAGATTGAGAATTGAATGCCGACGGCACGTGTCTCACTGCCAGATTGATAATGCATTCTATCTCCTGATCGGGAATAGGTGACTGGTCGGTAATCGAATAATAAGTCCGACGATTCTTCAAAGCTTCACTAAAAGTTCTTTCCATAATGGCTCCTTTCTTAATTTTATTTTCTTAAACTCCTTATAAATTAGAACAAGCATCTCTGCCAACTTGTTCGATTCCGGAATATATTTGTACCTTCGCACCGTCAATGCTATTGACATAATCATTCATTATCAGAAAATGGCTAAAGAAAAGTTCTACGTAGTATGGGAAGGAGTGACACCGGGAGTATATGCTTCCTGGACAGACTGCCAGCTCCAGATCAAGGGTTATGAAGGTGCAAAGTACAAATCGTTCGACACCCGTGAAGAGGCGGAACGTGCACTGACCTCGTCACCTTACGCCTACATCGGCAAGAATGCGAAGAAAAAAACGGAAGCTGCCCGAACCGGCTCCGATACACTGCCTGCTTCCGTCATTGACAATAGCCTGGCAGTCGATGCTGCGTGCAGTGGCAATCCCGGTCCGATGGAGTATCGGGGAGTACACGTGGCAAGCCGCCAGGAAATTTTTCATTTCGGCCCGATGAAAGGTACAAACAATATCGGAGAGTTTCTGGCCATCGTGCACGGACTGGCATTGCTGAAACAGAAAGGATTTGATATGCCCATTTATAGCGACAGCGTGAATGCCATCAGCTGGGTGCGACAGAAAAAATGCAAAACCAAACTTCCCCGAAATGAGGAAACTGAAGAACTCTTCACAGTGATAGAACGGGCAGAGAAGTGGCTCAGAGAGAACACTTACACCACCCGTATTCTTAAATGGGAAACCAAGGTGTGGGGAGAAATTCCAGCAGACTTCGGCAGAAAATAATAGCCGGAAAGTCTATTCTGCGATTTGATCAGCAGCCTGTTCCTTCTTATGTTTAAACACAAAGCGGAGCATCAGAAAATTAGTGGGAACAGCCACAGCGAGCACACACAAGGGAGCTATCTCCTGATCTACATTCAGATACAGGAACAAATTGAACAATCCCATATGTATCAGATAGTTCACCAAATGGCTGCCTCCAAATCCCAAAGCCCTTTTCAAAGAAGGGTTGCTACGAAACGTGAAATAAGAAGTCAGAAAGAAATTACAGATAAAACTCGTCACATAGCCTATCGTGTAGGCAATATTCAAGTTGGTCATTTCGTATTCCTGCAACAGATAATAAACCCCATAATGTATTCCGGCGGCCAACGTTCCCACCGTGCAATAACGAATAAACTGGTAGCGTTTACTCTTCGATTGAAATACTGATTTTACAATTTCCATTAGTAAGTAGTTTTAGTTTTATAGTTCAGTTCAGATGTTTCATTTTCATTCAGTCAGATGGACGCGCAAAGTCCTGAGTCAGTTGTTCCCACACTATTTTCAGCCATATCAAGGTACAAGGCAGAGCCTTCAGAGCATAAGGTTTCACATATTCCGCTCTTATAAATCTTGGAAAAAGATCGGTAGTAGACAAAGAAGTCAGTAGAATACAGAATATAAGCAATGACAGATTCAATATCGGTGTAGCAGCTTTTGTCGGTGTCTTTACATACCAGATTCCAACAGCAATCATGGCAGTCAGATAGCCATAGGTTTCAGTGCCGGTGCTAAATAGCACCATAAACAAAAGTGCAGAGGATAGAAACAAGAATCTGAAAGATTCATTTCCGTATTGCCGGATGCGTAAATAAGGAAGGGCAAACAAAATCATTCCGGGCACGATTATCCATAAATCGCTGAATGAAGCTCCCGTTATCCGATGTAACATACCCAGCAAAGATATGTTTTGATTGATGCTAAACTGATTCAGCCCATTCTTATAGACAAGCACATCGAACCATTCCTTATACGAATGAACGACATATTCCGGAGAAGCATAGAGCATCGGAAGCAGAAAAACGATCACTGCCCAAAAGACTAATCCGCCGGCGAGTTTCATTTTGTGTTTCGAGAATAAAAAGAAAGCCAGTCCGACTATCCCATAAAGTTTGGTCATAGTCCCTAATACAATCATCAAAGCAGCCCAAAAATCCTTTTCTTTCTCGATCAGCACATAGGCAAAAATAATCATAGCCGTAATACCTATGCTATATTGCTGAGACAAAACAGCTGTAAAAACGTCATTTACAGAAACTAATATAACAACAGCAAATTGCCACTTTTTCAAATCTAACTTGCTGATAGCATAATAAAGGAAACCACAATTCACCAGGCACCAAAGGATCATCCCCAACGGTCTGGGAAGAACCGCAAAAGGAGAAATCAACGCAGTGAAAGAAATACCATACAGAAAGAAATCCTTCTGTTCCTGAAGATATTCTACATATAAAGGAGAAGAAGATATCGCATGCCAAAAAGACTGGCTAAATATAACATAATTGCTATATGTCCCCTTCATCATCAATGATAAACTGCAAGCTAATCCTACTCCCATCCACAAGATGAATAGAAAGACGGGATTCTGCACATATCCTTTCAACCTCTCCAACATATCATCAATAAGTTTTTTAGTTCATTTACAAATACCCCCTTTTTCATATCAGGCAACATCACTTCGCCTCTTAAGTCTACAGGAACCTCTTTGATGAAGGTGGTATCATCAAGAGAAGCCTTATATATAAACTCCGTATCAAATAAGAACTGTTTAATACGAGTGGACGCAAGAAAAGCTTTTCCCTTACAGTTAAACCCCTTTAATCCCCCCTGCGTATCTGTGTGAGTCAGCCCTAACAGCATAAAGTTCAAGAAACGTGAAGCATGACTCGCCAACTTTCTGCGGGTAGAAAGTTGTGAATAATACGTATGATTACGATTTGCTACAACTACATCATACCCTTCCTCAAGATATTTAATCACCTGACAAACAGACTCAATCTTATATGGAAAATCATAATCTGTATAAAGAGCCAGCTCTGAATCAGAATGTGCTATACCATCACGAACAGCAGCTCCTTTCCCTTGATTTATCTTATTGTCTACAATGATAGTGTTGGGTAAGTTATTTGTCAAACGAAGTACAGCTTCTTCCGTAAATCCGCGTTTAGAACCATCATTTACTACGATAAAGCGAATATTGTACCCGTTCAGCATCCCTTCCAACTCTTTATGTTTTTCAATCAGTTGCTGCTCCCATCCTTCATGAGGATTATAACAGGGCAATATGACATCAATCCGTTCATCATCTTTTTTATGTAGAAAAGGAGTTGGAGTTCTTGATGTATAGTCCTGAGTTAATTGTTCCCAGATGATTTTAAACCAAATAATAGCACATGGGAGAGCTTTAAGTGCAAATGAAGTTATGTATTCAGTCCTGAAATGTTTTGAAAAAAGAATACTGCTTGAAGACGCTGCCGTCAACGCAAAACAGAATAGCAATAAGCATGTATTCAGCACAAACGATTTTTTATACGTTGGCGTACTTACATACCATATACCCACACCAATTAGAGCTCCCACATATCCACATTCTTCCGTCCCCGTACTAAACAAGACCATAAATAACAGAACTGATGCCAAAAACGAAAGCCGAAAATTTCTATTCTCATATTGTCCAATACGCAAATAAGGTAATAAGAATAAAACAATTCCAGGAATTATCAGCCACATATCGCTATATTCAACAGCATGAGTGATCTTTCGAACCATTCCTAATAAAGAGATATTCTGATAAAAGCTCAACTCATTAACATCATCCTTAACTACAAGAATACTAATCCATTCTTTATAAGAATCAAATACATATTGTGGAGAAGTATAAAACATTGGAACTACAAATAGAACGAATGCCCAAAATAGAATTCCCCACAGAAAATATAATTTTCTTTTAGAGAAAAGGAAAAAAGCTAACCCCACAATCCCATAAATTTTGGTTAATGTGCCTAAAACAATCATCAATGCAGCCCAAAAATCTTTTTTTCTCTCGACAAGAATAAAAGTAAAAAGAATGAAAGCGGCTACTGCTGCATTATACTGCTGAGTCACAACAGATAAATATAAGCCATTATATGACAACCAAATAATAATGGCTGTTTTCCATTTTTCAAACTCTAACTTTTTTATAGCAAAGTACAATAAAAGAGCATTACACAAGCTCCACAAAGCAGACCCCACCATTGTTGGCATGATTGAAAAAGGAGCAATCAACAAAGTAAAAGGAATGCCATATAGAAATAAATCAAAATATTCTTTAGGATATTCTACATATAAAGGCGTTTGCTCCAAAGCATGAAAAAATGAACGGGAAAATATCAAGTAGTTATTTGCAAGTCCTTCTGTCCAGCTTACCCAAAATCCCCTGATAGCCACCCCAAACCACAAAATTGTTAATACAATAGGATTTTGCACTAACCTTAGTATAAATCTTATTATATCTTTCATTTTATTATATCCTTGTTTAGTTTTATATAATCTATAAAACGACCAAAACTAACATTCTTTTTCCTAAAATATTGAATAAAAGCATCCAATCTTTTTTCCATCCCTTCTCCCGCATGATTCCGTATGATAAATGGAAGTTTCCATTCCGGATGTTCATTTAACGGATAAAATTCCCACGGATGAAAGTATGTCACAAAATATCCATCATGCCGATGAGTGTATTTACACAGCCAACGATAAAGTGAAGCGGGCAAATTATGACATGAAAGCCAAAATAAAGGGAAACGCAGCAAAGGAGTAACTGATGCCGGCATTTGCATCACACGGTCTTTTATAAAAGGAGTACGGGGAGTAGAAAGCCGCATATATCTTCCCGGGATAAATGTCGGATTCAAAGAAGAATTATATATATACCCCGCCTCATATACAGCTTTTTCCGACACAGGCATCATGCGTGCCTGCCGATAGCCATAAACTTTGGTTCCGGTGATTTCCTCCAACTGATCCTTCGACCTTTTCAGATCTTCTACTTCAAAGGTCCAATGATAGAAACCATGAGAAGCAATCTCGTGACCTCCCTCCTGAATGCGCTTTATTATATCAGGAGCATGAAGAGCAAAATTTGCCGTACAGAAAAAGGTCGCTTTTACCTGATTCCGTTCCAAGCAATCCAAAATTCGGGTAGTCCCCTCTACAGAAACTTTAATTTGCTCTTCCATTGATATGTCCACCTGATGTTCTTTGGGCACATCAAATTCCTCAATGTCAAAACTTAATAAAATCATTCCAATATTAGTCTAGTTTACGTTTGTTGCTGTGAGTTGCTGCAAATATGCAGCCACAGCCTATAATGCTTGCATATCGTTTAGTCTTTTATAATAACCGTCTAATTCCAATAATTCTTCATGGCGCCCACGCTCTACGATTTCCCCTTCATAGAGCACACAAATCTCATCTGCATTTTTGATAGTAGAAAGCCGGTGAGCAATTGCAATCGTGGTACGCGTCTTCATCAATCTCTCCAATGCTTCCTGTACCAAACGTTCCGATTCAGTATCCAGTGCAGAAGTAGCCTCATCCAGAATCAGGATGGGAGGATTCTTCAGAATAGCACGGGCGATGCTAACACGCTGTCTCTGTCCACCGGAAAGTTTGCCGCCACGGTCACCGATATTTGTATTATATCCTTCCGGCTTTTCCATAATAAAATCATGGGCATTGGCAATCTTAGCGGCCTCTACGACTTGTTCCATAGTTGCATTTTCTACGCCAAAAGCTATATTATTGAAAAATGTATCATTAAAAAGAATGGCTTCTTGATTTACATTGCCAATCAAACTACGCAAATCGGCAATACGTACATCTTTAATACTTGTACCATCGATGGTGATATCTCCTTCTTGCACATCATGATAACGTGGCAATAAATCTACAAGCGTTGATTTTCCTGAGCCTGACTGTCCTACCAAAGCAACTGTCTTCCCCTTTGGCACTGTCAAGTTCACATGTTTCAACACTTCTCTTTTACCATCATAGCTAAAGCTTATATCTTTGAATTCAATCCGATCATTCATTCCAGTCAATGGTTTCGGATTAGGAATTTCTTTAATATTATTCTCAGCCTTCAATATTTTGTCCACGCGTTCCATAGAAGCAAGCCCCTTGGGGATATTGTAACCGGCCTTAGCAAAGTCTTTCAACGGATTTATCACGCTATACAAAATAACCATATAAAATATAAATGTCGGTGCAGTCAATGACGAATTATGCCCCAAAATCAAAGCACCACCAAACCATAATACAGATACAATCAGAATTGTTCCCAAGAACTCACTCATCGGATGAGCCAAAGCTTGCCGCATAGCAACTTTGTTGACTGCATCACGAAGCTCATTACTGCACCTCGTAAAACGATTTATCATTCTGTCCTCTGCAATAAACGCTTTGATAATACGCAAACCACCCAATGTTTCTTCCAACTGAGACATTGTATCACTCCACTTACCTTGTGCCTCCAGTGATTGACGCTTTAGTTTTCTTCCGACCTTACCCATCAGCCAGCCCATAGCCGGCAATACCAAAACTGTGAAAAGAGTTAACTTCCAGCTGGTAGCAATCAATGTTATAAAATACAATATAATCATGATAGGGCTCTTTATCAGCATGTCCAATGAGCTGGTAATAGAGTTTTCCACCTCTCCCACATCACCACTCATACGAGCTATAATATCTCCTTTTCTCTCCTCTGAGAAAAAGCCCATCGGCAAACGCATTACCTTCGCATATACCATGATACGGATATCCCTGACAACTCCTGTACGTAATGGAATCATCACAGCTGAAGATGCAAAATAACAGGACGTTTTAAATAAAGTCATCAAAGCCAAAAACAGTCCCAAAAAAATCAAAGCAGTAGTAGGACCATTATCCTGGATCATTTGGGAAACATAATAATAGAAATTATTTATCGCAACATCTTTAAAACCGGCAGTTCCCCATTCCATATACTCATATACCTTACTATTCTCTCCTGTTTTAAACAAAATATCCAGAATCGGAATTAACAAAGTAAATGAAAACACATTGAATACAGCTGACAAGATATTCAGCAAAATAGCCCATCCGATATACTTCTTATATGGCGACACAAAACGTCGCATCAGTTGCAAAAATTCCTTCATTATTTGAAATAAAATAAGTTAAGGCTGCAAAGATACAATAAAACTGTCTAACAGTTGAAGGTTTCTTTCAATAATTAATACGAATTATACAATAGCCACCTTCTTGACCATTTATTCGTCTATTTCACTCCAACACTACTCATTATCAAAAGATATGGGCACCACATGATAATAAACCCCATGAGATCTCCGGTACGATTTCACTCCCAGCTTTTGCAGAATACGCCCCAAATAAGATACTTGCCGAGGTGAAAACTTCATTTTACTAGCCTTTTGTATTCGTTGCAGGATATCCGCGGCAAGCAGCCATTCTCCTTCCTCCTCCTCTTCCGCCGCCCGATAATATACCTGAAACAATTGCTCGATCGCGGGAGATTGCTCAAACTCCTGATTAGATTCCGTCATAATGGCTTCCTCTTCTGCATCAAACCAATACCGTTCATTTTTATAAAGCGCCGTCATTGCTTGTGCATAAAGCTGCTCATAATCAATGGGGCGCACCACATCAATCACTCCCGTCACTTCGACGCCGATAAAACGGCGACTACCGGAAGTGTCCGTCAGTAAGTCTTTATGATTACTCGTACCGATAAAAGAAGCATATCGGCGAAGGGATTCCACAGCTGACGCATTCGGACGACGGGTATTAACAACCGGTTTTTGCAAAATATGTTTAAGGAATGACTGTTGATTGACACCTATCTGATCAAACTCGTCCATATTAATGAGAAGAAAACGATTCAGATACAACTCGGCATCCCTTTTACGGCCAAAGTCAATGCTGTCCGTATAATACGCCTGCAAACATGGAGGCAGAATCAGACGGCAAAAGGTGGACTTACGATAAGCCTGCGGACCGATTAAAATAGGTGAAGTACTGTTCGCATGATTTTTGTCAACTCCACGCCAATGCGCCACTGTACTGAGAAACCAACGACGAAACAGTTGTCCCCAATGAGGATTATCACAAGGAACTCTTTCGGCCAAGTCACGGATGTGGTCTTTACCGTCCCAATGGGGAAGATCATAAAGAAACTCCTCGACAGGATGATAAACGGGAACATGATCGGAATTCAGATAGCGAACCACATCCTTATCCCAAAGTTTGATGCCCTCATACATCGCATTCATCGTGATACTTGCCATCACCCGTTTATCTATCGGACGAAAATAAAAGTTGAAGCTGTTCCGCTCACGGTATTCCACGCTCGAAGTCAGCATATTAAAACGAAACTCATATCGGCGTTTCATAAACTCATCTGTCTGCATGACAAACAATTGCTCCGGCAGCAAACTACTTTTATCGGCAAATCCCTCACACGTACCATACACGTTCTTCACCGTCTCACGAATCAGGAATTCATCTTTCGGCAAACGATAATGAGCACGTGCCCATCGCACGGTATCTTCCTGTGGAATACCGGCACGAAAGCACTGCTCGGCCAGGCAAACAAGCAATGAGTGTATATCATCGCCTGGGCGGTATCCTTTTTGCTCGGCCAATGCCCGGGCAAATGCTGCTTCAAAAAGAACAGAAAGTGCTTCGTAACTATCATATCCGGGAACAAGCCGCTGTAAAGGAGAAGCCTGCGCCTGTACCTGTTCTCGATAGGTGGTTTCCCCCGGCAAAGATGCTGGCTGTTTCAGATAAACAGGCATGGCTTCGGGATTAAAATACAGCTCCGGGTCGAAAGTCAGTCGGCAATACTGTTCCAGCGAAGGCTCTCTTAATTCGATATCAAACGGGAGTTGGGGCTGGTAATATTTCACAGCCAGACGATAAGCATGCGCATGAAAGACTTCCGCCTGTTCGCGATTATCAGGCAAACGGTTGTCGGGATACGTAAAACGAACCCATATCTTTACAGACTTTCCTGAAGAACCGATAAAAGCAAGATACGTCTGAGGCAACTCCTTCACACACTCCTTCACCTCATCAGCTTCCATACGTCCGGATAACCCATTGACCTGGAGCATAACGATTCCATTATATTCGGCCATCGCCATCACCCCGTTTTTTCTGACAAAAGCTGCCGCTGGAAGTATCTTCGGAACCCTCTCTATATAATCATTTTTATCACCGGGAAGTATATAAGGCAGGACTTCTCTCATATTAGAGATCAGTTGTGCTTTAGTTTCCTTTTTCATCTGCTCTACGAGCTGTTCAATCTTCAACGTACGCATAGTATTTACTTTGCCATCGTCTCTCACTTGTGTTATTCTCATTTTTCTTTTGCTGTTTGTCCTGCTTGCGTGTGTAGGGCAATATATATTTTGCACAAAAGTACTGCAAACATTCTATGTAAACAAGTTTCCTATCATAAGTTTCATACCAGTATCCTCTCCCTCTACTAGAAAAGAAAAATATATATTTTAATCTCACGGTCTCACTACTTCTACATAATCACCAAATAATTAATACATTATAGAATGAGAGATACTTTTAACAGAGGTATCTCTCATCATTTTCTCACTGGAATCACTCTATTTGTCTCGTCCTGATTTTGGTTGACTGGTTTAACTTTTTAATCCTATAACAGGTTG
>DXOL01000037.1:0-10507 GCA_019412825.1 Bacteroides thetaiotaomicron | reverse complement strand
CGTTACCTAAGAAGTAACACACACCGATAAACACTGTATATCAAGCTTCTAAATCAGATATACTGACCTACTCCGCACCGCTTTACGTAAGACAAATTCATCCGGTTTACTTCCGTACGCTCTTTCAGTTCAAAGCCCTTCAGATAAATCTGCGTAGTCTTGATGGACTTATGACCAAGCGATTCGCTGATCATCTCGATAGGGACACCACGGTACTTGGCAGTGGTAGCCCATGAATGACGAAGCGTGTAGGAAGTGACGGGGAAGTTGAGACGCAGCCGCTTTGCCAGAGACTTCAGACAGTAGTTGAATCTTCGGAGAGCGGACTGGTATTCACGGTAGGCTCTCTCATCCTTCCTCTTCTTATCACCGTGAAGAATGCCGAAAAGGTAGTCGGGACAGCCGGGACGGGGAGACTGCCGGTTCCGGAGCTGGTCGAGCATTTCCTGTGCGCTGTCCAGAACCTCAACACTCATGGGAGTCTTCGTCTTGACACGATTGTAGCGCAGCACATTGCTGTCAAGAGCCGATTTCTCCAGATGCGTCAGATCGGCGAAAGACATCCCGCAAAACTGGAACATCAGAGCGGCGATAGCCTGGGTACGGCGGAGACGGTCAGACTGGGGATCTTCATAAAGAAGCCTGCGAAGTGCAACGACAGGAAGCGCCTTTTTCTGACGAACGTCCACTCCCGTATAGACCTCATGAAACAGTCGGTGGACATAAGGAGCACTTCCGGCCTCCACACCACGATTGTAGATACTGCGAAGCATACGCATATACGTGGAAATCGTATTGGGCTTCAGGCCACATTCATAAAGGTGCTGTTCGTAACGGCGAAGACGATCACGGGTGACTTGACGGAAAGACACACTATGGACACCACAAAACTTGCTAAAAGAAAGAAGGGCGTTCTGATAAACGTGCGCTGTAGAATAGCGGCCCTCCTCTCGCAAACGGCCGATATAGATATCGGCACATCGACTAAATCCATTTTTATTCATTATTTACATCACTAGTTAGATTACACGATACAAATTAAGATGAATAAACGAGAAGTCTTAGTTTTATGTTGTTTGACATTATTAAAATAACTAAAAAAGGCTTCTAACATATATTTATGTCAGAAGCCTCTATCAATATAACTTTGAAGAAAACTTAGTTTCTCAAATCCGATTATCCATTTACCTTTTTATAATCTTCCAAAAACTTCTTCAATCCCGAATCAGTCAGCGGATGATTCAACAGCCCTTTGATAGCACTCAACGGACAGGTAGCCACATCTGCTCCCACCTCCACACACTCGATGATGTGCTTCGTATTGCGGATAGAAGCCGCCAATACCTGAGTCTTGTAATCATAGGTGCGGTACATACGTACAATATCACCGACAAGCCCTACCCCGTCTTCGCAAATATCATCCAGACGTCCGACAAAAGGCGAAACGTAAGTCGCTCCGGCTTTTGCAGCCAGCAATGCCTGTCCGACGGAAAATACCAATGTACAATTGGTCCGGATTCCTTTTTCTGTAAAATACTTGATAGCTTTGATACCATCGGCAATGCAAGGCACCTTGACAACGATATGCGGATTGAGTGCGGCAAGCTCTTCCCCTTCGCGGATCATCCCTTCATAATCCGTTGCTATTACTTCCGCACTTACGTCAGCATTGACAATCTTACATATTTTAATGTAATGTTCACGTTGATTCTCCGTACCTTTAATGCCTTCTTTCGCCATCAGCGAAGGATTGGTAGTCACTCCGTCAAGTACTCCGAGGTCATACGCCTCCTGAATCTGCTCCAAATTGGCTGTGTCAATAAAAAACTTCATAATTCTATTTTTAAATGGTTAACTATCTGGTAGTCAAAGATAAGAATTATTTCCCATCTTTCCTAGATCAGGCAATGGTTATTGCCGGATCGAGGTAGACATCCTGAATAGCGTTTAATAATTCGACACCCTTATTCATCGGTTTCTGGAAGGCTTTACGCCCGCTGATCAATCCCATACCACCGGCACGCTTATTGACAACTGCTGTAATAACCGCATCACGCAAATCGGAAGCTCCATGAGACTCTCCACCGGAATTGATCAATCCGACACGTCCCATATAACCATTTGCCACCTGATAGCGACAGAGATCAATCGGGTGTTCCGAAGCGAGTTCCGTATACATTCGTTCGTCTACCTTGCCGAAACCAATCGCTTTGAAACCACCATTATTGGTAGGAAGTTTCTGTTTCACAATGTCCGCTTTGATGGTAACTCCCAAACGGTCAGCCTGTCCGGTAAGGTCGGCAGCAGCATGATAATCAATAGCTCCTTTCTTGAAATCGCTATTGCGCAAATAACACCACAGAATAGTAGCCATACCGAGTTCATGGGCATATTCGAAAGCCTCAGCAATCTCTACCAACTGGCGGCGACTCTGTTCCGAACCGAAATAAATGGTTGCTCCTACTGCTACGGCTCCCATATTCCATGCCTCTTTCACCGTGCCGAACAATACCTGGTCGTATGTATTCGGATAGGTCAGCAGCTCATTGTGATTCAACTTTACCACGAAAGGTATTTTGTGCGCATATTTACGTGCGACTGATCCCAAAATACCAAATGTGGAAGCTACTGCATTACAGCCTCCTTCGATAGCCAGCTTCACAATATTCTCCGGATCGAAATAAATGGGATTCGGTGCAAAGGATGCGCCGGCTGTATGCTCGATATCCTGATCGACAGGAAGAATGGACACATAACCCGTATTTGCCAGACGTCCATGCCCTAAAAGGGTTTGCAGGCTGTTCAATACCTTAATGTTTCGGTCCGAATCAATCCAGACTTTATCAATGGTATCCGGTGAGGGTATATAAATCAACGACTTATCAATGGTCTTACAGGTATGATCCAGATAATAACTGGTCTTATCTCCTAATAAATCAACTACTTTACTCATAACTTTATTTTTTTAATGTATAACAATTTATATACAAGCGATGAAGCCTGCTATTTTTTCTTCCCCTGATTGGCTACCGCTTCCATCAGCTTACGAATTTCTTCCGGATTGCCCAGGAAGTAATCATTGGCAACATTCAGGTTCTCGTCGAACTCGAATACATAAGGAACGGCAGTAGGAAGATTCAGTTTGATGATATCTTCATCAGAAATATGCTTCAAATGCTTGATAATACCTCGCAGACTATTGCCATGCGCGACAACCAGCAAGGTATGCGCATCTTTTAAAGCCGGGAATATATCCGACTCCCAGTACGGCATAATACGGTCGATGGTATCTTTTAATGATTCGGTACGCGGCAGTTCCGCATCGGGTACTTCGTGATAGCGGTAATCGAAACGCGGATTTCTCAAATCGCTTTCGGAAAGCGGATTGGGAGCTATATCATAACTGCGACGCCAGATCAGCACTTGTTCTTCTCCGTATTTCTCGGCTGTTTCCGCCTTATTGAGTCCTTGCAGGTCGCCGTAATGCTTCTCATTCAGACGCCAGCTCTTCTCGACGGGAATCCAGTCCAGATTCATCTTATCAAGCACACAGTTCAAGGTTTTGACTGCCCTTTTCAGATAAGAAGTATAGGCTTTATCAAAGTTGAAGCCATATTCCCTCAACGTGACGCCTGCCTTTTCAGCTTCGGCAACTCCCTTTTCCGTCAGGTCTACATCCGTCCAACCAGTGAAACGGTTTTCTTTGTTCCAAGCACTCTCTCCATGACGAAGTAATACTATCTTTTTCATTCTTAATGGTCTCCTTTCTTCTTTTTATATATACAACATTTTGTTTCTCTACAAAGTTCACGAAAGAATCAGCAGGTATCAATACCTAAAAGTGATGGTTTATTGAAAAGAATTCAATAGAAATGATTATTTTTACGGACTAAATGAATATTCAACCGCCAGTTAAAACAAGTCAGACATTGGAAACGAACAAACAGAAAGAATACACATTCCTGCAAAAACTGCTGAATAAAGCAAATATGGGATGGTGGGAAGCGGACTTAAAAACAGAAAGTTATATATGTTCCGAGTTTATCTCCCAATTACTTGGGATAGACGAAGACGGAGTGATCAGTTTTGAAAATTTCAATAAACGCATCCTGCGGGAGGATCAGCACCATACTACCAGCTATTCTTTCGATAAATTGCAACAGACCATCGAAGAGGTATATCTGCTCGACACACCCTACGGAGAAGTATGGATTCGCAGTAAAATATGCTTTCAGGAAACTGACGAGGAAGGGAACACCAAAATATACGGAATAGCAGAAACTCAGGATGGCCCCCGCATGGCTTCCGCCTATCAGGCACTGCAAAACAGCGAACGCATTCTGCACAATATCTATAAGAATCTACCCGTCGGCATTGAACTGTATAATAAAGACGGTTACCTGATTGACTTGAATAAAAAGGAACTGGAAATGTTCCATATCACCCATAAAGAAAAAGTAATTGGCATTAATATCTTTGAGAATCCGGCACTTCCCGAAGAAATAAAGCTAAAGATCAAAGACAATGAAGAGGTTGAATTCACCTTCCAATATGATTTTTCAAAAATCAACGGATATTATGAATCGGAAAAACCATCCGGTTTCATTAATCTGACAACAAGGATAACAACTCTTTATGACCATGCCGGGCAGCCCATTAATTATCTGTTGATAAACGTAGACAAGACAGAGAATACCATTGCCTACAACAAAATTCAGGAATTTAAAAATTTCTTTGAACTGGTAGGAGACTATGCCAAGGTTGGATATGCGCATTTCGACGCGTTAAGCCGCGATGGTTATGCCCTAAGCAGCTGGTATAAGAATGTAGGAGAAGAGGAAGGTATGCCGCTACCGGAAATTATCGGTATCCATTCGCACTTTCATCCGGAGGACCGGGCTGTCATGCTCGACTTTCTGGCTAAAGTGATCAAAGGCGAAAGTACGAAATTATGCAGGGATGTACGTATCCGCAGAGCCGACGGAAGCTATACGTGGACACGGGTGAATGTATTGGTCCGTAACTACCGCCCGCAGGATAATGTCATCGAAATGCTGTGTATCAACTTTGATATTACCCAGCTAAAAGAAACCGAGCAAATGCTTATCAAAGCCAAAGAAAAAGCCGAAGAAGCGGATCGTTTAAAATCTGCCTTCCTTGCCAACATGAGTCACGAGATACGTACTCCGCTCAATGCGATCGTCGGTTTCTCAAGTATGCTGGAAGAGGCGGAGGATCAGGAAGAAAAACATCAGTATATCACGATCATAGAAGATAATAACAAGTTGTTGCTTCAGCTTATTTCCGATATCCTCGACTTATCGAAAATCGAAGCGGGAACTTTCGACATTATTCCTGAAAGGGTGAATGCGAAACAGCTTTGCAACGATCTGTTCCAGGCCATGCAAATGAAAGCGACTCCACAAGTAGAACTTCGCCTGAAAGATAATTTACCCGAACTGACGTTCACCAGTGACAAGAACAGACTGTATCAGGTATTGCTGAACTTTGTGACTAACGCATTAAAATTCACTTCCGAAGGAAACATCACCATCGACTACAAGATAGACGGAAACGAAGTAAAATTCTCCGTTCAAGATACGGGAATGGGGGTAGAGCCGGAAAAACAGGAAGCTATCTTCACCCGATTTGTAAAACTCAACAGTTTTATTCCCGGTACGGGACTCGGACTGCCTATCTGCCAAAGTATCGTCACGCAACTGGGAGGGAAAATCGGTGTGGAATCGGAACCGGGAAGAGGGTCTTGCTTTTGGTTCACCCATCCAATTAATTAAAGAAAAATCTCTTTTAAATTGCTCTGTCATCCCTCACTAAATTCGGAATGGCAGAGCTAAACATTATTTTTCAGACAACAGACCATTTTTATCGGTTTCTCTTCAGGAAAATACGGTCTGTAATAGTGCCCGGCAACTCTGATTCGTAGTGAGTCACCATAATCATCGTCTTGTCTTTGCGATGGCAGAAAGCCTCAATAATCTTCTTTACTCGACGACGGTTGTAAGTATCCAGACCGTGAAGCGGTTCATCCAGAATCAGCAGTTCCGGATCCTTCACAAAAGCACGTGCCAGCAATGCCAGCCGTTGTTCTCCACTGGAAAGTTGCAAAAAAGGTTTGTCTTTCAATTCCGCAATACCAAATATATCCATCCACCACTCGCAGATGGCCATTTGTTCCGGCTGGGGACGTTTGTACAGCCCGATGCTGTCATGAAGCCCACTGGCCACGATTTCAATAGCCGGCAGATTTTTGAGATAGGCACGATGCATCTCCGGACTTACATAGCCAATATGCTTTTTAATTTCCCAAATACTCTCCCCTGTACCCCGCTTCCGCCCGAAAAGGCTGATATCACAAGCATATGATTGCGGATTATCCGCACAAACAAGGCTTAACAAAGTAGATTTTCCGGCTCCGTTTTCACCGCTCAATGCCCATTTCTCACCACGTCGCACCGTCCAGTCGAGTTCTTTCAGAATAGTGCGGTCATCATAACGGATGCTGACTTTATTCAGTTTAACCACTTCGTCAGAATCGTAATTATTGCCATCATAGGGCCAATCGACAATACGCTGCTGTAACTCATCAAAAGAAACGGCTACATCTCTGGAACGAAAAGCTTCCAGATAGGCCTCACGTTCCATTTTGGGGTACACCGTCATTTTATCCACAGGGATTACGTGGGTAATAAATGAAGGAATATCACCCAGCATTGACAATACCAGAATAATCTGTACGGACGACATCTTTGTCAAGCGATCGAGTAAAGAGAACAGCAACTCGCGGGTAGGTGCATCCAGCCCGATAAACGGATTGTCCATAATCAATACGCGGGGAGCTGTCAGCAGAGTTTTGGCCAGCTGGAATTTACGCAGTTCGCCGCTGGAGAGAAGAATTATTTTCTTATCGAGCATCGGTTCTATGCGAAAAAGCTCAAATAATTCTTGTTTCAGTTGTTCGTCCTTGACTTCTCCCAGCGTTTCACGAACATCGGGTGCTTCGTCCTGATCGTGGGCGTTCCAGCGTTGCTGATAGTAATAATTAGCATCGGCAGCCCCGTAAGTGTCACGGAAAGCGATGTACTTCACATTATCATAGATGGTCTGGGTGGCAGAAGGAGAAAAGTCATATTGCAGCGTCCCTTCACGCAATGGGTATTTACCGATCAGCGTATCGACAAAAAGACTTTTTCCTCCTCCGTTGGGACCTACGATTGCAATGTGTTCTCCGGCCGAAATCGTTGCCGTGATGGGAGCGGCTAAACGCACAAGCGGGTTGCGTGCCACGCCCCCCGCTATGTTGAATGTATTTTGAATCATATTCTTCTATTCTGTTTGATTATCAAAAGACTGAATTTACTTATATAAAATCAAAGCCGACTGACCGGGAATAATAACTTCCGGCCCGTTTTGTATGCCTAATCCACGTACATCTATCACTCCGTCTTTACATACCACTGTATATTTGCCAACCGGAATAGTCAGCCTGGCAGGAGTAGGGCGAGAATTAAATGCGACGATGATATCTTCCCAATGATCTCCATTTGCATGATCTTTCAGGCGAAAAGCAATCAGGTTGCTTCCTTCCACAGGAAGAAATTCCAGATGTTTCCGAACCTGTCCTGCATCTCCCATTCGGAAAGCCGGATGAGATTTACGCAGATCGATCAATCGTTTATAATACATGAAAACATCTCCGTTGGTGGTTTTGCGCCGCCAGTCGATGGCATTCACTGCATCCGGGCTCTTATAACTATTGTCCACACCTTGCTTATCACGCATGATTTCTTCTCCGGCGTAAATAAACGGAATACCTTGTGAAGTAAAGACCACAGTCTGCGCCAGTTTATCGAGGCGTATAAGTTGTTCGGGAGTGATGTCCGGCATACTTGCCTTCAGTCGGTCTACCAAACACAGCCCGTCGTGACAGGAAACATAACTGATCATTTGCACAGGCTGTTTCGCCCATGGCTTTTGAGTATAATTAACCGAATCACACTGTACTTGCGGATGTTCGATAGCTCCTGCTATGCCGAACTTTACGCTCATCTCCCCTCCCGGAATTCCGGCAAGAAAAGCTCCTTTGCGCTTATCGCCCACAGGCCCGCAAAGCCCGTCACGCAACTCGTCAGAGAAGACAGCGACTCCGGGTATCTGTGCTATATTTCCCTTCATTGCCAGGGAGTCGGCCGGATACTGAGGCGCTTCGGCAGCCCACCCCTCTCCGTAAATGCAAATGGTGGGATCGACCGCATTCACAGCCTTCCGTATCTCGTTCATCGTTTCGATATCATGAATTCCCATCAAGTCGAACCGGAAGCCGTCAACATGATATTCTTTTATCCAATAAAGGACGGATTCTACCATAAACTTACGCATCATAGGGCGTTCGCTGGCAGTCTCGTTACCACACCCTGAGCCATTTGCCAACGTTTTATCTTCTTTCTGGCGATAGAAATAACCGGGAACGGTGCGTTCGAAGTTACTTTCATCGGTATTGAATGTATGATTGTACACCACATCCATTATCACACGGATACCTGCTTTATGCAACGCCTGTACCATCTGCTTGAATTCTTTCACACGAGTGGCGGGCTGATAGGGATCAGTGGCATAGGAACCATCGGGTACATTATAGTTTTGCGGATCATATCCCCAGTTGTACGAATTTTCATTCAGCCTGGTTTCATCTACCGAAGCGTAATCAAAGGAAGGAAGCAGATGCACGTGTGTCACGCCCAGTTCGATCAGATGATCGATGCCTGTCAGCAACTTGTCGGAGTTCATCGTTCCATGTTCGGTCAGTGCCAGGTATTTTCCTTTATTCTCCACTCCTGAAGTGGAATCAACGGAAAAGTCACGGTGGTGCATCTCATAAATAATCATATCGGCGGGAGACTTCAAAGGAGGTCGGATATCACTCTCCCAACCGTCCGGATTGGTGGATTCCCAGTCTATAACGGCAGCCCGCTTCCCGTTTACTCCGACAGCACGGGCATTTATTCCGGGAGTATCTCCCTGCCACTTGTCATTGATCTTCACATTGAAAGTATAGAACTTGCCAATAAGATCCTTACTTACCACAGCTGTCCAGGTTCCTTCTTCCCCCGACTGCATCTTTACCGTTTCATAAGCATGTCCGCCCTCGCCTGCCTCATAAAGCATCAGACGTACTTCATCTGCCGTAGGCGACCAAAGAGTAAACTTCGTTGCCTCCGGTGTATACTCCATTTCAATCAGACTTCCTGTACGGACCGGATATAATTCATAAGACATATATTCCTTTTTCGCAGTAGTACAACTCATTACTGTCGTCACCGTAGTCACTCCTAATATCGCTAAATAATTGGTTCCCATTTTCATACTAAACCTCCCCTGCGGCACTCACACTACCTTACCACTTACTTGTTTATTATTTTTCTCACTCCCAGCCTGTTTCATTGCGGATTCATTTTACCTTATCGGGATTTTTCGCAATAAAATCTTTCCAACTGCTATATCCTTTTTCCATTGCCGGACGTCCCATTTGCAGAAAATGACAATAGGCGGCCGCCAAACCGTCCGTCGCATCCATAAAAGTGGGCATCTCTTCTTTGGGAAAATGCAGCATACGCTGCAGCATATCCGCTACTTGTTCCTTTGATGCCTGTCCGTTTCCGGTTATAGCCATCTTGATCTTCAAAGGAGCATATTCTGTGATCGGAATATCACGGCTCAATGCCACTGCCATCGCCACTCCCTGAGCACGCCCCAACTTCAGCATGGACTGTACGTTCTTGCCGAAAAAAGGAGCTTCGATAGCCAGTTCGTCAGGCAGATAGCTTTCGATGATACTTAATACCCGCTCGTGAATATGGCGCAGCTTCAGATAATGATTGGCAAATTTACGTAAATCGATAATTCCCATCGCGATCATCTCAGGCTTAGTCCCTTTCACGCGCAGGATTCCATATCCCATGATGGTCGTACCGGGGTCGATACCCAGAATAATCTTTTCTTTTACCGGCTGAATCACTCTACTATCTCCATCAATGTCGGAAAACCGATTACTTTATCCTTGAATATATTCGTCAGTTCGTCATTCAGTCGTACTCCCTGTTCCATGTGCCAGCGATGCAGCAATCCGCTACTTTCTACTTCCCATTGCAGAGAATAAGAACTTCCGTCGTCCCGATGGCTCAGTATCCGGCAGATACGCGGTGCTTTCAATGTCCCGTGTTTCTGCACTTCGGGTATATAGTTTTCCTTTATCCAAATCAAAAAATTATCGTGAACAGCATCGTCCACCTGAAAAGTTGTATTATAAATCAGCATATCATCTGTCCTTTCAATAGATTATTTTTCGCAAACATAGCAATTATTTCAGAATATTCCATTATATTTGCGCCAACAAAAGCAAAACGTTTACAAACGTTATATTAGTGGCGTAAAAATGGGGCGTTAGCTCATCTGGCTAGAGCGCGACACTGGCAGTGTCGAGGTGATCGGT
>DXOL01000036.1:0-283226 GCA_019412825.1 Bacteroides thetaiotaomicron | reverse complement strand
GGTATGTGCAGATATTTTCTCTTAAAAAGGAAGGGAGGGCTTTTTCAGTGCCCTCATTTTTTCATATCCTTTTTTTTAAAATTAAACAATCGTGAAATAAAAAATCGATTTATTATTTATAGAAATCTTTCCATTTAAAGTTTTCTAATCCTAATTCCGAATCTATATACTCATAATACAGATTTGAGTGATATTTTTCTAAAAAAGCCTTTGTTCCGGCTTGTTGAAATACCTCTTCCGTAATACTGAAAGCAGCCTTACCAAAACCGTCCCACCTTGTATAATCGAAATATTTGATTTCGGATTTAGGTAATCTTCCCAAAATCGTGCTGCCAATAAAGTTAAGGCCGGATAAGTCAATATCTTCAAGTAATGGTAAATTAACCAACTGAAGCATCATCACCATTTTTGCCTCCTTGGGTAAAGTAAATGTTTTCAGCTTATCACAATGATGAAGTACAATAATACTTGGATTATTAAACGGACTTGTTTCCAAATCATAGTCTCTCTGTCCCAATAAACGACAATTGCTTAAGTCTAATTTGTCAAGTTCTGCATCATTGGTTATTTGAATCAAACATAAATTGACTGCATTTGATATATCCAGATTTGGGGTAGAGACGTTATCCGTTATGTACGCTGTAAATGTACTCCCTAATTTTAAGTAAGGTATTAGGCAGGATTTACTCGCCGAGATGCTTATTTGGGCACCTTCATAACCTTTGTTCATTGCAATATATTCAAAACCTTCTACTGATGTTATTTCAACAGCTTCACTCCCAACTGTTTTTTTAGGGCTGATTGATATGTTTTTACTTTTTTCGCTTGCTACAACGAGCCGCTTGCTTATATCAATATTATCCTCTTTAAACATGGATGGGAAAAGTTCTTTTAATATTGCACGGACATTGTCGTCAGGGACTTCGCGTAAAGTTGTATAAGCAGCCGGTATTCCCTTGGCATTCTCCATCTGCATATCCGTTTCTTTGCTGTTGGCAAAATAGGTTGGAATTTCCACGCAGTTGTATTTCGCAGCTTCGGGAAGCAAAAGTTTCGTTAGCTTTCTTTGCACGGTTACCGTTTCATCTCCGTTCTCTTCAGTTTTTATGTTGACTAAACCGGGATATTCATAGATTTCGTTTCCGGTCAGGTCAACGCTGGTGACGCTGCCCGGTAGTATGGAAAAGTCGAATGAATAAGTGAATTTGTTATCGGAGAGATTGATGTCGGTGAGTTTTGGAAAAACTTCGAGACCGGAAATGTCGCTTAGATTACAATTGGAGAGGTCGAGAGTTGTAGTACTTTTTACTTTGTCGTCTTGAACTAATCTTCCTGCTTCGTTGAAGGTGAATCCCTTTTGTTGTAGTACATTTTTTAATTCGGTGTTTTTTAATTCGATTCCGTTCCAATCTATGGTCTCTTCGTTTTCACTGCATGAACTGAAACTGAGTCCCAACGCGACGGTTGCAAAAGCGATGTAAGTTTTAATTTTCTTCATTCTTATTTGATTGTTATAAATATGATTTCTTTTTATTTGTCTGCGGTGCAAAGGTAGGTGTTGCGGGGAAGGTGCACAATACCCATATGTGGGTATATTTATCCTTGATATGCCCATGCTATTAGAATACTTTGATTTTCTTGAGTTTTTGTAAAAAAAGAACGACATTCTCTTTTGAGTCAAATGCTTGTCCTTTTCTCTTTTTAAAGATTTATTAATGAGCTATTTATGCAGGCTTTGATTGAAGTTGTATTTCAGGGACACGATAAAATAGCTTCCGATTTGTCGGGTGTGCGTTTCTGAAAAGCCGTTAGCGGTAGTACTTCTATTAAAATCTTTTTTATCGCTTAAAATATCGGCCCAGTAAGCGGAAATTTCAGCTTGTTTCTTTTTTAGAAAGCGCCAGGAGATACCGGCATTCCAAAGAATCTGATCGTCGGCTCGCTTTTCAATATTGGTGCCGTTCCGGAAAGAGTAGGCGGCGTCAGTCTTCAACCGGAGATTACCGGGCAGTTCGGTATATGCGTCCAGACCGAAGGTATAATTACGGGTGTAGATCTCGGTTTCATGCAGTGAGTTGGCGGCGTGCTGGTAACGCCAGTCGGCATTCAGTTCGACATTTCCCCATTTGGGCAGGTATGCCAGACGCAAACTCCCGTTGTACCGGTCGGTACGAGTAACGCTTCGGCCGGGATTTGCGTTCTGGCCTTCGTTGATCAGCGTTACATTCTGACCGTAGCCGGCTCCGGTGCTTGCCGAGAGGTTAAACAGTTTGATGCGTTTCTGGTAACGTAGCCGGAAGTCGGCATTCCAGTTGCCGTTGATGTTCACAGGGTAGGTTTCACGTCCCCCGGTGGTGGGGTTGTAGGCCACACCCCGGATTTGGCTGTTGAACTCGTTACGCCAGTTGAGGTTTGCAAATATCCCTTTGTCCGTGTTTTGGGCATCGAGGCGAATAATTTGGTTGTATGCTGGTTTTAAGTCCGGGTTTCCACGACTGATGTTCAACGGATTGCTGTTGTCGGTGAGTGACAAGAGGCTGGATAGGAGAGGTTGCCGGGTGCTGCCGTTGTACATGAATTGTATGCGGGTTTTCTTATTCTTCCAGACAATCTTGACAGATGGCTGTACATTGAAGTTGCGCATTGCGGTGTCAGCTCGCAGTAACCCGTTTTTTTGATCGATACTCCGTTTCTCCTGCTGTATGGAGATGCCGGTGTTAATGTCCCAGGTCTTATCGTTGTAGTTCATACGCACAGCAACCTCATGGCCGAGAGTTCGGCTGTGGCTCCGGTTGCTTAGGCTGTCGGTATAGCCGGTTTCGTAACCGTCAGGCAGAAAGCCGATGCTTTTGCTGCCCTCTTCTGTCAGACGGGAGAGGTCGTAGCTGTTGCGGTCACTATTCTGTTTCGTATAATTTAGATTGTATGAGAGCTGTAAACGTAGCTTTTTTGCCAGGGGGTGCGTCAGCAGCAATCCGGAACTTTGGTTACGGTCACGGGAAGGGCTGGTGTTATACTGGTTTCGGTAGAGTAACGAATCGGTTCCGGTGGTAGTCTGTAGTTGGTAGTAAGTAGTTGATGAAAAGGTGAAGTTGTCGTTGTTACCGTTTCCGCCATTGTATCGTAGGGTAAGGCTGACGCTGGTCCCTTTTTCATTCAACAACCGGGTCACATCAGCGTTCACTTCGTATTGATGGCGCTTGCCGAGGGCAAGGGTTTGCAGGGTGTTTTCGTTGAGCCGTGTGTCGTGCGGAATATCCGCTATGTTGGCGAAAGGGTCTTTGGCATCCACGTTCGGATTGGCGTTGAAGGTCGCCTGGCGGCTGTCGTTCGTATTTTCATTTCGGTTGTAATTAAAGCTCCCGTTCAGGTTGAGCCAGGTCTTTTTGTCGATTTGCCAGCGTATGCCCAGTATGGCACTCGCCATCTTGTTTCCGTTGATACTGTTTCCGACAGATGCCTGATACTGGTTGCCGGTAGTCAGATACTGTTCGTTATAAGCGGTTGACCGGTCACCTTGTTTGTGGTTATTGTATATCGCGTTACCCGTGAGGATGAACTTTTTGCCGAATTTCTTGGTGAAATTTGTGGCGATATTGCTTTGTATATTATCTTTATAGTCGGTTTGTTGGTTTTTGTTTGATGACCGGGCAATGACGGCGGCGTTCTCGCCCCTCTGTTTGAAATAGTTGCCTATAAACGTATAGTCTTTCTTCCGGTGGTTTCCCTGTCCCGCTTCACCGTTACCTGTCAGCATCCCGTCGAATTTGGCGGGCGTTTGCAGGTCGAGCACAAAATTCTCTTTACCGGTATCTACACCGGTAATCTTCTCCAGTTCACTCTTTTTGTTATATACCTTAATCTTGCTGATGACTTCCACAGGCAGATTCTCAAGTGCCATGCTGTTGTTACCGGAGAAGTACGATTCACCATTGATATTGATTTCGTTGATGGGCAGACCGTTGTAGGTCAAAGACTTGGTTTTACGTTCATATTCCAGACCGGGGATGCGCTTTACCAGTTCTTCCAGATACGAACCTTCCGGCGTGTGATAGGCGGCGGCATTAATCACTGTCGTGTCTCCCACTTGCTCAATGGCTTTCAACGGTGCAGTAACCGTCACCTCGGCAAGTTCCATGCCTTCGGTCAGGCAGATGTCCCCCAGGTTAGCGGTTGCCTTGTTTTTATTGATAGGCAGGTAGACAGACTTCATACCTATATAGGAAATTTTGAGCAGATAGTCCTTTCTGGATTTTGGAGTAAGGGAGAGCCTGAAATTTCCATCAAGGTCACTGGCAGTACCTTTGATGAATATAGAATCCCCGGCTGTTAAGATTGTGACGTTGGTATAAGGCAATGCTTCTATCTCTCCGGTTCCGGACATGCCCGTTATACGCCCGCTGACCCTGATGGCCTGTTGGGCGGATAGCAAAGCCGGTACTAATAGTAGCGCCAGTAGCAAATAAAAGCTTTGAACTCCTTGATTGCCCATTCTACCTCATTTGTGAACTGGCTGCAAAATTACTGTATATGGCTTTCTTATTCAATACCCATAACAGGGTATTATATTGTATTAAAAAAGGGGAAAATATAAATACAGGTAGGGGAGAGCGAAATAAAAAAGAAACTGGCTAGTACTTGATTAGTAAAAGGGTAATTTCCCCATTCTGTAGTATCTGTTGGACATGTTCTTTTATATTGAAAACAATGGGGTGATTTACCAAATTTTAGATCGTCGAAAGTTGGCTGATTATTATTTAATTCTGTTTAATCTTTTTCTATATCTCAGTTATTATTCTTATTTTTGTGCCTAAAATAATTACTTTCAGGATGAACAGTAGATGTAATTAATCTGTTTAAATTTTAATCGGGTAAATACAAGTATTGCTTGAACCACTCAATTAATTCATTCAAAGATATTCAGATTTGGAACAATGAATAAGACGATTCAAACATTGATCGAAGCTATAAATATGATACCTCGTCAGTTTTATAATACTATTGATGAGGGTGCTTCCGAATTGGCGCACGAAAAATTTGTATCACAGCTTACAGTTCGATATAGAAAGATTACAGGCGATTATTGTAGTACAGAACTATTCCTTCCTTCTTCTGAGGCTGTTCAAAGTTTTGCAGTGACCCCTGAGAAAAAAAATATGGTTCGGAAGTTGATGGCAGGACTATCTTCTTTGTGCTCCGTTAATTCAACTTTGATAATGGAGCAAACTGGACAAGTTGATTCCTTACCTCAAAAAACTCTCATAGAACTCAATATGGATCTTAAGCTTAGTCGCCCTTTGTTCTATTGGAACTTGTTTAAACTCAATTTCCTTTTAGATAAGATGATGTACTCATGTGGCTTTTATTTTATCATACATCAGGATGTGTGTTCTGTTCAGAAAAAGATAAATGCATATTATGAAAGAGGATTATATGTTTCTTGGAAAGCCGAAAACATCTTCTTTCTTGTTAAAAAGGACTATAAATCAGATGTTATAGTTTTGAATTATAAAGGAGAAAATATTATCTAAAAGTCTGGAAGAAAAATATATGATTTATTATTGCTTTTATGTGGACTATCTGTATCTTTGTGGACAGGCAGTATAGGGCAACTAAAAAAATAATGAAAATATAAACACCTTATTTATGACACAATGCTCATATAGACATATCACTGGCTATATTCTGCTGCTTGTTCTGTTAGACCAAGTAATAAAATGGGTAATAAATATCTATTTTTTAGAAAGTCATTTCAATATTATTCCCGGTTTGCTGGAATTTCATCCTACATTCAATAATAAAAACAGCTACATCGGTTCACTTCTATATAAGAATTATAATTTGACAATTGGGTTTGTTATACACTTGATGATCATTCTGCCGGCAGAATGTCTTATAATATCATTTTACTATTTTCTCCGGAACAAGTTTCAAAAGACCCGCTTGTTGGACATTGCTGTTGTTTTTCAGATTTCAGGAATTATATGTTGGTTGATTGGCAACTTTCGTACCAATGGAGAATTGGATTATATTTACTTAAAACCTCTTTTTGTCTTCGATCTTAAAGATATTTATAATAATTGCTTTGTCGTATTCTGGCTATTGTTTTGTTTTAAGAACGGCATTCAGATTAAAAATCTGAAAGTGAAAGAGTTTACATCCTATTTGAAAAAACTTTTTGTGCGTTGAATTTGCGCGTGGTTCATATTCGATATTTACACGTATCCGACAGGGGTTTTTTATCTGTCGGACGGAGTGTTAAAAAAGGGGACAATACAGGGTTTTTCATATCACTAACACTTAGGCCTGCCATACTCGCAGGACCATAGAAAGCATAATATTTTTTCATTGACGTGCGAGATATGTGCGAGAGAACCAGTGACATATGTGTGATATAATCAAGTCTTCAGAGTTTTTTTCTGAAGACTTTATTTTTTACTAATTCTCTTTTCCTGCCTGTCTGAACGTGAAATAAGAGAACATATCACCAACTGTTGACGTTACTTTCAAAAGACGACTGTGATTGTTGTCGTTGGGAGACAAGATGACAGTCATTACGTTTTTTTTAACTTCAACGCTGCTCCATTCACCGATAGCATACTCCCACATTATATCGTCTATGCTGACATTCTTGTCGTCTTCCAGGACTCCCGAAAGCCAAAAATTACCGTAGTTCTTGCATTTGAAAACATAGATATCTCCGTTCACAGGAACATCGATCACCCTTTCTTTGTCCATTTTTGCATCGGTCTCCCATTTCATCGCTTTCCAAAAGCACCCGAACCTTTGGCATGCATACACCTTTCTGGAGTTACCTCACGGTCAAAGTGAGCTAATTTTTCCATGAACCATGGATCTTGTACCATCATCGGTCCATGCTGTCCGGCTGTTTGGCTATTCTGGTTGTCCGCAATAGGACAATTGTTAGCTGATGTAAGTTTTTTCTTTTCCATAATTTCTTTAAGCTTGTTTTAATAATAATTTCTAATGAACATGATTTTTTTGTTCAACAGAATTGAGGTAAGATCGATTAATATGCATTATCTTTGCAGTGGTATATCTTTGCTTTTTTAGGGCTTTTGTCACTTGGTGTTAAGTGTGGATATGAATGGCTTGTTTTTAGATTTGCATAAATAACAAAGATTTACAATAAACTAAAGATAGAGAAAGTTGAATAATTATAGTCAGACGAGCTTAGAATGGTTGAGGCAGGTAAGTGGCTTACTAATTGAGGACGAAGAATGGCATTATCACTATGTTCCTAATTTGGATTGTGAATTGGTTCATGGACGATTAGGAGAGGGGACTTTGGTTGAGATGCAGGTCGATCCAAAAGATATAGTAGGACTTTCTTATGGCTTTGCCTATAATGGGAAAGTATGGATTGAACATTTGAGGGATTTGAAACGTCCTTCAAGCATTATCCACCTGAATCACACTTTGGATGATTTGAAAAGATTCATAGATAAATCGTTGCTGGAAGATAGTTTTGATAGGATAATGTTACGCCAGGTCGGCACTAAGTTTATTATAACAAACGGTCAGCATAGGGCTTGTATAGCCAAATTTATCAATTACCCGATTAAAAGTGCATCTGTTTATCCTGTAATTTCAGGATTGACCGAAAATGAATTGATGAATTTTATTCATTTAAAAACAGAAGAAGCACAATCAAGAATATTTCGATATTTATAAAAATAGATGAGTTTTCGATGAAACTAACTCCATCGGAACTTCATTACATAAGGGCGAGCGTAATAGGAGAATTATTACTACCAACTTCGGATAGCCAGCCTCCGAACCAGGGACTTTTTATTTTTACGGAAAAATATATTCTTCCTATCTAATTTAATTTGTTGATAATTTCTCGTAACACAAGATGGTCTTTCTTATTTTGCCATTTTTGATATGGAGCAATAAATTACACAGGGGGTAAAAGTATGAGTAAAGTTTCCCTCGTAATATGTACTTCCAATTATTAAATTCATAGTCTTCATGGTAGTATATTTTTTTAATTCCATTGATAATTATTATCTGTATTTTATTTAAGTGCCGGTCCGAACTGAAAGCCTTGGTTATTAAACCAGTTCTTTTTCTGTAATACATTGTTGTAGAATGTATCGAAACTACATAGCTCGCCTTTGTACCACATTTGTTCGGCTATTGCCAGTATACGAGGAAACAAGCGATTGTCTATCATATTTTCTGTTACTCCATAATCCGTCCAAAGTGCACAAGTCATACCTATTATCAATGGATTTTCTTCCGTTTTGTATGAAGGATTATGCAGATAAACATCTTTTAAGTCGAAAGTGCGGTTTTTATCATATCCTTTCCAGGGAGTAACCGGAAAATTAAGATACATATAGCAATTCGTACTACAGATGACTGGATAGCCATTTCGTATAGCATTTTTTAAAGCTAAATCCTTATGTCCGCGCCAGTTCCACCATTGTATAACTATGTTGTCCGGTAATGGATAGCCGTCTTCATAAACTATATCTCCCCAAAAGATAGCTTTTCTTCCTTTGGCTTTCAGATAATCTGCCATTTGAGATGAAAACCATAATTGAAGATCATGGCTACCTTTTAGTTTTTCCTTTTTGATAGTCTGCTGACAATCGGGGCACTTATCCCAGTTTCCTTTTAGGGCCTCGTCACCACCTAAATGGATATATGTGGATGGAAAAAGTTCACACACCTCATCTAGTACATTTTTTAGAAAAGCGATTGTGTTTTCTTTTCCTGCACAAAATATGTTTTGAGTAAATCCATTTTCCGGAACTTCTATTGGTGTACCGAAACATCCTAATTCGGGGTAGGCAGATAGTGCGGCTTCGGCATGTCCGGGCATGTCTATTTCGGGGACAATGGTGATATTCCGATCAACAGCATATTTTACTATTTCTCTTATATCTTCCTGAGAATAGTAGCCTTGTTGTTCGGTACCTTTTCCTACAAAGGCTCCGGTTCGAGTCAACTCTGGATAGCGTTTGATTTCAATGCGCCAGCCTAAACCTTCGGTGAGATGCCAATGGAAACGATTCATCTTCAGTAAAGAAGCCATATCAATATATTTTTTGATGGTCGGTACTTTTTGGAACTGTCTTCCGGAATCCAGCATGAAACATCGCCAATTTAAACGGGGGCTATCTGTAATGTCAGCACAGGCGAATGTTGGATGTCCTTGCTCCATACTTACCCACTGTCGCAGGGTCTGTACGGCATAAATAAAACCTCCTTTATCTTTGGCATGTATTTCTATGTGCTTTTGTGTAATATGGATCTTGTAACTTTCAGAAGGCAGGGAAGAGTCACTAATGAAGCTAATTGTCGCTTTCTGTTTTTGGTTTGATAACCGTATAGATGTTGTATGTAATACTTCCTTTTGAAAAAGTTCAAGGTAGGGAGCTGACTTATCTACAACATACACTGTGGGATATTTATCTTTTAAATGGAATGTTCCTTGAGTGCTCTGTATCTTTTCCGGAGTGGGTATTGGCAATTGGGCAACCGAAGGTCTGGTATAAAAGAATAGAAAAATAATAATCATTAAGTGTCTCATGAGTTTAAGGGTTTGTTTTACATTTTGAGTTTTAAGGAGAATAGTATTCTTCCTTCCCGAAGACATAATTGTTTTTGGTTACTACGCTTTGAATAATTATGTCTTCAACGGATTTTGAAGAATCACAGTAGCAAGTTATTAAGAAAATTTTGAAATAACAAGAAAGGAAGCGAAAATATGATTTACGAGATATCTGGAATGTTCTCTTTTACGAAATGAAACCTTCTTCTATGAGCAATTAAAGTATAAAAAAATACGGCTCTGCTGACCCGTTGCATTACATACCTATTTGCCGAAGCCTAGCGTACAGTGGAGGCATTAACTTTCCACACGGGGGACAGAACCGTAATATCACGAAACTACGAACATATTAAAAATACGTTCGTAGTCGTCTACGACTAAGGACGCCTAGGTCATTAATCGACAAACGGTTTGTAATGCGTTGCAAATGTACGCATATCGTCCGATAATTCCAATATAAATTACGTTTTTTATGTTTGTAAATAGTCTTATTTATTAATATGGTCTTAATTTGTGACAAATGGTAGATGATAGAATAAGGTTTTTGATCAAGGAAAGATGAATAAACAATAGTGGTTTTGACTCAAGACATCATGGAAAAGATATTATTTTTGGCTAAAACAGGAATATTATAATTTCTCGTAGAAATTGGTTATCCCTATAGGGATGTATTTCTATGCAAATCTAAAGTGTTAAAAAATAAACGGCTCTGCTGACCCGTTGCATTACATACCTATTTGCCGAAGCCTAGCGTACAGTGGAGGCATTAACTTTCCACACGGGGGACAGAACCGTAGTATCACGAAACTACAAGTGTATCAAATACACTTGTAGTCATTTACGACTAAAAGTCACTAGGCTTTCAGTCGGCATGATAGATAAGTAATGCAATACAAAATTACGCATAATTTCTGATAAAACCAACATAAAGTGTATCTTTATTTATTTAAAAACTATTTTTTATGATCTGCTAAAAAAACTGTCATTCTTGACGAGAAATCATAGGTAAAATGGAGCAATAGATATAAGAAATAAACCTTTTACATGTTCGTATTCTCAAAACGTAATAGTGAGTCTGAAATAAAAATACGACTCTGGTGACCCGCTGCATTACAAACTATCGCCGAAGCCTAGGATATAGTGGGGTAATTAACCTACCACACGGGAAACACAGAGCCGTACTATCATAAAACTACAAGCATTAAACACTAGTAGTTGACGACAACTAAGGGATTCCTAGACTTATTATTGATAATATTTTGTAATGCATTGCAAAGGTGGATATAAATTTCGAGAAATCAAAGTACATTGTACTATTTTTCTCATAAGCATGCAAAATATCATCTTTCAAGAAAAATGACAATACATTTAGTTGTATTTGAGGTAATAAAACATATGAGTGGGATGGGGGCTGCTCAAATTGCAGAATATTAAGTAAATAAGATATTTAAGTGGAAAGTTATTAGACAAAAAAGTATGTGATGATTAAAAAGTAATTGAGTATTCTCAATTACTTTTATTCGTTTTTTTTCTGTGGGTAAATCAATCAAGCTAATGAAAGAAAAGACGCAATTGTTTTCGCAAAATCCAGCACAAGCCCACCATAGCCCTTTATCTTCTCAAAACGTGCCTGTGTTTTTTTTCTCATCTTTGCTTTTGATCGCAGCCTTCATGGCCTCAATATCTGCTTTAATCGCTTCTAGGCGATCATCATGATTTTCCTGTAATTGCTTTAGTAACTTATTTACTTCGTTGTCAAGATTTTGAAGATCAACATTGGTAACAATGTGATTATTATTACCGACCGAAACGGCACCTGTCGAGTAATTGATTATGGTTATGGTATTGCCTTCTTTTGTGGTCATATTCTCAATGTCATTTAGGTTACAAAAAAAACAATAAAAAATACCATTTTAAGGCACTTTTTTTTAAAAGAATCTACAAAAAAATCATCCTTACTTCATGAGTTGCAAGGATGATTTTTATATTCAGGCTTTTTAACCCTGTTTGGAGACACCTTCGATCTTACTCTTTATTTTTTTGAGGGACTTCAATCCCTGCTGGCCACACAGCGTCGGTATAAGCAATAGCATCATTTCCATTGCCTGTAAAATCTTTAGCTGTATTGTTTCCTTTACCTTCGTTGAACTTCCAGTAAGCTTTCAGACCGGGAGTTGTAGGTACGATATCATACATATTCTTGTAAACTTCTTCTTGTGAACGTATTACATTCCATATGCGTACTTCGCAGATTTCACCATTCAGTTGACGTGTCATATCATCACGTTCACCATAGGAGTGTCCTATTTTAAACATGAAATCTCCTTTCTTCTGTTTGCCCAAATTAATAGCCTCCCCAGTTCCGTAATTTTCAATACGGCTTTGCTCTTTACCATCAACATAAATAACAGCAATTTTTGTTTCTGTGTCGTATGTTACTGCTACGTGGTACCATTCACCCGGTTGCAGATATTTCGCATCATCCGCCTTTGGAAACTTGACCTCATTGGCAGCAAACTGTAATTGCTGTCGTGGGAAACCCGAATCGCCGAAACGGAATAAACAGTATTGCTCGATACCCATTATGGTAGAAATATCAGTCAAGGGATCGAATTTGTTTACTCTTATAACAGCTTCAAAAGTAAGTTGCTTCAAACCGTTTACTACATCAGCGGTGGGGCTGCCAGCTTCGAATCCCGGTACTTCGAAGTAGTTGTCCGCAAGACTGACAGCCGTGGTAATAGCACTGGAACGACGCACGATATAGCAAATAGTTTTTGAACCGTCCAGCATATCCATACCGCCCGAAGCCTGTTTGATACTAACAGGTAACAAGTAGGTTGCATCAATCTCCAGTTCTGTTAAATTTGAGAAGTTAATAGTGACTATTTCTGAAGTGACTTTTCCTGCGTGAATAATAACATCTTGCGCAGAAAACTTATAAAATTTAGAATCCAATACAGCATAATTATTCCCTAAGCGTGCGTTGTAGTGGCTTGCCAAAGAAGCATCTACCTGAAATTTGACACTGATATCTTGTTCGGCAGGGTATGCTAATACTGCTGATATTTGTTGTTCTCCTGTCTGTTTGACATTATTAAAAGTAAAATGAGCTATATCTTTCACTTTTGCTGCATCAATATATACGCTATTGTCGAAAGGAGAGTCCTTGCTATAATCTTTGTTATCACAAGCCAACACTGATAATAGGAGAGCCATACTCCAACCTATAAGAGTGGTAAGTGATAGAAAGCCTTGATGATTTTTTTCTATTTTCATGGTATTCTTGTTTTTTAATAATCAGAATTATTGAATATAGGGTTTTACATTCCTGCGGGACGTACCCATCCTTTTGAATATACATTATAGGTTGCCTCAAGTATCCAATCCAACGGGGCATAATTATAAGAATAATCACCATAAATAATTCCCCAATCATAAGGGGGAGCAGTTGATTGCCCCCAATACGAACCGTCATCCATCATAGCATTTATGTAGTTTAACGCATCGTTTCCCACCATACCTTCATAATTATTTTGCTCATTTGCAGTTAGATCAAATGCATATACAATAAGGTTATTCTTCTTGTGCTTCTCTTTTTTCCATTCCATCACTCTACGAATTGAACTAGCACTTAAAGTGTTACTATGATCATATAAAGGTACGGTCAGACTTCCATAATGTTCTGGGCTCAGCCCAGCGATGGGTTTACGAGTATATTCGCTGTAAGTGTGATCTGTTTCCCATGGCTCTATAATCTGGACAAGTTCTTTTATGTCGTCATAAGTGTGCCAGGCATAGTCTATGTATCTACCTACTTCAACACCTCCGCACCGATTCACATCATAAAAATACTCGGTAGGCTCGTCTTTATCAACAAGAGTGAGCATCTTGTCAGGAAGGGCCTCACGCAGAGCTTTAATGAGTTTAGGATAGGAAGTGGTGTTCACTGCGGGCATGCCTTGTTTACCATAAGCGCTCCCTTCATCACGTAGATTCACTCCATCCAGACCGTAAAGTTCTATTACATCTTTCACCTGTTGAGTAAAATCGGCAATTTGTCCATCGGCCATATTACAGAAACCAAGTCCTTTACCCCCACCTTCAACACAAAGGCATACTTTGCGTCCATGTTCTTGAAGTGGACGGATGAATTTGTCGGCTTGTTCCAGTACGTCGCGCATGTCACTGCTCAGACTGAGCAAGGCTCTTCGATTCATTGGATCGTAATCTACCGTTGTGGTACGCAGGTTCACTATACTGCCAATATTATACAGTGCTGCAGTGAAGTCTGTTTGATTAGTTTTTCTAATACCATATATATCAGCAATAAGAGGTTGGTAGGTCGAGGTATTTACATAGAATATTACGAGTGCATCGGGCAACATTGGTGGTATATCTATCTGTTCATATGGATTAGATGGACTGCATGTCGTTATTTTCTTTCTAATGCTGACTGCATAGTAGAGTATATTCTTGACAGTTTGTCCCTGTATCCCAGTAGGCATTTGTGTTACAGTTATTGGTAACAAGTACGGAGTATTGAAATTTAATCCGTCTGTCGAAATGGTAAATCTGATTATAGCGGACTCCTGTTTCCCTACAGCTATAGAGAATGTGCCATCTCCCTCAAACGTTACATTTTCAACAGGCAAAGCATTTAGTTTAGTATTGTTTGCCTTATTATAATCTTCCACAAGCATTTCATCTACAATTGCAGTTACCGTAAGTCCAGTCTTAGCAGGTTGCGATAACAAATAATAGATTTCTTCAGTAGTGGAATGATCACCTTCTGTCAGGTCGACAACTACTTTGTTAGTCAACGTATTTACACTACGCAGTACTCCAGACGTATTATCGATCATCGTTTCATCGGGCAGTTTGGCTGAGTCCATGGAAATTGACTCTTCGGTACACCCTGTCATCCCCACTGTTAATAACAGCAAGAATGTAATATATATGATAAAATTTCTTCTCATAATTATTTTTTTTACTTCGATGGATTCATTTGCTGAATAGCCGTTCGCGTAATTTCATAATTCATTTTCGAACTGTAATAATCTCCGCCTATAGCGTAAATTCCCAATCCTCCCAATAGACCGAGTGAGGCTACACGGTCAGTCATTAGAGTTACGGCATCTTGTTTTATGCTAGTTTCGTTAGTCATCTGTTCACCTATTCGGGCAGCAAGCAATAATTTATCTTTAGGTAATTTATCGTTAGCCAGAACTCCTGCAATTTGTAGTTTTAAGTCAGTGACATTAGTCAGGTCAGCAGTATTCAACACTACATAATTCAATTTGTCAAGGTCTACATCATCAACAAAAGCAGGATTTCCTTCCAACACCAGTAACTTATTTTGCTCAGCCGCAGCAGAGAGTTTGGAAACCATCAGTCGTGATTTCTCTTTATGTGCCGCCAATTCAGCATCCGTTCCGCTATAAAGCGGTGTTCCGGTAAAGGCGAAACCATCTAACTTAAGTTCGTTTACTGCAGCTACGGCTTTGTCCAACCAGATACCCCAAGCCGCAATATCAGTGAATGTAGTCTCTTGGGCAGTAAAGTCTATGAGATAAAGTACACGAATACTTTTTTCCTGCAATAGAGGAATATCTTCCAGATCATAATCGGATATCTTGTCGGGACTGCTTAGAGTTACAATATCTAGGGAGTCGGGCAATGAGCGGAGATAGCTTCCTTCATTTACCGGTTCCTCTATAGAGTTATCAAAGCGTGCGTAAGTTATATAATGCTTGCTCTGTTTATAAGTATGTAATACTTTCATATAACGTGCCCATAATTCTGGATTTTGGTCTTTGGCACTGTTGATATCGAGATTTACAGGTTCCGGTCCATTCCAGTCATTGCATGCCGTAGGCAAAACAAGGATTATTAGCAACAAACCATACCTGAGTAGTTTATTCATAATTGTTTTCATACTATTTCTATTTTATTCGTATTGTTCACATTTATAACTCTCTCATGGATTGGAGTAGGGTTTCTTATCCCACCACAACCTTGTCCCTCCATTATCGGGGCCTCCCAACATGCCTATCGCTTGGTTGATGTTCTGGAGATTCTCTGTATACTCGGTAGGAGGATACCATAAACGACGTATCATGTGGTTAGAATTGATGCTGCCGCCACTCTTGTTCTCTATCACTGGTATAAGGTGTGGATAGCCTGTACGGCGGAATTCGCTCCATGCCTCGACACCGAGTGGAAAATTGGCAATCCATTTCTGGGTGATAATTCGCTCAAGATTTCGCTCAAAATTTTCATCACCGTCTTCCCATGCAATGGTTATGGTACTTCTTGGTCCTTCCCAATCAGTATAAGTGAAGGTTGGATCGCTGTACGCCTCTGGTATATTAGTCATATCTGTCGTATATGCTTCGACACCCGATACTCCGTGTTGTTCAAAGGAGAGAGTTATCGCCTGATTATACAATGTCTTGGCATCACCTCCCATATTCCAACCGCGTAAAGCGCCTTCGGCACGCAGGAAGGTTATTTCGGCAGAGTTCATCCACATATAAGGACTAGTGCTTGTTATGATCGGTTTGCTGTATACTCCTATTATGTCATCTTTGGTTGTTACATCAATTCCGATGCGAATGCCTGCATATCCGTCTATTTCCTGAGGTTGGAAGTTTTCATCATATACAGTCATTTTGACAGTAGTGAACATCTTCTCCCGTCGCGAATCTTTATAACCGTTCATGTACGAGATAATATCAGCTCCTACACGCTGGTCATTCCAATCATTAAAAATCATAGCAGCTCGATTTTCTTCCACCTTCAAGAATGCATTGTCAATGTTTTGTGTAATAACACCTGCTGCTACAGCTTCTTCAGCTATCCGCTGAACTTCTTCCTTCATCTCTGGCACGTAGGTCAGGCGCATTGCCATGCGTAATTTGAGTGAATTGGCAAATTTGAGCCATTTGGATAGGTCGCCCTGATACACGTCATCGAATTTACGAAAAGCTTCTGCGCTCAAGTTGAGGTTTTCTTTGAGTACGTCACTCACTTCATCCAATTCTTTGAACATCTGCTTATAAACCTCTTCCTGTGAGTCATAGGATACAGTAAGCGAAACTTCACCTGTCTTGGAGATGATTTTGGAATAGGGAATAGGCCCATACATATCAGTTACCCGTTGCATGATAGTTACGCGCAACAATTTACCCAATGCGAGTGCGATTGGATCGTCTGTCTCATCGAGCAGGTCTCGATAGAAGGGATAGGTACGTGTGATGAGGTCGGAAAATGGTGCTTCTTGCCAATCAATGGGCGGGTTGTAGGTTTCAAATTTTGCTGTCCACTCTACTGTACAACCAATGTAACCAGCAAATGCACCTGTTCCAAGTGCTTCAACAAATTGATAAAGATGTTCTTCCGTAGGAATAACTAGTCCTTGTAATCCTTTGAGACTGGCACCGACGTTATACCCTTCGCGTCCCAGCTCTTCTTTATCCACTTGATAGTCTTTTTGGTTGATTTTATCAAAGTTGTCCGTACAAGCATATCCGACTATAAGCAGTAGAGCAAGTGTGAGCAACTTTATGATAGATGTTATATGTTTCATAATAACTGTTTTTTACCTGTTAAAAGTTGATTTTCACATTCAAACCGATGTTGCGTGTACTCGGCAGCATGAAAAAGTCGATTCCTTGGTAGTAATTGCCCGTTGTGGCAACGGCTTCGGGATCAAAGGGGGCTTTGTTGTAAATCATCCAAAGGTTGCGTCCCACGACAGACAATTGAATGTCGCATACATTATGCAACCATTTGCGTGGGAAGGTGTAGCCAATGGTTGCTTCCTGTAATCGAACATTAGTGGCACTGTAAGTATAATATTGTGGCAATCCACTTTGTGACCCGATAGCAGTGTACCATGTCTGTGCATCTACTCTATTACGTCCGTTGACCAGCATACCACCATTATCACGAGCTATTGCCGATCTTTCGGACACGCCATATTGGTCCATAGCGGCTGCTGTAGCAGAATAAACGATGCCTCCTATACGTGCGCTGAGTAATGCACTAATACTGAATCCCTTCCATAAGAACTGATTACTCCAAGCTAAATTACACTTAGGAAAAACACTGCCGAGTTTAATGTCAGGTAAGTTATTAACTGTTATTAATGAGCCTGCAGGGGAAATTTCCACCATTCCATTGTCATCGCGTTTCAAGTCGGATTGCGTATAGAGATCACCTAACGAGCCCCCGGTTTTCAGGATGAATCTCGCTTTGCCTAATCCTCCGACATCCAATCGACCTTTATTAATGGGCTCACCTGTTTCAGGATGTATATAGTCTTTTACCAGTTCTATTATTTTGTTTTTGTTGTGACTAAGTGTGAAGTTTGTTTGCCAACGAAAATCTTTTTTCCAGGTATGTCCGTAGCCTAGTGACAATTCGACTCCCTGATTCCGTACATATCCCGTTTGTAAATAGATAGTCGTATACCCAGAAGATACGGAAATTTTCGGGTCAAAAGTTTGGTTGAATGTATTTGCCAGATACCAGGACAAACCAAAGTTGAAGTCCTTGAACAAACGCATATCAAGTCCTAATTCCCATGAATCAGTACGTTCAGGTTTAAGATCGCCGATAGGATAGTGAGTTTTGGGCTTCCATGTCTGGGTCGTTTCGTCATATTCATAGGTCGGTGATGTCAGGTTACGAGGGTAAGGCATACCCACTGAACTGAATGAGCCTCGTACTTTCAAGTAGTCGATTGCGGAGGGTAACTTCACCATCTCAGAGATAACTGCTGAAAGTCCTACCGACGGATAGAAAAAGCAGGTGGAAGAAGAATTTGCTAATTGCGATGCCCAGTCATTACGTCCTGTTAGCGTAAGATAAAGCATACTCTTCCATCCTAATTCAGCACTGGCAAAAATGGATTGTGTTTGTTCCTCCCATTCGTCTTGACGTGCTTTCTTTTGTGTATTGTCGAGATCGAATACATTGAATACGTTCGGAATTCCATTCGCGCGAATCGGACCACGGTAGCTCAATTCATCATATTTATTATCTACTATACTTGCTCCGACATTCACTACAAGTGAAAAATCCCCGAAACGTTTGTTGAGGTTCGCCAGAACATCAGCATATACCTGCGATTCGTCAGGTTTACCAATAGAATAAAATCCCTGGCTGCTACCTTCGGTGAGCGTAGTATTAGAACTTGCGTATAGCTTTTGCTCGGATTTGGTACTGGAATTATCTACCCGGACACGCCCAGAGATATTCAACCAGTTTGTTATATCATAGCTGAGTGAAGCGGACAACATGTAACGCTTTTTGTAATTAGTACGCAAATTGCGATATGCAATCCAGTATGGATTCTGCATACGAAGGTCGCCCTCACCCTGCGGCCAGTACATCGTTTTGATTTTACGCGCGGGGTCCCAACGTTCGCACACTTTGACCAGGCTGAAATCATCACCGCGCGGAAACAAGTAAACAGGGACTATCGGATTGGAATAGGCTCCTTGATTTGTCATATTGCGGTCATTTTGGATAATGTAGCTTGCGCCTACATCCAGTTTCATTCTATCGTTTAAAAAATTCGTAGTGTTACGAAAGGTGAAATTAAAACGGTTGTAACGGTTATTAGGTACAATACCTTCTGAGTTTACCGATGCGGCAGAAAAGAAGGTCTGATTTTTATCCGTACCTGTGGAAAGCGTTACCGAATTGGTATAGGTAGTCCCTGTGTCGAAAAAATCACTTGGTTCGTAACCTCTACGGGAAGCGTCATTCAATAACGCCCCCCAGCTCAAAGTCGTGGAACCATCTGCTTTCCCTCTACTACCTGTACCATAACGATTTTGAAAATGCGGCAACACAAACGGTTTTGAAAAATCCGTATTACTAGATACGGATACCTGCAATTTACCGACTTTACCACGTTTAGTATTGATTACGATAGCTCCGTTGGCTGCATTGCTACCGTAAAGGGCAGCAGCGGCGGCTCCAGTTAGCACCGAGATACTCTCAATATCATCCGGATTAATGTCGGCAATACTTTCAGTTACTCCCTGAGAACCATTTTCCATACCGCCTCCTCCTCCAAAATTGAACATTGGGATACCATCGATTACATAAAGTGCATTACTACTTTGTTCGATAGACTTGGAACCACGCATCACAACCTTGCTGGCACCGCCTACACCTGAGGAACTGCTATTGATGACAACACCTGCCGCCTTACCATTCAGGCTGTTGATAAAGTTAGCATCTTTGACTTCCGTCAGTTGGTCCGATTTTACTTGCTGTACATTGTAACTCAGCGCTTTTTGTTCTCTTTTGATACCCAATGCAGTTACGACAACTTCTTTGAGTTCCTCTACGTTAGCAAACATTTGTACGTTATATACATTCTTGTCTGTAACTTTAATATAAGACGAAGTATAGCCAATATAGGTAAAACTAACTACACTATTTAAAGGAGCTTTTATGGAATATTCACCGTTTAAATCAGTAATAGCTCCAGTATTTGTGCCTTCTACCTGAATATTGACTCCTATCAGAGGTTCATTTTTTTCGTCAACTACCCTACCAGTTATCTGTTTGGTAGTTGTAGATACAGTTTTGGCTTGAGGGATAATTTTAATATAACTTCCTTTAATTTCATACGTAAATCCTGTTCCTTTTAGGATAATCGAGAGGGCTTTTTCTAATTCAACTTTTGCCAAATTGAGGTTGATAGCCGGTTTATCATTCAATTGCGAATCATTATATCCGACTGAAAATTTGGATTGTTTCTCTACTATTTTCAGTGCTTCAATAACAGTAACATTTTCTTTCTGAATAGTAATTTGTACACCATTCTGGGCAAAAGCCGTAGTTTGTATCATAAACATACAGAAAAATAACACAAATCTTATTCCTTTTACCTTTTTATCATTTTGCAATGTATAAGTGTGTAGCATTAACCTTAAGTATTAGTTTGTTAACTTTTTTACTCGCAATACTTATCTATCTTAAAATTTTTCGATTTCATATCCGTAATAGAAAATGTTCTATTGCGAATACTTTTTTACATATATAGTTATTTTTTCTGATTAATACAAATTGATAATTGATACTCGTATATTATTATATGTAATAAATGTTTGATATTTAGTGGGTTATCTCAATGAAATATTTTTTTATTTTTCTGACATGAAAAAGGTTCGAATAATGAAAAATTCTCATTTTCCTATCTTTAATTCTAACAAGAAAATCAATATTTATATATTTTTCGGCAATATTGTCATCCAAAAGTCGTGTTTTAATATATACTATGGGCTAAAATTATTATTTTCACTACTTTGGTTGATTAAAATGAGATAAAATATATAAAAAGACCAGGAGTATTACCTATGATGAGATATTCTGAATAGAAGAATCTATTCCTCCTGGTCTTAATCTATCCATCGCAACAGCGCTTATCTACAAAGTGATCGCTTGACGATGTGTTTTTTGCAACATACTTTATGACGTTTAATAGTTCTTAGTGTACGAATTACCTGTATAACTAACTGTTTTCCCTCCCCATACCTTTGAAGCGAAATTATTCATGAGGCCTGAGTGGTCCGTATTCCTAAAGTTGAACATCATTATTGCACCATAGCCGCTATAGTTTGCTGCACAGCTTTGAATTTGACTTGTACTTGGAATAGGGTTTGTGCAATGTATTGACATTCTTGCCCATTTACCGTTCCCCAATCCAGCAGGAGGATTCTGGTCAATGCCGAAGTTAGGCCACATGTAGCTTATGGCATTCATCGTAGTAGCATCGAAATTAGTATAGCCACCAAAATGGAACACTGTTATCAACTTACCAGGTAGTAATTGGCGTACTCTTTTGATAAGATTTCCGAAAATAGTAGTGCTCGGTGTTGGCAAATTGGCAGGTGCCATCCAATATTTGGCGTATTCATCATCGAAGTCCACGCCGTCTAGCTTATATTTAGTAACACAAGCTGCTATTTGCTGTGCAAAACTCTCAACCATTGCTGGGCTTAGGTTACAAAAACCTACCCCTGTGTGATCTCCCAACAATCCTAAAGATACCTTGATACCTTTTGCCTGTAGTGGGGCAATAAGAGTACTGGCATTGTTTAATATATAGGTTTGATTGTCATTGTGGTATAATTGAACAGTATTTGCTGTACCTCGGATGTTAGAAGCAAACAGAATCACATTGTCAATCACCTGTTCCTGAGGATTTGTACCAGTGAAATAGTATTCACCGGCATTTAAAGGATTAATGTCGTTGGTCTCAATGTAAGCAGTCAACTTGGGTATTTTCGTCGCATCGATGCTACGAGTAGTTGGTTGAGTGTCTTGCTGCGTTTCTACTGTGTAGTCTTCATTACTACAACTTGTGATAAAAGCTCCTGCAATCATTGCCGCAGCGAGCAAAAAGAAGTGTCTCAAATTTTTCATGTCGTATTACTTATCTATTGGTTAATATAAAATCCGGTTAGGCAGTGCGTTATAATAGTATAATAATTCCTCCTTTCTTCGTTTTTAATTATTCGACATACCTTTCCGTCTCATTTATTTTTCATGTCAATGCTTTTATCTATTTCTGCATAACATAACATTTGTCATTTTGAATCTTGAAGCTTAAGTTTCCAGCTACATCGACAATAACATCCATAACTTCTGATAATGGAGCCATATCTTTGAACCTAAAACTATAGCGGTCATTTTTCAAACTATGCAGATTATAAATGAATTCGTAATTGTATTTACGTTCCAGTATCGCTATAATATCCATAATAGTCTTCTGACGAAATACCAATTCACCTTTTTGCCAAGCTGTCACATCCTCTATATCAGGATAGTTTAGAATATCTTGCTGATTTTCTTTATTATATACCAACTGTTGAGTCGGCTGAAGCAACACCTGCTTTGTTAGATTATCATATTCAACTAGAACACTGCCTGTTATCAGAGTTGTACATATATTCTTGTCCTCGGCATATGCAGATACATTAAACTCCGTTCCCAAGGCTGTAATCTGGAAGCCATCTGTTTTAACAACAAACGGTTTCTTCTTATTTGGTTTCACTACAAAATTGGCTTCACCTAGTAGAAAAACGTCACGGCTCTCCCCGGTAAATTGCTTGGGGTACAATAGTATACTTTTTGAATTCATTTTTACCTGACTTCCATCAGGTAAAAAAAATGTTTTCATTTGGGTGATTGGTGCGAATTGTTGAACAAGGTCGGAACCATTTTTTTTCTCCTTGTAAAGTAAATACCCTGTAGAAATAGACACTATGAGTAATACAGCTGCTACTGATTGCCACAAATACATAAAAGACTTTCTATTCTTCTTTTGAGGTAGTTGAGATAGAGTAGGGGTGACCTTGTTATTCTCTTTCCATCGTTGGAGCGCTTTTTCTATGTCGGGCACATCTCCCTTTTTTTTTGCTTCAAGGAAGAGCTCTTGTAAGGCTTCGTCCTTCTCTTTTTCGTGCTCATCATCAATCAGCCATCTGTAAAAAAGCTGATTGGTCTGTTCCGAATAATTATATCCGACGAAGAGAGACAATATTTTGTGGAAGTAATTTTTCATATTATAATCATATTAAATTTCGGGTTTTCATATATAACGACTGAAACGTTTCGACTACTTAAAAAAAATGCAAGAAAAATAAGATAAAAATGATTTTTCTTAATTTTTTAAGCGACAAGTATATCTGATGCTCAACTGTCCGTACTGGAATATTCAAGGCTGCGGCTATCTCTTTATTGCTCATATTGTGCAAGCGGCTCATCTCAAAAATCTTTCTGCGGCACTCTGGAAAACGTTCAAGAGTCATTTTTATAATTAATCGTATCTCGTTACAATAGATAGAATTCAATGGGTCTGCAAAGCCATACAGGCCATTTATAGAATTTTTCTGTATTTGTTCTTCCCGATAGTCATCTTCTATTTTTTTGCGTTTGATGAAGTCAAGTGTTATATTTTTGGCTATAGTATATATATAACCTTCTTTTCCATCATTATCTTTCCATCCCTCAAAATTAGTCCATAGTTTTATAAATACTTCTTGGGCAAGATCTTCTGCGTCTGCTTCTGATTTAAGAAACATAAATATAAAAAACTTCACAGGGGAAAAGTGAGTTCTGAATATCTTTTCGAATTGTTGTACTGAAATGTCTTGAGTCATATAAAGCTACTTTTTTGTTTGTGCTATTCGCAAATTTAGACAAAAAAAACAAGAATTAAAAGTGAAAATGTATTTTTTTGCGACAGAACTCTATTGTATAATTAAAATATATTAGTATAAAGTCTAACTGCTGGACAAGCTAAGGCTTTGTATCATGGGAACCTATAATCAAAAGTAGTTTTTTATCTTTAGATGTTGCTTCTATTGTATAGGAACAATCCTGGTAGAATAGGTTGTCACTATACTTCTTTTGGCTGTTTTGATTTTGGGAGTGTTTAAGAAAACAATCGAATAACATTCCTGTGTGAATTTTCATACTGATAGTTTTTAAGTTTCCTCTTAAAAAAAGAGGCACGGACCGTACTTCTCTGATTCTGAAGGTATGGTGGTGCCGACCTAACAAAACAGAGTAAGTAAGCCCGTACCATATCAGCACACGGGTTACATACTCATCTTGTTTTGTTATTCTTTAAAGCACCACCTTTTTCAGAATCAAGACGTTACGAAACGCTGTATTAATTACATTTCAAAATAAAGTTGGATTTCTCCCCAACTTCATTAAGTGCAAAGATATACATTTTTTGAATATAAATTCTTTTTCTTTCTACTTTTTGTTTGAAGTGTAATCTTTTGTCTGTTCTTTTAATTGTTACCTTTTGTTGCTTCGTTTTTTTTAGAGGAGATTGGAGTCACTTATGAAATTAGTCAAATTCGATTATTAAGTGAGCCACGGATTTTGATATGGATCATACTTCGTCTGAAAAGTAGCCATCTGCCAATCCATTACTTCTAGCTTGTCTCCGGCAAGTTTTCGTGGTATTTGAGGATTTAATTTTAGTTTTGCTGCATCACTTAACCACTTCATGGAAGTTTCATAGTCCTTTAATCTGACAACACTTACATTATTGGGTGCAATAAGTTTAGTTAATTCATAAACAGCCAAACGTAACATGTGCTTTTTGAGATTATAGTTTCTAGGGTCATGTAAAGACAAATTGCAGCCAATTTCAGGAATGTCGGCATTCACATCTATTTCCGGATAAAAGACTTTGCCCTTATACACAACATACTCATGACTATTTAACTCATATTTGTTGTAATCTGAATCATAGTCAGCTATGGCTCCCCAGCAGTCTTCTTCTACAGGAGTTTTAATATTGTCGAATCCTTCTGATGATATCAGGGTGTAAAAGGTGCCGTTAAATTGAACTATGTCCCATAAAGAGTATTCTATCGGTTCCCATTCAACAAAAGCAGCCTCAAGCCATGCTGAGACTGAAGGTATTCTGACGTTTCTGAATTTGTATCCGTTTTCATCTAAACAAACATAGGCAACTGCGTTATATCGTATAATATCGCCTTTTTTATAAGTAGCGAATTGTGAATAGGGGGGAAGGGAGTCTACATTAATATTCGGATGGGTATATTCTTCCCAATAATCCGCTATGGCAGGTGCTTTGTATCCTGAAATGGAACGTATAATTTCATATAGCTTCCCTTCATAGTATATATGAGCTCCAACAGGATAAGTGATCATACGGTTATATTCTGCTATGTATTTCCCTTTGTTCAATTCTGCTTCTATCTCATAGTTTTCTGACAGGTACTCTGTTATACTCATCTCAGCTGATTCTTCAGCCTGAATGAAATGTTCGGAGTTTCCTCTTGTCATTTGGGTAAGAGCTTCGGGAGTAATGATACTCAGGTAATCACTGTTGTTTAAAAAACGTCTGTACATAGTATTAGTAATTAAAACCATCATAATGGGCAACAGTTGTATGTAATGTGGAAGAACTGTCGCCTCCATTTTTAAATTTGTTCCACATATCTCTCAAATAATAACAGAGAAGATAATCCAGGCAATCTGAAAGATGGCCGTATTTCTCATATTTTACTCCGGTTCTTGAGTCGGTAACTTTAGACTTGTTTTTACTGCCGTCTTCATTTTTTAGTTGATAAAGCAGGTCTTCAGTCAGTTTACGACATCTTATATCTATTTGGATTTCCCAGTTTCCAAACCCTGAGAATAATTCATTGATAAACTCACAACGTGTGGTTTGTGGAGGCTGTTTCTTCAGCAATTTTATCTTTGGCCTTAAAATGCCCTTGCCGAAGGTATCGGTGATAATTGTAAAATTGTTTACCCCGTCTTCCGAAGTGGTGGAGCGTTGTAACCCTGCCGGATCTCCTGTCACATCCACTCCACCAATATGCTTTTCCCTATACAGTTTCTTCTGTATCTTTCGTGCAAGTCCAGGAGTGTTATTTTCCTTATCTTCGGCTTTACCCAGTATCTCTTCCAGAATATAGACTTTCTTGTTATCATAGTCTATTTGTGCCAATAACGTCGACATATGGGGGACTACATTAAAATCCCATACGGTAATAAGGGGTTTGGAAGGGTCATAGACTTTCTCTTTCAATCCTGTAACCAGATGCTTATTGCCGTCAAATAGTCTATAAATGGCCATGTCGTTTGCCTCAATGAAGTCCCAGTTGCCATAGAGTAGCCTTTCCTTAGTCGCCTGGTCGCTGATTTTATTAAGAGCTGCCTCGTAGGTCTGACGGAATGCGATGTCAGGATTGTCGAACACAGAGAAAGGAACATAGAATTCGCCCTCACGTGTTGTAACTTTATCACCGTTTCTATCTTGTACGAAGCGTTCACGTATCCAGTTAGTAGTCGGATTGGTTGTCAATAACATCTTAGATACTTTAAAAGTTTCGTGTGTTTTCCAGCGAAGACGGGAAAACAAAACTTCAATAGCTTTTTGACTGATTTCTGAGACTTCATCCACCGCACAAATTGTAACTTCCATGGAACCAAATCTTTCAAAGTTGGGATCTGAAGGTTGATCCGCCAAGTCCAGCATGAGAATGACTGAACCATTCCAGAACCTCAGTGTACCGGCTACATTGTTAATATGATAATGCTGATCTTCAACTAGTCCCCACTTCTTTATAATCATGCGTATAGTATTCCACGTGGATTCCTTTAGTGATTTTAATGTCTTACGTGCTACGACTGCACGTAAATCAGGAAAACGGATACAACTACTTACCAGCCACACACTTGCCAAATAACTTTTACCACCACCAGCAGCTCCCCCGCCTAAAATCAGTTGAGGGACATTATGGTTACCACATTTGGAACAATATGGCTTATATTGCGGATTTAGGTTTGCATCGTATCCTATTAGTTTTTGTTGAATCTCTCCACCGCATCGTGGACATTCCGGCTGGAGTAGTTTCCAAAGTTCGTATTGCTTAGGAGATGGACAAAAGTCAATTTTAAGATTCCTGGGGGCTTTTAATCTTATACCCCCCATCAGATTATTTCAATCGTTATATTCTTTTCTTTCTCCAGCAATAGATTCAAAGCGTCAGATGTGTTACGAGAATTCAGTACTTTTCCTTTTACAGAATTGACGCCAATGATTATACATCCGGCAGAATCTTTTTCCGTTGTTCCGCTGTGGATCAAAATGCCGATGAAGTGAGGGACATTATGCAATAGAGGAAGTCTGCGTTTGAATTTAGGACTGTACTCCATAGTAACTTTGTAGATACCTGCCGGGATAGCAGTCTGGGCATACACTTTCCCTTTGCATTTACAGGCAATACCTATAGAAGTGTTTGGACATGCTAATGGCAGTGAACGCACTTTATCTTCGATAGTGTTACAAAAGAAGTTTCCATCTATCAGCAGATCTCCTATGGTATACGTTTTCCCATAGAATTTTCGTTTCAGTGTGATTTTCATATTTGTGTTATGGTTAAGGTTATATATGAACGAATAGATTTTTATCTTAGATTAGTTTAGATGAATATAGACGCTGGTTTAGTGAATATTCAAAATATGATTGTATAAGATTCAATTTCTAAAATAATTTAAGGTGTTCGAAGTGAACACCTTGTTTAGAGTGTGTGGACTTCTATATAGAAAACTTTCCAATTTCCTCAATTTGCCTTGTAACTTTCTTCTTCATACCTTCAAGCTCTTCATTATCATCTTTAATATTCTGTATTTTAGTTTGATTTTTTTCTATCTGTACCGTCATGTCAGCTTGAATACGCTTCAATTTTTCAATAGTAGCGTTAAACACACGGTTTGCACATTCGATTTTCCCTTTAAAAGACTTTTTCCAAATCATACTTTATTTCTTTTGAATTTTTATAAACTCTGAATAATTAATATAAACATAAGGATTATCGCTGCTTATACTTTGGTGTACAGCCTTTACTTTCCATCTCCACCATAAGAATTTGTGTTTATACTCTAACCAAATTGCCTGTTGTAAATTAACAGGCAGATATAGCTTACCTTTCAACAGGTTATCTTCAATCGTTCCATCCAGTTTCAAATGAGGAGTATCCATTTCTACTTTACGGATTGAAACTGTTATAGTATCGTAAACGATAGTAGAATCTCGAATTTCAGCCTGAATAGGTGCATCCACAGTTATTTGATGTTTACCTACGGCTTCCAAATCCTTAATCCGTATTCCCATTTTCTTTATCTGAGCAGCATCGGTGGCCCTGTATTTTTCGTATTCATCAACTGTAAGTTTTAGGGTTTGTACTTCAACAACCCTTGTGCAAGAATCGATTTTCAGTCTTTTTATATCAGAAAGAAGAGATTCCGTATTTGCTGAATAGCGGTCACGTTCTTGTTTCAGGTGTTTTATCTGTACCCTTAATAAGTGAATTGTAACCAATGCTGCAGCCAAGATGACAATAGTTGTTATGCTGATCCTATTCATCTTCATCATCAATGGATTCTTGTGGAATGAACCAGATATCATCACCCAGATAAGGTTCTCCCGTCAGTTTGACAAGATATCCTTTATTCAACCGCTGGATAGAGGTCAATACCTCCAAGACTTCTGCTTCCCGACCTGCGAGAGTGGTTAATCTGTCAAACTTTAAAGCTTCCGACATTTTTATCGTAACGACATCACCTACATTAATCATAGTTTTTGTTATTAATATATTTACAATTAAACAATAATCTGTATTCCTCCATTCTTCTCTTTTTTATGGAAGGAACTACTTTCCCTTTATGGTGGCAAAATGAAATATAGTCATCGTATATATCCCTGTTTCCTTTCTCCAGTTTTCTTATTAAATTGGATTTCAGCTTTTTCCCGAACCCTAAAAGTCTGTATTCACCCACATTATAGGCTAAAGTGCCTAGAATAAGTGAGTCTCTTCCAAAATCACGGAATACCCCACATTTTATACGAAGGTCTTTTCTGAGGAGCAAGTCTGCAAACTTTTCTGAAATCCGATGGTCAAATGCTTCTCCTTTGAGCAGGCGGTGCCCATATCCGACATATGGGAAATGTTCTCGTGAATGCCAGCCTTCATATTTTTTGATGCAGGCAACCGCCGTCTCAAATAAGTCAATCTCTGGTTGCTGGAAGTCCGTTGTTTTATGTAAATCAACAATACATTCTTTTCTTCCTATCTGAAAAGAATCCTGGATTAACAAAAGCAGCGGGCATAATAGAATCACCTTTCTATTCAATGGTTACCTTTTAATAGTTCCTTGATATCTTCCCGCATCTCTTTCAGGTCAGCCCTCATGGATGTAAATTGTGCCATAGTTGCTTCAAATACGGTTTTATCCAGTTTGATGGCATCTATCTTCTCGTATTGGTCATTGATCTTCATCTCCAGTGAGGTGCACTTGTCGGTCAGTTCGGCTATCCGTGATATATTATTCATGTGCTGAACGTACATTGTTACGATAAAGGCTACAACAGCGGTCAAAGTCTTGAAGTTATTAAGGACGAATTCTCTAAATTGTGTCATGTGTCAGGTATTTATTGAGTTAAAAAGCAAAGCAAAAGCGTCTGTCAAAGCACGAATCATCTTTTCTGCCGCATCGACATCTTTTAATCCGTAGAGGGCTAATCCTGTTATCAGCACCATAAAGATTCCTCTTTCCAGGTTCTTTCTTTTATCAGGAGTCATTCTCGTGTTTGTTTGATGCGGGTATGACAACATTAAAGATTACACCACTTTCACCCTCAATCTTGAATCTTGCCTCTTGTGAATGCTTGATTGGATAAAGCTCCATCAAAGCCTTGGCGGCATTTACTGAAACTGCCCTGAGAGGTGCCGGTGACAGACTTACCCCAAACTTGTCTTCGTAATTGCCCGTAGCAGTTTCCTCCATAACGGCTTTCAATGTCTCTGCAACCTGTAACTTAACTGCAATGGTCTCCATATCTGCATGTGTTTTTTCAACAAGTTTTTTTATATGAGCCTGGATATATGGTTTGGCCAGCAGTTGTCTTCCGGACATTAGAGCTTTATCTTCGTCCGCATAGAAAACCTCTTTATAACATTTGCCATGTTGTCCGGCGAACTGTATCCCTCCACATACATAAAGATTACAGAACTCTTCCTCTTCACGGGTTAGCCGCTGTTCTGTATCGTCACATTTTTTTTCATTTTTCATACTTTCAATAAATGATTTTGAACTAAGTCCGGCATAAGTAGAAACCGGACTTATGGCTCTTTTCAAAGAATAGACTTTTCAGGAGGTACAGGTTGTATAATTTCAGACTTTTTCTCAATCAGTTGTTCCATTAATGATTGATAGAAAATATCTGCCAAGGCATCTGCACAACTCTCCGCATCAGCCAGGGAATTGATTAGTTTCATGTTGAAGGCAATTCTCAGATCATACCCTGTAATAGCGGCCATCAGTTCGTTACCGTCATACCCTTGTACCCCGAATAGCATCTTGTCACTTTCTTTTTTGAATGAAATTATTTCCTCGTCTTCCATATGCTTAGAGCTTAGATTTTAAAGTGCATTCTTGTTTTTTCTTTTCTGGGCAGCAAAGTTTCTCCGCTCTCTCCGTTCATCCTTAAACGATTAGAACAAACAGCAACTACATGATGCGTTGCTTCAACATCTGCGTCGGCGTCATGTGCATCCTCCAGCTCAATCCCCAGCCGTTCAGCTAATAATTCCAGTTGATAAGAGGTGACTTCCGGATTATGTGCAAAGCACAATCGTCCCAGGTCAATGGTATCGATATAATGGGGTTGAAAGTTCCCATAAAAGTCTGTAGTACCTGCAAACACCTTCTCAAAGTCTTTTATTAATCCCGCATAGTTTATAATTTGCTGGAGAAAGCCTATATCAAATGTGATATTTTGTCCTATCAACACCGGCTTGGTTTGCTTTCCTTTGGTTAAGGTACAGCGCTCGCCCAAGCGGATAATATCCTTTGCTATTTCATGGATATTCACACCCTGCTGGATAAGCATGTCCATAGTGATACCGGAATAAGCCAATGCCTCCTGGTCATAGCCCATTGGCTGTGATCGCCCAAAGCCTTCCAGTTCCAGTTCACGCTTGTTCTTTAAGACCTTACGTTTGGCCGGGCCTCCAATTTCCTGTTTATCGTATGGTTGAATGTACCTGACATAGCGGTCAATGACCTGCCAGTTGTCCATCCGGACTGCATGCATTGCTATCTGTGTACATGCACTTTTGGTACAATCCAACCCTCCTGTCTCGAAATCAAGTACAATTCCGACGAAGATTTTAGGTTCTATTTTAGGTGCTGCCATACTAAAGCCGATTAAATTCACACAAGATTTTGTACTCGAACTCTTCTTTGGAAACATCATTCCGAATAATGCAGTCAAAGAACTTCTCACCTAAGTGTTTACGTCCTTTATCCCGCTTGAGCCGGTTTGAATCGATACCTCGCAAAATGAGGACATCCTGCGGACAGATAATCAGAACAGAAACAATATCATAACGTTCACAATGATTATAATACAGCATTTCTAGTCCACTCTCGTCTATGACGTAACAACAAATACCTTTACAGGGAACCTGCTCATGCAGAGCGAAATATTCATATCCTCCAAAGCTCGTATATGCCAGCATGTCTTGCTTATCCGGAAGCTGGGAAGCATTTATGAAATAATGCCCTACACCATCAGTTTCTCCAGGTCGTTTGGGGCGTGTGGTGTATGATACAATAGTTGGTACATTCAATTGATTTCGTAGAAATTCAGCCATATAGGTCTTGCCTGAACCGGAATCTCCAACGATGGCAATAATGATAGGTTTCATTTATAGACTCATAAGAGTGGATGTTTTGTAGGTTTGTAAATTGTTGGCGCCATTATAATCACTATAGCGAATGACAGCACTAATAATAATCACTTTATTGGTCACATCGGTTATTTCTTTCTTATGTTCGGTGTAGTAATCGTTCCACATAACCAGCTCTATCATATCATTGTTCTGTTGGAGTTTCAGTTTGCAGAATTTTTTCTTCTCACCGGTGTTTTTGTCTTTGTATGACATCTCAGACATTTCAGAGACTGTGACACAGACAACAATCCTTTTACCTTCATTCTCAAGAATGGAAGCATCACGTAATGACATATAACAGACTTTTCCTTTCAGTTTGTTTCTGGCTTCGGAATTATCATAGATACGATGATAATCAATACTGCCTACACCTGATACGGCAATTTGCTGCATGGACCAATAGTAATGCTTGTCTGTCAATGATTCAGGGAAATCTTCTTCAGAAAGCTGGAAGCTGAGTGCTTTGGCCGCTCGTGTCAGAATTGAGTACCGTTCAGTTATTGCCTTTACATTTTCCAATTTGTCAAAACAACCGGACAGGACTAAATTTTTGACATGACGGGCATTTACTGGAACGCGGACGGCCTCTTGCTCATTATCCGGTTCATCCCAATATTCGTATTTTTTCAATTTATATTTGAAGATGCGGTGGATAAAATTCTCTATAGAGGTGAAACGTCCGTTCTTTTCTCTTTCTTCCAGCATGTATTCTGCAGCCTTATCACCTAACATCTTGATTTTAGTCAGTGACCAAAAGATTTCATCTGTCTGGTAGTCAGTGAAGAACTGCTTCATGGATACGTTGATATCCGGAGGTACAATTTTAGCCCGACTGCATTGTTCCATTTCCGACATCAGCAGAACCACTTCTTTATCATCCGCCCACTGGAGAGCAATTGTATAGAATGCCGAGGGATAGTTCGCTTTCAGCCAGGCACCGGCAAAGGCCGTAAGCGCGTATGCGGCTGCATGCGACCGGTTAAATGAATACTTTCCTGCAACCTCAATTTTATGCCAAATTTCTTCTGCCTCATAATCCGGACAGCCGTTTTGGATAGCCCCGGCAAGAAAATCCGTTTTTAAGGAAGCCATCAAGTCTGCTTTCTTCTTTCCGATAGCCTTTCGCAAGTAGTCGGTCTTTCCCAGATCAAAGCCTCCGAGACTGTGTGCGATGGACATAAACTGTTCCTGATAACAATTGTGAACAATCATATTGTTGGCACAAAAACTATGTCTTTTCCAAACGCTTAGGTCATAAGTCATTTTCTCAGAACTCAGAGTAACAGATAACACTGGGCACCAGATTGGATACTGTCTGTATTCTTCATCTATTTTATCGTCCTGAGTATAAAATGTCTTGATACGATGTTCTCCGGGGATAAGTTTGCTAGCTTGTACCCAGCCTAACTGGGTCAATACCCGATGATCAGCCGTACAATATAGCTTTCTTCCCATAGAGGTTTTGATAAGAACTGTTTTCTTTATCCCCTTCTTGTATGTTCGTGTTACTTGCTGGAAAGTGCCGTCTTCTGTAAGGACAAAATCTCCGGGTATTATATTCTGAATCGGTTTACATCCCTTCCGGGTAGCTATTCTTGTATCTTCGGCGATGCACATGATTCCATATGTGTTTTTGGTAGCTTCATAGGTTCCGAAACTGTACACGGGGGCCACTTCGCCATGTTTGTACTTGATATAGTCATCCGTAGCCTTGATTTCCAGCGTTGCAGGACGATATAGCGCATTAATTGCAATCAGGTCTTCGATGCAGTCGGGTCTGACATCCGTAATGAAACGGGTAATCCCCTTGGAAGCAAACTGAAAGACATTTTGAGTGTGTCCTTCTGCCAATAGCTTATATGTTCTGGTATCCTCTATTTCGTTCTGAGTAATGGATTCAATACTGTAGTTTTTCCCATATACCCTGTTGACTATATTAATAACCGCGCTTAGTTTGGATAGCTCTTTAGTGGCAAGAACATCCTCCTTCAATAGCCCGATTTCATCCACCGCATATCCATCAAATTCCGATACCAATAGCTCATCCATCTTGCGAATTGGCAAAAAATCAAAACATTCAGCCGGTTCTCCGTCCTTGGTTTCTGGTGTTACAACAATGGCAGAGGCATGAATAGAAGTGGAGCGTGGTTGTCCCATAATTGTCCGGATATCCTCGATAACTTCAGGGTAATCATGGACAAACTTATTCACTTTCTTGTTCATCGCCGCCAATAAGAATAAGTCCGTCCAATTTTGTTCGTCATTAAAAATAGCAGTTATGTAGTTGACAATATTCAAGGGAACACGATAAACACGTGCCACATCTTTAATGACTGCCTTGAGTTTCATGCTCGAAAAGGTGCCGGCAGAAAAGACACGTTGTTTGCCGTTTACATTGTACCTCTGTTCCAGGTATTCTTTGATTTCCTGCCTTCTATCCGACGCATAATCGACGTCGATATCCGGGAGGGCGGAATGCCCTCCCTCCACAAGTCCCTTACCGACAAAGCAGTCTATTACCGGTAAAGCGCCCTGACTTTCCTTTAGGTTTATCCCTGATACCTTCATTTATTGATTTCATTTAAAGTCCATAGCAAGTCACGATTATCAAAAAGAATGTCATCGCCTTCACGAAGCTGGTCAGCATATACCTTCATTTGTCTTCCACTACGTATAATCTGAAACTCGGCATCCTTATAAAACCGGTAATCTTTTCCTTCAATCTGAACCCCGACATATCTTTCTCCGGGAAGCAATTCAATGTCTTCGCCAATGATGCTGACCGCTTCCGTCCAGTTCAAACCGCATCGCTCGGGCACTAGAAAACGTGAGAAAATTAAATCATACTTAACCGGGTCTATGGAGATAATGCCTAGCAGGTATGAAACCAGAGAACCACCAGCCGAACCACGGCCAATACCTGTCACAATTCCTAATTCACGTGCTTTTTTCACCATATCCCATTGTATTAAAAAATAGTCCACATTGTTTGTCGATTCTATGATATAGACCTCTTCCTTCAGGCGTTCCCTATATTTGGCGTGACCGTATGAAGGGATTTTTGCTGTCAATCCTTCTTCCAGCAGGCGAGTAAACATACGATGCCGGTTGCCATATTTCTTTTTTTCATCTGGCAACATTACATACTCCGGCATGTACATTTTACCTGTTTCATAGTAAGCCTTTGCATGGGTGGCAATCTCTACTGTATGGCTGCACATCCTTTCAAAGAGGACATCGATATCCCATTTTCCAGAGTCAAATAGCTGGCAGCACACACTGTAATGCTCATCCACGTCTTTAAAAAACTGATCTTCACTTTGCTCATGGGCTGCACCGGAAGCTATCTTATTCAGTATGATCTTGTTTTTCGCATCGTCCTTATCCAGGTAATAATTATCACAGATGAGTACTGGTTCCACGCTGAAAGTCTGTGTCTTATCTTCGTAGAAATGGTTGAAGAAAGTCAGTGTTGCTCGCAGTACTTCCACATCAATGCGCTCGGCCTTATACTCGCTTAAATCTACCTGATAGTATATTTTATTATCAAATGCAATATTCATGGCATAGAGTATCTGGGAATTTTTCTTCATCCAGTAGGAAGCCAGCTTGCCAAAGACCAATACATTTCCTTCTGCATGGGTAAGCAACCCGGACAGAGTTAACGTATTAGTAGGGGAGTCCACCATAATCTCTTTTTGGATGCGTAACAAATTCCGGAGGCCCTTTTGTGACTGGCAGTAAATCTTCATATCCACCTTATTACCCTCGTGCTCCAGAGTGAACGAGTAACCAAAAACATATTTCAATCCTGCTTTGGTACACTCTTTCTGCAAATTCAGGGTAGCCGCCATTGTATTCCGGTCACAGATTCCAATTGCATTCTGTCCCAGATACTTTGCTTTCTTTACCCAGTCAGACAATTCACCACTACCATTTAACAGCTCGTACGGGGTATGAACTCCCAGATTGACAAAGGGAACACTTACTTTGCATGGAGTGCGTTTGCCAATATATTTCAGGATATTGAATTTAAACTTCTCTCTCAGGTCATACCAATACCAATTTCTGCCGAACTGGAAAGCTATATAATAAATCTGTTCCTGCATGAGCACCTCGGGACTTTCCATCAGGTTAAACTGAAGGTTATTCTCTTGTCCCCTGAAGACGCAACGTGCTTCCGTTAAATCGGCCAGATACATCTTACCGAAGCCTGTCACTTCGACTACTTCATTGTCTATTTGTCTATAAGCAATCTTATTGGCTTCCAGCCATTTTTTGAGTTCTTCCATTATTTTGATTCCTGTAATTTAGTTAGTTTATACTCAATGGGAGTTTTCAGTCTTTCAGAGAAAATGTTATAAATCTCTTTAAAGTCCAGTTCTTCCCAGTCTTTCGAAGCGTCTTCGATATCAGCGATAAAGATGTCAAAATACGGGTTCATTTCGTCTGCCGCCTTTTTGATAGCCTCTACCGCATCACCGTCGTACCCTAGTACAATTGTCCGTACCCCTTTGCTTTGCAGCTTATAAATCTGGGCTCTGGATATTTTCTTGCCAAAAGTTGCCACTACAGTGATTTGGTTGTTATCGTATAAATTCAATTTACGTGTCAATGCTACAACATCAAATACCCCTTCCACCACAATAACCGTGTCCGTTTCTTCCTCTATGACTGAGTCGTAATTATAAAGCAGTTTGACAAAATCATTTTCAGTAGAATTACGGAATCTGGTTATCCGGTATCCGCCTTTACGTCTTATCCCGGCATTATGTCTGTCTATCTCGTCTTTGGTCCATATATGGCGCGACACATAGCCAACGACATCCCCGTCATCTATGACCGGGAAAATCACATACGAGTCAAATTTGTAGTTAAGCCTGCGGGTTGTCCCCGCAGGGAAATAATCAAAATCATCGTATGTGAAACCGCGGGACCGGAGATAATTATCGGTAAAGCATCTTTGGTAGAAATCCGGAAGTTCAATGATACCGAGCGTGTCGTCAATCGCTTCTTCCTCTTCACCCAGTGGGAACAATAATGTATCGTCCAGTTTGGCGTCCAGATCGACTGTTGGTGTTACAGCCAGGTCGGGTCTTTCTATACTTTCCAGCAATTGTTCCAGCGTGTATGTAGAGTGCATACATGAGAAACAATGTGCCATAAAAGGCTTCTTACGCGATGTCTCCTTGCCGATGTACACACCGAATTTCTTCTCTTTACCACAAAAAGGACATTTGGATATCAGATTTTTTCCGGCACCGTCCGGCTTGGCATCCAGTTCCCGGCTGATCTCTCGGATTAGGAAGTCCTTTTCTTCTTTTGACAACGCCATCTGCCATTACCGCTTTAAATTCATTGTCCTGCGTGCGTCATAAAAAATCTCGTTATCATAATCAGTTGCTATCTTTAGCGTCTCACCTTTTTTAAAGAATCGCGATTTGGCTATATGCAGCCTCATGGTGTCCTCCTTTCTTTCTGCTGCAGACTGGTTCAAACTTATCAGGTGGGTACACGGTCTTGATAGTCCCTTGGCTTCCGAGCAATTATATTCAGTTAATACATTATTCTCATCATTGAGCCATTCACGGTTTTCTATAGTAGCCTGGTAAGTGACTACCATCCAGACATTTTCATCTGCTGCAAGATCTTTCAGGTCATTCGCAACTGCGATCCTTTTGCTCCGTTCGTGTTCGGCGTCCCATTGACGACGGCTTGCGTCAGTCAGCAGGTCCATACTGTCCACTATCACGATATCGGGTGGTTGGTTGTTCAGCTTTCTATATTCGGCTATTGCATTCTTGACGTCTAAAGTAGATACGCGGCTGTTAAACCTGGGAAAAGTTCGTACGGTAATACTTCCTTTATAGTTTTCTATCTGGCGTTGGAACTCTGCCATTTCCTCATCTGTAATCCGTCCACGTTCAAAGTAAAAGCTGTTTTTGGAAATCAATCCTCCGCTATAGGCATCCAAAGCCTCCGCTTCAGAGCCTTCTAACTGAAGATGTAATACGTGAAGTCCGCTATCAATGCATGCACGGATACCCACGTGCTTGGCTATATGGGATTTTCCCACACCTGTCGATGCGAGAAAACAAGTCAGCTGTCCACGCAAACTACGCCCTCCATTCAGAGCGTCCAACTCGTGAACATAAAAACGGGTAACCGGAACCAGTGTAGAGTGTTGGCTTTCCAAATCTTTTTGCTTGTTCTTTTGGAACCGTTCGCCGAATGTTTTTCCTACGTCTACAAATGCAGAAGACTTTAGTGTAAATCCGGATAGCCAGTCAGCATATTCTCTAAGTTTTTCCTCTGCTTTTCCCTGTTTGCTCTGATTGTATAGTTTGCCTACTTCTGAATAAACAGCCTGTAATCTGACTCCCTTTATGTAAGATTCTAACATATCCAGAACCACTTCCTGGTTTTTCTCACCATCACATTCTCGAAATGTATCGATAAGTTCGATAGCGTCATAATCTCCATTGAACTGTTGTGACAGAACAGCGTATGAAGGTGGAGACTGGTAATTTCTGTAGTAGTTACCTATCCCTAGAAGTAGTTTCTGAAAGCTCTTGTCCGGCATGTATTCAGATTTTACATGCTGGACAAGTACATTACAAACTGCTTCGTAACGCATGGAGGTTGCAAAGAGTTCGTACAAAAAATCAACACTCAAAGGATTTATTCTTTCTGTTTTCATTTTTTCTTGTTAAATTCTTCTATTCTCAGTCGATATAGTTCCGGGTAATTGAGCCGGGTACGCTCCAAGCACACCTCCTTTTTTGTACATCTCTGACAGGAAGGTGAGAAAGGGTTCCATAGTAAAGTGGATGAAGCACATATATAGTACCCTATTGTAGTGGAAAGAGCACGCCTCTTGGTCGTTTCCTCATACTCCGGATTCACATACCTGAAAAGCGGATGTTGCTTTCTGTCTTTTATAAGTTCAAGCAGTTCTTTCCGGGACGTTCCGGTAGCATTAAGCCATTTATCCTCATAATACCGGTTACTTCTTCTGTTAGCCAGAAAACGTTCCACAGCTTTTTTCCCAAAAGAGTGGGGGACTTTCCATCTGTTTCTTAGATATGAATTGTCAAACCTGCTAATTGCATAGGCTTGGCAAGTACAATAATCAACAATCCTTTCTTCGCTGATCCCTCCGCTATACATTTCTCCCAATGTTTCCATGCAAGAACTAACAGCCCGGGTTGCAATACCCCCTTTGGGAAATGCGAATGCTGGCATGATAGAGTTCTGTATCAAAAAAGAGAATGCAGTAATAAAGGCTTTATTTCCGTTTTCCATCTCTTGTGAGTAATTCCCTCAACTGTTTTTTCGCAAGGAAAATCCTACTTTTAGTTGTCTCTACATTAGCACTTTTCAAGCTTCCCTTCTCGTGAAGAATCTTAGTTATTTCTTCCAGTTTATATCCGGCCAGTTGTAGTATCAATGCTTCACGGTATGTTGGTTTCAATGATTCCAATGTCGAAAGCACATCGTCTGAAAACAGTTCCCGGTAATTGTCTAAACTGATATGGTTGGCTGTCTGGTCATCTTCATCCAGTACGCTGTCAGCTATCTGGTCCAGATCGATAGCTCCCACATCGCCAGTCCGTTGGAAACGGTTACGTTTGTTCTCTATGCAGAATAAACAACGGGTGGCTACTGCATATATCCAGGTTTTGATAGAAAGCTGGGGGTTGTAGGAACTGACGTATTTATAGAAGTTGATCAGGACTTCATTGTAGTTATCCCGTATATTATCTTGATTTCCTGTATTTTTAATGCATATATGATAAATCAGGTTTCTGTAGGGATAAACATATTTATTGAATAAGGCTGTCCGTTTTTCTATGGATGCCTCGTCGGTCAAATAGTTACTGATTTCTGAGGATTTATCCATGATTGACCGGAGTTTACAGTTATTGAATAATCTGTTATGGTCAATTCATTGGAAGAAGGGAAGACTCTTGTATTCTTATTCATAATTAGTCTATATGGTATTTTCGTAAATAATAGTAATATATCAGACAGGCATCAGCTACATTGTTATCTGACGGCTCGAAATGGAAACGGCTGGCGCATGCGCACATCATTTGCGCCTTGTCTGCACGTCCGTTACCTGTTGCCCATTTTTTGAGCGTAGCAACATTCACGAATATGGGTTCCGGCAAATCAAGTTCGTCACAGACTTCACACAGAATTCCACGGAACTCGGATAGCTTTCGCATATCGCAAAAATGGTTGTTTACATTGACATCTTCCGCTACGATCTGCTTTATACTATATTGTTGGATGTAAGCTATCAATGTGTCTCTGAAATCTTTGTGTTGTTTGTTGTCATTTCTCCTTTTAGATTCTGTAAAATTCCATGTCCCATTACTGTGGATACTGTAATATCCGGTGTGTGTCGCAATGTCGAGTGCCAGAACTTGCTCTTTGCTTGGTTTGTTGTTAGTTGTCTCCATGTATGAATGATTGTCCATTGTGTTTGTTGATTATTAATGTGTGAGGGTAATTCTCTGCAATATTTCCGTGGCTGATGACCAGTGATGTTATCGCTACCCGGTTTAGTGCGAGGAAAATACAGGCTAGTCCGTTTTCATCGACAGCAGCCAGTATTTCATCAAGTATAAGAAGGTCCATGCCTTTGCCGTCTTCTGCACTGGAGTTAACGAGCTTGTTCATTGCCAGTATATTGGCGAGGTTGACCCGGGCTTTCTCTCCTTCACTGAATTTGTCGAAAGAACCGCAGTCGATCCCATTGCGCAACAAGCTGACAGATATTTTTTCACGGACTTTTCCTGACTTCAGAACGGTATAGCCACTGAATTTTACACGTATGTCACTGTCGATGTTTTCCAAAAATTCGTTGGTAACCTTGCTTAATGCCTCAATTTTGGTATTTGCCAGATAACTTTTGAATTGTAAAAATAGTTGGGCCTGTTCTTCAAATTTTTGCAGTCGTTTCTCAAATCCATTTTTTATGTTTAAGGCTTCTGAAGATTGCTTGCGATACTCTTTCAATGATTTCTTAAGAGAGAGTATTACATCGCTATCCGACATTCTATCCATATCACTCAACATTCCTTCCAACATGCTTATGGCATTATTGGCGGCTACTATATCTTGTTCCAAGTTATTTTTCTTTTTTTCTTTGATATGGTAAGAATCATCTATGCGTTCAAATGCTTCGTCAAATACTCTGCGTAGGATTGTACGGATGTCTTCCTGAATGAATGCGATGGCATCTGAAACCCTTTTCCGGTTAGCTTGGAGATTTTCACTCTTTTGTTTGGTCTGGTTTACCAATGTTTCCAAATCTGTCATCTGATCATTCCATTGTGTGTTTTGGCCTATCAATGCGCGTTTTTCACCTTTCAGATTCCCTTCAGCTCTTTCCATATCTTCTATGTCCTGATGGCAAGTATCCAATTCCCTGATAATGCTTTTGTTATGCAATTCATTTTCTTCAAGCTCCTTTCGTGCAGCGGGTATATCATAATCATCATCAGAAAGCAAAAACTCATACTGGCAGGCAGGGCAAGTGATAATCCCTGTCAGTTTCGCTTTGATGTTTTCAATGGCAGTTAATATGGTACGTCGTTCTTTCTTTAATAGTTCAGAATTTTCAGTGAGTTGTTCAATCCGGGTATTGAGTTCTTTCAGTTGCAGGTCATATTGTAGCACTTTCTCCGGGTACTTTTCACAGAAACCTTTAAACTCGTTTTGCAGTTTTGTATATGCAGCTTGTCGTTGCATTATCTCTGTTTCTGCTTTCTCTATTGCTTTGTTCCACTTGTTCAGGTTTTCTTCCTGTACCTTTATTTCATTCTTTTTCTGTAAGATAACTTCGTCCCATGAAGTAAGTGATTGCTCAATATGGGGCGTGAGCATACTTTTTAGTTTCATCAGGCATTCTTCCATTGGCAATTCGGAGTTTTCAAGTTCCTGAACCTGCTTGTCTGCAATCTCAAGTAGCGATACAGCCTGACGTACCAGTTCGATTTCTTCCCGTTTCTGACGAATGGCAGTACGTTTCTCGTTTATAGAATCATGTATGCCACGTATGTGTTCTGCTTTCGTCTGTTGTTTTTCTTCCAATAGTGATTCTTCCTTTTTGATTTGTTCCGTCAACAAACCGATACGTCCGTCAATACCAGCCAATGTCAGTTCGGCTTCCCTGAGCTTGCTCTCTACAGGCAGTTTGTCTTCTATCAGTTTTTCTATGGCCTTGTCTACGAGGATTGCGTTGGAAAAACGGTTAATGATTTCCTTTTTGTCCTTGTCGGAAGAAGACAGGAAATCCTGGTATTTGTGACGGGAAAGTATGAAGTTGTTGTACAATTCATCTTTGGTGATACCAAGCTTATTTAATATGTATTTATTATAGGCATCCACTGTAGGATGAACAGCTTCACCAGTATTTACGGAAACTCCATCGCGGAAGAGGCTGCATTCCACAACTGCCGGTCCCTTACGTGAAAGATGTCTTTCTATATAAAGCTCTTCGTTTGAAGTATCATTTTGTAGGTGCAAAGTAACCATACACTGTTCAGCCATATCATTGATAATCTCTTCATTCTTGATCCTGCGAAGAGGTGCTCCTGTAATTCCCAGCGCAACAGCTTCAACCAATGCGGATTTCCCTGAACCGTTTGATTTCTGTGAGTCGTTATCCATATTGTTGCCAAAAATCAATGTCGTCACGCCTTGGAACAGTTTATAATGAAGTTCTCTGAATGCACACAGGTTTTTAGCATGAATTGAAAGTAATTTCCACATAATCAATTGATTTTAGATAAATAAGCTAATCCGAATTCCATATCTTCTACTTCTTTTTCTTGACAAAATATTCCATAGTTGTCTTTAATCTTTTGATTATCGAACTTTTCAAACAAACTAGTCTCTGTTGTTTTCATTACATCCAAGTCTTCGGTAACCATTTCTATCTTGTTGGCTCCGGCGCTGATGAGTTTTTCCTTATCCAACCCTGATGCTTTGGCAGCCGTGGAATGGACACGCACTTTGACTCGGTAACGTCCGTCTTCCCTGATTTCTTCCAATCGGTCTGAAAGGTGGATATCCGCTTTCTCAATAGGTATATCAATGACCTGATAACGGATATTCACCTGGTTTTTTATAAACCGGGTCGATCCGTCTGCATAGAGTAGCGTATACCCTTTTTCTTCGTCTTCTCCAAAATTTCCTTGGCGGGAAGAGCCGATATAGAAAATATTATTATCTACTTTATTCCGGTTGTGATAATGTCCAACCAATACCTTGTCCCAACTGGAAAACATATTTGCAGGAAGCTCATCATCCGTGCTTCGTGATAGTCCTCCGCGAATCCCTTCGTGAATCATTAGAATCTTTTTGGAGTAGGGGAGTGCAAGTAGATAGGTTTCTAGCTCTTCCAGCTTTTTAATAAAGGAGCCGTTCTCCGGGAAATAAGAAATCATGCCTATTCCAAGATTTTCGGACAGGCGAACCTCACCCCATTCACTGATTACACGAACGTTCTCAAATGAATCGAATACATTGCAGTAACCGCGTAATGCTTCCTGGTTTACCTTGCAATGGTTACCGTTTATCATAACTACCTGAATTCCATACTTCCGGCATTTTTCAAGCACATCATGAATTGCCAGCAGGATATCCAGGCTTTGGGCTGATCTGCTGAGTACCAAATCACCCAAGAATAAAATAGTCTTGATATTCTGAGAAAGACAAAGTTCAATAGCTTCGTCCCAATTGATTAAAAAATCGCCGACCGTTTCTTTACCACAATGGCAGTCAGTTATAAGAAGAGCTATAGGGGTTGGATTATTACTTGTTTGATTGTTTTCTTCCATGTTCAAGAGGGAATGAATTACATTAATTTTCCATATAATTCATCTGGAAGGAACATACCCTTAAAAGGTACATTCCTTCAGAATCACTCAATTAAAACTAAAAAAGAATGAACATTTATTCCCTTCTGCGCCTTTCTCTGGTTGTTCTGGGTTTGGCTTCCTCTTCATTGCCTGTTTCTTCGGAGCCTTGTTCTTCGGAGCCTGTTTCTTGTACAACTTTAGTTTGGATATCTTTAGATGTTTTATCACCCCCTTGCATAGCTTCTTCAATCATATCCAATAGTTCTTGGTTGGAAGTGGAACGGGTGATGCGAACCGATAGGTGCTCCTGCTCTATAAATGCCCGAATGAGTCCCCGTAATTCTTGTCCTTCCTCTGTTTTATCCCCAAGCCCTTGTTCTTGCAGGTCTTCGAATTTATCAAACAGACTGTCAATAGAAACTGTACTGTTTTCTGCATTTTCCTTGGCATCCTTAGAGCGTTTGTCAAATGTGAACTCGCTAGTATCTTCTTTACTCAATTCTGAGGATAGTTTTTCGATAGCTTCTTTCATCTCTTCACTATCCATGATGTTCAGGTTGTACTTGTTGTCGCATTGCTTAAGAAATTCGACTGTAGCACCGAACTGGTAACGTGAATATCGGAAAATAATCTCCGGAATACGCGGAGTGTTTAATAAAGCAGTCAGTTCTTCTTTGCTCAGTGTATCCGTGTCTGCTTCATTGTCAATGCTGATCGCATATTCTGTCTTTGAGTTATTCTTCTTTTTCTCTATTTCTACCGGGTAAGCATTGGCGATAGAAGATATTGGACAAGGGTAAGACGAATTTTTGGCTAATTTTTTTTGCCAGAGTTTGAATTTCCTTTCATCCAGGTCCTTGAACTGTGAATGACTGAGTGTGAGCAACTGTATGCCTTTGGCACGTTCGTCGAGATCAAGGATATAAGTGGCATGGCCATATGAGAATTTAAGGCCGCCACCGAAGCTGCCACCGGCTATCTTTTCAGCCATTTTCTCATCCCCGTTGTCTTTTGCTTCACTAACGGCCATTCTCCGGTATGTATCAATTAAATCTACTGAATATCCGGCATCAGTTGTTCGTGGCACGGTTACGTAGGCATATTGCGCTTTGTTGCTTTTTGAGGGCTTTTCTAGTTCCAGTAGCATTTGATGAATGGGATATTCGTATCCGTTACGGTCTGTAGTGCCATCCGGATTAGGGGCAATAGGCAACACCCGCAAACGGTAAGTTCCCAATTTTTCCATCCGGAAAAATTCAGTCTTGGCAAAACCTTTGTTTTCTTCAGCAGCTCTGGCCTGGGCTGTTTCGTAGGATTCCTGTGATTTAAGGAACAGATCTTCAACAGACATACCGGCAAGTATGTCTTTTTCTTGCAAATTTTCGTCTTGCATAAATTTTTACGATAGTTAAATTGCCGAAACAATCTTACACAAAATGTCAGCGGGTTCGGTTTCACCGCAGAACTCAATTAACTATCTGGTGGAAGTTTGAGGATTGATGAGGAAAACGCCCTCACAAGCAGACAACTACCGAAATGTACCTGACGGACAGGTATCTCAATTGAATGGATTATGCTCTGGATTTTTCGAGCATGGCGACAAATATAAATGCTATTTTTGAATATGCCAAATAGCTCTGAATTTGTTTTCTTTTTTAAGTGTTAAGGTTCTGATAATCAAAGATGTGTTGAGACGTTTTTTAATAGTATTCTTAAACGATGGCTTGTGGATAGTTATTTCTTTAATAAAGTGCCGTTAGTTAGTTTAAACTTCACTAGACTTTTCTATCAAATAAATGCAAGAAAAGCAAATACAAGAAAAAGCATCTTATATCAGCTTTCTTAGCAATACATAACTAGCTTTGCACAGACTCGGGTTGCTTATTGTAAATACGCCTTATGTTTGGGTTATTTATCCATTTCATATATTTAATTTTTTTCCTGTTTTTCCGAATGTATTGTTCCAATTTTCTTTTGCGTATAGTTTCATAGTATGACTTTCTACTTGGCGTTAGCTTTTTCCCACGCTTACAATATAAGCCGGTTGTTTCATACTCAGATAAATAACGGCGAAACTTAGCTTTTTTAAAGGATGGATCACGTGACGCCTTGCAGACGAGCTTGATTAATTCACATGAGGGTGCTGGAAAGACACCGCCGGGAGTCAGGTTTATGATGACGTTAAAAACAACTGGTGCTTCGTGTTTAATCATGAATCCCAGCCGAGTTTCTTCAAACTGAAACCTTTTTAACGTGCCTTTAGGTCGTCCGTCTTTTTTTTGTCTTTTGTGTAGATTCGGTACTCCCGGATGGGTGATTCTCACATTTCTGCAAACCTTTGCTCTCGGCATATTGTTCCAAATTTAAAGATTTATCATTTATTGTAAATACGGTAGTATCCCTTGTCCGGGATATTTCCTGCCTGCTGTCCAGGTCATTTTGAATATTAACTTTCTTCATTTTTATTTATTTTAAACCATATATGTAAAGTTCATGTCTGTATCAACGTTATACCATCCACTTTCATAAATCACGATATTGCGGGTCCCCCCACGCAATATAAAGGATGTACCCCTATTATACTTGGCGTCATCATTCCAATCACAAAGAGTAGTTCTCATTCCATACGGAGGCGTTGAAATGCCATTTGGCAGGATTGCTACTGTTCCTCCCATGTTGCTGCCATCCCGGCGGGCTGTGTTAATCACCCCCTGGATGCATACAATGTTGCCTATTTGCCGGACGAAAAGCCTACGGGTATCTGTTCCGGAACCGGAATTTGCCATTTGTTTCCAGCCGGTATCTGCAATTTTGGTTTGATACTCTGGGGCATAGGCTGCACCAATATTCTGGCAGGCACTTTTCTTTGCGTCAGCATTTGGTAAAGAAAGGTCAGACAGCTTGCCATCCTTTTTCAAATAGTGTCCTGTAACATCCTCTTTTGACAGAACATTCAGTTTATCCCTGAGAACTTTTTGTGCGTCAGAAGAACTTTTTCCTTGACTGACTAAAAGGGTGATGTAATCCTGAAACAAGGAGTTTACCGATGCGTATTTCTTATCTGCTTCAGTTTTTGAGTACACATTTATGTTTGAAGCTATGCTGTTTTTTTCGGAGTCATTGTAACCTGTGAGTAAGCGTTCGGCCTTTTTAGCAAGTTCCTTCTTTACCTGGCTTGTCATGACGAAACCTTCTACTTCAGCATGGGATGTGCCTTCATCATCGACGTAAGCAAAAGAACCACCTTTTATAGTTTCCAGTTTTTGTTTCATTTCATCTGTAAAATTTGCACCGGTATATGCTGCGTCAGTGTTCAGCTTTCCCGCAAGAAGCTTGTCTATCTCGGTAACAGAATAAACACTCATGTTTTTACGGGCTACACCTTTGTCCGATAAATCAGAAAGATTGGATGATTTGGAAAGCTTCAACTCTCCGGTACCTTTTTTTTCTGCATTAATATTTAACCGGATTTGTGCCTGTTTCTCGTCTTTCAACTGCGCAGCTTGTTCTGCTGAAAGCCCATTTATTTCGTCAGCGGTTAATGACACCAATTCCAGTAGCTTTCCTTCTGTTTTAAGAAAGCGGTTATTCGATTCTGTTTTGGAAAAGACTTGAAGGTTTGTTCTCGCAATGGATTTATCATTCAGGTCACTCAGATTATAGCTAATATTCAGTTTCTTTTTTAATGCTTCTGTGATATTGGCGGTTGTGACATACCCTTCCTCACCGGAATCAATGTTACCTGATGTGATCGCATCCAGCTTTTTTTTGTATTCAGTAGTAAAATCCTCGCTTGAGAGCCCTTTACCGAGCACTATATCTACTTTCTTGGCCAGTGTATCTTTGAAGGTACCAGCAGAAACATAAAGCTTTGTAAGGCTAGTTCCCTTTACCTGCAAATCAGACTGTACATTGACAGAACCCGTACTATTGAGAATCAGATTTCCGATCATGTTACTGATAGAGAAATCAAAGTTATCCGTTCCGATATATCCTACTTCCGCAATATTTTCCTCAGAACTGTCTTTAAACCGGACTGAACCGGTAAGTTCAGAGTCTCCCTTCAGATATGAAGACGAAATCAGAGCTAATTGATTGTCTGCTGCTTTTACTGAAAAGTTTCCGGCGATATTGACCTTTCTCTCTTTACCAACCGTCTGGATAAGTGGTAAGGTGTTCTTTTTCCCATCGTAAACATTAAAATCCCGGAACTTGGTATTACCGTTTTTGTAACCTGCAACATTTATATTCACTGCCCCAGTATCTTTTTCATCATCATAATTAGCAATGGAGTTTTTATTGATGACTAGAGAACCCGTTTTGAGTGATGTACATGAAACTGACGGAACAAATATACCCGCAGTATCGATATAGGCAAGTTCTGTTCCCTGTTTTATAAAATGGATTGAGCCGTCTGTCTGAAGTAATATTTCATTAACCAGCAAACCGTTGTAATAGGCTCCCCAGGAAGCGTCACCATTCACCTTGACAATACCCTTGAATGAATAACTATTTGCTGGATTTACTACAGTCAATGCCGTTTGGGATTCTACTGTCTTATCAATGCCCAGCTTTCCTGTGATAACAAGGTCCTTTCGTATTGTTTGCTTGGAAAATGGTGTGTCAACCAGTACTGCGTATTTTCCGATGAACTTGTCTATAAACCGGGGAGCGTATTCTTTTCGTATCTCAATGAAATGAGGCAATTTACCTGTTAGTGTATCAGGAGTGTCCGGGACAATAGTTCCACCCAGGCATAAAAAATTGTTTCTGCCTTTCTTGTTCATTTCGTTGGCGTAAGTTACTGTGTCACTTAGATTCCGTTCATAGATATAATATGGAAATGAGGCGGTGGGGCAACCTTCAAAGTATCTTACTTTTCCGTTGAGCCATACATAACCGGATGCAATAGCGTTTCCTGACACTATACAGCCTGAAATAATGAAATCAGTGCATTCTGAAAAGATACTTGTCATGGACAAGGCCAGTTCTTGAAGATTAAGTATGTCATCGGCATATGTATATCTACCACCCGTTTCTGCTACGTATTCTTTCATTCTAAAGGTTTATTAGGTCTTATTTCTTGGTTATCAATCTTTATAAGATAAGTTTTACCAGCCGTCTTATAGGTATTTACTACATATGAAAGCATATAGACAAACTCTTGTTGTTCTATATGAATTGGCGGAACGACGATCATGAAACTAACTTTGTTTATTGCTTTTTCTTCCGTTAGATAGTAAAATTCCCTGGGACGTTCTATGTCCGGGGTAAAAGAGGCTATCTCTTCCATATTGTACCAGACTGTGAATGGACGTCCCGTTAACGAGTTCTCATGATATATATCTACACCGATAGAATGGCTTTCCTGAATAGTAATCCTTTCATCTTTAGCTGCTATATATTTTCCGAATTTGTGGTTTAGATACCATTCGAAATACATTATTTGACTTGTCATACGGGCTTCTATATGTTTTTCCTTTGCATATTCTATAAACCGCTCATTTAAAGTTTTTAACGGATACACAAGACTTTGGATAAATAATATATATCTTCTTCCCGTCAGGAAATGTGGAACCAGCTGATTCACCAGTCGGTCTGTGGGTAATTTATAACGCTTCATTCTACAAGTAGTTTGATTGCTTGTCTAAAGGCTGGTAAAGCACTTTCTTCCCCATTCCCGCTAGACTCCTTCAAAAATCCGGAAGAGGTCTTTACCATCCGGTAAATCTTCTTCAGTTCACCTATATGTCCGTCGCTATCATAGGTCGCAATAAAAATTCCCTGTTCCGGAATAGCCTTTTCATCAATATACACATCCGTCACATGTTCTGTACTGCGGATCGCTTCGATTATACGTGAAACATATACAGATGAATCGAACGGTGTATTCATAATATACAGCTTGAGTTTGTCTTCTATCTTGGTATATATTTCCGCTTCGGGAATCGCGCCATCATAAAACACGGTGACAATAGGTACAAGTACATCGCCTTCATAACTGACAACTTCAACCCGGGTACCTGCAAACTTAATCTTGTTTATATATGAATTGATAGGAACAAGTTCTTCTTTGGATATCGCTGTCAGGTTACCTTTTTCACCTGTTGCGATTTTAAGAATCAGTTTGCTGTCCAGATTATGGTCATCCACGCTTTCAGTGTAAGAAACCTGTGTGATCATCCGTTTTGTTTCATCTATATTGCTATATCCAAATGCTAATCCGTCTTCGCGTACGGATAATGTATCCCCCTTTTGGTATTGCAACAATGCATTTGTATAATAAACCGGAGTGCCGTTTATCCTGTTATTTATTGTGTTAGAAATGTCCACGGCGAAGACATCGAGTAATGTCTCAAAACTATGAATTATAGCAGCTACTACCCAGGTCAGACCGTTCATGATCGACAATTTTGAGTCACTGTTGAATTCGGTCAGTTCCATGCGTTTGTTTCTTTCTGCAATAGCCTCCGTATAAATGTCTTTTATCGTTCTGCTCATGGTTCTGTTGTGTAAATCTGGTCTTTAATCTGAAATTTCCAAAATCCTGCCGAATTCCATGCCTCTTCGTGAGTAATTATCCAGACAGCCTCCATACCGGAGGTTATGATATACCTGCCATTCTCATCTTTCCCGGGCTCTTCATAGCTCCCGGATGGTTGCATGGTGAGGATAATATTACAATTCCTTCGTCCTTCATAATGTCTTACCAGTGCAATCAGGTATTCATCCAGCTTTTGTTGCTTGATTGAGATTTTGCGTAAATCCAAATTCATCAGGCTTTTATGTCGGAGAAGAGGTAATAAATCAGAGGTTGTCAGTCCGGTTATATCCATTTCATAAGTGTTCTCTATAAGAGAAAGCCAGCTTATATTCATAGCAGCTTGTGTAAGAATGAATTTTTCTACACTAACCGGGCGGTTGCAATAGACTGATAAAGCTTGCATCGCACTGATATCCAGTTTCCGGAAGTGTACATCCTCACTATATATCCGTATCCTACGTTTATCAGAGATATTACTATCGAAAGAGTGGAAAATCCCCTTTTGTACATTTTCCAGAATCAAAACCTCTATGGATGTATTGTCTCCCCAGTCTATTTCTATTTTTCCTGTACCGGAGAAAACAATGCCTGCAGATGTTTTCTTATTATCCAAAATCAACTCCAGTATCTGAGGATAATCAGAGCTTTTGTAATAAACGTGTTGCTCGCCGGATGCCGGAATAGTCATATGTGACGTATTGTAAGCTACTATATCCCCATTGATAACATACTCATCTGTATATATCAGTTGAGCACCTGCCTGTAACTTGTCATCCAGTGATAATTCCGAATTATTAATCATCAGATCTACTATTCCTTCGATAGAGCCATGAATATGCATTGCTATATCATATAGATTTTGTCCGGTAGTAATTGTATAGTTACCCATTTTCTTTTTCTGTTACATCCAATACCAGTTCCCCAGTTTGGGAGTTCATGTATGCGTTATTAATTATCATCCCATCTGCTTCAAATTCTTGCAATAGCTTGGCTGACAGACCTGATGTTTCAAAATTTCCATGTAAGTAATTTATTAGTCCTACACCGGTTGTGGGGTATTGATACAAGCTACCGGTCAACGACTTAAGCAGAAATGTCTTGTTCTGGATCAATGACGGTTTAATAATGAAATCCGACTCTGCACCACTGTATAGATAAAGTTTCCCTTGACGTAACACCAGGGTAAAGATGCCATTACCGTTGAGCTTGCCGTATTCTGAAAGCCGTATGTCTCCTTCTTCTTGTCTGACAATGAACCAGTAACTGTTAGTGCTTCTATTCACAACGTATTGTCTGTTGTCATTCCCGGTGTCCAAAACAAACCTAACTTTTAAGAACTTGTATTCAGGAGTATAGGGAATGAATAGACGAACTTCATAACCATCTACATTCATGGATTCAAAATCAACGGGAACCATGATTTCACCATAACAATAGTGGTCATTATCCATCCCAAATAGTTCTCCCAAAGGCATGAAAGGGTATATGGTTTTGGAAGTCAGGTTATCCGTCAGGTTCACTTCTCCACTGGTCGCATCCATGTTTATGTCTTGTCGTGCCATAGCTGTTTAAAATTGAGGGGTGCCCCAATGCATCGGGAGCACCCCATGGGGAGAGTTAAGAAATATGAGTGAGTTCAAGAAAAGTATTATTCAGTTTTGCCATCCTGTATAGCATTGTAAATCTTTTCAACAACAGTCCACATATCATCCGGTAACTGTTCATCAGAGATTTTTTCGAAAGATTGTTTAAGGTAATTCATCTCTTCAGAAGTGAATTCAATCAAAAGGGGTACTTCTTTCTCAGTATCCCATTCGATACGTTTCGTCTCTTGGTTTTCCTTGAGCCCTACACATTCTCGTTCTTCGCTGGTAATTTCAATTTTGCGGAGAATCTCTTTCTTCGTATTGAACTGGCGGAAGTTACCTTCCTTTGGTAAAAGGGCCGGGATATACAGCCTGTCTTTGATGACTAATTCCATAAATCTTAATTTTGTTTTTCAAGAATAGAATATTCGTTTTCGATAAGTTTTATTTTTCTGCTTCCGTAGCGATATATTCTTTAATCTTAGTAACGAAAATATCAAAGTCACCAAAATATGGGGCCACTTTTACTTTAGATGCCAATGGAACGTTACAGTTTAGGCTGTCCTGTTCCAACCAAATGTTACCAATAAATGGATATTCACCGTTCTCTTCTGCTTCTAGTTTTAGGATTGTCATTTGAACTCGGTCGAGCTTTCCGTTTATGATTGTATACTCAATAGTATAGTTACCATTGGAGGTCATTTCAATGGCTGTTTTTGTTAGAATCGTGTTAGTTATATTCATGATAAATAGGTTTTGTAAGGAATAGCCAGACAACTATATAAAATGTTTAATACAGACTTACCATACATTCCTGCCCATAATTGTAAAGTCAAAAGGTGAGCCATCTCCCCCTCCTTTACTCCCCACATTTTGGATCACAAAATTGTTCGTGTTTCTTTCCAATAATCTGAAAAAGCCATAATATCTTTCATTTTGGCATCCTTGTGCTATAACTGTATAGTTGGTATGATTCAGGTTATGATAGAACCTATATTTTCCATTCCCCAAAAAATAACAGGATGTTACGGAGACCCCTTCTCCCCAAATTTTGCCGAAGCTTGTATTATCTCCGGCATTGAATTTGCATCCTATATATAGTACGCCCGGGACATTCCATTTTTCACTAATACGTTGTCCTAATAATACAGGACCATAACTTTCGATTGCAAATTTTGAGCCTGCATTGGCTACAATATATATGCCTCTGGCTCCTGCCGCATACGTTTGCAAATAGATGCCTGTACGGGCTGAATCTGCACGCAAGGAGAGAAGTGCACTGCTGGAGTTTATCGTCATGGAAGCATTGCCCATCAGCGATGAAAACATAATTGAAGAATCAGCTGCCGTATTTATTAGTTTGTTGCCACTAATTGTAAAGCCTGCTATTAATCCTGAATTGGCGGTGATGTTACCCTTAACTTCCACATTACCTTTTGAGTCCCATTTGATGTTCTTATTTGCTACATATCCGGAACCGTCATTGTCGAAAAGAATCTTGCCATAGCCGAAAGTTGCAGAACCATCCGCACGTAGTCCCCAAAAATCCTGTGTACCGTCGTCATTATATAAATATCCGCTGGAAGTAATGAATACCCGGTGCCCTCCGGCAGGAGCGCAGGCGTAGATAGAACCGGAGTTGATATTCCATCCCCCTATCTTTCCCGCTACTGCAGTTATCCCCGAACGGTCAAGTGTCGCCATTATATTATTTCCCGAGTCACGTAGCGAAATGCTTCCGTTATAACTGCTGCCACCTACCACTAAGGCGCTGTCGATAAGCATCTGACCTGCACGCACCGTTCCGGTATATATTCCGTTGGCATCAATGGTGGTGGTGTACCTCTCGCTGGAAGTCGTGTCAAACACGGTTGCATAAGCTACCTGCCAAATGATGGGGGCAGCCGAAGTTCCCTGTACACCGTCAAGATAAAAGAAGTTCGTGGAAGAAAAATTTGAAGTGCCGCACGTCACTTTGTACACATACTCTGCCCAATCACCTGTTCCTGCGTTGGGTGTTAGCCATTTGCTGCTGCCTGAAGTACCGATAGAGTTACTTGCCCATTGAATATTCCTTCCAACCGGTATTTTGGCTATAATTTTGGAAATAAAAACTTTCCGGTTGGAGCATGTCGTACCAAAAAAGAAGCCACCATTATCGGGTGAAGCAGTACCTGTGGTCTTAATCTCCAGTACCATTTTGCTGTCGTTAGGAGCACTGGATAACCCTGTCCGAGTAATTGTTACCGTACCGTTTCCACTATTATTATATACATTGATGCCGTTATTACCATTCCGGAATTCAGGGTCGCGATATATCATTTTCCCAAAAGCAGTTGCCAGAGCAAGCTCTTTGGCAGCATTGGCTTTTGCCGTCGCATCCGTAGCTGCTACACTGACAGCTTCCGTCTTTTTGGTATCCGCATAGTTTTTTGCGGAGTTTAAAGCATTTGTAGCTGCATTTGTCCAGTTCAGGGATACGGATGAGCCAAAGGTTACAGTTCCCGCTGCGTTCCAACTAATGTTTCCATTGGCGATTTGTCCCGACCCGTCGTTACCAAGTTTCCATTTCGTACCATTGGTGATAGAACCGTCACTTCCTAAATATACATTATTTTTGTATATCTGTGTGGGGTTAATCGTCCATCCGGCAATTTTGTTGTTTGAACCTAATTGAACAACGACTGTTCCTTTCGAATCTGTTGTGTAGAGTCCGAAATCTGTATTACTGTTATGGTAAATCTGTACCCTTTGTCCGCTTGTCGGACCTGATGAAGCACCATATACGACTACCCGTTTGTTTGCCTTGTCAAGAACAATTTGTCCTCCTGAGATGGAATTGCTGGTTATTGTCCAGCCACCGATTGATCCTTTTGTAAAGGCGCATGTTAATCCGTTGATATATCCGACATTTATGATATTGGCTTTAATACTCGTAGCATCCAGTTTCGTAGACGAGATGCTTCCCGCAGCTATCCTGTCAGCACTGAGCGTACCTGTGGTAATGCTACTTGCATTGATAGCAACCGCATTCACTTGGTTTGCTGTTAGTGTCCCCGTATAGATGCCCGTTGAACCGATGTAAGTGAGGGGGTGTGCTTTCAGGGTAGTATCGTTTCCTTGTGCCAGTCCAATAAAACGGTGGTAACGGATTTCTTCTTCCACAGCAGCCGTTAAGGTACGGGGTGCAGGAGCGTTCGCGGTACTTGTTCCGCTTTGGAAAATACGGTCCGAGTTATAAGCGATCTGGGGTGCGGGGGGAATGGGTGAAGGGCTGTACGTCGCACTCTCAATCGGCTGGTCGGAATACAGGTGGTAAACGGCTCCTCCATCGCCCCCGCCACGCAGGTAAACGGCGAACATACAGTAATTGCCGCAATAAGCGGCACCGGCAAACATACGTGAATAGACCTCCGACAGTTCATATATGTCCCATGAATAAGATGCACCGCCCCAACCTCCGAAGTTCACTTTCAATAACAGGCTCAGGCCACCTTTGTGTGTGGTACTTTTGTTATCCCAGTCAGTTGGCGCCTGTTCACTGTAGCCTCGGCGAATAAGGATATCCCTTTTTATCGTCTGGTCACCACCTTTGAAGACGATGGGATAATATTTACCCGATTCACCGTTCACTACGATTTTCTTGTAATATCGGTAACCGTAGTTCGTAGTTTTGGCACTTTCAATATCGTTCTTCCATTGCAGGGAAACGGATGTTCCGAAAGTCACTGCCCCCGCAGCGTTCCAGCTGATATTCCCATTGGCGATTTGCCCTGACCCGTCATTGCCGAGTTTCCATTTTGTACCATTATATATAGAGCCATCAGAGCCCAGATAAACGTTGTTCTTGAAAATCTGGTTCGCATTGATATTCCAACCGGCTATCGTTCCCTTGTTGAATGTGCATGTCAGGCCATTGACGGCGTTTGCCGTAACGACAGATGCCTGTATGCTTGCCACGTTTATTTCAGCCGCGGTGATCGTGCCGGCGGCAATCTTGGCGGCAGTAATCGCTTTGGAGCCTATCCTGTCCGCACTGAGTGTGCCTGTGGTAATGCTCCCGGCATTGATCGCAACCGCATTCACCTGTGAGGCAGTCAGCGTGCCCGTGTAGATTCCTGTACCGGAGATATGGGTCAGCTTGGGAAAGGAAGTTCCTCCCAAGGCTGTAATTGTCCCGTCGGCTTTGTCCGATACAGTCTTGATGCTACTGTCTGTATCTTCCGGTGCCGGGCTCCATCCCGTTGCTTTGGTGCCTTCCTCTATTTTAAAATCCTTTAGCCAATAATAGAGCCATCCCAGGTTTTCAATATCGAGGAAATGATAGACAGCATCCGTGTAATTACTTACATTGACCTTCAGTTCAAATTTCTTCCAAGAGGTTGTAAATTGTGCATTACCTGAGCAAGCGATGTCACACACATTAAAGTTGGGAGTACTTGTACCGTTGCTCTTTCCCAAAAAACTGACTACATAGGAGCCATTGCGGGTGATTATATTGTTAATCCTGATTGCACAGGTCAGGTCTTTTTTTCCAGTCAGTTTGAATCCATTCCGGGAGTCGGCGCTTTCTTCTTTCTGCACTGTCGGGGAGTTTATCAAGCTTGTGATGGAAGTACTCTTTTTATAGAAATTCCTACCACCGATTTGCAGGGCATTTACCTTGTTCGTAGCATCTGTGGCGGCAGAATTGATGGCTTCGGTTTTCTTGGTGTTCGCATACGACTTTGCAGCATCCAACGCATTACCTGCGGCGGCAGTGGCGGCATTGGTCCAGTTCAAAACAACAGAAGAACCGAAAGTAACATTCCCCGCCGCATCCCAACTGATGTTCCCACCTGCAACGGCACCCGCCCCAGTTGCATCTAGCCTCCATTTGAATCCTCTGATACCATTAGAACCAATACAGACCGAGCCTGCAGTTCCTGTATATGCTCCGGAGGAGTTATTTTTCGTTCCCCTGAAAATTGAGTCGGCATCCAGAGACCAGCCACCAATTTTTCCTTTAGTTACATTCAGCGTCAATGCCTCGATGTTACCTGCCGTTATCAGCGATGTTTTCAATGCCGCTACGTTGATACGCGCCGCATCGATGGTTCCGATTGTGATCTGGGAAGCATTGATACGGACGGCGTTCACTGTATTGGCAGAAAGCGTTCCCGTAAAGATGCCTGTGGAGCCTATATAGGTGAGCTTTGTTGCCCAGCCTTCCGTATTCGCCTTACTCGTGATGGCATCGGCAACCAGCTTGGCATCTGTGCCGGCTTTTTTGGCGGCAGCAACACTGCTGTCCACATCTTCGGGAGCGGGAATCCAGTCTGCCGTTTTACTGCCTTCCACTAACATAGGAAGAGCACACCAGTATGTCCCCACAGTTTGGAATCCGAAAAGGACCACTGCAGAGGTAGGGGTGATATTTTCAAGAACAACACGTTGCCATGAAGTAGTGATATTCACAGTTCTGATTCCGGAACCACCGATGCGTATTTTCATAACTGATGCAACCGAGCCTTTCACATACATCGAAAAGCTGGCAGGTGTACATATCTTGCCATTGATTACATTAAAATAAGTCCTTTGCGTGGCCGCGTTGGAATCCGTACACGCCGTGTTTTGTAATACCTTTAGCGTTCGGTAATTATTGTATAAAGTAGCAGTATCTATGGATACGGTAGTTCCATCAGCGGAAACTCCTGTCAGGTTTGACGTGAAAGCACTATTACGGATGTAATTGCGACCACCGATTTTGATTGCGTTTACCTTGTTGGCTGCGTCAGTAGCAGCAGCGGCAATCGCAGCGTTCTTTGCTGCATCCGCTTTCGTCTGTGCAGTGGATGCGGCGGAATTTATCACTTCTGTCTTGGTTGTATTAATGGCATTCACCCAGTTCATGGTAACGTCAGAACCAAATTCAATTTTTCCTGTAACAGAATTATACTTGATAAATTGATTATTACGCCCTAGTTGAACATTACCTGTACTATCAACAAAAAAAGTCTTATATCCATCTTTGAAACCACAAATACCATTAACCGTTTCCGTAATAATAGAACCTGATGCATTTAATGTGCTTAATGCAAAATGTCCTATGGCAATCCCCGTAAGAGTACCATTGGAATTTTTGGTACCGGCAAATAGCTTGGGAGTTATGACAGTACTAGTGTTTATGAGTGTCTTATTGGTATTCCATTCCTTAACCCAATCTAGCATATTGGCGTCAACACCTGCTGCTCCAGTATTGCCATTAGCTCCACTACGCGCTTTCGCGTAAGAAAATGATACACCAAAAGCCAGTCCATTTATTGTTATGGGGATATCTATAGTTCCACTTTCAGCTAAAGAGGTTCCAATGTTGAAGGTAATGGTGATAGTAGATCCGGATTTACTTAAAACACATCCGGCTATTGTTGGTAGAGTACCGATTACTGGAGTGACTACAGTTTTCCCTATAAGCGCAGAAATAATGGTAGATGTTTTTACTTCTGTATGTATCTTTCCATCTTTATCTGTTGATATGACACAACTTTGTCTGGATGACTTAATTGTATATCCATCATTACCATTTACTCCAGATTGCCCACTTCTGGATTTTGCCCATACAAACGATAAACTATATGTTATTCCTTTTATTATGACTGGAATCATAATAACTCCATTATCAGCTAGATTTGTTGTATTAGCTAATATGGAGAATGTTATACTCTTATAAGTATTGTTTACTGTTATTGAAGAAAAACCCGCAGGTTTTGTGATAACGCCAATTGTAAAATCAGTAAATTCCTTATTATCCAGCGTAGCTTTTACAAAAGAAGTAATAGTTACTGCATTCCGGATAGTGCCGTTTGCTTCTGATGTAAATACATAATTGTTGATTGATAAGGTCAATGTATATGAATCCTGAAGGGTGTTTATGGTAGCTTGTCCACGTGCCAATAATTTTTTTGCCATATAATTTCTTTGCCTCAGTAACTTGTTCTGAATAAAGAAAGGCAGCTTTTACTGCCTTTTCTATGTTTTAAATCTTTCTGTCAATTCTATTTTGATACTTCACACATCAAAACACCTTTACCTGTCACATCCGCTTTACTTACTGTGATTGATTTGCCTGTGTAAGTTTTGACGACTGAAGTTCCAGCTGTATTCCATAGCTTCCAGATATATGTATATGCTGTTCCTGCTGCATCTAACTCCTCGCCATTACGATAAAGGATTGCTTTGGCGTCAACATCGTTAGCATTGTTTTTTATAGTAAATCCTTTCTGGCTGACTATATCGACGCTAATGGGGTCCGACATGTCTGCAAAAGATATTATATCACAAACAACTTTATTTGCGGAAGCATTGCCAGTGCTTGTATCCGTATCTTTAATAGAACATTTGAAAGTTTCAAAATTGAGTACGGCATCTGGCGTTATAGTAATTTCATTTGTTGTCCAGCCGGACGTTACTCCACGTTGATTGCTCTGTGTAAGACATGACCAACCAACACCCAATACTGAACTATAATAAGGACATGATACTGCTGTGCCAGAAGTGGCTGCTGCAGTAAGAGTCGTAGTGAGTGTTACAACTTTGGTGCTTGTATTAATAGAAGATATTGTGTATTGTGAGGAACCTATTGTAACTTTACCACCTGCCTCCATATTCGCAATAGAGTTTACTGTTACAGTAGTTGCTCCTGAAGCTGCTGCGGCAGTTAAGGTCGTTGGAGAAAATACTCCTCCATCCTTAATTCCCCATGCATAGCTTACATTGGTATTATCAATAGTAGCCCCTCTCCACATGTCACAATGGGCAGAAAGTGTTGAAACTGCATCGTTTTTGAAAACGACACCTTGAGGTGCATATGCAACTGCACAAATGGTTGCTCCTGCATTCAAATGCTGTGTAAATTGAATTTCAGCTCTGAATGGGATTTCCAAACCGTTAGCATCGATGTATATGGACTCAAACGTATATCTCACCTGTGGAGCATTGACGGACATGTGATTAGCGCTAACGGTTAGTGCATATTTAGCTGACGCAGCGCCAATCGTACAACTGTCTTGACCACTTGTGATTAATACACCATTTTTATACCATTTGGTTGTCCCACTCTTTACTCCCGGGGTTAAATTTGCAGCATTACCAACAGAGCTTATCTGGTCTGTTGCCCCTTTTCCACTTATAAAAAGTGAAGGAGTAAGAATTAGATGTGAACTTGCTGCCCAGTTAGGAGCATATACATTGGTATCTTTATTATATACTTGCGTCAAAGGTTGACTGGAACCAAGGAAAGCCTGAATAGATACTGCATCGTTCTGATCGATAATAGTGATTTGTCCTCTTGCTACTTTTAATGCCATTGTCAGTGATTTAAGGTTTAAGATATATACAGAGATTAGTGCTATTAACTGGTACATAGTTTAAAAGAGGAGAGGGGTTATCTATAATGATTGTAATTATACTTTGCAAAATGATATATAATTGGTGTTATATTACGCTTAATGAATCTACCTTGTTAATAAATGTATCAATAAATCGGACTATGATGAAAACAAACGTGTTTTTGATAAAAAACGTTCCATTTGCCCTTCAAGAACGAACTATACTCATATACTGAATGTTTGAATTAAGGTATATTATTGGTATTAATATGCACGTCACACAAAAGCTATTTAACTAACTTATTTGATTTTGTATGAAATTTATTTTGATATTTGTTTTTGCGCTGATTGGCACACGGTTAAATCAATTGCATTCATATTCAACTATTTCTCATCTCTCCCTGCGACTAAATGGAAATGAACATCCGGACTATCAGTATATAACATATCCTATGACCTCATCTCTTTCATGGTTTGTTCCCTGGTCATATCCTTTTGAGAGTCTTGTCATGGGATTAATCATTTTTCTTATGTCGTACTATAGGTTAAAGCGTAGCAAAGAATTACTTTGTCATGAGAAGTTAAGGATTGCTCTGAATATGGTGCATAAGACTCAGACACCGTTGGCATTGATGCAAAACCTTTTATATGATATTGAATCTACCGATTTACCTTCAGATATATCGGGAAAGATGAAACATATACTCAGGTATAATAAACATGTTCTTGACTGTTTCCAGAATATTGTTGCGCTGAATATGCTTGTAAATAAAACCCGGACTAAATTACGGAAAAATGAGCTTGAGCTTTATACTTTTATTAGTTCGATACTCAAAAATTGCCAAATGTATGCTGATACCCGTCAGATTCAGTTGGATATCAACAGGGAACCTGGTTATATTAGCTGTCGTGTAAATGAAGTTATGATGACAGCCGCTTTGCAATGTCTTTTGTTTAGAGTAATTGATTCTACTTCCCGGAAAGGCTGTGTAAGCGTTAAAGTGTCACATGAGGGGGATAGTTGGAATCTTCTGATAACTAATAATCCGGAAATGGGGAAAAAAATGTCTCGATTAAAGCTGTCTATCCTGACAAGGGTACCGATATTTTGTTGCAGGACTTTCTGTGTTGTAAGAAAGATGATCCGGTTGCATGGGGGAGAAATGACAGGTGGCATAAGCAGAGGGGCGGCTTTTATACAAATCTGTGTACCGATGGAGTATTTTTGTAGAACAGAGCATTGTCCTGTAGTTCAGGAATCAATACGGAAAGGCTATAGTTCAACTTTTTCCTGTAATAGTCATTTGCATGTAAATTGTGTGTCTAAATCCGATAAGGCTCCTCATGTAATGTTAGTTATGGCAGACAAGGATCTTAGTGGTTACTTGGATGATACGCTTTCCAAAAACTTTCAAGTGTCGGTCTATGACGATCCGGAACGGATTTGTCCTTTTATGGGGCAGCGTAATCCGGATGCTATAATCATCGATGAGACAGTTAATGGTGTGTATGGAAGTGAACTTTGTGCTGAAATAAAGGAGGATGCCTGTATGTGTAATATTCCGGTAATTCTTTTGATAAGCTCTAATGCTGACTATTTAACGCATACAAGTTGTGGTGCCGATAGAATTGAACTGCGAATGGTAAATGTTTGTAAACTCAAAGCGGATATTGCAGCTCTCATAAACCATCGTATTGTTCAAAAAGAACGTTTAAAAGAATTTGCTGCCAGCACGCTTCCCGGAGATCACTCGGAAAAGGTGACACAGGGTGATAGTGACGCTATATTAGTAGATAAATTACAGAAATGTCTGGAGAAAAATCTTTCTACAGAAAAATATACTGTCGAGATGCTTTGTGCTGACATAGGAATGAGCCGGACTGCATTTTATAATAGAGTAAAACTCATAGCCGGGCAGTCTCCCACAAATTATATTCTATCCTATAAAATGGGAATTGCGAAAACCATGTTGGCATCCAGGCGGTATAGTGTCTCAGAGATTGCCACTTTGCTGGGGTATTGTGATGGCAAGTATTTTTCTAAAAGATTCAAGGATTTCTATGGCGTTTCTCCTATGCAATATGTCAGGGATGCTATGGGCTGACTTATATACGAAAGGTTTATGAATCAGAGAGTGTTATTTCACAATCAAAAACAGCCTTCCGGTATACATCTTCTGCCGATATCTCCAGTTTTTTACCTATGTGTTCTGTGGAGTTCCATAATTCATCACTTTGAAGGTTGTTACTAATTCTATTCCATTTAAAATTAGAATCCGGTATTCTATCCGTTACATCAATGCCTCCTTTAAAAACGAGTGCACTTAGTATGGTAGATATAATACCATTTCTGAAAGTCGCCCCCTGGCTGGAAGTGACATATACAGAATAAGCATCTTGTCCGTCATATTGCTTTGTTATGGTGTAGGTTGATACAAATTCCGTTTCTTCCCAAAAAGCCTTATAACGCAGTATAAGTATGTCCTGACCTTCCCAGCCATGAAATGTTGGAGTGACAATATATATACTGCCTGTACAAATATCTTTCCATACATTATCAGTGGAAAGATATTGCCATTTGTTGGCAATACTATTGAAATTATGTTCTGTTGCAACCAGTTCAATCTTTTCCGGTTGTACAACCTCCTTTGTTAAGGTGTCTGCATAGTGAAAAACATTTGCCCCCTCTATACTTACTGATTTAGGGAGGAGTTTATTATGTGTTTTCTCATCGAAGTCTTCCCAACGGATAGTCACGTCCTGCAAAGTAATCGTGTCTTCTGTCCATTTGAATCGGCCTCCTGCAAAGTACCCAGTACCATCCGGATTGATTACAAAAGACTTATTGCCAGCTTCGATAGAACCATCGGAATTTAGACGAAGTAAAGGATTTTGTATTGTACCACCAACACCACCTCTGCAAAACCAGGCGCCATATTCGTCTGTATCATTCAGAATGCCATCTGTTGCCTGATATAAAGAAGGCTTTTCACCCGCTTCCAGTTGAGGGGAACAAAAACAGATATTCCCCATATCATGTTTGAAACCTATTCTAAGTTCATTTTCTTCATTACAATTGACGACAAAAGAAATGTGGTATCGTTTCCATTCATTTTCTTTTTCAATGTGAATCTCCTGATAAAGCTTTTCATCCAAGATAAATGATAAACTACCGGCTTTTCCGGATTTTGCCCAGAATGAGAAGCAATATTTCTCTCCTATATGTCTTTTTTTCCACTCATAATCCTGGCAAATATACTCTGTTGTGGAAAAGGGGAGCTGAAAAACGTGTCCTATACCTGCAGGCGCTTTTTCTGAGTCAGATACCAAAACCGTCTGAACAAAGTTGCCGTATAGACTATTTATAAGGCTATTTTTGTGAATGCGGCCCACATAAAAAGTACTTGCAAACCCTGTTCTGTCTCCGGCGGTCAATGTTCCCGCTACGTTAACATTTTGGGTAGCATATAAGCTCTGAAAGTAGGCGCCGTAACCATCCAATACCCCAAAGAGAGGATCAACAATACCTCTTATTTTGCCAATGCGTGCCTTTGTCCCATTTGAAAAATTGGTAATATCCGAGAGTAGAACGATATTCAGGTCTGATATTTCACACCAGTCTTTTTCTTGCAGAAAAGATGTCATGTCAATTAACAGGCTTCGGGAATATTCTTCCGGATAGTCCACTGTAACTAACATCAGCTTATAACTCCATTCAGTATCTATATTTATTGTATCAGTTCCTTCGGGCTGCGTGCCATCTGTATATCCAAAACTAACTTGTACATTTTCTATGGGACAGGATGCTCTGATTTTATAAGATATAACGACGCGCTGGGGATGATGAACTCCCTTTTCCAATGTCTGTTTAAACCCGATAACTTCCCCAATGGCAGGTATATTTCTATTTCTTGTTATCCTGAAGACCCTATAAGCATCCAATTGTGAATCAAAATAGGTGGATGTTACGAAGTCAGCTCCTACACATGAATATCTTCTGCTATCAGCTTCGTTAGTCCGGCCTTCTCCCATAAAAGGATAGCATAGAGAGTTTTCAAAAGCCATTCCATCTATGATATCCATAAAAGGGGCCTCAGAGTCAGAAGCAGTTAGGTACAATGCACCACTCCGATCTGCATTGAACAGGTTGGTAGTACGTACAAAATCCAGTAGTTCACCATTTACAGGTTCATCGCCTTCAATAAGTGCCCCTATGAAATAAGAAGACTCTAACTCCTTTCCGGTTTTATCTAAAATTGTATCGATTCCGGTTTGCAATACAATCATCAGGGAGTAAATCAGATTTTTCCCATCAAGGTATTGTCTACGTACTACATCACCTACCTGTAAACCCTGAGTCTTGTGAGATTCAGGGTCAAGAAGGACTTTGTATCTGGCATATTTGTATAGTGACATGAAAAGTTGTTGTTTGGTTTATAGTTTTTCTACTTTATCGCCGCTGCAAGAATCACTTACCCATAAAGAACCGTTAGTTGTGTACATTTTCTGAACTTCCATTTCATAGATTCTCATTTTCTTACGTACTGTTACTTCATCAAAGGTTGCAGCTACGTTCCCTGTAGTTTCATTACGTAAAATAGCCCATCCCGAGCCCGCAAAGCCAGAGGAAAAATGCTCTGAACTCAAACTGTTTTTGAAGTATGCATTGCCATAATGCTTAATGCCTCCTGTTGCGGATAATAGGTAATTCTCACTGTTAAAGTATAGACAATTGTCTGTCAGTCGAGTGAGCGAACTGTCTATTCCAACATGTCCTTTTACTTCTAAAGGGATATTGGTATTTATAAAATCGGCATCCGATTTAATGAATAGACTGTATGAGGGGCTATTTAGGGGGCGATAAAGGCTTGTAGAAATGCCATGCTCGAAACCGGTACGGCATTCTGTTGTTTCGTTTATCTCAGGAGATGTATATTCTACCTGAGAGATAAAATCCAACCTTTCTTTGTTGCCTTGTAAAATGACTCCATTATAAGCGCCGAAACGTAATTTATGATGAATTACTATCCCCTCGTCTGCATCATCCACCCGATAGGAGGAAAGTAATTCATTGCCATAATGGTGACGTACTGTAAGAGCATCCGGAAAATAACCGGCTCCGTATTTACTTACCAGAATGTTGTCTCCGTCTATATCTGATAGTCCGGCAAGTAAGCGGATTTTATTAGTATGCTCGTTTGCAAGTAGTAAATCTCCGCCTACAGCGCCCAACTGGATATCATTTTCATTGGCACGAATCAATACTGGTATATTGTCGATTTTGATACCGTATCCCACAGCAAAGGATAAATACCCTGACAATGTCGTTCCTGCCTTATTAATATACAAAATGGTACGTCCATCTACACCTAATTCTGCTCCGTGAAGTGAATGTAGCATTCCGTTGAGGGTAGTAGAGCCTGTAACTTGTAAATTTCCGGATATCATTCCGTTCTTCATCTTCCAGTCTATAGCCGCCTGATTGGCATTACCGCTATGGTAAACAGGGTAACTACCAACTAAAACAGTGGATGGTGATATATATACTCCTGATTGTTTACTCCCAAATATGATTTCTCCATTTGAATGTATGGAGGCATTTCCTGTATCTAAATACGTACCATGAATATATGTTGTGGCAGTCAAGTGATCATAAGCAAGGACTTTTTCATCTCCCAAATAGAAATTATTTCCACCTATCCTAATATCTCCGTTGATCTGTACACCCGAACTATTTCCATCTTTATATAGAGAGAAGATACGGTTATTACCAATACCGGCCTCAAATCCATAGTTTGCCCGTAAAACTCCAGCCATGTCCCCACCGCTTTTTTTTAGATATCCTAAGAGTATGCCTCCATTATCACTACCTCCTTCACCTGCTACACTTCCTGAGATGGCGGCGGCAAAGCTAAATGCTGTGTTTTTAAGCCTTGCACTGGTATCATCACCTTCTACAACACCCCAGGGATGGGTGTCATCTTTCCTGTCCTGTGCATTGAAGAAATTACTATAAAGCTGTGAATAAATAGAATAGCATAAGCTAGCCGGATCTAACTTGCCGATATCAGGGTGTAATTCAATACTCATTTTGTATAAGCTGTTTTAGAAAGAAAGTTCTGAATCTTGGAAGTTAAGGATGTGAAATTAGGTATGTTCAATGCGGGCATTGTACCCATCAAGGTAGGCGTCGTAATTTTAGAACATTCTGTCAGGAACTCCAGCATTAACTGTGCCAGTTGATTACCTAATACAAGGGGCTCGTTAGCACTTTCTTCGCCAATAGTCACCTTCTTATCCTGGATAGTGACACTGGTGCTTCCCACTTTCTGTTCCAGTCTGTTTCCGGTCTGACTTACTTCCGACTTATCCAGTTTCTGCAAAATACTTTCCGGTGTTATATTTACTTCTGCCTTTTTGCCGTCTTTGTTTTTTGCCATAGTTTGTATTTCGGTTGCTGTGTATTTGGTTGCTGTTTCATTGCCGGTAGCTGGTAGCTCGTTATAATCAGGTGAGTTGTTATCATCCGGGTCTAATTCTTCTGTTTCTCTAACTCCGATAGAAGTCTCTTCATGGGCGGTTAACTGAATGACTTGCGCATGGGAGTAATTCAGAACATACGTGTAATGAGTTGCTGCGTCCATCACAATCGTAACATCTGAATATAGAAGGGGAATGATAAGGAAGCCACCTGAATTGTCCTGTAGTCCTGAAAGTAACACTCCTTTATGGATGATTGGTTCGGAACTTGCCGTTTCATCCGGGAATTCCCGAACATCTATGGTGCCGGCGTATTCCTCATATTCTTCATCATTCGGATTATTATGTACTTTAGCAACATAACCATGTACCATTCTTGCCGTACCCACGCCAGCGGTTCCGGAAGGTGCCATATCGATGCGTTCTATGCTTCTTCCCAAGGCTATCTTGCGAATAGCTTCGCGTATCATTCGTTGGCTGGACTTCCCATTTGTTTGTGTTTTTTCTTCCATTAGTGCTATATTTTATATATATGAAAGAATAGATTTTTCAAGGGAGAAAAGATGTACATGTGGTTTCGGTCTGATTTTTCTGTAATTACTGTTGTTTTTCGATATGTATTTTCTGAATTTTCTTAGTGAATTCGACCTTACTTTTCTGTGTTTATTGTTGATTTTCGGTCTGACTTTTATTGAATATATCTATAAATTCGATATGACTTTTCTTTGAATAATGTTTTGTTTCGATATGATTATTCTAAAATAAGTCATATATTTGCATTGTAAATCAATAAAATATGAACTTATGAGGCAATATTTTAAAAGACATATAGATAAGTACCTTGAAGAATGGAAAAATAGTGCCAACCGAAAGCCTTTGTTGGTGAGGGGAGCAAGGCAAGTTGGGAAGTCTTCAGCTATCCGGCATTTAGGGGAAAGTTTCAAGTATTATATTGAAATAAACCTTGAACGCCAAAAGGATATAAAGACGCTATTTGGAGACAACCTTAATGTGAAAAGTATATGCAGCCAGTTAAGTGTAATCTACAACACTCCGATTGTGCCCGGCGAAACTCTTTTGTTCTTTGATGAGATACAAGAATCTCAACGGGCCATATCATCCTTGCGCTATTTTTATGAGGATTATCCGGAACTGCATGTTATAGCTGCCGGTTCTCTTCTTGAGTTCACACTGAAAGAATTACCTTCGTTTGGTGTAGGCAGAATTCGTTCAATGTATATGTATCCTTTTTCATTCGATGAATTCCTCGAAGCACAAGGATTGTCATTACAAGTCAACTTTAAAAGAAATGACGCTGATTGTGAACACCCTCTTCCGGGGCCGTTACATGAAGATATGATCTCTCAACTCAGGTCTTATTATCTGGTTGGCGGAATGCCTGAAGCTGTAAGGATATGGGTGCAGACTGGTAACTATAAAGAATGTGCAATTGTGCATAATGATATATTGGATACTTATCAGGATGATTTTAAAAAGTATAAAACCCGTATTTCTCCTTTGCTGCTTGCTCAAACATTGAAGTCAGTTGCATTGCAAGCGGGGGAAAAGTTTGTATACGCACAAGTTGGCAATGACATCGGTGGGGCGATGGTGAAAGAGGCTTTGTCGTTGCTTTCATTGGCCGGGCTGGTGACTCCAGTGGTTCATACTGCTGCAAATGGCATTCCTTTAGGGGCGGAAATTAATGAGAAATTCAGAAAGTTCTTATTTCTCGACATTGGCTTGATGCAATCAATGCTGAAAATACAACCCAAAGATATCCTCATTGCTGATGAAGTAGATTTTATTAATAGAGGAGGGTTGTCAGAGATGTTTGCCGGATTGGAATTAATGAAGTATGATAGTTATCTGACAAAACCGGAACTTTATTATTGGCAGCGTACGGAGCGTGGCACACAGGCCGAAGTTGACTATGTAATTAGCCGGAGAGGAAAGATATATCCGATTGAGGTGAAAGCCAGCAATTCGGGATCGATGCAGAGTATGTATAAATTTATAGAGTTGAAGAAAAGTGATTATGGAATAAGGACAAGTCTGGAGCCTTTTTCTTCCTACAAGGATATAAAGGTAGTGCCTTTGTATGCGCTATCAAATAAAGTTGTACAAGGAGAGTAACGTATATTATGTAATATAGTTCAGGGGATTTCCGAGTCGGGAATCCCTGTTTTGTTTTTACCCGTTTTTCTCTGTTTTATTTCCCTTTATTCGATATGGGGTGCTGATTGTTTGTCTATATCCTTCTGTTCCGAACTTGGTAACCACTTCATCCACGATATACACTCCGTTTTTGGAGGAATTTATATCATCAATTAATTCAACCTGAACGGCGGTGTTTAGCGCCAGGTCACCGAATAAGGTGAGTTTGCCCGTTATACCATTTAGATTATAACCCTTGAAGTATTCAATGGCTTCCTCTACCAATTTGTCTGAGTTTATTTTCATATTAGAAGACATGTAGGGGACAATGGTATAGGTACTCAGATCGACTTTAGTTTTGGTTTTTGCTCCCTGGGCAGTAACATTCCCGGTTACTTTATGTGTTTTTTTTGATATTTGTGTGGCATTGACTGTTTGAAACTCCTTGCTGCCTTTCTTCTCTGGGGCATATTCGGGATTTAACCGTATGGTGACTTCAAAGAATTTTTCGTCTGTACCAAGGGCTTTGGCCGTGACAGCCAAAAACTTCGGGTCTGTCTTAACCACCTTCAAAGTGCTGTTTGCTACGTGATAGTCAAAATAGACTTTGAAAGGACCGGATTGCTCATTGCCAGGGAAGACCGGCTGGCTCTTGGAGGAAGAATATGGACGCCCCACGGCTATTGTCGGCATATCATCCGGTGAATTCTCATCGTATTTAAGAAAACAGTATACTTTGAATTTAGACCAGTCGGACAAGACATCGGCAACAGTGAAATTATCGGTTACCTTAATTTGTCCGATGTTGATGTCGAAACGTTTGGTTTCGCTGTGTATTTGAAAGCCGGTATCTTTTAGCAGGTTGTATTTCTCGCCTAATACATCGTTGACCTTTGTGCCGATGATGGGAGTTACAAATTTGGGGGCTTGTTTTAGTTTTAACTTATAGGCCATGTTTTCACAGTTCAGTTCAAACTGGTTGTCTGAGTTATAGCCGGTGATGTAACCCTCAAACATTTTCTTCAGTACCCCGTTGTATCCTAAAGATATGCTGATGCGTTGGCCGGTTTTGAAGGTGGAGGCATCCACTGCACTTTGGGAGGTGTGTTTCTCAATGATGATACCATCCTGCATCACTTCTGCAGTAATTCTTGACGCGTCTTTTCCTTCCAATGTAGCGGCTCCGAGTAGGGTGCTTTTGAAAACTGTTCCTTTTGGAAAAACAACCTTTGCTGTACCAATCAGCTTTTTATAGGATTCATTGATTTCTATCTCCTTTACTTCGGTCAGGGTGATGGGGTTGTTGATAGCCATCAGATTGGCAGGATCAGCATCTCCGATGACGATCCTGCAACAGAGTACATCAAGTGAACTTATAGCCATAACTTTGATATTTTTAATAAAGAGGACGGGTCAACGACTTCCGTACCGAATTTGACAAGTTTAATCCATTTGTTTGAGTGTTGAATGGCTTTATCTACTTTCTCCTGGTCGGCCAGTTTGAGTTCTACGGCCTCTGAAGGTTCAACGGCTACACAGTTCAGACTATAGGGCTGTATGTTCCTGCAATCTGAAGAAGAAAAGGTGTAGCTCTGCACGATCAACTGTGATATTTTGAATTGCCGTAATATTGTGTTGTCACAAGTGATAACTCCTTTGTATTGCATCAGCTTCAGGAACTTGGATACTTCTGCTTCGGGATAAATGTCGGGATACTTGCTGCTTATCTTTCCTGATATGCTGATTTCAAAGTCTCCGCCCGAGATAAACTCTTTGCGGCTGTAGTTTCTCCCTTGTACGGTTGTTAAAAGTATATTGTTGCGGCTGCTGACCTGCACAAGGGGCTGTAAGTCTACAAATGTGACTAATCCGTACTTTGAATTCAGTTCAACCTTTCCACTTTGCGAATCATAATAGGTGCCTTCATCGGAAATACTGAGCTCCAGATAGTCACTTACCAGATTCCCGACAATGGTGTCCGTGTAGTTTTTCTTTGTCGCTACGTCCTGCTGATCCTTAATCAGCTGGGCATATTGCCCGGCTTTGTTGGCGAGACTGCTTTGGGACTTTTCTTGGAGATACTTGTCGCGTACTTTCTGTTCCCAGTACTTCAAATATCTGGGGTAGGAGCGAAGTATACCATATGCCAATTGTGAGGCGGTTTGGATAACTGCGCGTTTGAGTATATGGCTGTCCTTGGATAGGTATTGCACCTGTCCGTCGGTGAGTTCGGCAAGTCCCATGTTCAAACTTCTTCGGGCTGCGTCGCTGATATATCCCCCGACACTGCCGTGGCTAATCACGCCACCACTCAGCAGGGTTGAGGTTGCAATTCTTCCTATACTAATAATTTTGGGCATACTATGATTGTTTTATCCCTCCCAGGTTGCATCGAAGTCGTGTACTACATCAATCAATGCCTGAGCGAGTTGTTCTTTAAGATTTTGTATTTCCGGATTCTTCCCATCTTCTGATTTCAATAGGTTAATGGCTTCGAGACTCATCAGGTTGGTGATATTTACAATCACTTGCTTCGGTGCGGCCGATGATAGCTTTCCGGTACCTGAGTAATTGCCTCCGGCAAGCCCGTCATCGGCCCCTGATGTTATGCCATTTGAATTGTAGGGAGAATCGTCCTTGTCCGGTTCATTAGAATATAAGTCAGGAGAGAATCCGGCTTTTTGCAGTATGTTCTCTGCCATTTCTGCTGAGCCACCAAAAGTTTGCCGCAGACTGGAAGCAAATGTGACAACCATGTTGTGTGCGGCTGACGCATTAGCCAATGCTATTTCTCTCTCTTCCTTGGTTGCTTTCTTTCCGGGGACTTTCTGTTTCCATAGTCCGTCCTTACCTCTCGAATATCCGAGTTTTATAAGTTCGGTGAATTTGAATCCTCCCAATGCCATAGCATAGCGGGCATTATGTTGTGACGAAAGGGCTGTCCTGTAGTTCTGTGCAATCTTAACGATTTCCGGAACAAGCTTTTCATTCATATAATCGGCATAATCGATTGTGCTGCTTGCCTCGGCAGCGGTCAATTTATCCATGCCCGATTTGTACAGAATTTTGCCGTTCTTATCCTCTGTCCATAATTTGCGGTTTAAGGTGAGTCCATCTTGCCCGAACACAGCTTTGGCGCTCCGGATAAATCCACCGATTTCTTCGTCGGTCTTTAGTTTTCCGAGGTTAGCATAGGCTTTTAGTATCCGTTCCTGACTGTCTTTCTCGGCAAGCGTGTGTATTGCGGCCTTTACATCGGACTGGTAAGCATCATCAAAGGAGTATGATGGTGCAGATCTGGTTTCAGCAGCAGCGGCTGAAGTGAAGAAAGCCGTCCACCAGTTTCCTGTAAAGGCGCCGATTTTTTGGCCGGATGCTTCTTCAAGCGTCTTTCCCTTCGTCACGTCATCAACGGCATTTTTAGTAGCAAGTGCCTGCTGGTATGTCTTCCTTAACGATTCGTATAGGCTATCAATACTTGGATACCGGTATTTTCTGTTGGCTCTGATTTCTTCCTGCACGGCATCTTTGGCTTCTTTAATCTTCCAGGTTTTGTATGCCACCCAACCAAGGGCGCCGACCAAAGCAGCGATACTTGCGGTCGCTGCCGCCGCTCCGGTTCCGATGGCCGATAAAGAAGCGGTTGCCCCAACCATTCCGTTGCCTGTTACCACCTGAGAAGCAAACAACGGACCGAAAGCGCTGCGTGCTGCCATCAATGAGCTGCCACCCATGAGACCGGAAGATAATAGTGCCTGGGTCATTGCTCCTTTACCAGTCACTCCGGCAGATTGTAGAGCCGATACGATAGCTCTTTTGTTGGCAAAGGTTAGTGTCTTGCCTGATATTTTTCCGCCAAGCCCGGTTAATCCGGTCAGAAGTTGGATGGTTGAGGCGGCAGCAGACTGTTTGCCTAAGAACCCCATCGCCACGCCTACATTGGTCAATGCTCCGGCAAGTTTGTAAAGCCGGGTTGCGACAAAACCAGTGAAGAGGATGGGCTCTATCCAATGGAAGTTCTTTACTATCCATGTGCCAAAGTTGGCAAGGGTTGACACGATGCTAATTAGTGTCCGGCCTATTTCGGCCAGTCCGCGGGCTAGGTCCGGGGTACTGAATTTGGCGAGAAAATCCTTTAATACCTGCCGGATAGAGGGTTCCATCAGTTCAAAGCCTGTCATAAAGCTTTCTGTAAGTTGGGAAGTAACCTGATACCAGAGTCCTTTTGTTGTTTGTTGCTTCACTAAGGCCAGCTCTGTTGAGATGCCATTTGAACCTTTATTCTGTACAGTGATTTCTCTAAGCTTTTCATAATTATTGATGAACTGCATGGCGGCATTACCACCGATTTTGCCAAAGATAGCCTGCATATCGGCCATTGTCGCCCCAGCTTTATGCAGGTCTCTAAAAATATCTGCCAGAGGACGGACCTTTTCTACTTTCTTGCCATATACATCGATAAAATGAGTAAACTTGACTTTTAACTTCTCCAAAGTTTCTGCCGCCTCTTTGGTTGGTTTGGCAAAACGGGTAGACATGGCCCTCAAAGCTGTACCTGCCATCGTACCTTTGATACCAGAGTTACCTAATACGCCAACAGCAGCTGCCGCCTCGGCAAAGTCAATGCCTGCGGTTTTCAGATAACCTCCCGCCATTTTGAAGCTTTCCGCCATTTCTATAATATTGACGTTAGAACGTGACACGGTTGATGCCAGAATATCAGCAACAGAATTCATACTGGTACTCTTAATCTTGTATCCGCTCATAATGTTCGTGGTCAAGTCTGCAATCTGACCTACATCATTATCACCTATTAATGCAAGGTTGACAATGGGGCGCATGGAGTTGTGAATCGTCTCCATGTCCATGCCGGCCATTGCCAGAAAGCGTGTTGCCTGTCCGATTTGTACCGCCGTGAACTTGGTGTCCACACCAATTTGCCGGACATGCCGGGACATCTTTTCAAACCGTTGCTCAAAAGTACCTAAATCGGAATCTGATACGCGCAAAATGCTTTTCGCAGATTCCATCACATTGGCATATTCTACAGCATCTCTCAGTTCGGATTTCATGAAGTTGTATGCCATGTATGCGTTGAACATGGAAAGGAAAGGGAGATTCCGAATGGACGGTGTCTTGGAGTATTGCATACGGTTAATGGCCGCACGACGTCTGTTCCCATATTTGGAGTCTTCAATGACAGATTGTTTCTGTGTCAGCCGTAATCTTTGTCCAGCAAGCTTCTGTTGTCTCTTTTCGTTCTGAAGCTTTTTCTTTTCGTCCTCCCGTTCCTTTTCAAGGATTCGGCGCATCCTCATCTTTTCAAGTTCCTCGAATTTCTTATCCCGTTTGGCGTAAATCTTTTCAAGGTTATTAAAAGACTTCAGTTTATTGCGTATTCTTTGGCGGAACTCTCTTTCCTGCTCGGCTTCTGCCTTTCTCACTATCCGTTCTTCTTCCTTCGCTTGTCTCTCACGTTGTCTTTCCTGTTGCTTTTGAGTCAATGGTTTTTCCGGGGTGGGGGACGTAGGCGGAACAACAGGAGGAAGAACAGGAGGCACAGAAATCGTAGGTACAGAGCCGGGGATTATTGCAGGAACGGTTGGTATTACTTCGGGAACTATACTGTTTTCTTTGCCTTTTTTGCTTTTTCCGTTTTGAATATTAAGGGTGATTTGCGAAGCCCCCTTTATGTTATGCAATAAAGTAAGTATCTCCTCCAGACGTAATTTGGCTGTATCGGTCTTTATCCGTATTTCCCTCTCGTTTTCGAGGTGGATAAGGGCTGAGTTGATTTTCCCGATGGCCTTCGTTATATTTTTCTGGGTTTCGGATATGGACAGGGCAGAGTCTTTGGCAGTCTTTTGGGCTAATGTCTCCTGGGCAGCTATTGCATTTTTATCAATAACTTTTTTGGCCTGTGACTTTATTGCCTTGGTATCCAGTTTCTGTCCGGCATTGATAACCAGATTGATGCCTGAACTCATTTCGCGAATCTCGGTCAACGCGGTTTTAATCCGCGTCAGCTTCTCTTCGGTCTGGTTGGTCTTGATGTTGAAATCGTAGGTATAGTCGCGTTTTCTTCCTTTAGGGCGGAAAACTTCATCGACTTCCTTCATGATTGTGTTGATATTGCCTGCGGCCAGTTTGAAGCCGGCGTTTGCTTTTACCAGTTCGCCGATAGCTTCGGCAAATTTGGTAACTTTTTTCACGCCTTCATCCGCTTGTACGTTAATCGAATAATTGACGCGATAATTTTGGGCTAGTTCAGAAGATGTAGCGGGTTGTGTCATCGGTTAGTTTTTGTAAAAAGGCCCCTGTCACACTTGGGAGGTATGCAGGGGCCATGGAGCAAGAAATGAATGAATTGTCAGGTAGTAAGTGTGTTTGTGCTTCTCGTAAGTATCAGTTGTTCATGGAGCCACAGGGCTTCTTCTGATAGCATAGCAAATTCTTCATCGTCGATTGTATTCAGATTAACAGATGGAAAGTAGTGACGTACGTAAATGGTTCTTTGGCGGATTCGCTGTTCCTCACGTACTATCCATTTGTCTAAAAATTTACAATCATACTTTGTCTGGTTGTGATAATCTCTGACAGTTGCGACATTAGCCCGAAAAGGAAAAGCGATTCATTGTCTACCAACTCCTTGTCCCCATCAATGAAAGAGTCTTTTGCCAGCGTACGCATGGCAGTTACTTCGTCTTTCTTGGAGGCTGCCATAAACTTCGAGAACTGCAAAAAACTTGGTTCGGCCATATATGCTACGTAAAACTCTTTTTCTCCGCAGTTTGTATCTCCGAAAACTACCATTGGGTAAATTTTTCTCAGCTTTTTTTCTGTTTTGAGCTTAATTGCTTTCTCTTTGATTTCAGTTTCCTGTTCCAGGGTCAATGTCATATCTTCCATATTTATATTTGATTAAGTACATTCAAGAGTAGAGTTTGGGGAAGTCTAAAGTTTAATCTCCCGGTTGTTGCTGTGTAATACGATGAATTTGCCGTCGATGCCGCAATTCCTCAACACTTCCGTGTTCTCCTTATTAAAGGCTATCAGGCAGGAGGGTGCACCTGCCGTTCCTCCCTGCTCACCGTTGACGTGGTAGAAGCGGAGTCTTCCTTTGATGAAGAGTATCGAGTCGGCTTTGCGGAATATCTCGTCGTGAAACAATCTCGTGTCAGTCCGGGCAAAGGTTAGGGCAATAGCATTCCCGTGTTCGGCACAGCGATGTATGAAGCGGACTATCAGGTTGGTGTCATAAGGAGGGTTGCAGAATACTCTGCCTGTCCATTCTTGCTCCAGTCCGTTGTCCAGTATCGTGTAATGGCGGTGTGCAGTGCTCCAGGGACGATTGACGGGTGAACAAGGGTCAAGGTCGAAATGCCCTAATTTTTTCAGTAGGTCCGGTGGGGTGAGCCATTCATTTTTGCCTGTGTGAGAGTTGCCTTCAAAAGTAACATTCATTGGGTTAAGGTTGGGTTAAGTGTCTTTTGTGTAAGTTACCTTGATCGTATAGATGTTTTTGGTGTGAAAAGTTTCAAAAAGGAGATAGGGGGCGTCCCGTATGACACACCTGTGTCCCCGGGTGTGACACAGGTGCGAGACCGGGGGGAGACATAGGTGCGAGGCGAGACGTGACACAGGTGCGAGACCATAAGGAACTAACCTCTCTAATTCTAATTCTATTTTCTATTAATCTGACTGTGTAACCTGTGATACCTACACAAAAAATAATCAATATTTGAAGGGATAATTCCCTGTTTTTCTTCTTTTAAACGCATTTTTTTTATTATCTTTGACAAATTAACAAAACAACCACGATAATGAACGAAGCCAAGAAAAATATTGATGATTCCTTCCGTCGATATTATCGTCCGCTTTGCTTGTATGCTATGCACTATCTTCGCGACATAGACTTGGTAGAAGACGTCGTGCAGGATTGTTTTGTAGAGCTGTGGGAAAGAGTGAATACTGAGAAGGAAATTATCAACGTAAAGGCTTATCTTTATATGATGGTGAGGAATCGATGCTTGGACACTTTAAAGAAAGACAATCAGATTGATTGCAATGTATCACCTTCCGATTTGGCAGGCATCATTCAGGATGAAGAAGCAGAAGAACGCTCGTTGATTGAAGCAAGATTATGGACGGCCATTGACTCCCTGCCGGAAAAGTGCCGGGAGGTTTTTCTCCTTAGTAAGCGTGACGGTCTGAAATATAAGGAGATTGCAGACAAACTGAATATTTCTACAAAAACAGCAGAGAATCAAGTGGCTAAAGCGATGAAAGTACTGAAAGAAGGAACCATCAAAATATATAATTTCTTTTTCGGATAATTTTTTTCATTTTTGCGTAGGGGATTTTTTATTGATTTCAGTCTTAGCTCAAACAAAAAGCTGAAGCATGAAGGAAATAGAAAAAAAGTGCCTTGATTTTGTACTGAGGTATTATAAATTTAGACGGTTCGATACCAATAAGGCTATCCGCCGTTTTGAAGAGAGAACTACGCAGGTACGTGCCAACTATCGTCCATATTGGTATTCAGGCGTTGCTGCTACTATTTTATTGTTCGTAGCATTCAGTTTTTATTTCTACAATACGGGGTCTAAAGACGACTGGACAAGACTTGCCTCCGGAGATTCAATAGAAACATTTCTGTTACCGGACAGTACTGCTGTGACATTATTCCCGAAGTCGACTGTTACTTATCAGTCTTCAGATTTCAGGAATAAACGTCATATCAATATGACCGGAAAGGTGTTCTTTGCAGTTACAAAAGATGCGAAACATCCCTTTGAAGTCTATGGGCAGTTATCCCGGGTAACGGTTTTGGGAACCCGTTTTCAGGTAAGCGAATCTTCACAAGAATCTAATGTATATGTAGTGTCGGGGAAAGTACTCTTTGCCGCAAAAGAACAGCAGGAAGGCGTAATACTGACTGAAGGAATGGAAGCTACATTAACTTACGGTAAGCAGAAGCCGGAAGTGGTGGCTCCCGGCAGCATTAATCAGACTGCATGGGCTACCAAAACATTCCTTTTTGACAACACTCCGATTTCCGAAGTTCTGTCTGAATTATCCGCTTTCTACCACATACAGTTAACCACAGATGATACCGGAAAGAGCCTTAATGGCGAGTTTACAACAAACAGCCTGGATGAAATCATTGATTTGATTGAGAATGTCCTGCAAATTAAGATACAAAAGAGATAAAGCGATGAAGCGAACTATCATTATGCTCTTTATAGCCTGTATCTGTTTCCCAGTACAAGGACAGGCACAAGTCAAGCCTTTGAGTACGGTTAAGGAACAGATGGAACTTGTCCACAAATTGCACCAGATAAACTTTATCTATGATTCCTCCTTGAATCTGGATATACCTTATCACGGAAAACCGCTACAAGGATTTGGCCTGGAACAAAGTTTGCAGGAACTGTTCAGAAAAACGGAACTGAAATGGGAAGTCAGAGGCAAATATATCCTCCTACATAAAATGAAGAAATATACCGTCAGCGGATATGTCTGCCAGGAAAACGGAGAGCCGTTGATTAATGCAACAGTCAAGGATGAAGCTTTGGGGATTGGAACACTAAGCAATAATTATGGCTTTTTCAGCATAACTCTGCCTGAAGGCAAGCGTGTTCTTAGCTTCTCCTTCATTGGTTTCGGGCAAAAAAAGGAAAATATAGTGCTGGACAAAAACATAACACTGAAAGTTTATCTTAAAGAGGACTATTCATTGGACGAAGTACTGGTTATCGGCGACCTTAACTCCCCAATACACACCACCCAGACAGGAAAAGTGTCTTTGACCGCACGTGAGTTACAAACAGAATATTCCCTGTTGAGTTCTCCGGATGTGATTAAGACGCTCCAGAATCTGCCGGGGGTAGCTTCGGGCACAGAACTTGTATCCGGGTTATATGTGCACGGAGGAAACCACGACGAAAATCTGTTCCTGCTGGATGGGACTCCTTTGTATCAGATCAACCATCTGGGAGGCTTGTTTTCAGCATTCAATACGGATATTATCAAAAACATTGAATTCTATAAAAGCGGCTTTCCCGCCCGTTATGGCGGACGCCTGTCTTCTGTTATTGACGTAAGAACCAATGACGGGGATATGAAAGAGTATCATGGGAGTTTTACTTTAGGGTTGCTGGACGGAAGAATCCAGTTTGAAGGCCCCATTGTCAAGAACAGGACTTCATTTAATATAGCTATGCGTAGAAGCTGGCTGGATGCGTTTTCCGCACCGGTCTTTTTTTTTCGGAACAAATCTAAAAAAGATGACCAGTTCACCGGAAGATACGCCTTTCATGACATCAATGCTAAAATCACCCATGCATTTTCAGACAGAAGCAAGGCGTACATAAGCTTTTATTCGGGTAATGACATGCTGAAAGTTGATAATAAGCAGGATATGCATGGATATAATAATAGCTCTGACGAGGAACAATACCAGGCGAAGTTCAATCTGCAATGGGGGAATCTGACAACGGCGATAAACTGGAGCTATCAACTCACCCCCAGATTATTTGCCAACTTCACCGGAGTATATGCCCGCAACCGTTCGTTGTATGACTACAAGGAAGAAGATAAATACCTGAACTCGGGACAGGTGACCGAAGTTACCCATATCGAGCGCCGCAACCATTCGGCCATTGATGATATCGGCTACCGCATGGAATTTGATTACAAACCGGGAGCGCATCAGCATATACGTATGGGCTCGAATTACCTTTACCACACTTTCCGCCCCCAGTCGCAGGTTGTAAAGGACTTCTCCGGAAACGATGCCCAAAAGGATACCATCCAGCACAGTAGTTCATTTTACTACAGGGGACATGAGTTTACGGTTTACGCAGAAGATGATATGACTTTTGGAAAAAAATGGCGGGCAAACATCGGGATTCATTATACTTTGTTTAAAATCTCGGATAAAACTTACCATTCGGTAGAACCGAGAGCCGCCGTCAGATATCAATGGAATGATCACACTGCCCTGAAATTATCCTATACTGAAATGAGCCAATTTATGCATTTGTTGTCCAGCACCTATCTTAACCTGCCTACAGACTATTGGGTGCCTACAACAAAAGATATCCGTCCTATGCGCTCACGTCAGTATGCGGCAGGCGTATACATGCGGTTGCCACATAATATGCATCTCAGTGTAGAAGGATTCTACAAGACAATGAACCATACAATAGAATATGATGGTGGCAATCGTCTGGCACCTTCTGCCGAGAACTGGGAAATGACTGTAAAGGAAGGAAAGGGAAAAGCTTATGGAGCCGAATTTGAGCTTTCATATCGCACGGCCAAAACATCCGTGGACTTCGCTTATACACTATCATGGAGCAAAAGAAAGTTCAGTGAAATTTATCAGGGATGGTATGATGACAAGTTTGATAATCGCCATAAACTGAATATAGCAGTAAGGCATAAGCTTATCGGGCGGATAGAGGCTTATGCGGCATGGACTTTCCACTCTGGAAATAAAATGACGATTCCCTCACAATACGTAAACGCACCGGAGATTCCCGGAATAAAAGAAAAAGAGCCGGCACAGTGGATTTATGAAAAGCCCAATAATGTGACGTTACCATCTTATCACAGGCTGGACGTGGGAGTTAACTTCCGCAAAACGACTAAGTGGGGGTACGAACGTATCTGGAACATAAGTATATATAATGCTTATTGCCGCATGAATGCCTTGTATGCCAAAGTGGAGAAATTACCGGATGGAAGGTTCAGGGGGAAAGCCACCGGGGTATTTCCCATCATTCCCTCATTCAGTTACACTCTAAAGTTCTAAAACGAAAATGAAAAAGATTATTTACCTGATACTGGCAGCCATATTGTCATCCTGTACCTATCATTTTGAATTGGACGAAGTGGATGCCAGTGAAAAGCTGGTGCTCTATTGTTTTCCTTCAAACAAGGATACGACAGTCATACAACTGTCCAAGAGCGTCCCGGTCAGCAAAAGAGAACCACTGGATAAAAGTGTACGCAATGCAGATATCCATTTCACGGTAAACGGAAAGGAGCAGGCCATTTATTGGAACGAGGACTCCACTTCATCGCTCCCGGCACAATGCTATTATACTTTAGGGAAGTGGGGAAAGAATGACTGCCTGCAACTACAGGCCGCTTCAACAGGACTACCGGCAATCACCGCCCAAACCGTCATGCCGGATAATTTTCCATTAAAAGAAATAAGACTGGCACCTAAAGGCGACAGTGATAATACCTTGCAGGTACTTGTAACCTTCAAAGATGATGGCGGAACCAATGATTATTACGGGATTCGTTTGATAAAAAAAGAAATAACAACGAAAGATGGCGACGAAGACGTTTCATTTCAATCTGTAGAATTTGACCTGAAAGACGAACCCTTGTTGAACAACCTGTCTGATCTGGACGAGATATTCATGTTCTCAAACCGCTTCTTCCAGAATCTGTATATATGGGATGATGAAAAGATTCCGGGAAAGGAATATACAGTCCGTCTGAATATGGATTATCAGAAAGATTACGACGTCGATTGGGATAATTTCAGCTATAGGGAGGAATACAAAATTTACCTCTACAAGCTCTCGCCGGAATTTTACAGCTACTTTAAAACACTGAATAATATAAATAACAACGATTTAGGCAACCACGGCCTTTCTCCGATGCTTCATCATTATACCAATGTATCCAACGGTATCGGGGTTGTGGGTGCTTGCCAAATCACAGAGACAGAATGGCTAAAAAATGTACATTAATAATAGCAATTGTTCTAATTCAAATCTTAAAAATTTATGAAGGTATTAAATTCACTTAGTAAACACGCCCATTTGGTGATGGCAGTATGCCTGGCATTAGGTATCGCTTCATGTAGTAATGAAGAGGAGATCGTATCTCAAAGCAATAACAATAGTTCCCCGGAGGTTGAAGTGTCCAGAATGAGTGACTGGTTGCCTGGCACAAGAAGTGCCTCCGATGGTTTGGCTGACATGCCGGTACTTCGTTTCCAAAATGAGCAGGTTTACAATCAGACGATTGAAAAACTTAGTAACATGACCAAAGAAAATCGCGACACTTATTTTGAAAAGTTAGGATTCGATGGTGCCTATACACTTTGGAACCGGGCTGACGAAGAGCTGGAACAGATTTTCGATACGAAAGATACCCTGCGGATTGAGAAGCTGATTAACGATTACAAGGTTAAATATGGCAATGTATTCTCGTTCAATACCATCGATTCCTACGATGTGACGCCTTACTTTACCTTTATTGACAATGAACTGTCACTTGTAGGTAATATAAAGGGGTATGTCGTTATCGGTAACACATTGAAAGCGCCTGAAGTCAATACACCAACCTATGAAGTTGACGAAGAGGCTGTATCAACAAGGGCATTGCGTCCGGGACCGATCCAGCCAGGTTATAAAGGTTTCAGAGATGCTTCTGTTACAATAAAGAACGGAAAGTACAGGAGTACAATGACCATCGGACGTATTGTAAATGGCAACTCTTTCGCCGTTGAGTTTAAAACCAAAAAGAAAGTGGTGTTCTGGAAGAAGAATGTCGCTGCGGGCTATTCTGCAGACTTGTCCATGCACAGCTCAAAATTCAACCATAGAAATAAAGTCTTTTGTCCTTACGGCAAAGAGATATCTATTTTGAACTTACGTATAGAAACCGTAGGCAATGTATTTGATGCCCATGTGGATAACTTTACAAGTTCACGTGGCAAAACAGTAGGAAGGCAAGCTTTTAAAAACATAAAAATTATTTGATTATGAGAAAAATCGTATTTCTTTCTTTAGTCTTATTTTCTGTAAGCATAGGCAGCTATGCCCAGAATCTTAAAGTGGGTGTCACGGCTGGACTGAATATCAGTGCCCCAAGTGATTATGACTCTAAAACAGGATTTAATGTGGGGGTTAAAGGTGAATGGGGACTTCCCAATGTATCCAAAGGACTATATCTGGACTTTGGTGTGCTGCTCTCGTCACAGGGCTGGGAAAGTTCCGGATATTATGACACCCAGGAGAAACAGAGCATGCAGTGGAAGGGCAATCCTTATTTCCTGAATATCCCAATCCATATCGGATATAAATTCTCTCTGGGACACAATACGGCTCTGTTTGCCCACGTAGGACCTTACATTGGTATAGGGTTGTTCGGAAAAAACAAATTAGTTACCGAGACCGAAGCTGGTAAAAAAGCAACAACAACCCTGGCCGACAATGTATTCAGTGACAAGCAGGCCGAAAGGTTCGACTGGGGTATTGGAGGCAAGGTAGGTGTTGAATTTGCCAAGCATGTTCAGGTAGCCGTGGGATACGACTGGGGACTGAAGAACCTCAAAACTTCCAGCAACCCTGTTGACTTCAAAAATAAAGTGTTTAGCGTATTATGCGCTTATATGTTTTAGTTAACTGTTAAAAGGAAGGCTTGTAAAGCTCAGATTCTGGCAGTGTCGGATTTGAGTTTTACTATCCTCCGTAAACGAGAAGAAACAAAATGAATTATTTTCTTTATAACGCCCGAATGCCCGTTTACAGGAAATAGAATAAAGTAAGCAAACTAACATGTTGATTATGAATATACAATTCAGTGTTCATTACAACTCTTTATAAGGCATTACAAATAGTTCTTGGAAATTTTCCCGTAATCTTGCCAACGAATTCTGAAACAAAAAAATATGAGAAAAAAAATATCTTTATATACGATAGCATTTCTATCGTTTGGTTTATTAAGTTGCGAAAATGATGAGAATTTTGTGGATGTAAATCCAAAACCAATTGCTACCCAATCGGCAGAATCTACACAAGAGGGGTATTATGTACAAGCAATGGCCGAACTCCTGAATAAGGCAGTACAAAATCCAATCGTTTTTCAGAGCTTGCAGGAAGAAGCTGCCAAGCAAAAGGACGGAGATTACGACATCCTGCTCGCTCAGGTCCTTGAGGATGCAGGAAACGGAAATCATCTTTTAAATACGCTCACAAGTCGGTCAGTTACCATGTCTACATACAGTACAGAAAATGTTGCGGCACTGATTGATGGATTTAAGAAAAATGCTCCTTTGCTGAATATATATCTTCCTGATGGTCAGGAAATCGATGCAGCCAATGATTTTCTGACGGTCATACTGGACCCTTCTTTTAGTGATCAAGACGACCATGTAGTAAAAGCGTTCAATCGTCAGGGAGATATCATTGAAATTTCTGCAGATGAAGAGCCCGAATTACCTTATATGGTGGTTGGTATCAATGAACGTTATACATTGAAACAGGAAACGGCGTACACACGCTCCACTCAGGAAGCGATATTCTCGAATGAATATCATTCATACTATCTACCTGATTGTTTCAACCAGGAAAAGGTCGATGCATTCATTCCCCAGACAAGGGCAAATTCATATAGAAACAACAGAAGTGCATCCGACGTCATATCACGTGCAAGATTCAAATCAAGCAGTGCCATCAAGCAAGTGGAAAAATGGTTAAGGGGTGCTCCTGAGGTACATTTGACTGTCATCTATGCCGATTATTCACTACTCGATATTATCACGGGTCCCTTGCTGCACAATATGCAATATAATTTAGGAGACAACGGTTGGTACAAAGGAAAAAGAAGAAAGAAAAAACCGCGTGACAATTTCGGCAACTGGTATACCCTAAATTGGAATGGACTCCAGAAAAAGTATATGAAATATCATTTTCACGAAATGGATAACAGGTTTAAAGTAGCAATTAATGGATGGGAAATTGCATTCAGTGGCGGCGACCTGATCGGAGATTGTAAAGTAAACTATGCCGATCCACTTGGTACTACTTATCATATGGGTAACATGTTCGAAATTGACATAAGATAATCTTTTAAATAATCTATAGACCTGGGTACATAAACATTGTACCTTGGTCTATATAAATTAATCAATGGATATGAAACGATTAATATTACCTATTCTTTTTTTATTTGTATGCTCTTGCCTCTCATATGCTCAGAAAGGCTCCAGCCAATTCGGGCTATCAGCCGGTTATGAGCACTTCCCGGAATTACATGAAGGAAAAGGGTACAACATTGGGATTGAGTTTAAACAGTATATACACAATCGTTTTTTCGTAGTAGCCAACTTTCATACGGGCATAAATGACGGAAGCAAACATGTAAACTATACGACTCAGAATACTCCTTATAACTTTGACCTCAATAACAGTGTCAGAGATTACATGATAGGATTCGGATTAGGCGCCGATTTGCTCCAAAAAGGACGGCACAATATCTATATACAAGGTACAGCCGGATTAGGCAGTTCCGAACGTACGAAAGATGGTATTGTAACAAGCCCGGGTGGCAATTATGATATGGTTAAGACTTTTGAGGAGAAATCAATACGTTTTGCCATTTCCGCTACAGCCGGATATGATTACAGAGTAAATAACTGGTTGAAAATCGGTATAAACTATACAGGATACCAGATTGGATATGAATACAACAATTCATTTAATGCCAAGCTAAGTTTTATATTCCGATAGAGATATTAACGTAGGCCGGATGCAATAGCTATGTAAGCATTGCTCTTCAATGAAGACGGAATATTATACTTCAAATGAATTTTGAAACTAAAGAAAGCCCCCCATAATATTAACTAAAATCTTATGTATAATGAAATTTGAATATCTGAATGTAATATTCATAAGTTTGCTTGTCATGTCTTCTCTTTCTGCATGTGATAAAGAAGAAACTACTAATAACCGTAAAGTCCCCAATCATCCTGAAGAACCGGATAAAGGAAGATTTGACGAAGCTCCTTTTGCATGGGACTACCTATTTTCTACGGTTACCGAAGATGAGCTATTCATTGGTGACCTATATCTATCGGTAGATAACAGATATATGGTAACCCCTCCACCTTTGTATCTCGGTGCTGCTTACAGTGAAAAGAATTTTGGAATCTCTTTTAAACCGGAGATCATAGCTTCCAGAAATCCCTTAGATGTCATCTTTGATTTTACCAAGCCCTTTACCGGCACAATTGACAAAAAACATGGTTCAGTAGGGTATAAAGAGTTGCTGGCCGATGCCTTGGAATCAAAACAATATAAAGAGTACATTACAAACAGGCTTTCTCCATTTGATATTAAGCTGGTAGAAGTCTACACTTACGAAGACATAGAAAAAGCCTTTCCCAACAACGCATCATTGGGAGAACTTTTATCCAAGGAGGCTCAAAAAACATCAAAGAAAAAAGACATCAAAAGCAGGACAGCGGGCGTCCTGGCTAACAGGAGTTTTTCTGTATACGTGGATACTCCTGTTCAAGGATTCTTTGAAGATAAAGCCATGAATGAAAACCCTGAAAATCCGGTTTATATTCGTTCTCTTACATATGGGAAGACGGCATATTTTGTCATCCAAAGCACGTATTCCTATAAAGAAGTAGAAGAAGCAGTAAAATCGAAACTGTCCTTAAGCAACACAGTTGGCAAAGGAGTTGAAATTTTAAAGAATTCTACAATCACTCTATTTGTTGTGTCTGATAGCCGGCAGACGGCCAATGTATATACCAATTTTCAGGATTTGGATAAATTTCTGGAAACACCATTCAACGAACACCTGTATGGATATCCAATATATTGTCAGGGAGTATACACAAAAGACAATGCACCTCTATTATTAATCCATAAATTACTGAAGAATGAATACTAAGAAAATAGCAATCTTAATCATTGGAACTTTATTTTTGCTTGTACCTATTGTTAAGGCTCAAAGTAAGTTTCACGTTATATTAGATTACCACTATAACCTTGGCTTAAGTGAAAAGTACTGGGGAAAGACATTTAATCGGAAAGAAAATAAAATGCATGGTAACTCATTGCATTTTACCGCATTGTATGATATTACACAAAGAATATCGGCTGGTGCCGGTATAGGGGCTGATAGATACGAAGAACCGGGTTATAATACCTTTCCCGTTTATGGAACTTTCCGCTACCGTCCATTACCCAAATTTCTGGTTGGATATGTTTTTACGGACCTCGGATATGGTATTATCAAGAATGATAATGTGGCACAAGGCTGGATGTGGAATGTAGGGGTAGGTTACACTAAGATGTTCCGGAAGCATTTTGGCTTGAATTTCCAGTTGGGATATAACCTGAAGGAGTTTGGAGGAATACCGTCTTACGAGGTTGATTTTGTTAATGGAGAGTTTAATTATGTCGGGAAGAAAAGTAGTATCCGCCATTCTGTTTCATTCGGCATCGGATTGGTGTTTTAATAGTAAAAAAGACCGGGCTTCAATAAATGATGCCCGGTCTTTTCGGCTGTAAAAAATGAAAAGCGAGATGAAAAATGTAAAATTAATGTTTTATTTCAATAGTTGATTAAGATAGCTGATAATATAGTTGTCTGAAGGACGGGGAGCATTTACATTGATAATCGTTCCATCTTTGTCGAAAAGCATGAAACGGGGTATACCGTTGATTTTGTACTCTTTGCATAAGTCCGACTTAAAACCGTCCGGCACAATGAACTGCTGCCATTCCGGCTTGTCCGCTTCTAGTTTCTTTTTCCACTTATCCAGTTTTTCGTCTATGGAGATGCTGATGATTTCTATTTTTGAATTGCCTGCATAATGCTCAACCAGTTTCTCCATAAAAGGAATCTCGGCACAGCACGGACCACACCAGGTTGCCCATACGTCTATATAGACTACTTTGCCTTTTCCCACTACATCCGAAAACTTGGAAGAATTACCTTTCACGTCGCTGATAGCGAAATCCGGTGCGACGTTACCCGGCAAAAGTTTACCTATATTCGCACACATTGTTTTAAATTTCTCTATTTTCTCCTGATTGGTAGTTGTGTGTTGATATGCTTCGAATGTAACACTCTGGTAAGCGTCCGCTCCATTTTCCATATAACTTGCCATATACATATCGGCCATATAATTTATTACTTCCTGATTGGAGACACGTTGTTTCAGAATATTGAAGTATTGTACGCCGGGACCTGATGTCGGGTCAGGATGGCTTGTCTGATACCAGCCAATATACATATCCAGCAATCTGTTTTTGGCATTCTCCATATCGTTGTAGTCGATGCTTTCCGCAAATGCCAGGAAGTCTTTGTCTTCGTTTGTCGGCTGGCCCGCCTGATGTCTGCCCCGCATATAATTAAAAGAGGTAAAGAGTATTTTATCCTTCAGTTTCTTTTCTTCCTTTGCAATAAAACGCTTATCGCCGGTTGCTTTCAATTGTTCAGTCAGTTTTCCGGCAACGGACTCAAGGGCAGCTTTGAACGAGTTGAATGACTGATATCCCGCAGCTTCTTTCGGTGTCCACTTAGTCGGATTGGCAAAATCTTTATCAAAAGCCCGGAAGTATTCCGTAGCTTTCGTGTCTCCGCTGAAAATAACTTCACAACGTCCGATCACTGAATCAGCATTGGCCGCCAAGACGATGTGCTGCTTGTCACCATTCTTCAAATACAAGCGTAGGAATCCTTTCGCATCCTCGGATACAAACCATATTTCAGCACCCTCCGGAAAATCTCTGCTGTATGTGAAGCTTCCATCTTCCGCGATATCTACACTGTCTTGAACGAAAGACGAATCAGTGATCAGCATGCACTCTATGCCTGCCGCTTTATAGTCTTTAATCTCTCCGGTCAACGTCGCCGGACCTGATTTGCAGGCAGTCAATACCCCCAAGGCAAGCCCTGCAACGACTAAAATGTGATGTAATTTCTTCATTTAAACTTTTGTTTTATTACTGTTTTACTCATATTTATTCTGCTCGATAGAACCTTCACTGACCACAACCTCTGATGCAGGAATAGCCATTGTATAGAGGTACTTGTTGCTGTTAGGTCCCAGTGTATATTCTATTATGTTTCCGCTAAACAAAGGCGCATGCGTACCTGTCGGGTCCAATTCGTAAAACGTACGTTTGATAGTGATGTCATCATTCGGGTCGTCATTGAAATTGCAACGGCGGATGTCATGCCAACGCAAGGTGTAAGGAAACTCAAGCATGCGTTCTTTTAAAATAGCAGCAATCGCTTCCTGCTGATTTCCTGCTGATAAATTTTTCTTTTCTGCCGGAGCGTCATTGCTGATACGATAAGGGCGGAATTGGGTATTTAGGTAGCTGATCGCTTCGCTCCATTTACCCTGGCGTGCCATTGCTTCTGCCTTGATTAGTATTGCTTCGGCGGTGCAAGGACCGGATTCGAATATATCATCGGAAAAGTAAGTGTATCCGGTTGCTGTTTCGGGAACGCCATAAAAGTATGCGAAACCAAATACTGCCATAGTACTATAGTTAGGATAATAGAAGTATTTGTAGCGCAGGTCGTATGTTTGGTCGAAGCTATTTGTAAACTTGTCACTGGGCGAAGCCCATGTCAGCCCATGTGAAAACTCCCGTTTGTAGTATGATTTTTGCAGTTCGGGAGTTAATAAGCCCGTATTAGTGTTGTAGCTCTGATTGAACCAGTTTGTTGTTTTTGTCTCTTCATCTATTGCCGAGAGTTCTTCTTTGAGAAATGTATTGTCGTTAAAATCTCCCAGGTCAGCATTTAAGGCCAAGGCTTTTTCTGCGAATTCCTGGGCTTTGGCATAGTCACCTTTAGTCAGATAAAACCTTGCGGCAAAGCTGTTCACAGCGGAACTGTTTTCACGCCATGCCTTGCGACTGCCATTCTCTTTCAGTGGGATGGATAAATCCAGAGCCTGTGTCAGTTCGGATTCAATAAACTCATAGACTTCTCTTAAAGAAGCGCGGGGATATGAACTTTTGTATGTAAGATCCGTATTGATGGGTAAACCTAATTCCTGAAGATTAGCTTCGCAATAAGGTACACAATAACAGTTAGCTAATTCATAATAATGAAATGCCCGCAGGAAATGTGCTCTTTGGGCCAGTAACTCGCGTTGTTCTTTGGTTCCGCCCGTTACTTTGTCCATATAAACAAGCACTGTGTTGGCTATAAATATATTCCTGAAGCTAAGCAGCCAGACAGTATTGTTTCCATCCAATACATCTGTATATTTAGGCTGGAGACAATTCAAGTGAAAAAGGGTGTTGTCTCCACCTAATATCGTTGCCCAGTCAGCCTCTGCCGCCCACGCTGCCGGCAAAGAGAAACAATCACTCATATAGAGTTGTGCTGCATTTAAATCTGCATTGAGTTGCCGGTCTGTCCCTTCAGTACGTGCATTGATGATGGCTTCCAGTTGCTCGAAGGTTTTTAGTTCTATGCCGTTTCCTTTTCTGGGTTGCTCGTCAAGATAATCATTGCAGCTGAATAACACAACCGCCAGAAGAAGAATAGAATTTATCGTATATATCTTTCTCATAATCTATCAAGTTATTTATGTATTTTCAATTTTAATAAGCGAATTTGACTCCGATAGTATAGGTCGGCTGCAACCGGAAAGAACCGTAAGAATATTCGGGGTCTTCGTCCGTTGCCTTGATCGTGAACAGGTTGTTTCCTTGCAGATAACAAGTCAGGCGGCTGATTCCCCATTTATTCAGAATACGGTTGGGGACTGAATAGGATAAAGACAGCTCCTGCATACGTACATTGTTTGCGCTTTTTATATTGTAATCCATATAAGGAGCAAATGACGCATAGGCTGACAGCGCTATGGTCTTGTCTGTCGGCATGGGTATCACTCCTTCGTCGCTGAGCTGGCTATACTGGCGATTGGGGATAGAGGTGAGCGGGTCCGCATAGTTGAATGTGGTCTGACGGAACTTATGCCCGAACTTTCCTGTCATTGTAAATGACAGTTCCCACTCTTTATAACTGAAAGCATGGCTCATGCCGATGGTCCACGGGGCAATGGTAGTACCCATATATTCCAATGCATCGCGTCCGTCTACTTCGGGCGGAATACTGTTGATGGGGCTGGTATTGCCTTCCTTGTCTATATAAATGGAGGGAACGTTGCTTTTGCCGGTCCCGGATGTGGAATTTACTTCAGTAAGTCCTGCATACCGGTAAGCCCATAATCCAAAGATGTTGTAACCTTCAACGGCAGTCGGTCTAAGCATATCAGACTTGTCAATGTAGTTGACGTAGAACTTGTCTACCTTGTTTTTATTGTAGGCAAGGGTGACATTACCGTTCCAATGAAAATCCTTTCCGATAGGCAGGCTGCCTCCCAATTCCAACTCTATTCCGCGATTCGTTATTTCCGCTGCGTTGGCAGTGATTTTAGCTCCCGTGATGGCTATCTGGTCTGTGATAATAAATTGTCCGGAAGCAATGGGGACGGAAACATCTGCCATGATGTCTGTTCCTTTTTTATTATAAAAATCAAATTTGCCATAGAACTTCCCGTGGAACATAGACCAGTCGAATCCGATATTGACGGTATTGGTATGCTCCCAACTCATGTTCGGGTTACCGTAGGCAGTGAAGCGTGCGTAAGGTACTTCGGAATTCCTGCCTATCCCCATCATCTCAATCAGCGGATACATGGAAGTTGTTGTATTGGCATTTCCGTTTCGTCCGTAGGTAATACGCGGGCGAAGGTAATCCAGCCAATGGATCGATTTCATAAAGTTCTCGTTTGTCATGTTCCAGCTAAAACCGACCGACCAGAAAGGAGAATAACGGTATTTGGGGTCATCGGATATAAAATTGGACGCATCGGTACGATAAGAACCTGATATAGAGTATTTATCGTCGAATGTATAAGCTAAATTCGCAAATGCGGAGAAATAGCGCTGCAAAGCGTATGAGAATGAAGAACGGGTATCGATAACAGCATTTTTATTTCCGAAAATATCTTCTACTTTGGTGTTTTGAATAGGATAGGAAGTCAAGTATTCGTCATCATAAGCATATATGGGAGCAAACGTTCTCCTCTTTGCCTTATTCTGGCTGATTTCAATACCGCCGACAAAATTGATGGCGTGGCGTTCGGCAAACGTACGGTTGAAGTTTATCTGGTTACGCCAGTTGTAGGCATCTGTCGTAAATTTGTTTTCACGTAAAATGTTTCCCTTTTCAATGTTAGGTTTGGCTGTGTTATTCTTCCAATCGAGGGTAGAGTACATGTTTATCGTATTTCGTACGTTGTAAGTATCTTCAGAATACAGATTGCGCGTGTCTTGCTGCACGTATTCATATTGGAATTTAGTGTCGAATGTCAACCCTTCCAGAATAGTCGCCTTGAATCCCACCTGAAAACGTCCGTTCAGTATCTTGTCGGTGACATCACGTCCGTTTACTTCCCGTGCGATGTTGTAGCTCCAGTCCGAATAGGGAAAGTTAAACTTATTTAGTACGGTATTCACGCCGTCGGCATATTGTCTGAGGTAACTCATGTCAGCTTGCGAACCGTCTGTATTCCGAATCATGTCGTAAGGAGCCAAGGCCGTAAATTCTCCGGCGGATGCTCCTGACTGGTCGGCTGCTTTGTAGCGTGCTGTGGCAAAGATATTCATATCCAACCACTTAAGCAACTTCATATTTCCCCGATAGTCGAATTGGAAGTTTTGTGAATTATTCTTTTGATATCGGGAAATGTCATAACCGTACAGTAAGGATACATAATTATCCATACGTTCGGTTCCACCGGACAACGTGATATTATATTGCTGGTAGACAGGACGCCTCAAAAGTTCGTCCTCTATTTGCTTCTTGTTATCAAGTTGTGCCAGTGCAGCCAGTCCGGCATTGTATTCACTTTCTGATATCTCACCCAGATTTTTGTATTTATTATATAATACTCCTGCTTGTGTGTAGGCGTTTTCAAATACATCGGTAAGTGTAGCACTGGTTGGATTCGATGACGGGAATTTGGCTGGTCTCTGATAAGTTCCGAAAGTCTTTTTCTGGTATTCTATCGTCTCTTCGCTGGATAGGATATTGCGAAGATAGTCGATATCGGTCTTGCTGCCGATACGAACCTGGGCATCGACTGATACCTTTAATCCTTTTCCTTTTGTCCCTTTTTTTGTAGTAACCACGATTACACCGTTCGAAGCCCGTGCTCCCCAAATGGAAGCTGCCGCAGCATCTTTCAGGATAGAAATGCTTTCTACGTCATTCGGATTAATAGAGGAAAATCCTGTGGAGATAGGGAAGCCGTCTACTACAATCAACGGAGCTTTGTCGGATTGCAACGTTCCTTGTCCACGGATAGTGAAAGAAATGTCCCCGTCTGCTGTGGTTGTTGCCTGTACACCGGCAATCCGACCTACCAGACGGTCGGCAATCGTTGTGGAAGGCTTGTCCAGAGTGGCTTGTTTGATAATGTCGAAAGCACCGGTAGCCCGTTCTTTTGAGATGGTCTGGAAACCTGTTACCACTACGTCACTCAACATTTTTGCGTCTTCCTGCATAGCTACATTAACCACTGTATCATTTCTCGGAGTGATAGATTGTTTAGTCATACCTATGTAAGAAAAGACCATTAGATCGCTAGGGGCAGCTTCCAGCTCATAATGTCCGTTGGCATCGGTTATCGTTCCTCTGCTACGGTCATTCTCTATAAATATGGTGACTCCCATCAAAGGTTCCCCTTTCTCATCGATGACTGTTCCGGTTATTTTCTTTCTGGACGCTCCTTTTGGGCGTTCTTTTGCCTTGACTATCAGGATATAGTCTTCTTTTACTTCAAATTGCAGTCCGGCTGGCATACAAATTTCTTCCAATGCTTCTCTTAAAGAAACATTTTTTAAGTTTAGCTTCAACCGTATTTCGTCATTAATAATGTCGGATTGAAACATGATGGTAATTCCTGTCTGTTTCTCCACACTTTTTAATGCCTCTCTGACAGATATATCCGGATTGACAAGAGTCACACGTTTGGCTCCGTCCATTACATTGGCTGTGACAGGCAGTGCGAAAACAAAAAGCAATGTAAAGAGGAGGGGTAGCGACCAGATACGACTTTGCATCCAAGAAGCTTTTTGTTTAGTTTTTCCCATTTCTAGTACTATTAAGATTATTAAATGAAACATCGGGCCCGGATACGTTTTGCATACATATTTCAGGCTTATTTATATCTCTCTGTTCTTGTTTTATTTACTTACGGTAATAATTCCGTTTTCTTTCGCGAAGCGGACATTGGATATTTGCTGGATAATCTCTAATGAGAATCCCAATGGCTTGTTGCGGAACACTGCTCCGTCAAAGCAAATGCCACGCACATCCTTGTCTTTATAGACCACTTTCACTCCATACCATAATTCGAACTGCGACAGGATATTGTGTAGTGGGACTTGGGTGAATTCATACTTCCCTGTTACCCATGAGGTATATATGTCTGTATTTACTTCCTCAATAGTGATAGCGTTATCTTCCTGATTCACGGTCGCTTGTTGTCCCGGCGTTAATAGTTTGTGTGTGATGCCATTATTTACTTCTACCTTTCCTTTTACCAGGGTTGTAATCATATTTTGTTTTGGGAAGGCATATACATTGAACTGTGTACCCAGCACTTTTATTTCTTTTCCGTCCGCTTTTACAATGAAAGGTTGTCTCGTATGTGTCACATCGAAATAAGCCTCTCCATTCAGTTCTACGGTACGCTTGTCCTGCATGGATACCGGATATCGGAAAGTGGTGGTGGAGTTTAAGGTTACTTGTGTTCCGTCGGACAAGGTCAGAGAAAAAGTACTTCCTTCGGGAACTGTAATTGTGTTATATTGAATACTGGCTGTCGGTGTGGTATCCGATTGGTAACTTAATGAGTTATTCGTACCTTTGGCTACCACTTTTCCATTATCAGCAATCTCTTTAGCCTGTTCTTCATCAAGTATGATTTGCTGGCCGGAACTCAATGTCAGTGTCACCTTATTCTGTGGAAGGTTAGGGAATAGTTCTGCTAATGAGAGTTCCTCTGCCGATGGGAGTGAGGGGGTAGGCTGATCTAAATAAAAGTAGGCCGCTGTTCCCAGCAGAAACGAGAGAAAACAGGCTGCTATAGTTGAATAATAGAGCTTCCGGCGTAAATGATAGCGCTTTCGCTTCCGTTCAATAGCTTTCCAACCATCTGCGGGATTAGTCATCAGACTGGTCTCTTTCCTTTTTTCGGCTTTATATAGCTTGACGTAATTGGAAAAGAATAAGTAATTCTCTTCTGATTCTTTCATCCAACTTTGCAGTAGCCGAAATTCAGATTCGGTTAGATTGTGGGTCTGATATTTGTGGCATAAATCCACTAGTTCGTTCTCTGATAGTATTGTCATTCTTTCTTTTTTGTTTCCATGACGTAAAAAGAGTATAAATGGGTGAACGAAAATATAAAAAAATGCAGTTTATAGGTAAAAAAGTGAATAGAGTGAAATAAAAGGTTTGCTTCTCAGGAACTTCAAGGCCCTTGATAGATGGGTTTTAATGGTATTTACGGACAGACCTAATTCTTCGGCTACTTCTTTGTATTTCTTATTGTGTACTACTATCTCCATTAATACTTTGTATTCTTTTGGAGTCAGTTCCTTTAAATATTGCTTTAGACGACGTACTTGCTCTTCTATTTCCGTCTCATTGGGTTCGAAATCGGTAATATATGCGTCTTCTTCAATTTCTACGAAACGGTATGGCTGATGCTTGCGCAAATAATCGACGGAAGCATTGCGGACTGAATTAAAGAGAAAACTTTTCAGGTTATTATTGATGGTCAGATGAAGTTTCTTTTCCCATAAACGGATGATGAAGTCTTGGACGATATCTTCCGAAACTTCCAAAGAATCTGTATATTGAACAGAATAGACGCATAGTTGATTATAGTATTTGTCTACTACTTCTTTCAATGCTTTTTCGTCACCCTGTTTTAGTTTACTTAATATATAATCGTCCGTAGAAAACATGTGTTTTTGATTGTTTGCGTCCAAAAGTATGAAAAAATAAGTTTTCTTCCTATTCTTTGATCCCAGAATGTGAAATCATCGTTGCATTTTGTATTCTTACTTCTATTATTTGTTATCGTAAACTCAATGCCTATCGTCCAGAATTTGAGTTATTCGTATAAACTCTGATTGGGCCTATATATTAAATCTAAAGTGTTTTTACATTTTTTTTATGGCTCTGGATTATCTTCTATCTCAAATACTCATTTCCAAAAACAATAAAGCATCACAAATATGTGATGCTTTATTCAAAAATATAGTAAATAATCAAATAGTATCTCCATCCCTTATGTAACCTTTTTCTGGAAAGCAGTCTTGATTCTAAGATACTTATCAGAAAAAGGTTACATATTCTAAAAGGTTACATAAGCGCAGCTATGTCTATATAGACATAGCATCCCCGATAACTATATCAAAGGGATTTAAGTCAAACTCATGTGTAATATTTGTATCGTCTTGCTGGCTTTCCATACCATCTTCAGCAAAGATACACCCTTTTAAAGTAACGCTGGTAGTGGTCCAATCGTCGCTCGCCATTGGATTGGCAAAACTAATGATCAAATCAAACTCACCGATGTCCATTAAACTACCATAGGTACTACGTAACATCTGTTGTGTAGCATAGTCCATAGTGATTGAAGCCGTATAGGTTATGTTTCCAAATCCTCTACTTACAGGCTTGCCACCCATTCCGTAGTTGGATTCGATTTTACGCTTTTTGTTCCATTTGACCCCGCTAACCCCTTCAAGCGTCGTACTGCCTTCATCAATGGCTAATGCGGTAGAAGCAAGAGTAATCATGCTCCACGAGTAAGCTACGTTGTTAATTATTGCCATGCATTATTTATTTTGCGGTTAAACTGAGTCCTTCTTCCACGTAAATCTTAACAGCGACGCCAACTGGAACGATGACATATGATATACGTAAAGTGTCATTAACTAGTACATTTTGGTTAGCGTCAATAGTTACGGCATATCCGGAAATCTCCTGTGATTTTTGCATACCTGACAGTATATCACCTACTATACCCTTGAAGGATGTAATTTTAGAGGGGGCCAAAAAACCGGTACTGGGGTTCACCATCAAAGGGCTGTTGACATAGGGTAATAATGCAGCGCGTACTGCACGACGCGACTTGTTGATTGTCCTATTGCGGGCGATAGTTCTATAATCTCCAGCGGAGCATGTCTGATCCTTGGAAATGTAAACACCATTTTCACGACCGCTATACTTTATTGGAAAAATATATCCCTTATCGTCCAGATCGTCCAGCATTACAGGAGACAGAGATTCGTACCTGTTTAGGCTGATAAATTCCTCATCATCGGTTTGGTTGGTATCTCCAAAGCCGAACTCGATTTCTTGAAAACCATCAGAGAATAAGTTGAATTGTTTTACCCATGCGACTGATTCCTGTACATTAGCTTTCGCCAGACACCCCAAAACTGCACCTAAGAAGCCAACCGGAGTGTGATTGGTATTACACTTTTGCATGGTGGATATCAATTCCGAAGATGCCTGTCCAATGATAACACTAGTACGGCTTGCTTCACAGATGCAACTCGGAATCTTATTCAGGTCCACCTTTTTGCCTTCTATAGTATTTGCACCAGTATTGGAAGGATTGGCGGATAAGATAACCGAAAGCGGCTGGTTCTGTGATGCCATTGCAACAGCTTTGTCATTGATGGATTTTACGACGTTCAAACTATATTTATCAGCATTGCCATTGTCTTTCCACAGAGGCTGTTCCGTCCAAACTCCTAACTGATTAATAGTACCTCCGGATGCACGTTGCATTATCTCAATCGCGTCCCATGACACCGAGCAATCTGCGAACATGACATATAACTTTCCGCTTCCATTTATATTACCACTAAGTCGAAAAAACTCGCTTATGTGATAATAGGGGATTCCGTGAAAGAGATTCACATTGTTTTCTTCATCCTCCGTAGCCTTTACCCTTTCAATAATCCCGAAATCTTTAACAGCAGACTTTAGATTGGTAATATATGCCACATCGTTCAGCTTTAGTTTTGTTTCGTTGTTCTTGCCATATCCTGCCGTAAATAATGTTGGCTGGAGTGATATGTCAAACAGAAGACCGGTCACCTTTTCATTACCGGATGATACGTTAGATGGTATATTACCATCCGTATCTGATATGAATACATTCCCTAATGCCATTCTTACATGTATAAAGGTTTGTAAAAAGGATTTTTATAGAGGATCGCATTCTTTCTGATGTTCGGCAGTGTGTCAATAGTATAAACGCTTCCCTGCTTGTCGACATACAGTTCCTGATATTTGCAGTTAACTTTCAAAATAGCTGTTACTTGTGCATCAGGTTCATGTTCCGTCATGCCATTCTTAGCAGCCGTTTTTTTGAGTGGGACTACCGATGCCAACTCTTCCTGTTTCTCCTGTTCTTTTTGTTTTTCTTTGGGTGTTGATGCAGGAGTTTCTTCTTTTACCTCAGTGTTTTGTGTTTCGTCTTCTGCCGTATTTTTTAGTTTAGCCATAGTTTAGGTTCTTAATGTGAAGAAGGGAATGGAGTTTTGCCCCACTCCCTTGTAGATTAAAGAATTAAGATTTAAAGTTATACAGTCTTTTTGTAGGCAGTATGGATAACAATCTCTGCCGGTCTTACGATATTCACATCCATTTTCATACGGGCCAGGAAGAAGAAAAGTTCTGAATTTGACTGAAGGCGGTCGATCTTAACAACTTCAGTGTCATTGGCGTAGTCTACACCCATCCATAAGTTAGAATCCATGCCTGTTGAAAAATCAGCTAAAACAATGGTGTGTTCGGGAATCCCGACGATGGGGACAATACGCTTTCCTTTAAACTTGTATCTGTTTGTTTCTGTATTTTCGGAATATTTGTAAACCTTATTGGATGCATATTGGTCATATAAATCCCATGAATCCCATCCTATTACGTAACATAGATTGTTCTTTTTTCTGATTTGTTTGGGGCATTTCTTCCACATCGAATATAATGCCTGTTCTACCGCTTCTCCATCTGCTAGCTCTGTCGTGCCGGACACGATAACCTGACCTCCAGCCAGAGTTTCGGCATCTGTTGCACTCACATTATCTATGATACGTTTGATCACACCGTCGAAATATTTTTCTTTTCGGCTACCGATTTTCGTGCAATCTGCTGGTTCTGTGATGCCGGCACTTACTGTGCCTCCTTTGGCACCCGTCCAAATTGCATTGCCTATGTACTCATTCTTTTTCTCAATCAGAAGCCTAAGCATGGTTGCTTGGATTTTAGGATCGAGTTCGCGGAAAACCAGATTGCCGTCAGGTTGTGCGAATTTCCAGTATTTCTCGTAATCCCTAGGGTTAAACTCAAGGTAAATCATGAATTCTTGAGGTTCCAGGTATCTCTCTGTGAAAGTGTATTCATTTTCGCCATCAGGACCTTTGGCACCATGTGTAGAAAGCGGGGTTGGAATATTATCTTGAATAATATCTCCCAATTTAACCGCAGGTAAAGTATATTTATGTTGTATTCCACTTTTCACATGGATCAACCCTTCCTTGAATGTGTCATTGCCTTGGGCTGTGTAGGTCAACAAATCCTCCAATACCTCACCGGCGTAGCCATTCTGAAGTAGATTTACTGTGTCTGCCATACTTTGTGTTTTAGATTTAGGTTTTGTGTTGTTTGGGCTGTTTAGCCCATTTTATGTGCTTAGTTCTTGTGTGTCGTTGGTCTTTTATTCAAGCCTTTTGAATTCAAATTTTTCTCCTACAACGGCATTTACCTTTTCAGACATTTTCTCTTCTACAGTTTTAATCGTTTCTGTAGCAGCCTGAATGTTTTTTGGATCATTTGCAATCTCCTGGGTAATTTGTTCACGCGCTGGAATAGAACTCAACGTGCTTTCAGCCAAAGTAAAGTTAGCTTCTGCCATGCTTACCCATTGGGGTTTGGTTTCCTTGCCGATTTTCCCTGCTTCGATAGCATCATCCACCAGTTTGTTAATCTTTGAGTTTCTCTCTTCCAGTTCTTTTTGTTCGAATACAGTGAGTTTGCTCGTCACGCTTTCCAAATCTTTTTGCAGATTTTGTATGGTAGCATCTCTACCGGCAATTACAGTATTTGCATCACTCAGGTTTCGTTGTGTTTCGGTGAGTCTAGCTTCTACTGAGATTAGTTCAGAGATTCGTGCCATAACGTCTTTAGGTTCAAAAGTTTCTTTCATGCCTAATGATGCTGCTACGGCGGCATATTCAAATGGGATTGTTCTTTCTTCTGCCATATTAATTTTGTGTTCGTTGTTTTCTTTTTGTTCAAGAGTAGTTTTTTCTTCTTCATTTAGTTTATTTTCGTCTTCCACTGCGTCAACCGCTTCCAGGTTGAATGTTTCCATCATATTTTGAATTTTATCGATATCCTCAATGCCATTCATTGCATTTTTGACTTTTTCGCAAAGCTGCTTGGTTGTTTTCAGAATATTTTCTGCAGGGATGATACCGGCACTAACAGCTGTTTTCGCATCAAAGAATGTCCCATCCCGTCCGGCTTTCCCATCCATAATAGCCTTTACTTGTTCTTTCGTGAGCCCGAACCTTTTTCTATATATGGTTTCGATCTGTCCTACAAAGGCTTTCACCATATCGGAACACTCCTTATCTTCGGATTCCGGCAAGAAGGGGTTGTGGATCATCAATATGGAATAGTCACGCATCAGGGAACGGTTACCTGCTGCCCAAAGTACGGACCCCATCGACGCAGCCATACCCTCGATGATACATTCTGTTTTAATTTTAGAGTTTTGGATTGTTGAATAGGTACTCATTCCGTAAAGCACAGAGCCGCCCTCGGAATTGATGAGTACCCGTATCGCTGACGGGCGTATGACGTTTTCCAGAAAATCAAATTCAGAATTAAATATGGCGGTAGACTCCTCTGTTACTTTCCCGAAGAAGCGTATTGTCGCAATTTCGTTGGGGCGTACTTCTCCGACGATGTTTTTAAATTCATTTGTGTCCATAATTTAAGGTTAGTTTCACAAGAATAGATAAAGACAATTATAAATGTTTGCAGAACCTTGCCCGCTTCTTTTCAGGGTTACAGGTTATACACCTTCTTCCTCACCATCGGCTTCCGGATTTTCAACAGAAGGTCTGAAACCTGTTGCTTCTTCATAATCAGGTTTGGGGTGAACTTTATGCCCACCTGTATCGTGTCCCGGTGCGTCGGTGTGATCGGTAAAGGGCGGCATGACCAAATATCTCTCCACCCAATTTCGGTACTTCCATGCTGTAGACTCCCGAAACCAAACTTCATAGTCTATCCAATATGCTTGAAGCATATTAACTGTTCGCGGCATATCAAAGTATGTCAGATTACACCTTTCGTTCAGTGCAGGTTCATGGTTCTTTGCGTCCTGAATGGCGACATTGATACGTTGGAAAACAGAAAATGGGGCACATTCAACTGTAGAATCACGGTTATTGAGATTGTTCAGGATAAACCTAATGCGCATTGTGGCCCTGCCTTCACCCAGCCGCTGTTGCTGGACAAGGTATCTCACATTGATAAAATGGATGAATATGGCAGGAAAGGCAACTTCGTATTCCAAGTTTTCATCACGAATTATACGCTCAAATTGCCCGCTGTCTATTTCAACAGTTTTAAAGAAAGGCGGGCTGAGCGGGTTGTCTTCATCTTCCTTGACTGTATCGATAGCACGCCTTACCGCATCATACATGTTTATAAACGGGTTTTCTGAAACGGCTTCTTCCGTTACTATCCTCTTTATTTCCTCTTTATTTTCTACCTGAGGTTGTGTGTTCTTTTCTTTTAGCATATTATTTAGGGAATCCTTCAAAAATTTTGGGAACAAAATGTTGTAGTATATATTCATCGATATAGGGGCTGAACCCAATGAACTGTCTTTGAACCGGTTTGCGTTTACTTCTACCATTTACATGATACTTCTGGAACTCCGGGGCTGTATTGTGGACGGCGGCATATCCTTTGCCTTTGTACTTTTTACTGGCTTTTTGCCCGTGATTTTCTTCCAGTGTAAAGATGGTATAACTTTCACGATGCCGATTCCTTGTATGTCGTTGATTTGCAATATTTTGGATTGCTCCTAACAATTCTCCGGTATGTTTCAATATAGGATGATTACGCATTTTTCCCCATCTGGATGTTCTTGGCTTCCAGGGCTTTCCACTGCGATAAAACATTTGGTTGCTGAATGATGACTCAAAACATTCCTTTGTGTATTTTCCCGCATCAGTGATAAAATTATTCATGTTAAACTCTAACTTGCTGGATAACAGTGGTTCTCTCTTCTCGTTTACCCATTGTGCACAGAATTGTTCTGGGGTTAAGTCCATTATAGATAAAATTTATTTTTAATACGTTTAACAATCGCCTCTACCTTCTCCGGTAATGCACTCTTGAAATATGAGTGGGATTGAGAAAATATTTTCCCCTTGCGTGCGAGACTACCGAAAAATACCGGATTTACCTTTTTCTGATAATCTTTATCTCTTTTCAGGGATGCGTGTACGTTTGGCATAGAACCTTCTGTTATTAAATAGCATCTGCATCCGTGCTCAATTGGTGGAATCAATGCTTCCGGAAACTCGTACTTTGGAAAAGTGAGTCCTTCCATTGAAAGATGCCATGCGCGGACTCGTTCATCTCCCTGAGTCATGTAAGTGATGAGTGTTTCTCGCGGAATAGTAATCCACCATGCTGCTATCGTCGCCGCATGGAGAGTATCCTCATTCTCTTGTAAAGCATACACTTCGTTGTATTTTTTGCATAAGCCTTCATAAAGTTCTGGATGTTCTGTATCTATTTCATCAGGTAATTCCCTCATCAATGTATATTCTTCGGCAGCTGCAAAATCTACCAGATTGTCTATTGCAGCAACCAGAATATCCCTTTCCTCTTTCTCTTGTAAGGTAGTAAACTCATTATTGTTACGGAGCAAGTTTAGTGCCTTGTCAAAATTCATATGCATGCCATCGAATACACGATCCAAAAGAAATGATGCTCTAAGAGAAATCATTTCTTCCAAAATGTCATAAGAACCAGCGGTATCTTTCTGAGTTAGTATTAACTTCCGGAACAAGGGTAATATCAATAAGAACTCTTCATGCGTCTGGCTCTCTTTTTCTTTATCAAAGGCTTTCACTTCGCCGGCTTCCGGGAGCAGGAACCCGTCGTTTACTTTCCTGCTCCCATGATAAAATTTGCGACCTTGCTCTCTCTGGGATGCCCATAACGCCTGTAGTACTCCTCTTCTGACATGATACGCCTGTCATTCGATGAACTACCGGAAGCAGAAGGCAAACTACTGTCCGCAGATAACACATTGATCTGCCGACCTACATTTATCCCGAACTCCTTTTCAATCTCATCGGCACTAACCTCGTATTTGTCGGTTATCAGACCGTACAGCTTGATACGGTCTTCATTGTTCATCTCAATCCGATTACTGTATTTGAACTCCAATCCGGGTTTGATATATCCCATGTCTACCAGTCTTGGCAGCACTTCCTCATTCATCACGTTTTCGATGAATCGGCGATAAACTTCTATGCGTTCACGAAATATATCCTGATGTGCTTTAGTCGAGCCGACGTAACTCTGCATACCACCAGCCATACTTTCACTTCCTAAAATCAAATTAGCTACCTCGCTATTGACAAACTCGATGATGCTTGTATATATCTTTTCAGAGTTGCTCATTGTGAATGTCTTAATCTCAATTTCATCTTCGAGACCGGTAACAATGACTTTGTTTTGTGCAGCATTGGCGATATCTTGAGCTAAACGCTTCCTGTCGCCATTATTCTCACTAACTGTCTTTCCGTGTATGATGGGCTGTCCATAGGTGTGGGAAAAGTTTATATAGTTGGCTACTGTAAACTTTTTGGCGAGAATTAAAGGAGTCGTGGCTGAAAATAATCCAAGGTCTCTGCAGTTTATCAGTATGTAGTTTCTATTGTATGTTGCAGAATCAAGATCCCAATTTGGATACCAGATTCCTTGCCGTTTGACTACAACCTTCTGTTCCGGCAGTACATTCCTTCGTTCTACAATGTTCACTTCTGCCAGTTTTCCCGTTTTTGGATTTGTATTCGGCATAATCTCCAAAAGGGTGAACCCATATAACTTAGCTTCGACAATTCCTTTGATGATAGTGTCAAACTGAGAACCTTGTATTAAATGAGTCTGTTCTATATCCTTAACGTATTTCCCTTTTTCATTCTGTTTAGCTAACATATATCTGTCGCCTAAAATCTGAGATTCCAAAGTCTCAATAACAGAGCGGATGTGGGCATCCTGTTGGAGGCAGGCGTCATATAAGTCTATGAGTTGTGCCCGGTCATCTAATATTGTCCCTACTACGGTAGTTTGTCCCCGTATGGAACGGTACCGATTATTACGGTCTACTTCCCTTACATATTCCTGGATAGTCTTTTTGCTGGTACGAAAAATACTTTCCAGAAGTTCGTGGTTGAATGTGCCTTCTGTTGTCACCTTGTTTTTTATTGTTTTTTAAGAGGAATAGCATTCTGAGAAGTGACAAGGTTGTTTTTAACAAAAAAAGACATTAAGTTTAAAAATATAAACGATTGATACAGACCTGACTTGCATTCAAGTAATTTGGATGGCCTTTTCCAGTTCTATTATTAACAGTTGTATAATTTACTGTAATTCAGTATTAAAAGAGAAATAAATATGAGATATGTAGGTTAAATACACTCTTTTTTGAAAAAGTAAAGCTCTATATTTGCAAAGTTTTAACATTAATAAAAATAAGTATGAGAAAAAGAGAATGAACATTGAAAACATTACCTGTACTCAGATGAAGTACAGAGAGTTCCCGGAACTATTGTTCGCCACATCGGCAAAGGGCATTGCGTATGCAGACGCAACGCATTATATTCAAAACAAAGGGAATGCCGATAAACATACTGTAATAGATTTTAGTGCTCAGTTTGCATTCTGGATAAAATCCGTATGTGACACTTATGAGTTGAAGCCTGACAGTCTAATCATTATGAACGATAGGGGACATTTTTTAATTGACGAATCTTTAGCATTGGCACTGGTAGCCTACGTTGATCCAGCATTTGGAATACATATACTGGAAAGAATGTCGGACATGCTACTAGACGGTATTGTACTTTCAGATACATGCTTGGCGTTAATGGTTAAAGACAGATTATCAGAGGAACAAATAACTAAACTTTTAAAACATGATGAAAAAACCTTTTAAAGATTCGAAATTGGTACTAGTTTTCAATGGTGCACAAGTTCTTATCGGTATTCTAAGATCTCTAAACACGACCGCAGAGTATTCTGGTGGTAACCTTCAATCTATTTCATTTGCTTGTACCGGTCTTTATATTTCGACTGGCGGCTACTACTACCGCTACGCTAATGAGAATGTAGAAGTATCCCTGGAAGATATTGGTGCTTTGCAATTAAAAGAATTTGATAAGCTATGTGGAGAAACCAATAGAAGTTATCGTTCTGTTAGAGATATGGCTCATAGGCGTAAGGCTCATCATTCCAGAAACAAAAGAAGGCGGGAAGATGAAGACTAGAGAAGGTTATCAGGTAATCGACTTTAGGAACAAGCCGATACGAATTTTAAGAGAAGGAGGTGCAAATGGAACTTGGATATGTCTATATGACTTATGTAAAGTACTTAAACGACCAATGATGATGGAGACTAGGGAAGCACAGAACTTGTGTCCGTCCAGTAGTAGAATCATTTTTAAGAAGAATGATAAACCCTTGTACGCCATTCGCCCCAGAGATGTAAGTAAGCTGGTCTTTCTACTCAAAAATGAAAGTAAGCTGATGGAAAGACTTTGTGAGGAACTGGAAATATGGGCAGGAAGTTTTAGGGATAATGGAATTGACCTCTTTATTATCGACCAAAAAACGCCTGTTGTATTCACTTTCATGGATAAGTTTCCTATAACTTTCAAAATAGGTAACGGTAAAATATTTGTGAATGCGACAGAAATGGCTAAAGCTTATGGAAAATCCCCGGCTGTATGGATACGTTTTAAATCCACTTCGGAACTCCGTCATTCGTTGGTTTCCGGTGGAAAATCCACATCTTATGAAGGCCAGGTGATTACACTTAGAGGTATTAATGGTGCAACATGGATAGATGAGTTTTTAGTTCAGGGGTTTGCTGAATGGCTGTCAGCAGATTTTGCTCAGTGGTGTGGTGACAGGATATTGGAACTAAAAGTAGAACAATTTGATTCAGTGATTCAAAAAAATGAATCTATTGGTAAGCCGAGTAGGGGACACTCTGATTTGGTTAGTGGTTATTCAGTACCCCAAACAATGGATGAAGCTTTAAAATTAACTGTTACCCTTTTCGAAGAAATAAAGGAACTTAAGGAGGAAGCGGCAAAGAACAAGCCCAAAGTTGAATTTTATCAGAAATTCATAGAAAACCGGGATTATTTCAAGTCCAGTATAATTGCTGAAGAACTTCAAATAAGTACCCGGACATTACATAATTTCCTCTTGCAAGAGAAAATATGCATACGTAAAAATCAACAGTTAGTTGTACATGAGAATCATGCACTTCTTCAATGTGTAGTCCCATATTACTGGAAAAACAAGAAAGGGAAGACAAATACATATAACAAAGAAGTAAGATGGACGCCTGCTGGTCGTGAATATATTCTAGAACTATGGAAATCCAAAAATCTGGGTACACAAGCAAAGGAATAGTAATCAATATTTAACATGAAAGTAATGAGTGAATCTATATTTGAGAAGATAATACGGAAAACTGGACGTAAACCGATAGGTTGTAAATGTCAAGAGTGTAAAAAACAGTGTCTGAGAACTCCCTGCTTAGGAACTCCAGATGACATTTTGAGTCTGATTGATGCTGGTTTTATTGATAAACTTGCATTGACGGAGTGGGCTACTGGGTTGTTTCTTGGAAGGGTTAATTATACTATCCGAATGATTCAGGCACAAAAGCTGGAGAAAGGATGCATCTTTTTTGAGAATGGGTTGTGCCAGCTGCATGATCTAGGATTGAAGCCTACAGAAGGAAAGCTTTCACATCATACGATTAAACTGGATAATTACCAATTTAATAAATCCATAAGTTGGCAAGTTGCTAAAACTTGGATTGATGAACAGAATGTTGAAAAGGTATTGAACGTTTTTGCACGCTTTAATGAAGCACAGAGCTTGATTTTGAAAATACCAGATTTATAATTGTAGAAGTTTTAATTTAGAATTTTGAAAACAAAACAAAGAAGATGATGAGAAATGAATGTCTGAGAAAGTTTTTATACGTGGAATATCCTTTAGGTCTTTCATACCTTTTTACCCCATCAGAGACCCGTTTCATTTTGCATATGATAAATTTTGAATATCTTAAGAAGCATGGCTTTTCAACTAACTGGAGTAATGCAGAATATATAAAACGCATGGGAATCAGTAAAAATGCGTTTAATAACTCCGTAAAGAAACTCATCCATATGAAACTTTTGAGGAAGTGGAATAACAAACTGGGAAACAGGGTTTATTATTCATTCGATCTGGAAGTGTATGGGAAGTTGGTGAATATCCTTTCATGTACCAATAATGTTGATGAGTTGATAAAGTTTTGTGAGATGTATCTCAAACAGGGCAGATTAGTCGAAGATATAGCTGAAAGAGAAATTGTAAAACTGAGACATACCCGTCTCATTTCATCCCTTAAATATCCATCTTTCCCTGATCCCGATTAGAAATGCTGGAAATATGTCTGAATCCAGGGGGTAACTAAAATGGGTTACCCCCCCCCCTTGGAAAACTATCATCTATATAATATATAAGTTATATATAAAGATATTATAATATATATTTATAGTAAGAGTATATATAGGGTTATTATATAGAATATTAATAAAGAAACTGTTCTTTTTCTAAGCCTTAGAAAAAGAACCAAAAAGAGAGGACTATATAGCAAACCCTATGGGTTTGTCTTTATATTAAAAAGATATTATATTGTTCTATAGGTATTTTAGGTGGTATACATTAAAACTAAAAGCTATTTAGAGTGTATCTTAAAATTATATATATGAACATCCTTAGGCAATATCTTCAATAGAACCGCTTTCTTTTTCCCTGTGCTGAATTTTGCCATGTAAATGGATGACGGATATGTTTTGAAGGCAAACGTTTAACTACGGGCTTCTTTGATGCGTTTTAAGGCATTGCCTTCAACTGTCGGTTTGCATAATTCACTCTTTATTATTTCTTGTACTTTGCGCAGAAAATCTTCGGCTTGTTTAGTGTCTGCAAAAATATTACCAAAAGCGATTCTCTCTTTACATGCAATCGAGTTGTTTCTACGTCCATGTTCAATCTTGCCTTTATCAGATATGTAACAGTATTCCTCGCCGTTATTAACGAAAAATTCAACAGGTTGTATCCGACTATAATAACCATTCCAGATTTTTCCGACTTGATACAATTCGTCTTTCAAAGCGCGAATGTCTTTTTTGGTGGCTGCAGCAAACTGATAACAATCCTTTTTTCCTATAACTTCATGCAGGGAGTATTGTATTGGAGAATTGTCTGATTTAACGCAATACATTACAATATCTCCAGTGTCTGTGATTTTTTTAAATATCCCTACGCCTTCATGGCTGGTGGTATAGGACCGGAATCTTACAAATTGGTTTTGCCTTGGGATATAGATACTTTTTACAAATTTATTTTGCCATAGATTCCAACAAAAGCCTTTATTTAGTAGCACTTGATGTAGTTTTAGAGTCTCTTGTTCTGTAGCCTCTCTATATCCGGATGTTGGTTTCTCAACGTTGTTGATGACCAATCCATCTTCTCCAAATAAGGCTGGTCCTAGGTAAATTTGTTCGGGAGTCACCATAGATACAATGCCAATTGTGACAAAAGGGTTTGGATAAACAAGTATTTTGCCTATTTCTGGGGAATCGTTATTAGCCCAAGTTAGGAACTCTTTGAAGGTGGTTCGTTTAAGATCATCATTATTGGCATTGAACGCAAATTGTATTCCCATCTGGGAACAATATTGAATAATTTTCTTTTTATCTACTACAGTCTTTGGCTTGATTGTCTTGATAAATGATAGAATTTGGGTCCTGTTTTTCATTTCAAGTTTCAAATACTAAAATATATTCTTGTATTATTTTGATTTTATAGAATTTATACATCTATTGCAAAGATACCATTTAAACTTCGAAATAAAAAAGTTCTATTTAAAACAATAAATATTTAACGCCATTAAATAGGGTATCAAACTGAACAAATAAGTAAATAGGCATAACTGTATATGCGAGACCTGAATGGAGTATTATATAAGGTTGTGTGTTTGAAAAAACACAATAACTTGATGAGAAAAACAAATAGTCTATTCATTCTCAGCTTTTGACTGCAAGTGTGTAATAATGATATAATTAGAATGTATGTGTAATAATATATATAAATATATAGATTCTGATTGCTCATCTAAATACAAAAAGCTATTTTGCTTAAATATAGAATGCATTATTTGTTATGTGTGTTCTTATATTCATACAAAAAATAAAATCGAAAACTATTTTGCTAGCAACGCTTAAAATCCAATTAAAAACGAGACTTGAAAATTTACCCTCCGGGCACGTATGGAATCACCACTCAGGGCACACCTACCCTAATCTTTATATTAAATTATTATACTGTTGTAAATCAAACGGTTATAAGGTCGTCTTTTATTAAAAGTCGTTCTAATTATGTCTATATATATTATTTGCTATCAATTTTAATCAAAAAAACCTTTTTTAGTCGTTATATACTATTTAAAAGCTATTCTCTGTTTTGCTAACTATCAGAAAATCAACGTTTAAAATATAATTACAAATAACTTTCAATTCGTTATTCTACTTATATTCCTGTTTTTTGAAAAAATAGAGAAAATATTTTTTTTTCAATAAAACAGGTAGTTTGTAAATAGTTGAATATCAATAGTTTATGAACATCTCTCGCGCGTAGGCGTACCTTATTGGCTTTCAGCCATTTACGGAATAATATTAGAAAAAAAAGATAGAAATAATTTGCTATTCCAAATTAGTTTATTACTTTAGTGTTGTTCCCAAACGGAAACGAGAGGGACAAAAACAAAGATTTAAAAGTTTATCGAAACGAAATTTTTTATTTGACTTTTTTACTATCGTTTGAAAAAGAGCTTTCACCGGAACGGAAACGAGACGGACAAAAAAAAGTTCTTTGTAGAGAACAAAAAGCAAAGTTAGTACTTTGCAGTGTGCGAATAATCCGTAAATATACTATTTACTTTTGGTACGACTAAAAAAAATAATTCGAGCAAATAAGCGGTAACGAACTGTTTGACGAAAAAGAGTTAAGGCTAAATTGTATTAGGCAAAATATATATTACGTAAAACATAGAGCACACAAAGCGAATTGCCCGCTTATTGGGTAAATCTTTTCGCTTGACTGAATGTAATTTTAACGTTCTTCTTTTTATCTATTCTGCATTAGAACGTATGAACTACATTCATTTAGTTATTTGCAGAATAGACAAAGATACACTTATCCGACTAACGTACTAAGTACGTCTTATCGTGGGGGTGGTTCGATTCCAGCCCCACGAACTATGTACAATTCAGTACATTTTAATACTATACCATTATGAAGACAATTAACGTAGTAGAAAAAAGAGAAATCGTGAGTGTTTATTCATTTACAGAATTTGCAGCTATGCTGTTAGAGCGTCCTGTTAGCAATGTCGTGTTACGTAATAGAAACAAAGACGAGCTAATTGTGCTTGAACGTGTGGCGCTTTACGCAAAAAGTAAAGTTCCTACGGTTGACGAGCTGAAAAATGCTTGGAAATCTATGTTTTATAACACATGGACTGTCAAATTCGAGATTGAGAGACTTGCGAAGAAGGACTTGCGTTGTGGAAACATTTTCCGTAACTTAGACAAGTTTGACATACTTATGTACAATGCCGGAGAATTAGTTTTTGACACATCAACGTACAATTTGGACTTGATAGAGAAACGGATTGGTATCACGCCTAAGTCAAAAACTCGTGAAGATTACCCGACAAACAAAATGCTGAAAGAACATTCTTACAAAATTGCGGAGAGTGCGTGGAGTATGCTTAACATTGAGGCACACGTACTGAAGCAACTGCAAGAAGTAGACGAGCCAAGTAAAACAGCTTCTATGGAGTCTAAAACTGCAAAGAAAACAGCTCCGAAAGCGACAAGAAAAAAGATTGTTGAAAATACAGATGAAAACGCCGAAAGAGCGGAAGCTGTAAAAGCCGTGAAAGCTGCAAAAACAGAAAAGAAGCAAGCGAAGAAAGAAGAAGTTGCAACGGTTGCAGCTTGACAACACACAATATGAACGGGATATTGCAAAAGCGGTATCCCGTGGCATAAAATTGGGGGTTCGATTCCCCCAATGTGTGCAATGACTAAAATGAAATGTTATGCGAGAAATGTATTGTCTTGGAGATTATGTTTCCCAAATCGGGAAACGTGTAAAAAAGTACAAGAAGAAACCAAGCATAGACCAAATATATAACATCCAAAAGTATTTGGGCGTGAATATACAAAAGTGCTTGGTGAATAATGTGCGTTTTACTGAAATCGTTCATCTGAACATATATCAGGATTACGTCACCATTGTGTCCGATTGTACGTATGAAAAAATGCAGCTATACTGTGACAAATTTAATAAGATAGGTGAGATATATGCTACCTGTTTTTGTGTTGCGGGGAAAGTTGCAGTGAAGTTTACCGCAGTGAAGTTTTTGCAGGTTTCGCTGATTTTAGCGGAAAAGCGCGGAGCCGATTTAAGGAGTAGAAACATCTGTATAACGCCTTAACACGTTATCAGTGTGCCCTGTTTTGCGAAAATTCCTTATTGTCTTTTTTACCAAAACGCAATCCTTTTCTTTTTTTGTAACACACGCAAAAATGAAACGCGATACACAAAGATTTTTTCCGGCGCGAATCACTGGGTTCGCGCCGTTTTCTCAAAAGCCTTTTTGAACTGTAATATACACTTTGCTGGGTTTGAACCCCAGGCAGTTTACTCTACAAATTTAACTTCTACAAACTTCTTTGCGTTGTGAAACGCCGTTCCCATCCCCCGACATAACACGGTTGATGCAGTGCAGTAGGACTGTTTAAATTGTACTTAGCTGTACAATCTGCATCCCGCTGTTATCCTATTTAATAGGGAGGTGAAGAGTGATGTTGTAAATTTGTAACTATCGGAATATTAAACAATAAAATAGATAAGTTATGAGAAATAGAAAAATCAGTCGGATTACAATCCTAAGCTATTTTAAGCGACAAGTCCAAAAGAACTTGAGTGTTCTTATTAAACTGCATGAAATAATACTTTATATTGGTGTAATGCTATTCCTTGTCATGTATATGATTGGGATTTTTTCACATGTGGTGCTCATGCTTTATATAGGAATACTTGGCTCTCTAATTTACGTGCTATTATGGTGTTATGTATCAGATATGCTATATAAAATTAAAAATAAGCGATAATATGGAAAAAATTAGAAAAATTATACCCGAAGAACGGAACTATACCGTCAAATGTGAGTGCAGTATGTGCAAGAACACAACTGAAGTAAAGGTGCGATATGGGGATTACCTGTTACGGTTTGCTATGAATAAACCGGCTCAAGATTGTTTTCCATACTTAAGTGTGCCGGAACGAGAAACCATCATTTCGGGTATATGCCTGGATTGTCAAAAGAAACTATTTGCGAATAATTACGATAAAAAAGGTAACTGGATAGGTGCATGTAGGTTAGCTATGCAATAGTGATAAGTAATAGTGGCAACAACTGTAACTTATAACTGTTTCAGTAACCTTTTTAAGCATTAAGGTAAAAATATGGATTAATATAAAGGTGTGAATTATGACCTATCAAGAACAACATAAGGCGCTGGAAAATCGGATTATTTCCAGCCTATGTGAAATCAAAGAATATCCATTACTGTACACAATAATAATTAGTGGATAACAACATAGAGCCATAAGAAAAATTAGGAACAACTCTATTATAAGATTCAGAAGAAACGTTAAGAAAGGCCGAAATAAATGGATACGGCGTTCCACATTACTAAATGCCAATAAGATATGCAAAGGATGGGAATATTAACATATTAAAATCAAAATAATGAAAACATCAGACAAACCGACAGCACATATTTTAATCAGGGCAAATACGAACAGTGAATGGGATTGCTGCGAGTTCGCACTTATTGATTTGTCAGAAGACTGGAGTAAGCTACAGGCAAAAAGGCTTGAGGCTGTCAAACCTTTCAAGGACGATTATAATTTCCAGTCAATGAGGTTTTATGACGGTTCGGTGGAATTCTTCCAATCGGGAGATGAAGAGCCTGACATGGAAGAGTTGCTGGCAGGCAAAGAGTGGGTATTTGTAGAACTGGACGACGACGAACAGGACGAGCTGACTCCACCCGAAAACAGCTTGGATTTTTACAAGATCGTGATATCCCGTGGTGGAAATGCCAGATATGAGGCATTCGGCAAACATACAAACGAAGAATTTTATACAATCGAATTTCCACTGCAACAGCTAACTGAGCAAACTATAAACAATTGCTAAGGATTTTACGTAGAGCTTCCGACCGAAGTATTATAGAGTAAATCAAAAATAAAAATGAAAGAAATTATAGCAAAATTGGTATCAACTAATTGTACCCAAAGATATTATGAGTTATCAGAGCCAATTTATCAAGGACGTAAATTTGGTGATGATGTTGATATTGTCACAGAACTTGAAGAACGTAAGAAAACGATGAAGCCGGGATCTGAACACCTTCTTCGTACAGATGGGTGTCACATTGTTTGTGTGTCAGATGCGTATACTCACATTGAAAGGCTTGTGTTTATTGGTGAAAAATATCCGTCAGGATATGGTAACACAGGTGTTCAAATAGACGGTTCTCACACAATGAGAATGTATGGTGGTGATAAAAGATATGTTTATCCCGATGAAGTATACCTAAGGCATTTGGGCATGGTAAACGGAGTGAGAATAGTCTTAGATGGGCGTGGAACAAAATAGTAATGAAGAAGAGGAACACAAAAAAAGGAGAGTTTATATGTCGTAGGCAGAGCCTTCCGACAAGTCTTTTTCTCTCAAAGAAAGTTATCGGCTTGCCTACTTTGAGATTATGAACAGACCAGCATACATTATCCGTAAACGGAAAATAAACAATGTTATTTATGTTGGCAGGGATAAAAGAGAGGCTAATAGACTTCTTAAATTCTTTAATAGATAACCCTCAAATTAAAATAGTAATGAAAGTGGTTTTTGATAAAATCCATGAAAGTAGAAGACTTGTCATTAAAGAGTGTAAATCATGCTTATATGGAGTTATTACTGATTTGCAAGGAAATGAATTAATGTCCGCAAGATTTTACTATAAAGACGGAGATGCTACAATATACCGAGTGAAAGAATATTATAACTTCAACCAAAACAATTAAGGTATGAGCAAAAAAGAAATTAAAGAAAAGTATCATGGTATGTTTGGAGTATTCACACATGATATGTATAAATCTAATGATGAAGATTACGCCAACGGTTTTTTAGGTGCTTTTGAGGATTACGGAAAAGCACTCAAATTTGCAAATGAGAAAGGAAAAGACACAGCTATACATTGGATTTAAAATGATTCGAATATGAACAAATATATTAGTCTTTCTTTAGAAGAGCTATCAAAAGAGGCGACTGCTTATTTTATGCGGCATAGAATGAATGGGGGAGCGAGTGAATTTGACAGTTCTATCAATGACATTTCACGTGCCATTATCCACGCATTTCATTTGGAGCATGGTAAATGCTTCTTGGGTAAAGTTAATCTTTACGACAAGGAAAGGGAGAATATAACAGAGTATCAGTTCACAGTATATTCCGGGCAATTAGTGTATAATTTTGAATACGCTTTTGTGATTCCACGCCCTGATGAAGAGTTGCTCCGGCTTATCATTGAGCACAACCTTCCTAAAGAGACTTTTAACAGCCAGGATACCTGGAATAGAGTAAAGCAAATCTTTACCCGGATTGAACAGATAGGCGGTGTGTCATTAACATGGTCCTGATAATCATCTGATTTAAAAACTATATTTTCTAATTTATAGTAAGGCGTGAGTACGATAGTGTTCACGCTTTTTTCACGGGCTTTAATATTGAAACTATGTCCGGATTGTACCCGGTGATGCCCACAAATTCCTATTATTTATATCTCAAAATTGCGTCGTGAGACGCCGTATCTGCCTTAGTTTGTAGCACTGGTGGTCTAGTGGGTTATGCCCTTAAATCGCCTTAACGGGCGAGCTATGCCCCAGTGTTTTTTAGAAAAACTGAGCAGAAAGATGAAAAATAATAAAAAAAGATTGGGATTTACTCACCGTAAGGGTAAAATGAATCTCTACTCTTGGAAAACAACATTGTAAAATCATTAAAAATATATCAGTTATGAAAGTATTGAAAGTAAAATTACATCATATTGATAGAGGACAGTGCATGGAGGTATGGTCGGTTAAACCCAAGAAAGGTGGTCCCCGCCGATACGTTGCTCGTAATACATCGGGCAATCACGAATGGAGCTGGCTCTGCGATGCTCCTTATGGATACTGTGAGCGTGACTTTGAATGTAGTCCTGGAATCATGTTTATCATTTGCGATAAGTATGGGCATGCTATTTTACGTGACGGGAATGATCGTACTAAATTTCCAAACTCTTTTCCCACATTGGAAGAATGTTGCGATACGGCATGGAAGGATATAGAAAAGAATCAATATATAACCCGTATTGGGTTTGGCGAATGGATTCTTAAACAAGCTACTGTTCCTCTACGAACCGGTACGGATGAACAGAACTGGAAAGACTGTTTTCAGGATATAGACAAAGTTGAGGTTTTGTCACGTTTCAAGTTTCTGAAAAGAGGAAAGGCTATTTATAAGTTAACAAAACGGCATACCGAGTGTGGTACGATGTGGTATGAATATTATGCTGGGGATTTTCCTTATAATGAAAATGGAGGTTTTGATAAATTCTTTGCTTATGAATATAAATGAAATATTGCTTACTGTAGCAGATGAAATAGCCCGTGATAATGGCTATATCCTGACTGATGAAAGAGTAATCATTGGAAAAAATGATTGGTTTTGGGGCAACAAGGCAGGGTTTCCTGATACTCAAGTAAAGTCCCGGACATACATTCTTCCGGCATGGGAGGACGAACAAGAAGGGGAGGACTATTTTACCCGTAAAATTTATTTAGATATGCATTGGGGAAAGCCTCGCATACATGTTAAGTATCCCGATGGGGCATTTTGCTGTCTTACTTACAGTAATGATGGATGTACTGAAGCACAGACATTCAGTCCAATCGGTTTAAAAAAGGCTCTCTGCATACAAGAGAAAATAGATAAGTTATATAATAGAGAAAAGTATGGCAGATAAAATTTTGGAGAAGTTTTTTGAGATAGACAGATGGACGAAGGCGATTGAGAAAGGCGTTGGCAAAGACATCCGGAAAGATCAGCTCATATTGCTGACCGATGAAAACACCCGGATAGCGATTGCTGATGCCATGCAGAAAGGGAAGTATGAAATCTCACCTCCTCACACCGCTCAGATACCGAAAGAGAACGGCGAGTTTCGCACGGTTTATGTGAACGAACCTATCGACCGGGTGATATTAAGCATCGCTAATGACTTGCTTTTCGATCTGATGCCCGAAATGGTTCATGTCTCGTGTAAATCCTACCAAATAGGGACCGGATGCGGCAAGGTTGTGACCGAAATAAGTAATAAAATGGCAGCTACTGAAAAAGACGGATACTTTGGCTGGAAGTCAGACCTCAGCAAATATTTCGATAGCGTACTGCTCCAGTATATTGACGAGGCGTTTGACATAGTAGAGGCAAAGCACGGTCATTCCACTCTGATTGACGTGTTGCGAAAATACTACCACTCGGACCTGTACTTCGACGAGGACAACAACCTTCAGCGTCAATTCCAGTCCCTGAAACAAGGATGCGCCGTGGCAAGCTGGCTGGCAGATGTGCTGCTGTATGAACTTGATGATGAGCTGTCGCAAATGAATGGCTTCTACACACGCTATTCGGATGACATGTTGTTCCTCGGAGAAGAGTACGAGAAAGCCATGAACGTGCTCCAGAGCCGGCTGGAAGAGAAAACTATGAAGCTAAACCCAAAGAAAGTGGAATATCTGACTACCGATAAGTGGTTCAAGTTTCTTGGATTCAGTATCAAAGGCAGTATGATCTCGCTATCTTCCAGCCGTATCAAGACATTCCAGAACGAAATAGAAAAGCGTACAATCGGCAAGCCGGGCGTATCACTGGCAAAAGCCGTTAATGCTGTGAACCGCTACCTCTACAAAGGCAACGGGGAGTTCAGTTGGGCTACTCAAATACTGCCGGTATGCAATGTGCGGAAAGACCTTGACGAGCTGAACAAGTTCGTAATGGATTGTCTGAGAGCCGTAGAGACCGGAAAACGCAAGGTGGGTGGTTTAGGTTATGTCAAGACCAAGAGCGACGGCTGCATAGTCCGGGGCCTGGGGCGGAACGTGAAAGCCAACCGCGGCAAGACTAACAGCAACATCCCAGGTTACCTGACCATTGGCTGTATGCAGAACGCCATATTGACAAGACGTGCCGTGTATAACACGCTGGTTGCATCATTATAGGAACCTACCGAACACACGGCGAATGATGAAGAGCAAGGAATTTTAATTTACAGATCTAGTATACCAGAACCCATACTTGATTCACCGGTTTAATCACCCGGTGAATCCATCCTGATTCTGGTTCTTTCCTGTAAATATCAAGTAACTAAAGCAATGTGTCACTTGCCTGACATCCATAATTAAACTGAAACACATCAGTGATAAAGTTCAAGGAATAAGAGTTTAGAGCCCGCGTGGTTAATCCAGCTTCTACAAAGTCTTGAAGGCCGTGTTATTCACCGCCTTCAGACTCTTCCGAGCTGGAAATACGCAGGAGACATCAAAAAAGTAAAGATATGTGTCGTTATTTAGAGAACTTTTTTTAGCACAATAGCGTGATTCAAGGAGTAGTATTTAGCGTGCCCTGCTCAATAAGCCCCCCCTGCGCGTCGGAACTCTCTACTGAGCACTCCGACGCGCCGCTATGGCTTCGAGCCGCGGCATACATCAAATGTTTAAAGATATGTACCGATATTTTGAGAATCACGAAAAAAACTTACCACGAAGTGAAAAAGTCAAGGTTAGGATTTTAATAGTTCAGCTTTACAGTTACTGGGGACCGACTCCTGATTGTCGTGGCCGCCAGTAAAGAATAGCTGCTCATATCAAATTCGTAAAGCAATGTGCCAGCCTAACGAGACTGAATAATAACAATTTCTATGAAACATAAAACTTAGCACAAAGTGATGGGTCAAGATTAGGATTTCAATGGGACAGCCTTTAATTGCGGCCACCACCTCATCTCCAGCTATCGGCTGTATATGAGGTTAAAGGCCAGCACACACGCTGTACATATCAAATTAATAAAGTAATGTGCCTTCTAAATGAGACTCAATGGTAACGCAACCGGGTATTGTGCAAGGGGCCAGGTTCAATATACAGGATACTAGGTCCTGACCCAAGTCTCAGGACCTAGTTACGCTGTATAAATCAGAATAATAAAGTAATGCGTCAGTGGTTCGAGTACAAATAATTGATAATCATAAGAGTATATGGAAAATATATATCAGGAGACGATTCGAAATGTTGAAGATGGTGCAAAATTCAAAATAGACTTCCAGAGTCGAAGTCTGAAACTGAACGGCAAATACATCATACAAGATGGAGAGTTTGAGGGTAATTTAGGTGTTGATCCAAGCATTGATACAGATGAATTTCTGTCACAAGTTGAAAAGTTGTACTACCGCTACAAGAATTCTATTCCATCGGAGAGGAGTGAGAGTAAGTCACGTTTGTACTTCAGAGCATTGCCCGAAAGGAAGCTGAGTGATGATGCTATGTTATTTGGTGAGCACCGAGAGAAAGCTCAGTTTGAGTTGGAACTATATGTCCTTTGTCAGATTCTGAATGGTCTTAAATGGGAATCTGAAAAAATGGGCAAGTGGTTCTGGCAAAGCAAAATGGACAAAGATTTGGTAATACTTAAGAAATGGGTAGATCCAGATATCAATTAACAACCATTTATTAATTTCAAGATGAGTAAAAAGAAAAGAAAAACAAAAATTTTGTGTCCTCAATGTGGCGCAGAGTTCGCAATCGGAAAGAAAGAGTTTACCACTGTAGCAACAGTAGTTGGTGAGGATTCAAATTTGGGATCTATCTATCTGGCTATGGCCGGCCAGAATATACCAGTCAAACCACTTAAATCGTTCAAAACTGTACAGGAACGTATTGAAGCGCTACGAAATGTCGGGGTGGACGTAAGTCATATGTTTGCCATGGAGGGGGCGAATGGGGGTGGATATATCGCCTCAAACAGGAATGGAATACTTTCAGTACTAGAGGACGACGATCCAATTTTTAATCAAATCGTTGAACAAGGTACGGTCCCTAACAATCGCCTGTTCCGGCGCTGGATTATGGCGAAGATGTTCTATATGATGACTTATAAACCGTATCGTTCTAAAGAACCTTTGGGAGTAACACGCATGATTCACCGCTTAGGCTATGAATATCAGTGGAAAATGTTGCTGAACGAGCTATATGCCCAGATGAAAATGGAAGATAAGGATGCTGCAAATTTCGTAGATCGAAACCGTTGGTTTAATGTCGATGTGGTCATGGCTATGGCGGAAGATTATATTGTACAATTGAAAAAATATGTGGACGCTTTGAAAGAAAGAAAATGTAAGGGAGTGCCTTACAAGCGTATTAAAAGTCGTAACATATTCAAGGCAGACCTACAGAATAAAATCTACTATCCGTTGTATAAAGAAATAGCGCATATCAAGCAAGCACGTAATGTCACACAGCTTTATAACGCAGCAAAAAAGTTCAACGACATGCGCCTTAAGATGCCACACGACACTCCTCAAAGTAAAACATGGGTTGATGCATACAAGGGTGCTGGAGCGTATTACACGATGCAAAATCTTATCCGGTTTCATAACTGCAAAGCTATTGATGATACCAATAACCGCCTTGATAAATATCAGTCACTTGCTTTCATTACAGCAAAAGCAGAGATGTATAGAAACGATGAAGGTTGGCGCTTGTTGGCAGTCCTGAAGAAAATGTTGACTGATAATAATATTGATATCAGCAAAAAAATGGCTGAATGGCGTAAATAAGGAGTAAGCTATTGTTTGGTAGGCACGATGTGATGGACCAAGAAATTTTATGCCGCCTCCATGATAGATGTGACATGTCGATGACCTCGACAAGACTACATCCTCATAGGAGGCTGCAAATCGAAGAAATAAAGATATACCCCATTTGGTAGTCACATCTTCTTATTATCATATTGTTGTTTAAATAGAATTTAGAGGAGAGTTATCTCATTAATATATTTCCCAGTATTTTTAAAAATAGGTAAAATGAAAGAAATACCAATCAATCAACTTGCTAAAATAGTATGTGACTTACCAGTGAAAGAAAAAATAGTTGTCCGACAAAAGTCAACTAATGGACTCCTCGGAATTACGTGTTCAGATATTTTTGATAGTGATCTGATTATAATATCCCAAATTGGAGGTGGTTTTGCTGCCATATTTGATACTTCTACGGACAACGAAGAAGTAGAAATGTGTACGTGGTTACAAAATATATTTCAAAGTAGTGATTACGATAAAACAGTTTATCTGCTGGATAAAGAAGAAGTATTCCCTGAACTACAATCCATGAACGAATTATGGGGCGTTACTTTCAAGGTCAGCCAACCGAATTGTCATCCTTCCCGTACACTGTCTATTTCCGAATGTGCATTATTCCCTTCTCGTGAAGAAGCCGAGACATGGATAGATATTCACAGGGGTATGAGTTATGACTCAGCTTTCTATTCAGAGGATTGCAGTGAACCTAAAGCTGTTTTAATTGATAGTTGGCAACGTAACAACGAGGATAAAATCTCAATAGCAACTGTAAACAAAGTTGTTCCCAATTTTACAGGGCGTATAAATAACCTTCGTGAAGATATAATCTGCAATATCATTTCGATACTTAAGGAAAATGAACTTTCCAAGATTCTACTTGATGGAATAATCGAAGAACCAACATACGTGCTATGGTTTGGCGGTAAATCTTGGTATGATTCACCTGTTACCGCAGTGTCACTTACTGATAAAGGTATCAGCATTGATGTAGAAGATCAATTTGAAAATGTATCAACTACGCTCTACAGCAATGATGCGGATTTAGCGTTCAAAAATTTATCTTGGCTTGAAAGTATCCGTGACAATGTGCTGGAGGCAATCAAAGCTACAAAAGCCGTGCAAAAAGACATTCAACACTCGTTATGATACAGCAGATTGAATTTAATGACAAAGAATATATACTAAACCAATGCTGTGGTGAGAATCATGAAGGTGAAAACTTATTCGAATGGTGCGAACGTAGTAATGTAGGAGAATTTACACGATACTATGATAAAATCGTTTTTCATACAGAGAATGGTTTGGTTGCTGCCTATAGTGATAATTTAGAAAATTCTTGGAGTATATAAGGAAGAACATTTTATCTGAAAGTGGACTATGCCCCATGATAGTCAATAAGATAACGCCCCATAGTATAAGGAAATTTGTTTTACGTAACAACAAAAAAGAAAATAATATAACGAAATGGAAGGTCAAGATATTTACTTTGAAGAAGAGCAAGAAAGCACTGAACTTACTAACTTGAAGGCACGCTTCTACAGTGTCCGTCAAGAAGCTAGAAATTTTATTCTGTACCTTGTTGAGAAACATGGAGGCAAAATTGGTTCTGAGGAAAACCCTATCAGTCTTACTGTTGAATACTTCGGTGACGCTGGAGTAACCAGCGGATGTATTGAGAGTATTAGTTATAGTGATATTACTATGGAAGATAAAACGGAACCAGTCCCCCTCAGCAATTTGATGGTAGATCCTCTGATTTGTTTTTCCGAAGAATTGGAAAACTATTGCAAAGGAATGGAAAATTTGGAAAACTAATAGTATGACAAGAAGCATAAAAATCATAGATACCCAGTTTCATGTAGAAGCTGGGTATAACGGCGGCCATATGTCCCGGGAACAGTACGATGCTTTTTACAAGGAGCTGAAGGAAATGTTCACGGAAAAGGGGTTTCGTTATGAAGAAAGAGAAAATGGTTGTCCAGATGTTGTCCTGGGTAAAACCTGCCTTTATTGTCATCCGACTTGTTTGTCCGGTCCCGTGGAGGAGACTCATTTCCTTTGCTGGAGCAGATTCTTTCCAGTGGCAAGACATTCCGGTTTTATTTATTGGATAAGCACAATGAATTGCAGGACTTTACTCCAGATGAAGAACTGGAATATTATCGCACTTCTACAAAGTCGGTTGAAAACGACCTGTTCGTCGCTTTTAAAACAAATCGAAGAAGTTTATTCAAACTCAAAAGCGAGATTCTTGAATTGGAAGCCCCAAAAATACATTTGCCTACAATTCGTACTCCCTATCTATCCGGATATGGTTCCATTTCCAAACAATTTGTAAATGAGGTGTACAAAGACCTGGTGCAGAAAGGACTTTTGATTGAAAGTTCTAAAGTAACGGGTATACAAACGATTCTTTTGTGCCGGGCTGCCATTCAAAAGGAACTACGATTATTGGAGGTGCAAAAGTAATTGTGTCACTATCAGAGAATATGTAACAACAAAAGTATTTCAGAAAAGACAAAAAGGAAATGAGTAAAGTATTGCGTACAGCTAAGGTGAATCAGATAGACTATTACACCTTGGAACTATCTGGTTTAGGTACACAAGATGCACTGGCGTGTATTTTCGAATTATTTGGCGTTAGACTAAGCAAAGACAACATCTATGTCGATGAATATGAAGTTGAGCGCATACAGCTTCAGAAACTACAAGAGCACCTTTCCAGTCAAGATGATTTAGGAGAACATGCCCAAGATTTTGAATTATATCTTCGACAAGCAGAGATTGACAAAAGCAAGCTTTTGCAAATTATAGGAGAACTTATAACCCAAAGCAACCAGCGTAATCCTAAAATTCTTATTTCATGGTTTGATGAAGAAAATAATCCCAAAGATTTAAACTATATCAAGGATTTCTATACCCACAGTGAGGTATGCTTAGGTGAAACATTGGCTTCTATACCGGCAGACGGGCTGACCCTCGAAAAAGCATTTGAACTTTATATTGAGGCAATGAAATGGGGTGAAGGTGATCGCTTTTATCAAGTGACTGAAGAAGGTGATAGTATTGAACTCGGGTGTCAAGAGGACTCCGCAGAATCAGAATCACCATCTAAAGAATAAGAACAGTGACACTGTGGAAAGTTCTGAAAATAGTTAGTTCTCTACGACTGTAATATATTAAACTTTAAATAAAAGAATTGTTATGAAAATAAACTTGAACAAGCATATTTACGAGGGTTGGACAGTTGGTGACTTTATTGAAAACCTTGCATGGCAGGTAGAGTTAATTATGAGTGGCGGAGCCATACAGAAACCTTTTGCCAACAAACAAGAATTAACCGACTGGTGTAAGGACAACCAACCTTATTATAAGAAAAAGATTTTGGATGTAAATAACTATTTCGCACAAAAGTACAATCTTACATGACTAAAAGAAATAACATAAAACTGGAAACAGTGAATATATATGCTGAAACTGGTGACTTTGTATTTTGCACATATTGCGGTAAGAAAATGCTTCTACCGCGGGGGGCAGATAAGTGTCCAGAATGTAAAAAAGTCGGTCACCTGTCGTGGATTGATGGTGAGCCAGAGGAGGTTAATAGTGTAGAGCAGCTGTCTGGTCGTTACAAACTAAACGACACGGATGCTGAACTTGAAGACTACTTATCTCATGAAGTCTTGGTCGACGAATACCCAGAACATCATGTCGATACGGACGATTTAGTAGAAGGTGAGATTCTTGTTCGGATATGTCCTGTAAATAAGTATCCCACACTGGTGGAGTATAAAGGTGAAGAACGTTGCCTATGTCTGCATAATGATTCACAAGAAGAGGATCGTAAAGTAGTAGATAACTGGATAGCAACCCAGACAATACCAAAATTTGATAAGGACAATCCCGAATTATTTACTGCATGGCAGGCGGGGAAAGCTGAAATGCACATTGCAACACTCAGCTATTTCCGTGTTTCTGACAAACAATCTTTGGGTGGTTGCGACAATGTTTTCTATGAAAAGAGACAGGCTATGAGAAGTTTGGTAGATTATTTCGTGAATGAGAATATGGAGAAGCTGAAGGATGTATATTATGTTTGTGAAGTCCGTCTTTTTGCTCCGACTTTTGAAGAAAGGATGACCTACCCTGACACTCAGAGTATCTTCGATTTATCTGATTACAGTATGGTAAAACCGTATTATTCCCATCAAGTTAATTCTATTTAATATGAAAAAAGAACAAATTGATTGGCAGGCATACCGCAAGGAGCTGCTATCATCGTTGTCAAACGAACGTTTATGGTCTTTAGGATGCCCTTCGGGAGAGAATTTCCATCTGGAAAATATTGCGGATTTGGAAGATGAAATAGCGGCAATAGACCGTGGAGATTTTGATATGATATTGGAAAAACATGAGGAATTCCCTGAGCTATTCGATGATTGCCTGCTTTCAGATTCGGACTTTCCCACTACTATCAGTAATAATCCCGGTGAAAACTGATAAACTTAAAAGCACAATGGAAGAATTGGAAAGCATCAAAGAAAGCATGCAACGCCAGAGCGGTACGGTAAAGCTCACGGATGAGAAAGGAGAACCGATGGTGTATGATGAAGAAAAGAACTTGTTTATATCCGATCTGGTGATTGATAAGGAAGGCGCAGTATGTGCTTTGGTACCTTTAGGACACTTCAGTGACAATACCATTCGGTATATAGAAAAGTTAGTAAGTTAAAATAATCTTAGGATGATGAAAACTAAGAATCTCCTTACAGACCGGAAAATACGGCATTCCTCTCCTAGAGAGGGACTTGAAATGTTCCAGAAAGTTCATCGCTCTGTTGTGATGGCTGAATTTACGAATCTCGCTTCAGACAGGCTGTGGACAGGCTATATTGTTCAGAAGACAAAAGAAGCCCATCACTTTATCGCCATCAGCCAGGAGGGTTGTCGCTGGGTAGAGTCATACACAACAAAGACAGATAAACAAGTTGCCTGTACGCTTTACACCAGATATCTGGACATTGATATCAATGAGATATGGAACATAGCAATGGCAATTATCGAAGGTCCATGCTCCATAGAAATTCTCCGGAGGATGTGGGAATTGTTTGACGAAGTTCCTATTGACAAAGAGGAGGATATTGACCAAAACTTCTTGCTGTGGGAAGAAGGAACCGACCGATTTAGCATATGGGACTGGTTCGACAAAATGTGTCCGCATTGCTTAGCACGAGATATCATAGACTATAACCCTCAAGAAACGTAAATAAAAAAATAATCAATAAAAAAAACAGTGGTATGAATGATAGAATTTATAAGATAGAAGTAGACGGAACTGAAATAGAAGTTCGCGGATACAGTATAGAACGTCTGTACGGACAGCCTTCAGAAATAGAAGATGTTAACATATCGAGAGCAACGGTCATTGCCCAAAGGAAGGCAACTATGAACAAATGCCTGATAACGGCAACACCTGCATTTTACATAGGGTTGATGTCCGGCGAACTGTTAACGGATAAACCGGTCTTTTTCAGATTGTATGACTACAAAAAGATGTGGTACGTAACCCTCATGCTTCGCACTGATGGCTACTTCTCAGTCTATGCCTTTAATATGGATAGTCTCAGCGAATACACTCGTGCCTTTACGAGCCAAGAGGATGCTATACTCTTCTGTGCCAATATCTTTAACGAAAACGTGGCTGTTAAAAACTTATATGGAAATATTGAGTCGTTATTGAATGCTTGCCAGACGAGAAATGATTATGAAGACCGGGAAGAAGTAGCTGCAAAGATGCTGGAATCCTACCTCAATAATTCATGCTTTGAGTATGATAAGTTTGCCGCTACCATTTGCAGGATACATCCTACGCTCCAGCAGAACTATTTCCGCGCCGTCAAAGCCAGTATGCTTTATATGGCATCACGTGACAGAGGCGTCGATCCCCGTAACAAAGCATCTTATGAGATGTGCCGGAAATTGGTGCAAACACTGAATGAAACAGGACTACCTTGTATTTAATGCTTGAATTGTCATGGATATACAGCGAGTATTAAGGGATATGCCCTACCAGATTAAAAGTGCATTGACTCTGCATAATAAAATGAAGAGGCAACTGTTGACTGCCATTAAAGAATATCTTCGTTTTAAGTATAAGCAAACCACCAGCTTCTATCCGGATGACGAGGATGTTTCAGGATTATTGGAAGAAAATAGTTTTTCCCCTTGTGATGTTGCAGTTTTCAATAAGTATGACTGTGCCAGTAGTAGTGCCCTTAACAAGATTAGGCTTGAAAAGAATCAGCTTATAGTTGATACGGTTGAAAGTGGCAGTATCTTAAATGAAGAGGCACTATACTACGAAGACCTTATCAATATCTGTGATACTATTGAGAAGTATGAAAGGGCTATCCATATGGGTATTTCTCATAGAATGAAATACTGTCGTTGGAAAATTAGGGCGACCAAAATCTTGATGAACAAGACCGGTGAATCTTTAGAAGAGATTCTCGATTTTGTAGAGTTTTATTGGATGCCTGATATGCCGGAGGGACATAACATTGAATTATTCAAATCAATCATTAACCATTAGCAACGAGAAATAAGTATGAAGCATATCAATCTTACCCTGTATTCTTTCGATGAACTTTCGGAAGAATCAAGCAAAAAAGTCGTGGAGAATGAACGTTGGAACGTTATGGGAGATGTTATGGACGGGTATTCATCAGACTATAGGAACTCGTTGAACGAATTCGAAAGCTTGTTCCACATAAGATGTAATTGGGAGGTTAATTATTGTAGTTATTCCTTTAGCTTTAAACTGACATCTTTCGAAGCCTTTGAATGGCAGGGAGGTTATATAGAGCTTGCAACCATATCCGGTAAGTTGCTTCAACGTTTTCTGAGGAATTATATTTTGCCTCATTTGGAGAAGCCGGCATGTTATTTCAGTAAAATGAAAGGTGTTTATCCAAACTTCAGATATAATAAACGGTCTTCAAAAATTAAAAAAACTGTAGAGTGCCCTTTTACCGGACATATCTATGATATGTTACTTTTGGACCCCTTACTCAAATATCTCGCTTCACCTAACGATGGCACTACTTACGCAGAGTTGATGGATAAATGTTTACGCTCTTTCTTTAAGTCTTGGCATGAAGAATACGAATATTGGGCGGATGATGATGAGGCTGTTAAAGAAGAATTGCGTAATAATCAGTATGAAAACAGATTGTACTACAGTAATGGCGATGTATATACAGGTCCATTGGAATTAAGTGCTTAATTATAAACAAATATAGAAAACAAATCAACAATGAACAGTAAAGAAAAGAAGGAAGCAAGAGTCGAGAGATACAAAGCTCTTGCCGCAGGTGCGACAGCAAAATCCAGTGCTGCCTATCAACAAGCTTCAAAAATGTTGGGAGTCATTCCTCCCGGTCAACCGGTTCATGGCTTGGCAGACAGACGCTATCGTGAACGGATTAGTGGTCATATGGATGAGAGTGTTAAACTGGCAGATACGGCTGAATATTTTGAAGGTAAAGCAGAAGCTGCCGAAAAAAACAATGCCATTTATCTAGGCGATGATGACTGCGTGGAACGTTTGCAGGAGAGACTGGACGAACTGGTCAAACTTCAGGATAACATGAAAGCCGCCAATAAGATTGTCAAGTCCCAAAAACTGTCGAACGAACAAATTCGGCAACAACTCTCCGAATTGGGATTTTCAGACAAACAAATCAATGAAGTCCTGACTCCTTCATTCACGGGTAGAATCGGATTTGCCAGTTGTACTTTAACCAATAACAACAGACGAATCAGCGACACCAAAAAACGACTGGAACAAGCCAAGAAGATGAAAACTACCGAAAACAAAGAATATTATGTAGGGGAAGTCAGATTCGTTGAGAACAGCCGCAAAAATCGCCTTCAACTCTTCTTTCCTGAGATTCCTGACAAAGCGTTAAGAAAACAAATGAGCAACAATGGTTTTCGCTGGTGTAGTTCTAATGGTTGCTGGCAATCGTACCTGAAGAGATACAACGTCCGGTTCGCCAAGGAACTATTAACACCCAAAGAAACTGATACGGCAAACGTACCAGCATAAAACATCACACAATAAATCATCAAAGCGTAAACTTGAGGGCAGTGGATACATATCTACTGTCTTTTTTATTTTAGAGAAAATGTAAATGTCATATTATTCAACCAGTAATACTTAGAATCATGAATGTACAAGAAACTAATCCGAAAACTTTTGATTTCGTAACAAACAATGTAGAAGTGATGACACTCGACACCCTGCAACGTACTTATCAGGAAAATGACACTGCCGGACGCCCCATACAGGGCATCTATCACTTCCAACTCATCCACCGCATACTGGATATCTGCAAACAGCACAACATGGACTATGAAATCGAAGAAATCTTCGCTGCACAAAACAAGCAGAAGAACTTCCCCGGAGTCACCATCAACCCCCATTACGAAGCTATCCACGGCGAAAAAGCTGTCGAAGCACACGCTCTGCGCCGCGTATTCACCACTGTGCAGCTCAAAGACGGAGCAACGGACGAACTGACCACCACTCTCGCCATCGCCTTCCACCAAGACGGTATACAGGTAGCCATTGGACCGTGTGTAAAAATCTGCCACAACCAATGTGTACTTTCCGCACAACGAAGCGCGTGCAATTTTGGCAAAGATAAAGTCAGCACTGAAGAACTCTTCGGAAAAGTAGATGAATGGTTAGAGCAGTTTGACACTCAAATGAACGAAGACCGTGAACGTATCAGTCGACTGAAAGAAACGATCTTGTCTGCACAGGACATTTTCAATATCATCGGTTTGCTAACTACCTTTCGCGTTGCTCACGATAGTAAAGACAAACGTTTGTCGAAACTTGTGAAAAGTTACCCTTTGAACCAGGCGCAGATCACCGTCTTTACAGAAGACCTGATTAAGAAACAAGTAGAGAAAAGGCAACTGTCAGCATGGGATGTGTATAACGTAGCTACGAAAATCCTTAAGCCAAATCGAGCAGAAATCCCCAATATCCTCAACCAGAACGCTGCTTTCGCAGATTTCCTGTTCCAATATTATGCCAGTGGTAAAGAAAACGGTGTACTGCAGGACGGTATTATTGCCCTTCCAGAGTAATTTTATCAGCAAGTCAACAAAATGGAGGGGTTCACTGCCCCTTCATTATTCATCAAGCTATAGTAAAACCGTGAAAGTTAATGAACTGTAAAAGGGTAGATGTTCTACACCGGAAACAAATCAATATAAACTACTCGTGGAAAACAAATCATACTTAAAAAAGAAGCATATGAATGAATTAGCAACAGCTAAACGAGTAACTGCCGTAAAAGACAGAGTGAAAAAAGCAGAGTTTGACCAATTCGTTTTTGGCAAACTGGGATGCAATCGGATGTTTGACATGACTCCATCGGGTAACTTAGTTCATACCTATTATGGTCTGGCTGAATATGGAGACTTTATCCGCTTTTTTAATGGTGCTCCCTTTATCCAACTTAATATCGGAGGCCCTTTTGCTGCAGAGTTCGTTTGTGAAAGATTTTTGTGTAGTGTTACTTGGAATGAGTATGCTATACAAGTAGTTTTTTATGAAAGTAGAGAACGGTTATTGGAAACGATTCGTCAATCACAACAGATAGTCATTAATCAGTTTGAATGCTTCGACAATTTGCCAACCGGGATATTACTGGCTTTTAGTGATGAGATTTTCCATAGGTAAAATGAAAAATAATATCAAAATATAATAATGGTAAAAAGTTCAAGACAATTGACATGGCATGGGGTAGATATAAATCTTGCTACCAGTCTTATTGAAAAGGGGTTGGTAGTTCGCTATGTTTCCAAGAAAAGAAGTTGGCAATGTATTTACCGCAATGAATGCGAACTAGATAGATTTTCTTATGGCTGGATGAATGAAAATGATTTGAAAGAAATGTTTATCTCTGGGTGGGCGCAAAAGAAACTCTATGCCTTTTGTTATTATTTGGGAGTAAGTTGGGGAGAATGGTTGGAGCGTTCGTTCGCTCAACGCCTGAGTGATGTGATTGATTATTTTGGAAGTACAGACATTTTTGGACTTGATTACTCAGGTGGTGAATCATTTGATTCAATATGTAAAACATTAAAAATAACTTCTGAGCAATTATTGGAGTGTGCATAAATCACTTTTAAAGTAATGGAAAACTTCGGGAATAAGAATACAAAACATTGTGTAAGTTCGAGTTATACCGGTGATATTAAACAGAATGAACCATGAATAAGTATATATGTGTAAAAGAGTACACTCTCCAAGAGTATGACGCCTTGGGTCATGAAACAGATATATTTGTCGCTGTTGGTAGCATTATGGATGAAGGAAACAAATATCTAAACATGAAATATTGTCATTTGATTAATGAAAAGTGTAATGAAAAATCGAACAAATGAATAAATTACGAATCGTAATACAAAAGAGGTTGATGTAGCCACTTCCAAAGATTTCCTCTGAATACAATCAGTATGTATATGGCTAGGTTGGTTCGCTTAGGGAAACATATAGTTATTGTGAGAGTCCTACCCCGTAGTTGTACAATAAATAATAAAAAAATGAGTCAAGAATCTACTTCAGAAAAAGTATATAGATGTATAAATAACCTATATGTGTGGTTTGGTGAATTGTGTGCCACATGGGATGCTTGTGATGATAATAATCCGGAAGAAAGTGCTTTAAAGGACCGAATGACAAGGTTTTTCCCAAAGTCATTAAATGGATCTCTCAATGATATTGCCCATGATGTTTATATATGGGGGAATATGGTACAAAAAAGACAATCCCGACATCAAAGAAAAGTGCCTTTAGTTATTGAAACCTTACGTGATACGACTATTAAACGTCTTTGTTCAATTAGTACTATACCGGAAGGTCTACTACCACACAGTGTATATGTCGAGGATACAGATGTTACAAATGGGACTTTTTTCTACAAAGAATACAAGCTATTGAGTATCATTCCCCAAAATATGACCTGCATTCTTCTTGATCCTGAAACGAAACAGGAAGAAGAGGCAGAACTTGCCGACATCAATGTCGACTGGTTAGTCACCGTTTGGGAGCGATGCCAGGTGTTATCAGCTAAAATGTCGTTATGAGAACAGGAAAACCAACTGCGACTCAGATTTATAAAGAACTGATAGGAAAAGTCGATTGTAGACGCGGTGCTCCAATGGGACGTCCCAACGTGGGAACTAAAGAAGATGCATGCGGTAAACAGATTTATCGCCGGCATATTCCTCTTATTTATGATGGAGCCTATGACTCCGGAGGGGCATACTGGGGCTGCGGTTCTCCGTTGTATGTCGAATTCACACTTGACAAATCTTATGTCAATTTTTACAGAAACGAATAATATGGGAAAAACAACAAAAGAGAAAGTTCAGGGATGGATAAAAAGTAGTGTAAAATCCATGTTGGCAGAAGAGGATGGTGCAGTATATTTTTATGATATTAAGGGTGGAGTATCGCTTATGCTTGCATGGATAGACGGTGAGACCGAATCAGAAAACAAATTTTGTCACAGGAAATATACCATCGAAGTATCTGTCCGCAAAACAGGTTCGTCCTCTTTCGCGGAAGAATGGACCTACATCGGAGAAGGAACCACCCTACAGAACTCCGATGAGAACGATTGCTTTGCAACCGTTGCCGATTGTCTTATCAATATGGTCGCTCTCTATCTTAAACCAGAAATTTATTATATGCTGCCCAATAACGAACAGATCGAATTGCTCTCCGAGATGCAAAAGGCAAACTTTTATTTCAACGATTTTGACGAACCTGTCGCAGACCTTCGGCAAGCCTATCAGGAAACGAAGAATGAAGACGAACTAAAGGTCATTATACAACGTATAGAGGCACAATGTCTTGCTTTCGCAGAATTTCTCGGAACTCAAAGCGAAGAGATGCAATCGATGATTAATATTGATGATTTGTCTCTTGGCATAAAGGAAGCTCTATTAAAGGATTTAAGCTAAAAACGATTATGGCAAATTACACATTTGATATTTTCAAGTACAAGTTAGTGACTGAAAATGGAGTAACAGTTAAGAGCTTGACAGAGAAATGCAAACCGCTGACAGTGGAATCGACCAATTACATTGCAGCTACTTTCAAGGTAGAGAAAAAATACCCATCGGACAGATATGCACATAAACTTATCGATACCGATGCGGAAATATGTCCTGCCGACACATCCGTGTTTTAGCATAAAAACCGAATTGAAAGGAGAAAAGTAATGAGAAACAAAGAAATATACTCGCATGAGAACTACAGGAATATACTCAAAGAAGCACGGATATGGGAAGGAACCAATGACAGTTTTTTCTGCACCGGTTGCAGGCGCTATGTTCCTAAGAAGGAAGCTGGAGAACCCTGTCTCTTTTGCGGCAGCACGCATTGGAACATAAAAAATCCTCTCATTCAAAATATTATAAATATTGATGTTTTGACTCAATACATGTATGAAACCTTTCGGCATTGCATCGAACCGTTTGTAGCATTTGACAGGCTGGAATGGAAAAACGGAAACATTTTCTACAAGAGAGATGATACAAAACATCTGATAAATGATGATGAAGATCACTTCTTGAAAGAAATAGAAATGTGGTGTGTGTTCCATTGTATTACAGACTGTTTTCTGAGCATATGCGTCCGCTGGACAACAATTTAGATAAACTCTAACGGCAAGCCCATCGAGCTAACTTTTCTGAGATTCTTTACTTTTAGTTCTCCGGATGAAGTTTCAGATGAATACAACGACGATAAAGACGATGAGTTCTACTTTAATTTGTGTTACAACGAACTATTCAAGACCATAGGGTGTAAAGTCACCAAAGTAGATTTCAAAGCTTTGGGCGGGGATAATAAAGAGTTTGACGTTACTGCGCCTGTTTATGTTTGTTCTGATAGAATGATTCTTTCTTATGACAAGTTGCTGGCTGGCTTGTCTACTGATAACCTCCTGAATCACGGTTTGACAAATCTATGCATGGCTCTCTGATTTTGCCCTGATTCCTAACCATTGGGGATACGATGACTAAAATAACCAATAAAAAACTAATTAGAAACATTATGAATATAACAAAAACAATGGCCGAACAGGCTGCCATCAAGATGGTAGAACCAATCACTAAAAAGATAGAAGAACTAAGAGGCCAATTGAACCAGATTGCGTACGAAGCAATCATACCCACTATTCCTCAGGATGTACTCGATTGCTTCAAAAAGTGTCAAAGCTATTTTATGGCCCCTTACTATGTTTATGTATGTCATGGAAACTGGAAAATGCTGGTGCAAGGCTTGCCACTTTTTCCGGGGACTAAATCACTGTATCCCGATATTCAAATTGGCATTGAGGATATGGAACGCCTTAGAAAACTAGAAACTGAGATAAAAGAAATTAAAGAAGAGAAAGAGAAGACAATTCAATCAATTGTTGCAACTCTCATGTCTTTAAGAACAATAAAGAGGGTGAAAGAAGGCTTCCCTGAAGCATACAAGCATATGGAAGAATATAGTGAAGAAAAATGTACTGCTATTGCGCTTCCAATAAAAGACATTCTGTTTTCACTAAACAAATATGCACTCACAGCAAACTGATAACATTATGAAAGTATCTTATCACACCTATCATTCATTTAAGGGTAAAGATGGGAATGAATGTTCCATGGCATCTCAACTCTACATGACTGGTATTTACGTTATATACAACAACAATTCTGCACTTCAAGGCAGTTCAACTCCACAAAAAAATCCGGAAGTTACAGAACAAGTTGAGAAAGGATGAGCAGGTAGGACTTATCTCAGACCTTCATTTTGGACGTGAAATTATGGTATCTAATGATGGAGGATCTTGGAAAGAAGTTGTTGATCCCAAAACTATTTTCGTAGAACAAGGGAAGACCTATGATTGCAAGAGCAGCGTTACAGGAAACATCTATCATTTCACTATCATCGACCTGCAAGTAAGCGATGAAAGGCAGGATTGCTATCTAACTTTTACATCCGAACCTAAATGTGAGGAGCTATCTATGCTAAAAAACGGTGACAATACTTTCAAGTCGAATGTATTCTCTTTTCAAGATACTATTATTCCAATATTGTAAATTATGCCACAAGAACAATCTTATAAAAAGCTATTATCTTTAACAGAGGAACTGGAGATAAAGCAAAAGAATTTCATCATTGAAACCGTGAGAAGTCACGGCGGAATTATCACCTTCAAACCAAAACTGGAGGATGGCGAGGATAACGATACAGACCAAGATTTATATCCGATAACTGCAATCTTCTACGATGGGCACGAAAGTTACCCTAATGTAAGTATTACAGCCATTCACATATTGGACCGTCCAGAAATAGAAGATGTTGATATTTATGTGGATGGGATTAATCAGGATACTTGTGAAAAACAAGAAAACTTTAGTGTATGTCCTGTCGATTATGCTAATGTAGTGTCCTTTATTGGAAAAGTATTAGATTTAGACAAATAACAACAAAAATAGCCTATGAATTTTGCATCAGCCATGTTACTCACTCAAATTGAGCAACTGGAAAAAACAATAAAAGATATTTCGCCTGAGCAGCGACATATTATAGAGGAGATGAAACAGGGCATTACAGAACAGGGAAAATACTTTCCTGTTGACGCCCTGACTGTAAAGTCGATGCGTGAGCATGGTTACGATGTCACTGAAGAAGATTCCGGTGAGATTGAACGCATTGCAGACAAAATCGTCATAAATGAAGATGAACTTTGGGGAGCAGTTGAAATATATGCAAATGAGCGTATTAAGCAAATTACTGATGATTCTGAAGAAGAAAGTGAGGATTAATAAGGAGCTTAGCTTTCAGTTGCCAATCGATTGGTCCCTAATCAATAAGAGAAATGGTAATTGGGAGTTACGGAATCTTCCCCGATAGTCAGAATTTAAAGAGAATTAAAAATCAAGGAAAAGTTAGGAACGTATGAATCAGACAATAAAAAACAAGATGCAGTCACTCACGGTTTTCGTCGAAGATGGAAATGGCGAAACCTATATGACAAGTATAGAGGATGTGAACCAGGTAACTGTCATAGCTACTATGCTTTCTTCCCTGAAAGCTCCCGTTCCCGTGGGTTCCATATCAGCCATAGATATAAAGAAGCGTGTCATGGGGACATGTAAAGGTTGTAGGTTCCTGGATAAGAAAAATATGCTTTGCCGTGTTCCTACGATAAAAGGCAATTTTGCATTATGCTCAGAGAGTAACATCAGATGTTACCAATATCGAACTGAATAGGTATAATTGATAAAAAACAAAAACATGGACTATGTACTATCAGACGAAGAACTTCGTCAGACAATGCCTCGAAATGAGCATGATAAGGTATGCAAGGAATATCAACAGCAGATTACATCCTTGAAAACGACTGCGGATGAGCTTCAAACTCAGTATATCCTCCAATCCGGAAAATTCGACAAGCACTCCGAGACTGGAGAATTGGCATCACTTCTGGAAAGTATGCAGAAAAATGCCAAAAGGCTTTTACTCTCCCTCGTGGATAAACAAGGAGGAGATATCAATGATGTGGACAGATCTATATACTATCGTGACAGCAAAGGAGAGATTTGTGAAGCATTGATGGAGTGTATCGTAAGCTGCGGAGTTATCACCATAGAAGGTGGAGAAAAAACTCATATTGACAAGTTATTGCCAGATATTTTGTATGGACTGCTCAATATGCTATATGATGATTTTTCTCAAGAACCGGAAACCAATCAATAACTATACATCATGAAATATCTGCTAACTGAAGAAGAATATAAAGCACGGATTCAGATTAATCTGCACAGGAAAATCTGTCATGGATATCAGAAAAAAATAGATGCACTTAATTCTGTAATTGTCTTGACTCGTATTAAAATCAAACTGAAAGATGAAAACGAGAAAGACAATTTAGACTTGAAAGATGTCAATTTCCTATATGGATATATACGTAACAAGGCTATAGACTACATATTCTCCCTTGCAAAAAAGTATGAAAAGGAAATAAGCGCTCAGAAGTACGGGGCACTTAATTTCACTTTCGATTACGATGCAGACTGGGCCGGGATTATGCAGTGTGAGTTAGGGAGTATTGATTCACAGGAACGAACCATTCTGGATGATAACGACAATAAGATTGAACTGATAACCCTTACTACGGAATCTATCATCAATTTTGCAGTATATCTCGAAAAATATTGTAAGGCGGCATGATCAAGCCTGATATCATTTTAAAGTTGGAAGAACATGCCTCATATAAGTGCGATAAAGGTTGCATTTATAATCATCCAGCAGGAACTTTCATTATTAAGTACCTGATAACTAAGGATAGAGAAGTATCACATACTATACAATTTAAGATGGAAAATTCTTTATTATGGACTCTGGGTGATATTAATGATTTTCTCAGTATATACCATACTGATATTCGTATTGATATGCTTAGTGAAAGGCGATACGGAGAACCTAAACTATCTAAACCTGTTGAAATCAAAGATATCTGTCAAGCTTTCAGTATACCTTATGTATATGGGAGACAGAACAATGTAAAAGCCTCCAATCTGATTTATATAAAAGGAGATGATATCTTTATGAAGATTCGTGACTATAATAGCCAAGTATTCCGTCCTCATCCGGAGTTTAGGAACGCACCTCTTAGCGTTATAGTAGAGCGATATTTCCCAGAGAAATCTGTTCGGCAGAAGTTTATCTATAATGATTGTTGGGGCAGCGTTGTTCTCCGTGGAGAAGCATGGATGTGTTTTAGGCATATAGTTCCTCTCATTAAGAAAGCGGATCTGCTCGTTAGTCTAAACGTCTTAATCAATTTAAGTAGAGAGTTTCCATACTTAGATAGTAGAGAATGGAATTTTTGTTGTGAAAACTTAATCAATCAAATTAAAAACGAATGTTTACCGACAAAAGAACTTTAAACAAGATACATGCTATCCTTGATGCAAGTGTATCTCATGCCACAATGCGACTACAGGATTTGATTCCGGTATTTATGGAGGTTCTTTGTGATACTCCTGAATATTTACAGTTTATGAACTCTGTACCAGCGTATGCGTCTGATGATAAAGCATCGGACTGGTGGAATAGCGAAGAGGCGATTATGTTGCTGGAATCGCTGTTTGATACCCTGGACTCATACGCTCCCGATGGATATAGCTTCTGCTCTCATCCAGGAGATGGTTCTGATTATGGATACTGGAAATTCACTGAAAACTAAATTAAAAAGAAATTATATGGCCGCAATCGACAAGCTGTATTGCTATTCAAAGAAAGATTTTATCATTTTCTATCAATGGTGTATTAAGTTTGACCATATGTGCCAAAAGGAGACGCAGAAGTCAATAATGGACTTCTTGTATACGGATTTGGAACATTATGATACTACTTTCTCCAGTTACGTTTTTGGGGTGCCTGTAGCCAATTTTCCAAACAGCATAGATATGTGGCTATTAAGGCATTGTCCGGTAGAGTGGGTGAGAAGTCGGCTGAGAGAACAACACTCATCATATCGGCTGAAACCTAGAGATATTGCACTATATCTTGATTGTGGTAAAGCCTAAAGAGAGATGCCATATTGAATGTTATAATTCATACTATGACTTTGTTTATGTCCGGACTATCAGGTTCGGACATTTTTTTGTACTAACACTAAAACATTAATACTTATACAATATGGATAAATTTAGTCCCAGTAAAGTAAAACGAACCCTTGGAATAAGTTACCTGGGGTGCTGTGATTCTTCTCCGAAACTTGTCAAGAGTTTAACGCATAAGAATGTGTTAACCTATGGTTTGTATCTCGCCCCAAGAGACCTTAGTGGGCATAATGTTTGCTCCAATTCTGATAATTGCTGTAAGTACTGCCTGAATGGTTCGGGTAGAAATAAGATTGAACTGCTGACATATAAAGAGGGCGGTCCCATACAGCAATCCCGTATCAAAAAAACGAAGCTGTTTTTTGAGGATAAAGACACGTTTATGCAACTTCTTATTCATGAAATCAGGCAAGCTAAAAGGAAAGCGGATGCTGCCAATATGAAATTTGCAGTCCGGTTGAATTGTACTTCTGATATTTCACCGGAAAAATTTACCCTGATGGGGGTAAATATTCTCCAGTTCTGTGAGAGCATACAGTTCTACGACTATACGAAGGTTTATGAACATACAAAACTCTCAGAAAAATATAGCAACTATGATGTCACCTACTCATACAGTGGTGAAAATTGGGAAATTTGTGAAGAACTGCTGAAGAAAGGTTATCGTGTGGCAGTCGTTTTTGAGAATGTTCTTCCGGAAGAATTTCGGGGATATCCAGTCATTGATGCTAATCAATATGATGCCCGGTTTCTTGATGAAGGCGGCTTGATTTGTGGGCTAACCTATAAGAAAGTAGCCAATGATTATGTGAATGGTAAATACCAACGGCCTGAAACAACATTTGTTACTCGACAAGAAGAAGCTGTAAGTAGCTGTGAGGCCAAATAGGAGATGTTCTAAATCTTTGAACTGACATCAATATCATCAGCTCAAAGATTTAGGAACGGGCATGAATATTATTTTTCCAGCTTTCTTTTTCGATATCCGTTAGGGGTTTCGCCAACAATCCTGTAAAAGGCAGCGTAGAAAGATTGACGATTAGAAAATCCTACCATTGCACTGATTTCTTCTACGTTCTTGTCTTTATAGCGTTTGTCTGTCATGAGATGCAAAGCTTCTTTGATACGATATTCATTCAGTACACATGAGTAATTCATACCGAAACGTGAGTTTATTACACCAGACAAATAGCGCGTGTTTGTGTGTAACTCTTTGGCTAACTCTTTTGCAGAGTAATCGGGGTCTTTGTACTTCTTTTGTACGACAATGATATTTAATATCTTATCGTATAGTTCATCGGCGAGTTCAGGGCGGATCATGTTTCTGTACTCTGCCTTTTTCTCTTTTTTCTCTCTCAGATTATAAGGGAGCTTTTTAGTGATTTTCTCATTTTCTTCCATAATTCTATTTTTTAAGGGTTGAATGTTCTGCTTCGTGATGATAAAAAAGCGCACCCTATTCAATGTAGTCTACTTGAGGTGCTGCAAACAACCCGGATACACTATCACTGAACGGGTGCGCATATCGTAGTTTTGAGAACATACGAATGGCCGTTCAGTTTATGTGTATCCATTTTAAAAATTGCAGCTTTCAAGTAGACACTAAACTGAATAAAGTAACTCACGTCGAGTCATGGTGCAAATATAAGAAAAAGACTATACATTATCCCAAAAGCAACGAATGATTTCAATCAATAAAATAGAAATAAAGATATTCGAAGAACTTTAAAAAGATATACACGTTTCCTGTTTAGGTTTTGAAGTATAAAAAGTATGAAGCTAATAATAAAGAAATGAGGTAAATCGAGCCTTAAAGTCGGTATTTGTTCTTTGACGTATTGGACTTACCACTTAAATATTAAAGTTTGGTATTACTTAAACTTTCCTGCATTAAAAGTTTAGTATTGCTTAAACTTTATATATATTTGTAACATCAAAATAAAGCAAATAGTAACAGTTAAAAAGTATGATTATGGATTCTAAAATTGAAATTATTTACAAGAATGCAGATATCAAAGTTGCCAATGGTCGAGAAAGGGTATTGAATCAATGCAAAAAAATATTTTGGAATGAAGCACCGGAAGATTGGGAAAAATTTGACGGTGAGTTTACGGTAAAATATAAGCAATCTATCGGTGTTCACGATTGTGCCATTATCGTGTTTCATTCCGCTAATTCTAAATGGAAGGAGATAATTACAAGAGAATTACGTTTAGATAAATCAGTATATTCTATCAACGAAATCGCATGATAAGAGAGGTGATAATAGAGGCAATGAAAATCCGTAAGATTAAATCAAAAGACCTTGCGGAATTAATAGGAGTAGCTAAAAGCTCAATGTCTCTTTTTTTTAATGGAAAAATGAATTTGGGACAAGAAAAAATAGAAATGATGTTGAAGTTCCTAAATATCGATCTTGTGATTAGATAGTATTTATATTTTAATTGTACCTTATGGAATCAGAATATTGATTTTATATAGCTAGTTTATAGGCGGTAAGTTCAAGACTTCACCGCTTTTTTTGTGTCCGAGCAGTTAAGTTCGGACATTTTTTTTTGACTAATAACAAGAATATGAATACACAACATTTAGCCCGTTCTCTTCGAGAACTTGTTACAAAGATGGAGCATGATAAGCGTATGGTGCGACGGGGTATCCCTTATATACATCTTCCAACAGTACCACGTTGGAGCCTTTCCCTCGTGATTTGTGAAACGATTGTCTTGCCTATTGTGAATGAATTATGCCGAGATACTGGGCAAATCATTACGTTCCAGTATGGGACTACCACCGGATTTTTCTATCTGATGCTCAAGTCTCGGAAATTTGCTATCCTTTATATTCCCAATCCTGCATCGGGACAGATATACATTAAGTTCCTGAATGAAAAGGGAGCTCAATGTATGCCTTCAAGACTTCTCAATGATGCTGACCAAATTACAGATTATTTGAACATCTTTAATAGACTAATATGATAAAGACCATTTACCGGTTGCCCGTTTATTGGGCATCTCCACTCATTAGTGATGACTATTCTGGTATTAATGACATGGAGAAGGCCGAAATTAGAAAGTTTTTGGAGAAAGTAGAAGGCAGTCCTGTTAGTGTTGATTTCACGACGGAAGGCTTTTACCATTATAACGATGCCGGGACATTGGCCGGCAATTGTGCAGATTTTCTATTCATTAAAGATTAACACTCAATATTATGGATACTATTAGGAAAAATGAAGAAAATTATTTCATAACATCAGACCGTCAGGAGCGGTTGAAAATATTATCACTTGAGGATTTTGCCTTGTTTGTGAAGCAGTTCCGGATAGGCGACAGCGTTAACGTTTATCTGAACATCGATAGGGAAAACAAAACTGCCAGTGAGTATATCGGAGTCAAGCTAACCACTTGGAATGAAGAAACTTTCTATCAGCTGGGTGGCTATAACTATGGAATCTGTACGATACAAGGACTGAATGAACCGGATTTTGACAAAGAGTTCGTATCGAATGTGAAGAAGGCTATCACTTACTTTGTGAATACCGAAACAGTCGGCGTCATGCTTAATCCGGGAGATAGCTGGAAGGAAGTCTGGGTGCATGATGAACTGGTTGCCAGCTTTGAAAAAGAGAATACTTATGTTGCTTTCGAACATGAGGACATTGATAAAATTGAAGCATACCTTTTAAAACACAACTGCTGCCTGATACCCATTACTGACATCAACGGTAACCAGAACAGTTCGCAAGAAATATGTGATGTATTCCGTGAGGAGCATCCTTGCATTTTGTGCGACCGCATTTCGCTGAAAGGTATCCGCCCGGCATTGGACAAACCAGTCATTGCTACCGGACATACTAGCGAAGAGTATCAATTGGAAAAACTTCGCAAAAAGCTGATATGTATAATCTCCAGAGTTGTTGAGAAGAATGAAATGTGTATTGGCACTTTTTATAAGAACATCGGCAAGCACCATTGTCAGGACAATATTGAGGAAGAATATGACAATGGAATCATAGTAAATCTCCGGAGCTGTGATTTTTCTACTTATGGTGGATACAATGCCGCTCATGTCTATGACCTTTATAAAGATACTGTCACCTTTCAGCTAATGTGTTCGCTCAATGGTGAGAGTGGTGATGATTACGACATGCCTATTGAGACAGTATGTCTGGAAGGTTTGCTCGAAATTGTTAAGTGGCTCAAGAAATTTGGCTTTTTGTCCGCCAGTGAGTTCGAGCCAATGGCCCCGATACTTTATTGTGCGGAATGTGGCTCGTCGAATGTAGAAACCCAGGCATGGGTAAAGCCTAATATTGGTAATGATTTTGTTGATGATGTCGGCGACCAAAAAGACAGTGGGAATAACTGGTGTCATGTTTGTGATAATTACACTCGGTTATGGAGTCATGAAGATTTGTTTGCAGAAATGAAAGGTTGGTTTGTTCATCTTACCAGCGCAGTTCTTGAAGAAATAACAGGTAACAAATTCGCTGGCAATTATGATGAATTTCGTCTGGTTTGCATGAAATACTGGGAGACTTTACCCGAAGAGCAGCAGATTGCTTTGTGGAATACTCGTAACAAAGATGAATAATAACCATTAGAGCCGATTACTGCACAATTGGTAATGAGGATTGAAATGTAATATCTTCATTCTCTTGGTTTGGTTTTCTGTTTATTTTCATACATTTGCAAGAAATGTATTATAATTAAATGTTTGCATGGAAGAAAATATAGAGATGGAATCTGATAATAAGGATCGTTGTGGTGATTTAATAATTGGTTCTTTTGACTGTGTTGGTGATGATATTTCGATTATTAATCATATTCATTCGATTCATTCCAAAGTATGTCAAGATGAGTGTAGGCGATTGTGCTCGGAAATCATATATAATGGCATTGATGATGCTAATGACTCTTGGATGTGGATCACTGGAAATACATATTTTAAAAATGCTCTTTTGTTTGATAATCAAGAGGACGTGGACTCTTTTAATAATTTAAGTAATGAGAGTTATACTGCCTATCTTAAGACCGATTGTTCAATTCATCATAAATGCAAGAAATGCGGAGGTGATGTGTTCTATTTTAATCCGGATAAAGAAAGAGAATATATCTTCAGCCTGGTGTGTGAAAATTGTGAGGAAGAAATATATGGAAAGGAAGCATTTAGAATAATGAAGAAGAAGAATGTGTTAAAGGTGGCTCAAGATTGGTTGGATTGATACGGCCACATAAAACTAATTAGATTCTACAGATACAGAGATATAATATTTTTTGTCTCTCAAACTTGTAAGCTCGCTTATTGTTCACTCGATGAATAAGCGGGCTTTTTTATGCCTGTTTGTTACCATCTAATAATCAAAAATATGAATCAACAAGTGAAAGAACAGCTTTCGGCTATTAAGAAAACGTACCGAAAGGAAATAAAAGAAGCGGATGCTAACCCTCAAAAGTGGTACGAGCTATTTATTATCAATGATAAGGGGAATATGACGTTGGGACGTGAGCCGGTGTTCAAAGACATTTCCAGACATATTCCTCCGATGAGGGGAACCATGAAAGTGAATAATCTTCATATTGACATTTGGGAAGATGATGGTATTGCCCCACTTCCGATACTTGAACTGGATATTAAAGAGGAAGATTATCAACTTGAAGGGCTTGATACTTACGGCAACAAAGTCTTTACATGGTTGGAAAACAACAGGGATGATAATGCGGCGTGTGAGAATATCATCCGCCAATGTGTCAGGGCGTTCAAACGCTCTTGCAGCGAAGGGACATGGATAGATGAAGTCATGCCGGAAGAGGTTTGGAAGCGTTGCCAGGCGGAAGCCAAGTTCTACGGTACTAACTTCCAATGGTTGACCGAGTATCTGAGCGAAACACTTAAGAAGCCGACGTTTGATGTTGTAGATCTGATTTTTGCTTCTTTGAAAAAGAGTATGAGTAGTGAACTGCACGACTCTTGCCTGGAAGAAGTTTCCAACTCTAAAAGGAAATCGGAATTCTTGTCGGACATACTGGGTTGGGATAAGAACTGGACTCCTACGGAAGAGGAAGCGGTTGAGTATTTCCGTGAATTCTACGCTAAACTCGTTTAACTCATTAATAAATATAGGATAATATGAATGATTCAATGCCCATGAATAAAACATTGCTTAATCTGTGTGTCTTCCTACAAGACACGAAGCGGCAAGCTATCAGCGAAGGGATATTGATTGGTAATAATAACATCGATTGGTATAATGCTGTAAAGAAAGCATACTTTGGACTCGAAAAGAAGATTTTTGAGAAAGCCGGGATTAAGCAAAATCTCATGAATCTGGAGGCTCTTCTGTACTACCAACTTCCGGAAGGAATCCGGAGCACTGAATATGATCAGTTGCATAAGTTTTCTTTTAATACTAAAGGTTTCAGTAGATACCAGGTTTTAAAATCCTTTGTTCAGGGGGAAGTGATTAAGCTCTCTGTAGATGGAGTGAAGTGTGAGTACACTTTCGTCAGAGTATCCAATACCCATCTGTTTGTTTCTTCAGCCGAGGGCAAAGAGGAAGAAATAGATTTGGGTAGAATCTCAAGTATCACGTTATAAATATAATAAGTTTATGATGAAAACATTTAAAGACTTGAATATGGGTGACAGCCTGTATTTTATTGACGGTGATTTTGACATTAGAAGTGCCAAAATAGATGGCATCCGCAATTTTGACCTTTCAAATCAGAAATTAGAACTATTCAGGGTAGGGAAGAAGGAGCCTTTTATTGTCAGGGCTCACGATACCAAAGCAAACTTTACAATAAAGGACGCGAAGGATAACCCGGTTGAATTAACATGTTACTCTTGTTTTGAAGCTGTAAACGAGGCGAGATGCCAGCTCCGTGATTCTTATTTAGACAAACAGTTCTGTATTGCCAGACAGGCATTTAACCGTATCAAGAAAGTAGCTGTTAATGATGACCGCCTTAAAAAACGAATCTTTGACTTCTTCACTATGGACGACGGACATCAGGATTGATATGATGTGAAAGTTCATGCAAATGTAAGCTAACCAAAATCTAAGTTACCTCATCACATAACCAAACAATACCTAACAAACTTATGATAAAAGAAAAGCAAATCAAGATACTTGAAACTCATTACAAAAACTGCCTTGCATATTGGAAACTGCATGGTGAAAATGAAATTGTGGCAATGGGATATGCCCTGAATGATGTCCGGCGTGTCCGGAATAATCTGTTTTCTCTCAGAAGGGAGCCGATGGATGCTGATATAGTGCAGGAAGTAGTTGATAAATATCGCACGCAATTGGATAGAGTGATAGAGAAATCTCATCTCGGCAAGCTGGAGAACGAGGACGACGATCATATTCGCCGATGTGACCATTGTGGTAAACCCATGAAGAAAGGCTACTATTGGGGTGGCGAGTATTATTGCTCAAAGAAGTGTCTTGATGTTCACTATACCCAGGATGAACAGGACATGAATATGTTTTTGCTTAATGAGGGCGAAAAACTGTCTGACCTTTCGGAAAAAGAGAAAGAGGCACGGTTTGATAAGAATGATGAGTGTTACTATACGGAGTGGGATTCTGTCTACAACGATTAGGTATCAATAAAGAGCATTTGTGATAAAACGTAGCCTGAGATTATAAATCAGAGTGACATTATAAAAAGATTGAAGTATGATAAAAGCAACAGTAATATGTGGCGGTTCAGCCGTCTACAGATATGATGAGACTGGCAAAGTCCCTTCAAGAAAGTTTCTCAATGACCATGGCGGTGTAGTCGATGTAAAAACATTCAATACACCGGGAGAGTACGATGCTTATTCAATGGGACTTGCCGATGCTGACGGGTGGGAAGAAACGGCACTGACAGACAAAGAGTTTACTACGAAAAAAGACAAATCAACGGACTGTAAGTTGTGTAATACATGGCGGGATATTTTTCGTGATCGTAGCCGTGACGTATACTGCCCTGATTGTGGGAAGTTGATTATTCATCCGGATGATGCTAACCAAGTTGCCAGTGACACAGCTTTATAAAGAAGTTGCTAACATAGAAAGAGAAATCAAAGTAAGAAACCAAAGACTAAAATAATGCCTATGGAAACATATCAAGTCGTTATTCGTGAATATCTCGAAAAGAAAGTAGAGATTGAAGCTGAGACACCTTCACTTGCAGTTTGTGCAGTAGAAGAAAAGTACAATAATGCTGAGGTCGTTCTGTCTGCCGATAATCATTCCGGAACGGATATAGCACTTTCGGTAGGGGATAAGCTATGTGGGAAGTATCTTAAAAAAACGTTGTTTCGTTCGTTTGTCGATGACAAATTAAAGCAAATGATTCCTGAAATTGAATATGAAGAGAAAATGCGTCTGGCTTTTGGTAGTCCGGACAATGCTATGTTCGAATTTGAAAATCATTGCAAACAGCCCCAAGCAACTATTCCTTTGAAAACTAAAACGAAATAACAATGAGAAATTCAGAACCGATTGAATATAAAGGTATTAAATATCCCGGTGCATACATTGACCTGGGAAGCTCTATTGGTTACAGGCAAATCTCCGTCCAGTCTTTAGCCGATGAGCTGGCGAAAGACGGTCTTCACGAAGAAGAGCCGCCAGAGGCAGTAACTGCAACTGATGACCAGATAGCTTACTACGTCACCGATGAAGAATTCCTTTTCCCCGTCGATGAAGTCAGGAAGATAGTCCGGAAAGCATACGGTGAAGAGGAACCGCCGTCTGTCTACACGCAGAAGACAATCCGCGAGATGAAAAAAGGGGAACTCTTCCGTTTCAAAGAATCGGATACCGCCCCGGTTTGGGTACGTGGCGATTATGTTCCCGAAGCTAAAAAGTTCAGTACCTATAAATATGATGACGTGAACCATGAGCATCTTTTCAAAGGGGATACCAAGGGCTTTATTGGTTTTACTTTTTGATACTTATAGGTGGGGGGAAGACACACGGATGTCCCCCAGTGTGACATACGGATGTCCCCCGGTACGACACACGGATGTGTCCGGGCATGACATCCCTGTGTCTCCAGTTACCTCACAGGTGTGAACCAGTCTACCTCGCATATGCGAGCCAACTTACCTCACATATGTGAGTTGGGTTACTTCGCATATGCGAGTCGGCCTGCCTTACACATGTGTCATGCCGGTCTTCTCAAGTGCTTGCAAAAAACTGGCACAAAGGTACATGTGCGGATCATCTACAAATGCAATCCGGAGACTGAAACAGTACTCCGAAAAAAATATTGTTGAATCTATTAATAACGATACGATGCGAAAGAAAAAGCATAATAAAAAATACATTGCTGAAGCGGAAAAGAGAATCACTGCCATTCTAAACGACCGGGAGGAATTTGACGACTGGACACAATTCTGCTTCTCCATGCAAGATGCCGTTCAGGCAGCAGCAACCGTTTGGGGGCGTAGCACCGACGTAGATATTGATAAGTTAAATGCTTTCATTCAGGAGATGACTCTGAAAGAAATCCAGAATGTAAGCCAGTTTGATATAACATTTAAAAGAAAGGAAAATTAATCATTTTAGCTAATAACTAAGAATATGAATGAAATTGATGATATTAAAAAAGGAGTAAAAAAAGTGTCCGAGTCTTTATCTCATTTCATGGAAACGGGACATCTTGCTGATAATATCAGCCATTTAACCACAAGTGCAAGTACCCTTAGAATACTTGCCAAAAAACTTGATGAAATAAGGAACAAGAATCATCCATAGCAAGAAAGAAAGGAGGCAATATATTGGGCATAGCATGTGTACAAGATATTTACAGATGCGATATTTGCAAATCTGCATCTGATGAATATGGTAGAGGGTGCAAGCATGGAATGTTTTTTCCGTTATTGCTCGCTATGACAAATAGCCGTAAATGCGAGCATTATGAGTTTGACCCAGAAAAAGCAGAACTCCACTTGCAGAGAAAAGATAACGATTGGGCAGTAAAACATTTGGAGAAATAGATACGAATATGACACAGGAAGAAGCAATCAAAGAAATCAGTGAATGGGCAAATTCTTCTCACGCTCATTTATGTAATCGGGAAGGGTTTCCAATGGGCTATAAAGCTGGCATAGCGCAAGCAAAAACGATTGTCCTCGGAATCCTTTCAAAAATTGATGTTAAACAAATAGAACAATGGGAAAAAACTTCAAGAGAACTCCAGAAACCATAGAGTTGAATGAGAAATTGGAAATCGTAAAGATTGACCATGATTACAAGTTCAGGAAGAGTGAGCGTGTAGGGATATCTACTTCCGGACACTGCTTCTACATCGAAGGCAAAGGATATGTGGCATTTGAAGAAGACAGTGTACCCTATACTCCAAGCGGTGGAATCAATTCACTGCAAAGTATCTTGGATGAAGGTGGGTTTCTGTATTACGATTGTCTGAAATTTATAACTCCGATTCATAATCTTGGAGTTCAAAGAGTTCCTAAACAGATATGGACTTAACCATAAAACAACCATGAGTTATAAAAAGCAATTAGAGAAACTTGAAGGCTATTTTGAAAAAAAGATAAGCGTTCGACCATGTTACGCAGAAAAAGCATGAAGAAAGCACGAAACAAATGGATACGCCGTTCGAAATTGCCCAACGCTGACAAGATATACAAAGGGTGGGAATATTAATTCTCTCTTATAGGTATCGTTAAGGGCGTCCATATCCTGTATTCCGGGCGTTGTTCTAAGTTAGAATACTTTAATTATAAAACGTGATAATATGAAAGTCTTAAAAATTAAAGGAAGCATGGTCGTTGGTGATGGTATGTTTTCCAATGGCAGAAAGGTGAACCTTTCCGGCATAATAGCCGTGAAAAGTTCCCAATACCAAAAGGACTCCAACCAGATAACCAAATACCATCCGGTTTATCTGAGCTGCGTTTATTTCGACATAAACAACCAATTATATGTTCATCTGCCGAAATGTACCATTGTTGAAGCAGAAGAAGCAGATAAAGAGGCCAAATGTTCATTCATCAAAAAAATGGCAAAAGCCAATCTTTACTACAGTGAAAATGACGAGCTTCTTATAAAAGCCCCCGATAAGGTAAAGTTTATAGTTGACAGGCACTTGCTCACCCGTGCAGAGATTCTGAACCTATCTCTCCGGGGTGGACAGGCATTCAATTTTTGTTGGGACAATGGGTTTTCCTATTGTGGTTCAGAGCCTGCAACCAAAGAGCAATATTTGATGGCCGTAGACAAAGCTCTCGCTAAGCGTTTCTCCTTTGGTGAGACCTGCGGTATCCTGATTTCAGATGCTTCCCAGTATGGCGAAACCTTTGCAATCAAAGTTTGCATAGGTGCAGATAAACGTTATAGTGAAGTATCCTTTTCCTAATCTCTTAATACATTATCCTATGAATACAAGTGTCAGTACAATATCCGGAAAGAAAAAGAAGGAAGAATTACTTCCCTTTATCTACGTGAAAGTCTTTTTGAGGGATAAGCAGGGCAAAGAGGATTATTTTACCACTCCTATACGCCTTACCGAAGAAGAAGCACACAAATATTATGTGGGGCGTTGGTGGAATATGGGTATTGAAGACGATTACCTGATGCTTTGCTACAAAATTGAAATCCTCCATCCGGAGGAATCTGAAAACAATGAAGAATCAAAACAATAAATCAGTATGGTAAAGCTTAATAATTCAGATCAATATGAATCGGTAATGATTCATTTAACTCCAATTGAGACACCCTTAGCTTATACACGCAGAGTCGAAGACCTGATGATAGGCGGCATGACTCGCGATGCAGCAGAGAGTAAAGCTTTGGAACCTTGTGAATTGGAGTTGTATTACGAATCGGGCATCGCCTTGTTTGGTGTAGACCCCGGGGCGGCAGAGAGTGGAACAATTTATTCGCCTTATACAGGCGAATTATGTGAAAATGCAGATGAATCCTAAACAAAATCAAATGAAAACTGGAATACAAACCATAGTAAGTAGTTACTTCTACTACATGAGCAGTATGTGGGATGATAAAGAGTGTGAGAAAGTGTTTGGCAATAACTATCTTCATTTTTGGCAAAAATGGGATTCCTTCACTACCCAGACTGCCCATGGAGCTGCCGAGCGTTTTTACTTCTCACTTACAGAACACAACCGTAAGCTACTTGTCGAACGAGCCAATAAGGTCTATTGTGGAAACAGTAACAGAATTCAGACCGAGAATTTAGTGTGCAATTGGTGTGCTTCTCCAAATATCCTGGTCAAAGCTTGGGTAAACCCCGATTTTAACGGCGCCTTTGTCGAATACTGTAATGCAGAATTAGATAAAGAAGGAGATTGCTATTGCAATGTTTGCAAACGCTACGTTGAACCAATCACTCAGGGAAACCTGCAACATGAATTGCAGGAATGGTGGAACATGAGGGAGGTTTCGGAGTTAGAGGAGATTACCGGGCTTCCGCCTGCTACTGATGACAGTACTGACCATTACAATGCTTTCTGGAACAAATTGTCATTCAGTGAGCGAGTAAAAATCAGACAAGATTACGGCGGTCCAATAGGCATAAAAAGCAGTGACCGTGACGAAGTCCTGGCTGATATAGCATATAGCCTCGGTGCCCAACATTTGCTCGACCAATTCGAGATTGATTCACGCGAGCTTGTTGGCAAAATGGTCTCGTGGGCAGACAGCTTCATGAGCTTACATAGATACACTGATTGGGATAAGAATGATTACATCTTTACCGTAGACGCCTTCATTGAGCAAAAAGTAAAACAATTCATAAAAGATTTACCCTCTTTGGACTAAGCTAAGCTTAAGTCTTCTATTCTTGTCCGGTGCAGGTTATCATTATCAGCACCAGCTTTTATATATTCAAGTATTCACCAAACTATAAAAACTAACAGCAATGAATTTACAGGATTTCTATCAAATCACATCCTATCTCAATCTTTTCCTGAATGGGGCACAGCCATTTATCAAAGATTGCCTGCGGGAGCATGGCGGAAAAGTCTCCATGCAGCTCAACGGTGACGAAGAGCTGAACGACGAGAATTTTCCGGTTTGTGCCATCTTTGAAGGCCGACATGATAAACCCTACATCCGGATAACATCCGTCTACTTAAATGACGACATGATTCTTGTAAGTGGTTATGATGACGAAACAGGACAACTGCGCACCGGATTCAGAGTGTATGACAGTTCCAACGAAGTTATCATTAAATTCCTCTGGCATGTACTTGGACTGGAGACAACCGTAAAAGCAAGTAAAACATTTGAAATCAGGCGAGATGCCCTTAAAGCCGAAATGATTGATTGCATAAAAAGTGCGCTTCCCCAAAACGGAGAAAAACTATATATTAACAAAGACCAGTTCGACTTAACTGTTGCTTACAACGTTGATTGCGAATGTTCTGATGAACTGAATTTCCTCTATATATCCGGCGAATCAGTGACAGCATCCTTGTATAATGAGCCGGAAAACGAAATGGAACTTGAATCCTTCCATGAGAAGTCATTGATTGATATCATTGACTATTTGGAACGCCATGGATATATCCGACCCTCCGAACGTCAGGCACAATAGTACCCCCGAATGTTAAACCCTAAAAAACAAAATATAATGGAACCAGTATTTTATAACCATGAAGATTCTTACAAAGCAGCCCGTCTTAACGGCATTCTCGTCATGTTCACAATTAGCAGAATTGAACGCGACTCACTTCCCGAAGGCATCTATGCCTATGATGTCCGGGAAAGTGATGATGGGAATCAGCTCTCGACTATTGAGCCCTCGGTTTGTGTCAATCACGGCGGCACTATCCTGACGTTTCAGGAAATCCCTATGCCCTCAAAGGGGTATGTCGATATCGAAGACTGCAACTTCGGCCCGGACGAAAGTTTATCTTTTGAAGAGCTCCGGGAAGAATTTCAGAAGCCGAGCCTGGGCATCCTGCCGCAAGGAGCCAGCCTGCTCAAAGAGTTAGAGAATGCAGTGTGCAAAAGCTATGACAATGAATTGTGTCCCGATTGCGATGGGCCATTGATATACGAGATTGACGATGCCCCTGTAGGCAAAGGGCTTATCGAACGGTATCGATGTCCGTTTTGCGATTACGACTGTTCTTCGGACACGCACGACCAGCTTGCCCACGATTTCGCTTCACAAGCCTACAAACAGGTCTGCAAAGATGTATGTGATAAGTTTAAGGTCAACTACTACACCGTCAAGAATTCTCCTTTCGGCGAATATGAGGACGAGATAACTGATACTATCATTGAACAAATAGCAAAGAACCATGAATAATAGCATTGTAATACTCGAAAGTATATCCGGCAACAAGCCGTCAGAACAGTTTGATCTCCTAAACATTCAGGTAGAGCACCAGGCACTCGTTCTGGTAACCCACCTGAGAGGAAATGGTTACGTGAAGTTATTCACTCTGCAAAGTTATTACGAATACTTTGTTCTCAATCAAGAGGACGCCATCTGTCAGCATATCGACCAGACTACGTATGATTCTAATCTTCTGTTGGAACGCTTCATCAAGCATCACTATTTCGGGATGCCTTTATTCCAGGAAGAACTGATGTTCGGCTTTATGGGCAATGGTGTGTCCGTTTGCGATAAGCTACGAACACAGAATCACGACTATATGCAAGTAGCCCACATCGCCCCGAACCGGCAAGTTACCTACTATAATCCGGTCAGCGACGAAGGACGGGCAAGAATCGAGAAGTTTGCAGAATCCGAGAACATTACTATCGGCTCACAAGGCATATCGGCCCTTTCTCCTGTAGATAAAGTGACGATGAAGAATGAAGAGAACCGGAAGTTGCTGGAGCATATCTCTTCCCGCTTTAAGAGAAAGCGTTCTTATCTCGACTTGCACAATGATATTTGCGTTGCTTTTAATGGACTGAGCAAAGATTGCAAATTCGATGTGAATAATCTTATCAGTGCATGGTATCGCAATGAGTGCGATTTCATTCGCTGGTTCAACAGTATGCTTCCCGATGAGCAAGAACAGCTTTTGAAATATTATCGGAAGCATTCTCCAGTTGGTAGTTAACAATAAACTAAAAACAAAATCGAATGGTACTTAATATCGTAAAGAACAATCAAGAGGTGTCCGATATCGCGGGATGTGTAAAGGAAGTTTTTGGCAATTCGGACGTGAGTGTGAAAAAAGATTATGGAATATCTGTTGATATTGCAGTAATTGGTGAAAATGGGCTGCATAGCTTAGAAGGCTTAAAAGAGTTGGAGAGCTATTTTAATGACTATGATATAAGAATCTGGTAAAAGGTAAAAAGAATACAAGTATGAATAAGAATAAACATGTAGGACTTCATGGTAAAGATGACTTTCCTGAACATTTAGAAGGAAGTGAACGTAACTGCTCGGTGGATGTACAGGCATTATTTGATGATGGACACAAATGTAAAGTGTTCTATGACTTCAATGCAAATTGCTGGTATGAAACGCCGAATGATGTGATGACTCCCGTAAAAGGTGTTTTCCGCTGGACATATCTACTTGAAGATACTAAATCCCCCTTCATGGATGTCCAGCAGCAAACGGATAAAATGCGCGAATATCTAATCGGGCAAATTAAAACAGCCTTATACTGCGTAGAAAAGTCTACAATCACTGTTTTGACAAAACAAAGCATTCCACTTAAAGTAGCGCTGTGTAGTCCGAGCCGGCTATTTGCCACTAATGAGTTTTATAAGTTATTTTCCCTACAGTATGATCATCACAGTGGCAGCGTGTTATGTTATTTGGAGGGCAGTCCCAGAAGGGCAGGTCTTGTTCCCATCAAACATTTAAGTTTGGACGGGCTGACTACCATCATCCAGTGGCTTAAAGATAACCATTTTATTAATACCTGTTATCCAGCACCAATCCCAATCACGGACAAATTTTGGAACTTCATCGAACAGACGCTTCCCGATTACTATGATCGCTATGATGTGCTTCGCCAATCCGAGCTGCAACTTTTCATTGACGGGAAAGAATCATCCAATATCGGGCTGACTCGCGAAGAAGCCATTAGAGAACGCGACGGCATTCTTTATCGGATTTATGCCGAATCAATAGATGCCTTCACTCGTTCATCTTTCCCCAAGGATACCCCATGCACTCCGAGAACACCCAAACAACTTCACAAGCAAATTTGGGAAGAACAAAGTAAAGGCTACAAATACCTGTTAGTTTACCCCAATCAAAAGGAGTTGTTAGCGCGGCTGGATAATGATTTGTATACCATCAGCAGTCCGGATGGCACTTACTTATGTGACTTGTTGAAACAAGAATTTACCGTACTGACGGATAAACTAATCATTCTCGACTGCAATTCGTGTAACGATGACATTGATTATATGTCCGACTGGGTACTGGCAGATGAGGCCTATAAACAGGAAGTAATTTCTCAAAGAGCAGCAATTGTATTAACCGAAGGTGAATGGATATAACAGATAAGATTCACAAAACAATACTCTTTCCTGGAAAGTTGTCCCAAGGAATATATATAATTATGAGATAAAGAATTACTTTTTAAACAGATCTTGCAACATGTAATAAATGGATTCGCCCCAATAAGGATTGTCTTTTTCTTTGTCCAAATTATCCCGCAGTCGTTTCAGATTATAATCTCCTATTTTGGAGTCTGTGTTTCGACTCCTGATATGGGATACAGAGGCAGAATCTATGGCAATCCAATGGCTTAAGTCTTGATTAATATTAGTAATAGGATACCTGTTGGCCATCTTTGGTGAACTGCATCCCCAGAGTATGGCTAACATTCCTATTATCCAAAATCTTACTAATCTTCTCATAAACATTATCCTTATTTACAAAAATAAAGATAATCAAGGAATTTCTTTAAGAAAACAGTGTTAATTATGGATAATAGGGTAGTGAATATCAGTTGAAAATTGTATATTTGAGAGAATTAACTGACCCCTTAAAACTAACTATTATGAAAATGAAATTATTTGTAGCCTTATGCTCATTGGGAATGGGCATGTTGGTAGCTTGTTCTTCGGAAGAGAATCAATTAGTTCAGAATCCATCAGAACTTTTGGAAGATGATTTTGTATCTCAAGTGGAGTTTAGCAACTTGCTATCTGTTACTACCAGAACTAACCCTACAATGCCACCAAACAAAAAAACGAAAGGACTAATTAGTGCAAGAATTGCTCGCAAAAGCAAAGGGTGCAACCGCGGATTCGGATTGTGTGATTTCAAGTTGTTCCCTAAAAGTAGTTCTGTTGCTGCGTTGGAACAGGCCGTTGCCCCTGACGAATATTTATTTGAAGTAGTGCTGGACGAAAGTACAAACACTTACGAGGCAAATATGTTACTTGCCAAACCTTTGCCTGAAGGCACAACAGTAGAAATGTCTTCACTAAAGATAGATGATGACATCTATTGGGTTAAAGATGATGTAACAATGGCTGAAGTAAATGAAGTGGTTGTTGCTTCTCCTAATAGTGAAGCTCTTGCAACAGAGTGCCAGGTCGAACTTTTCGCAACTGAGACTTATAAAGTTGAAGCTGGGCCTATTTTATATGATTCGGCCCTTGGTGATAATGGTGGATATCGGATCAAATTGCTCGACAAAATTGAATAGAAAATGAGACTTGTATACACCTTCTTAATTTTGTTGTTTACAACAACTAATCTTCAAGCGCAGATTAAAAATGTTGGAGATGAAATGCTTGCGGAGCAAATTAAGCAATCTGACAAGAGCTACAAACTCATTTATGTATTTTGTAATTATTGTCAGGCTTCTCAAATACGATACCCGGAAGTGGTGAAGGCTACCCGGAATAATGAGAATATCGATGTGTTTTTTATATGTGCACAGGATAGTCTTGAAGTAGTGCAATATGCTGACACCTGCAAAGTTACATCAGCGATGTATTTAATTAATCAGAACAGAAAAAGGAAATTGGTCAGCTTTTATAACCCGATAAAGGCTACCTGCAAATATCTGAAAAAGCAATTGGGTGTAAATTCAGATAAAATGGGAGCCTCTGACTTTTGCATACTTGACAAAAACAATAAGCCCATTGCACAAACCAATTGGGAGATGAAAGATGATGAATATTTTGAACTTTTAAAGCCATATTTGAGTAAATAATGAATCTCTAAGACTATATATTTCTCCCAAACACACTCCTTCTAACCTTTATTCGACGGTAGACCTAAATAGTCTACCGTCTTTTTTATGCCCATTTGTCAACTTGTAAATAATTTGAAATATGATAAATCAAAGCAAGACAACCTTCCCCGGTCTTTCAATAATGACCGTAGAGGAGGTACGTGTCATGGCAAAAGTTTGCCAGGCCGAGGGAGACAATCCCGAAGAAATATCCGAAATTATCAACTGTGTGGACGACTGCCTCTCTATACTTAAAAGTGCATCCATCATCAACCGTGTGCGTGGAAAGCGGGCATGGAACCGATTAGGGGCCAGAGACATTGTCACACAGCGAGTCTTACAGCTAAACTTAAAATAACATGCTATGGGAATGAAAGGCCAGAAAACAACATCAGACTACCTGCCGATAGAGGAATTCATTCGCTTTTTGGAAGGTCTGCATATAGATAAATTGTATTCATGGGAGTTCTATTGTAGAATTTCATTTTATACGGCTCTTAGAGTTTCGGATGTCCTCACTTTGAAATGGAGTGACCTTCTCAATCACAAAGAATTGATGAAGGTTGAACAGAAGACTACTAAAGGACGACGAATCAAACTGGAAACCGGTCTGACCCAAGAAATCGCTTTTTTCTACCAGTTGCTCGGTAGTCCGGACATTAACCAGCCTTTTTTCCTTAACCCCAGAACGGGCAAGGCTTATGGAAAGGACTACATCAATAGGAAATTGAAATATTTCCGGGTGAAATACCGATTGAATGTTGGCGCGTTCTCCACTCACTCCCTGCGTAAAACATTTGCACGTTACTATTTCGAGTCTCAGGACTGTAGCACCGAGGCAATGCTGACCCTAAAGGGACTCTTGAATCATGCAGATTTATCAACGACAAGCCGGTATATCGGGCTGAAGCAGGATAAAGAAGATGAGGCTTACTATTCAGCATTTCATGCTGTATCATTGAATGGAATTAATAACTGACTAAATATATGAACTAATGGAAATGTATATTGGAAAACTCCTCCCGAATGGGCAGGTACAACACATCAATGTTGATTACAATGTCTATTCTTACACAACAGGAATATGTCTGAAGAATTTTTATAAAACCGAAAAACGGGTAGATGACTTATTGGCTCTGGGAAACCTATACAAGTTGGGGGCAACCCCTTATGGTAAATACACCAATGACAATGATAAAGTTCATTGTGACGCCTATATCCGCGATAATAACAATAAGCCCAAAGGTAATCGTGCCGAAACTTGCCCTTCCAAAGACGCTTTCTTCGCACTTGGTTACTATGTGTTTCTTTATCAGGATGGTTGCTGGTTTTCTAAAGGGACTGATGGGATTGTTAATATATCTTCACCAGCCTATTTGCGTTACATCGCTCAGAAAAGAAAAAATGGTATGGAGGGGCTGACCCTTAAAACATTAGATAAGGATGGGCTTCATAGTGTGATCATTCAAGATGATGTCAAAAGTTGGGCAGATCTTGAAGCTAAAGCCAAAGTCGAAAAAAAATGCTTCTATGTTTTCCGTGGCAATTGCCTTGTTGCAACTTTAAATCAGACTAATTATCATATTAACTAAAACAAGAAACAATGATAACAATAAAAGATATTTATGTAGGTGCCCGTATTATATTAAATGATCCGGAACGTCCCGATGATGTGTCATTAAAAGGTACAGTTTGTAAGATACAAGAACTTGGTTCAGGCGGTGATTATGGCTATACAGCTTCTGTACTTCCCGATGCTGAATTCATGGAACTGCCTGGTATAAAAGACAACACGTTGTATGGGTTGACGAATTGTTTCGGGTTTGATATGGATTTACTGCCCCAAGTGGAAACCCCAGAATCAAACTTGCATTTATTGCAGAAATTCAACATATGCATTCATGTAAAAGATAATAATGATATCTTTTATGCTGCATTTTATAAAGAAATAGTAAGCATGCTGGATGCCTACGGTTATGAAATAAAACAGCCGATGTTTCCTGGTGAAGCCCCGGAAGGTATAAAAGGTAAAAACTCTATTTATTGCCATCCAAAGGAACTTGCCGGAAAATGCATGCCTGGACAACTGAACGATATTGAAAGGATGCTTCGTTTTGCTACAACTTTTGAAATACGTAGCGTTAAGAGCAAACCTATCTGGGACTATGATGATAATGAGCTACTGGAGCAATATCATCTTAAGTGTGATAATGTAATCCGGGAAACATTGCTAACGAACTTTCGCACGAGCAACCCGGATGTTTACCTAAACACCTCGACTGTAATAAAGAAACTGTGTGAAGAGATAAAAATAGAAACTCTTACCAACAGAGTATTAATTGGATGTGAACAGGCTGAGAACTACTTATATTCTGCTTTTGATGAGCTTGTGAAGGAAGGTTTGATTATTATTGATCCGTTAACACCGGGGCGGGCCAATATTACTAATAGTCGTACAGCAGACTAAGCTCTTATACTTGTAATCTCGATACTAATATTACTATACTCTCTATACTTTAATACATACACTTATGCAACAAAATTTCACAACGGCTCCCATAGTCGGTGCAGCCACCAATATGCTTTCTATATTCGATAAGATTGAAGTCAGAAATGAAGAGAAAATAGCACAGATAGACCGTGATTTCTGTGAAGGACAACAACGATTGTTGTATGCTACTCTCGACCAATTAGACGTCTGGTATGCCAATTTTATGAAAGATGCCGAGCAATATAAAGAAGAATATAAATATAGTGTGACGCCGGAAGGAAGAATAGAGTATCGTGATCCGTATAGATACTCTTATGACGTAGAAACCTATAAGGATCTCTTGTTTTTGCCATTTAAACCAATAAACACCATCATTGAAATGCGTGCAAGAGCCATCCAAAGGTTCATTAGTTCTATCATCAGTCATTTCAATAAGAGTTACGCTCTTTCTATTTCAGCTCCTGAAATGGATAAAAAGTCACTCCCTGCTAATTATCGTCCTGTTTACATGAGCTATATTGACATTGTAATCAATCATCTGGGTGGTAAGAGTTTCCGCCAGAAAGCGGAAGATGAAATCACAGGGCGATTGCTTGCTCTATACCCTGATGGAGGGTGGAAGAAGCCTCCAATCCAGAAATCAAAGGCTATCACTTTTTATAATATCATTTCATTCAGCAGCTCTCACTGGGAATATTACAAAGAGTATCAACTCGATTATAGTTATGCACAAAACTTAGAAATCCTTTGTGCAGCCCTTACTTTATTTGGAGACGGCAGGCTGAATGGAGGCACCCGGGTCATTCGTGACTGGAAACAGGACAATATCAGCATATCAGACTGGTACAAGCTTTTCACCATCAAACCAATCGAGATGAAGTTTTTCAAGAATGGACGTATCGATGTGAGGTTTGATAGTCAGAATGAAGCACTAGAATGCTTCAATAGATTGAAATTAAACACTTTATAATTTTCCGAATATGTATTATCCTATAGTTCCTCAGCAAATACCTCAGACGCGCCGGTCTGAGGTAAACGAAAAGATATTATTCTGTATCGATACCAATAACAACTCTCTGACTAACGAGATTATCTTTAATTGTTATACCGGTTTGGGTGGCTTACATGGTCTGAAACAAGATGATTACGATAACTATCGCGATTATTCAGAGGCTAAAAAGGAAGTTGAAATCGGTCAGTTCTTCACGCCGCATAATATATGTCGCCAGATGGTTGAGCTTATTTCACCTGACCCGACAGAAGTCGTGCTGGATATGTGTTGTGGGATGGGAAACTTTTTCAATTATCTTCCGAATTTATACAACGCTTTTGGCTTTGACATTGACGGACAGGCTGTAAAGGTTGCAAAGACCCTATATCCACAGGCTAATTTAGAAATTAGGGATATCCGTCAGTATGACTCTACTATGAGCTTTGACTATCTGCTTGGCAACCCACCATTCAACCTGGATTTCAATGGAGATTCCAGTCAGTTTTTCTATCTTAACAAGGCATTCTGGGTGCTAAAGCCCGGTGGTATCATGCTAGTAATTGTACCGGCGTCTTTTTTGCAAAGTGAATTTTGGGAGAAAACGAAGGTGAGTTCTATTAATCGCGACTTTTCCTTTATCGGACAAACGCTGTTGCCATCTGATAGCTTTTCATCTATTGGAGTTCAGAGTTTCAATACTAAAGTCATGGCATTCATGCGTTATTCTGATAGCATTACCATGCGACCTTATAAAGCAGAAGAGTTTATTTCGATGGATGAAATGAAATCACGTATTAGTGCAGCTAAAGAGATTAGGCAAAAACTCCGAATTCAGTTGATGCGTGAATTGAAAAACAGAGGCTTGGTAGATGAACGATTTGAATATAAAGTAAAAAAATACCTGTATGAGCTGAAAACTCATCCGCATCTTAAGGTACATTACCCTAAAGCGTTGGCATTGGTTACCAAATATCACAATCAGAAACCTCCTTCAGATTGTAACTCGGAGGAATACAAAAACTGGCAATACAGTAAACTGACTCCGGCGAAAATATTACCAATCCTTAAACGTTATATTGTGAATCAGTATGTGGTTCCACGTAAAGAGATAGCTTTAGTCAAAACAGGTTACAGTTTTAAGCTTAAAGGTTATGCTCCGGGAATGCTTCGGGACATTGATAAGAAGAGGACATCTATCAATGACCTTATCATGAATTATGATACTTTACCGTTGGTACCTGAAATGACACCAAAATTACGTGGGCAGTACAGGCAGGCGGAGAAGTATATAGCACGGAGGCGGAGAGAATATGCACAGCAAAACCAGCCTTTCTCTGAAATGGAGTGCGACCGAAAATTAGTGTCGTATATCAGTAAGCTCACCTTCAACAATAAGCAAGGGCGACCGGTAAAGTTTACCAAGCTACAACGCCATGACATGAACTGGATCTTTCAGAAACGGTATGCGCTACTGAACTGGCAACAGGGTTCCGGAAAGACGGCGGTAGCCTATAACTTCGGTAAGCTTCAGTTGCTACGTAAGGTTGTGAAGAATACTATTATCCTCGCACCTCCTAATGCCATTAACATGACTTGGGTACCCTTTATGGAAGTTAATCATGAGAAATATCAGTTGATTACAAGCCCCGGCCAACTGGCCGATGTCCAGCCGGGAGAATTCTTATTGGTGCCTCTTTCTATTTTAGCGAAGCTCAAACGGGAGTTGAAACGGTTCATAAAGATGCGTAGCCGCAAGCTTTGCCTTTTGTTCGATGAGTCCGACGAGATCACCAATCCATCCTCTATCCGGACGAAGCTTACGTTGGATATATTTCGGCGTTTGCATACAAAATTGCTGGACACCGGAACTACTACCCGAAACAATATCGGCGAGTTGTACTCACAAATAGAACTGCTGTATAATAATTCTGTGAACATGATGTGTGATTGCAGTTATGTTTATTTGGAGAACAAAGATAAGGAGATTGTTTGTCGCGATATAACGACTACGGAATATCACCGGCCTTTTCCACCCAAGGGAGGCAACTACTTGTTCAAGTCCTGTTTCTGTCCTGCAAAAGCGTCCGTTTTTGGTATTGAGAAGCACAATCAGGATGTCTATAATCAGGATGATTTATTCAGATTGATAGATAAGACCATTCTTACACGAAAATTCCGTGACTTTGCCGGAGACAAGTACACGATCCATAATCATACTGTCACTCCCAGTGAGAGTGAAAAGGCCGTATATCTTAAGATAATGGAGGAGTTTTTCTCCATCTGTTACTTGTTTTTTTCCAGCACCGGTGACACCCGTAAAGAGTCGTCTCTTCAGATTGTCCGCCAAATTATGTTGCTGATAAGATCCTGTTCCATACCTCACCTGATGCCGGGTTATGTGGGGGATGAATATCCCCGCAAGGCAAAGTATATAGCCGGAATGATAAAAAATATGCCGGGGAAAGTCGCTGTTGGCTGTACAAGCATCGATTCTAAAAATGTGTATGAAGAGCATATAAGGGAGCAATTTCCTGACCGTCCTTTGTTTATTATCCAGGGTGATATCAATTTTAAGAAGCGTATCAATATCATTGAAGAATTTCAAGCCACAAAGAACGGAATTCTGATATCGACGCAGCAGAGTTTGAAGAGTTCCGCCAATATTCCTCTATGTAATGATGTTATCATCGAATCTCTACAATGGAACATCCCGAACATGGAGCAATATTACTTTCGCTTTATCCGTCTGGATTGCGAAGAGCATACGCATGTACACTTCGTCACTTACGAGGATTCTATCGAACAGAACCTTATGGCACTGGTGCTTACCAAAGAACGCCTGAATGAGTTCATCAAAACCGGAGAGGTAAAGGAAGAATCGAAAATCTATGAGGAATTTGATATCTCTCCCGACATTATTGAAACCTTGCTTCATCGTGAAAAAGATGATAAAGGCAGATTTCACATATCATGGGGTTATCAGCATGTAAGCTGATTCCTATATAACATACTATTCTTAAACGACTAAAAAACAACAATATGACAAACTTTTCTATTTGCACAGCAATTGCTAATCTTCCGGTCAGTTTATTAACTTCAGAAATCATTAAAGCCGGAGTAGAAGAAGGTAACATTCGTTTATTGGATTGTTTGCCTGTGGAATTCATGACTATGGAGAATATCCAACGTATTCTTCAAAAAAGTGGTGACGGTTGGAGCAGCTTCAGCCTGAGTCGGCTACCTGTTGACAAACGTTCGCAAGAGGTATGCAATGTCGCCGTAGAAAAAGATATTGATAATCTTCCCGAAGTACCCTATACATTAAGAAACCAGAACATGCTAAAGGTATTGATGGGGAGTTTGAAGAATCATATGCATTATCTGGCGTTGATTCCTTCTTGCTGCTGGAATGTAGAGGCTGTTTATAAAGGCATTCGGAACCTCTTTTCCGGTAATTCAAGTTACGATTACAGACGTGGACGCTATAACCATTACGGTAGTAGTGAGTATGAAAAAAGGTCGGCCTTGGAAAAGACACAAGTACTTCTTTCTTTTGTCCCTCGTACCATTAAAAACAGAGCGTTCTACAGAGGGCTGTTGTCACTATCCGGATTGTCAGTGGAAGCTGCGATAGAACTCATACCTAAATGTCATAAGCAAGGTGAATATCATAAGCTATTGGCTATGCAGAGACCAGAGTTGGTAAGTGTTGACAAATACACACTCGATATGTTTATGGCGGTTCTTGGACCGAAAAGCAAAATTAATGTTTATCACTTTCCGGCAAAAAGTGATATCCTTGCGAAGATGAAAACTGTGATGAATGATGCGTTGGCAGACTTAATAATCGCGGAGACACCTCTTTATTTCAATGACCTTCCTAAAGATTATCAGACAGTCCCAAGGCTCCTGCAAGTGCTGGACAACTGCAAGGATAAACCTAATTTTTATCACTTTGTACAGGGGGTGGACAAGTCCTTGTTGACAAGGACAGTATGTAAGAAATTCGTTAAACAGACTACCACATATCCCAAGTTTCCGCAAGAGATATGGAATGAAGCATTTGTTAAGCATTGCTTTGAGCATGATAAAACCTATAGTTGGTTTGAACAGATACCCCGCCAGTTACAGACACCAGAAATAGTTTCGGCAGCACTCGAACATTCTCTCAGGAATATAGAGTATGCCGAACCTAAATTTGTCACCTATGAAGTAGCCTGTAAGCTGAATCTGGTAATCAACAAAGATTCATACATGAAAGGGCTTAAAGAATATATTCCTGCCGTTTACTATGAAAATTTTCAGGAAATGACGGGGCTTCCTGTTGAGTTTATGGGTGGCGAATGCTCTTTTTCACAGTTAAGAGAGAACAGGCAGAATTTCTCTTATTGCCTGTTGGGACACACATGTATCGGATTCTATGAAAAAGAATCATATCCCAGCAAATATGGTCTTTTGATTGTAACCCGCCGCACCCCGATGAGTATTCGTCCACAAGTCATCTTCAATCGGGCCATTGGCACGTATCATAAAACATGGCTGGAGAAGATGTTGGCTGATTACGACAGTTCTTTTGTTAAGCCCACTGTGGGAAAAGAGCTGAAAGAATACCAGACTAACAGCTATTATAATGTAAAATACTTAGAAACAATAGCAGGACAAAAGGTATATGCCAACCTGCTTATGGGTGAACCTGTCTGTTATGTAGCACGAACATCAGACGGATTGATCTATAGAAGTACCCATGAAAAAATGGTGAATGCATTGCAATAACCACTAAAATATTTATTGTTGTCATTAGTATAGTATGTATGGGCTGCTGTGGTAGTGATACCGTGGCAGTCCTCTTTTTATTTGAAATTATCGATAAGTCTTAAAACCACCCGGGCATTTGAAGGTTTATTACATCGAAATATAAGAGTACACTACCTGCTGAACCGTAAAGTTGGTATATAAATTAAATAATTCAATCCATTTAAAGGGCAATCATATCGGTTGCCCTTTTTAAATACCCATAAAATTATGAATAAAAACAAAAGAAGCCGAATTGTCGAGATAATCGACCAGATAAATGATGTGAAAAATGATATAGAAGATATCATCAGTGAAGAACGTGATGCGTATGATAGCCTGCCTGAAAGCTTTCAAAGCGGTGTAAAGGGGGATAAAATAGAGAGTGCGATTGCAGCAATGGAGTCATCAAACGAGAGCTTGGATAAAGCGATTGCCAAACTTAATGAAGCGATGAAATAACGGTGCTAAATATACCGGAACAGTATCACTAAAAGTTTATATGTATGGAACAATTCAATTTACACAGTTATGACAAATATCTGGTACAATTCAGCGGTGGAAAGGATTCCACTGCCTCTTTTCTGCACTTGTTGGACGAGGGCGTGCCCAAAGAGAAAATCGAGCTTTGGCACCAGGAAATCGACGCTCGCGATAAGACTTTTTTCGACTGGGAAGTCACCCCCGACTACTGCCGGAAGTTTGCTGAAGCATTCGGCGTTAAGATATTCTTCCAATGGAAGGAGGGCGGCTTTAAACGCGAAATGCTCCGCAAGGAGGAATACACGGCACCCACTCACTTTGAATGCATCGACCACAGCATAGGGAAAGTAGGTGGTACGAGCGGAAAGCTTTCTACGCGATGGAAATTCCCGCAGGCTTCGCCCGATCTGAAAGTGCGCTGGTGCAGCAGCTACCTGAAGATAGATGTATGTACGTCTGCTATCGTCAACCAGGAGCGTTTCCGCGGAATACGCACGCTGGTGATTTCAGGAGAAAGGGGAGAGGAGTCCGCACGACGGGCGAAGTATCCTGTGTTTGAACCGGATCGCGCGGACCGCAGGAATGGAAAGCAGTTCCAACGCCATGTAGACAGATACAGGCCGATGCGCGATATGAAGGAACGCGAAGTGTGGGATATTATTGAACGATATCGTGTCCGGGTGCATCCGTGTTATTATATGGGGTGGGGAAGATGCAGTTGTAAGTTCTGCATTTTCTCCCGTAAGAACCAGTTTGCCAGTGCGGCAGTAGTCAGCCCTGCTCAGACCCGGCTGATTATTCGGTATGAGAAGCGCTTTGGTTGCACCATTAAACGTGGAACGGATTTGCCTTCGCTGATTCATTCGGGAACTCCTTATAAGGATATCACTCCGGAACTGAAGGCATTGGCTACGGGCCGTATCTATACGCCGTCTGTCATCCTGGAGGAACATGAAGAGTGGGTGCTTCCTGCCGGAGCTTACGGGGAAAACTGTGGTGCCGTATAAGCAAGCACAGGTTATTGATTTATAATAATTAATTGTATTCCATTTCCCTATTTATAGATTAAAAATCATATATTTGCCACTCCCATATCTTAAAGTGTTGCTAAAAAGTACCCTTATGAACGATTCAATTATCCGTAATATCGTTAATAACGAACACATTATGGACAAATACACACAAATGAAACGAAAGCATGGCAACGACATGATAATTCTGTTTCGCGTCGGAGAATATTTTGAAACCTATTTTGAAGATTCCCGAATAGTTTCTGTAATATTCGGTTTAGACCGGATTCTGTTGGAAAAACATTTTTATTATGTAATCTATGCTACACGTATTCCAGAAAAGGAATTGGAATACTTTCGTAACACACTGTATTTTCGTGGATATGGGACAATAATTTCTGATAGAATTAGAGGGAATGGAGTGCATAAAATGCATCTTAAATGAAAGAATCAGAGATTAAACTAATCGTATTAACTAAATTGGCTCCTTATTTGTACATTGGCTTTATTGCATTTATTGGTATCATAGTGACATGTACCGACAACACAAATCCACTGGATAATAGTATCAATAAACAGATTGAGTATGTGAAGCAATTAGAAGTACTTGATAAAAACGGCAACGGATATCGGGTGACATACGTAACTATTGATGCTGTGACTAAATCCCGGCTCAAAGAAATACAATCGAGGCCGCACATCCGTACTGCATTTTTGAGGCTTCAAAGGGAAACTCCTGTTCACTTCGGTGGAAGCCTGCTTGATACCGATATTCATGAATTTGCCCGGTTTGCCCGTCAGTACGACTGTGACAACCAAATAAAAATACATTGTATTTTTGTACACGGGCTGGAGAAGATGAATCACTATATTGGTTCGAACCCCAAAATAGCAAATAGTGCAAAATGGTTTAATGTAAACACGGAACAAGGTAACCAGTGGATCAACCGAAATGATGTATATGGCTCTACAGAGGGCAAAGCGAACTACTACCGTTACTGGAAATGTCAAGTGCCTTATTGTATTTCAGAAACTGACGAGCACTATAGTCATTTCTCCGAGGATAGTAGACTAAGGTAACCCCTTTTGATACCCTATTTTCCTACACTAATCTTGACAAAAAAATAATCCAAAAAATATTTGGACTGTACCTTTCTACGCCTTACTTTTGCATCAAAGTAGACAAAAAAAATGAAAGAAATCAGATTATTAATTGAATGTAATTAGATATGAAAAAACATTTGAAATAGCATGATTGAAAAGTCGCGAATCAAATTCACCGTGTCGGAAGAGACTGGTGAAATTATTGGATTCGTATCGAGACCACCGAAAGGAAAAGGTAGTAGTAAATTGAAAGGAGTCTGTGAAGATTCAAGATATAGGAAGAAAATATGTGTCCTTTCTGCCAAACTAAAAGGACACATCCTCCCAGACAAATTGTATGACGTTGAACTGAGGCCGATGTTTAAGCAGAACGGGTATATTGTTGAATCGGCAGTTCAGGCATTATTCGAGGCCGATATTGAAACAATTGTTGTTCCTAAGTCTATTTATCAGATTAAAATCGAATTTGGGTATAAGAAGATTTACTTTGACCCGATAGATGGAAAGACGGCGTCCAGCCGCACTATAGATGGTGTTGTGAAGGTGCTTGACAAAAGGGATGACCTTGAAAACAAAGCTGAGGTGATTAGCCGATTTATAAAGTACGCTCAAGAGCTCTTGCGTTTAATGAAAGCTGATGGTTACTATGTTACTGGATGAAACAAGTCCACACCGTCCTACAGCAGGAATCTGTACGGACGGTGCTCATTCCATAAAGAGAGGTGTATCCCAATACAGAGGGATTGATCTGAAAACAGGGAATGAACTGTTTAACAAGGAACTGGGTAATCAAACAGTGAATATCAGTGAGTTCTTGGGAGTAGTAGCTGCCATAAAGTACATTATTGAAACCGGTTACAGCCCGAAGGTTATATATACTGATAGCATAACGGCCATAACGTGGGTCAATAATAAGAAAACAGCTTCACAGAAACGTCACTCGGATTTGAAGCGTGCCGAAGTGTTTTTAAAGGCGATGTCTTCTGAAGTAGATACTATTGAAGTCAGACATTGGAATACGACGGAATGGGGAGAGATTCCTGCCGATTTCGGGAATAAATGAAACATTTTTAGTTGATATGCGGATATTGTCTGTCAGGCAGTACGGGGAGCTTTTATACCTTTTCCTAAGCAGATTCTACACGAAGCATTAGGAACAAATAGCTGAAATACAGGCATTCGTATCGATACTAAATGAGAAAAACAAATGAAACGATGGAATTCGACTTTAATAGTCAACTGATAGCCAACAGGCAATATCTGGACAATTTCGCCCGGAAGTTTGCTTTGGGTGAAGATGACAGAAAAGACCTGGTTTCCGAAACCATACTAAAGGCGTTGGATAAGCGGGATTACTTCTACGAAGGAAACGAAAAGAACTTTCGCTCATGGCTGATTACTATAATGACCAATATATTTATAAATAACTATAGAAGGAATGAAAGAGTTGGTATTGATAATTATGACAATGAACAGATGGCCTTATTGGCGGGGCAGGGTAGGTTCTCGCAGAGTACCGATGCGGATTTTATCTTTAAAGAATTGTCCGATTTGGTTAAGCGTTCGTTGTCGCAGATTGATTACCGTGTCTTCATGGGGCATGTCAATGGTTTTGGCTATGAGCAAATTGCAGAAGTTATGAATCTTCCTTTGGGTACAGTGAAATCAAAAATAAATGGAGCAAGAAAGAAAATTATTAAGAACTTAAAATGTAATTATTATGAATCAAGCTAAGGTAGGAAAAGTCGTAAAGTTCTACGACGACAGAGGATTAATGAATGGCGGGGTGATTAAAGACTTCACGAGAATTGAGAATGTAGACTATGCCGTTGTCAACACATTCGAAGGAGAAACGTTGCCAGTGAAACGGATAGACCTGACAGTGGTGGATCGTCGGAAACCCGGCCCGACGTCCAAAAGATTCCTGAATGAGCTGAAAGAAGATATAGCAAGGGAAAACCAGAAGAAAACCGGCATTGAAGCACCCGACGTCCGTCCTGACGTCTATATTCCGCCAAGTCCGATGGAGTATCAGGAAGCTGCCAAGAAAGTATCGCAGAAGAAGATTATCAAAGACCTTGAGCGTAAGCTTGAAGTGCGCGACAAAGCACTCCGTGATCTGGAAACGAAGTACAACGGGATGAAAGAGGAGCTTGAACGGTGGAAGGCAGGAACTATGACTATCGATAGTTCTCAGGAACTTTTAGAGCAGGAGAAGCTGATATTTACTATCAAAGGGCTCAACAATGCACTGTTTGCCGCCACTCTCAACAAAGAGGGTGAGATGGTGCTCGAACTTACTAAAATTATTAATCATCTTAATGGTATCAAAGACAAATAAACGGCTATGAGTTACAGAATTGTGAGAACTTCTGAGGAAATAGACGAACTGTTGAACCAGTGCTCCGAATCGGAAGAGACGGGGCATGCCAACTTTCCCGGAATGAGCTACGAACAAGGAGTGAAAGCCGCCATCGAATGGCTTTGCGACTATGTGAACGATCACCCCATTCAAGAGTAAATAAATTTAAAACCGAAGTTATGCCAAAAATTGGAAAAGACAATTTCCGCATCAAAGGCCAGTATGTAGAGGTCGAAATCTGGTACACCCAAAAGACCGGCTTCTACTACAAGAACCTCCCCGAAGAGGTGTCCGTTCTCACGGAATTCGGACGGCGGAGATACAACAATGAAGGAGATATGAAAACTCATCTCCTCTGTAGCCTGACGGAGTATCATGATAAGGTAGCCTCCAGGCGTAAAATAATAGCCTACCATCTCTATGGTTCCGCAGAGATGATAATGAACAGAATGGACGGAGAGTACAATGGCTATTGCGGGATAAAGCCCGGTGTTAGTGCCCATTTCGACCATCCTTCGGGTGGTGCCGACTATATGTTCGGTTTCGATTTCCACATTCTTTTTGAAGTGACCGCCCAGCATACAGAGTATTTCTGCATCATGGCAGATGGCACGCCGGGGCATTCTTTTAGAAAAAGCCCGGACAGATATTGCATCGTTATCGACTGGACGGCAGAACGGGAACAGTTCTTCAACGACTTGAAAGACAAACTGCAACAACTGATATACGGCATCTCTGCCTTCTTCGACCAACCCAATCTACTCGAACTGATGGACACACACGGAATCAAGATGCTGGAAAGCCCCCCGCAGCCCATTAAACCGGCACAGACCCCCATCGAAGCATCTGTTGCAACACCAGCGCAGGAGATGCAGGCAGAAATTCAAATCATAGAGAAACTACCTCCGGACAAGCCCCGTTTTCCGCGCAAAAGCGCCCTGGTAGAAGGTGCCGAGAAGATTACACTTTCAGTCTGTGCCAACGAACGTTCCAGTTCCGAAACGCTGAAAGAGAAGAACGAGTGGCTGAAGAATATCAGCATCTTCGGCATTGAACTCTACCTGAAAGAAGCTGAACGCATGGGGTACGTCGATTACGAGCAGGAGGGGGGCGGACTGGTGTACATGACTACGAAGAAAGGGAAGCAGTTTGCCCGGGAGGTGCAAAAAAAGGACCGCCTTTCCCCTGAGGAATAAAACGGTACATACTTAACAGATTAGGTGCATTTTAGTCACCTTTGTTCCGGGTGGACTGCCCCATTTTCACAAACAAGGCAGCCCGGGAAATACAGTTCGCCGACATTGAAATGTCCGCACGTACTATATTCAAAACATATCTTTATTGTCATGCAGAATTAATATCAGACTGCTGAAAAGGGGGACGCGGGTCAATAGACTTCCTTACCTAGATACCAGGTTCTCGCTAACCCTTCCACGTAGATAAATCAGTCTATGCCCGCGTTTTCCGTTATATTGTGCCTGTAGGCAGGGATATAACAAAAAAGCGAACATTCTTGATTTAGGTCTATATGGATTCACAAATTTGCGAGATTTGGTATCATAACCCTGTTTCAATAATGCTCTAATTAAGCCATTCTCTGGCATTACTCACCCGTAAGCCATTAATGAACGGGACAAAAACAAGCATTAAAATAGACATTTCATATACGTTTTCTCTATTCTTTTTCGGTGGGGAGTCACACCCGGCCTCACACCTGCCTCACACCGGGAGGCACAGGCGTGTCAGGTCAAGTGTCGCAGGTGCGAGACACCCCGCCTTGCATATGCGAGACACCGGGTGACACATATGCGAGGCACTGGATGACACAGGTGTGAGACACCGGGCGAGACGGGCGGGTGCCCCTAAATCCCGTAAGAATATTATCAACAATCTAAAAAACGTATTTATGCAAGATTACAATTTAGTACTGAAAAGAAATCCGATGAAGCCGGATGAAGCGAAGAAATGGTATGCAGTCCCCCAAAGCCGGGAGTCACAGGATATCAAAGCAATGACCCGCGCTGCTACAGAGAACACCACCACAGCCCCTATCGAAATGGAGGCTGCTATCGATTTGCTTGGTAAGTATGCCGTCCAACAGCTTTTGCAAGGTCATACGGTGAAAGTGGGCAACCTGGGTACGCTGCGCGTCACCTTCAAAAGCGAGGGAGTGGAAAATATCAATGATTTTAATGCCGCGACCATGATTAAGGAGCCGCGCGTTATATTTACCCCAAGCAAGGAGTTGAGAGACGGCGTTGTCCGGCAGTTGAAATTCCAGAACGGCGGCGTGCTGGAAGATGGTGTAAACTACGCTTCACTGACCGACTACCGCAAGGCCAAAGGTATCCCGGCAGGCGGCGGCAGCGGCAATGAGGGCGAAGGCGAAGACCCTTCAGTCTAACCCCTGCTCAACATTCCCTTGCCCTGCGCATCCGGAGTGTATTCGTGAACATGCAGAAAGCGTCCCCATCCGGTGAGGGGCGCTTTTTCTACATCACGAGGGCGGCTATTTCGGGGGCCAATACGATGCTTTTATCTTCGCCTATGACGATGAAATTGGCATTGTACAGTGTCTTCACCAAATTATCGTAAGTAATCCGCCCCATACCTTTGATACGTTTCAGGCTTGACCACCCGTTCTGGGAGGTAAATTTCAGAAGGTCACCTATGGTTTTGATTTCCTCTTCTGTCAACAGTACATTTTGAGCATGGAATTCTATAATTAGTTTCAGCGGGATATCCAAAGGATTCTCAACGCCATATTTGCCAAACAAGGCATTCATCACCTGAAGGCGGTACGTAGCAATTCTGCCTGAATTCTCGCCCAACTTCCCAAGGATGTTGCTATAGGTTGCCACTGTTTGCGCATACGTCATCTGGTGGCGGACCGCTACCCGCGAAATGGGCTCGCCCCGTGAGATGGCAAGGAATATTTCCCGCAAGTGGTCATCTGTAATCAATTCGCCGAGTTCCTGAATAAGGATGCTGAACAGTTGTTGGTGCATCACCTGGGTTTTCAGCAAAAACAACTCATCTTCAAAGCGGCTGAGAAGCACTTCACGCTCCAGCACCTTCTCCTTGATAATCTTATCCAGATATCCTTCACTCAGCCCTTTGTTCTTGTGGGCGTCCAGGTAGCGTTGCAGGCTATCGTCATCAATCATTATGTCGTTATTGATTCTTGAAGATACAACGTATCCTAAGTTTGCCCATCCCCGAAGTGTGGATTCGTTAATGCCGTACTTCTCTGCCATTTTTTGTATTGTCATCCAATTTGCCATAGTTTATGTGTGTAAAGTTAGGTTGATAATGTGGGTAATAAAAGAAAATAAAGATAATCAGTTTGCTTGTTGGGTTGAGGGTGCTACCGAAAAGGTTTGGAGTAATAGGTGTCGCTGACTGGAGGAATCTCTGGGGTGGGGGAGTCATTCTTTTTGAATGCACAGGCCCGTGCGGCAATAGATTCTGTAGAACTTATGTGGTTATACAGATTATATGCCTTTGCGATCATGCGGCTTGGCGTTGCTTTGTCTGGCGTCTTCATACTTCTTTATTTTTTTATGATACGCCCGTATCTTGATTTTATACCTGATAAAAAAAATCGGGCGCTGAGTTCATATTTATTCAGACAAGAGGTACGACCAAATACCCACAAAGTTCAATAAATACGTTCACACGCCCGACGTTATATCGTTCGCATGAAACTGATTTATTGGAACTTTGTTCTTTTTGCATTAAATAAAAATTGGTCGTTTTCTTGTCTGCAAAAGCGTTTCAATAAAGCCGTATTTCTCCTCGGCTTTTCAGCCAACAAAGTTATGGATTCCTGTGGGAACAGCAAAGAAATTGACAAAGTTTTTTTCCCTTATTCTTGGATTGCAGTTTAATGATGCCCTGGAGTTTGCCAAATCAGAAATAAATTGGTTATCTTTGAACCTGTTTTTTGAGAACTAAATCATGGAAAAGAAACAGATTGAACAAATCCGCATCAAAGCCATCCGGGACTTTCAGGTAAACAGGCCCTATGGCATCCGCATCGACTTCAAAAAGAGGGCTATCGCTCTTTTTAACCGGAAGTATAACCTTTTAGGAAAGAGTGAGGACGGCAGCATCGACGCCCTGCCGGTTGAGCCGTATGATATAGAGGATATACCTCTTAGTTTGGCGCAGGAAGTAAAGAAGTCCGGCGATATCGTCGATTTATTCTTTTATAATGATGAAACCACGCCATACACAAAGACCGCTATCGATACCGGACAGCTGCTTAACTACAATAGACGTATGTTTACTTTATCTGCACTTTTAGGGCGTAAACTCTGATAGCTTTCCATTTTAGCACCTTTGGTTGGATTTTTTTATAATTTGTCATATTATAAGTTGTTTATTATCTTATTATGTATATCTTTGGGCAATCAAACATTGTGGCATCTTAATTGAAGTATCCCTCCTTTTATTTTACCATGAAATGGACTGTGAACATATTTTTGACTTGTTTTCAAATTAGTATCTTTGACAGATTTCAACACATCCGACAATTGTGGGTATAGTTGTGATTTTGCTTTCAAATTAGTCATTAACAGTTTTATAAGCCGGAGTTTATACTCCGGCTTTCTTATTGATTGTTTTCTGAATAAAATATACCGCTATTCGAATTCTCCCTCATTTCTGAAGGGTGGGAGAGCTAATTGCATAGGTTGAAACTTTACATTATCAGTCATATGCTGACATCCGTCGATGGCCGTATCGACTGCCCGATGATCGGGCAATTGAGTACGAACGAATATTACATCTTTCTATCTCCTTACCGCCCGAAGTGAAGTCCTTTTCATTTTCCTATTAAATTGAACATGGGAGCAGTTACATCGTAATTCCCTTCAATTATAGTATATCTGCAATCATAAAAGTTCAAGTTCAGGACATTATTGCTAATAATTGGTGTAAAATCGTCATATTTCCTGAGTTTGGAATACCTATCTTTGCAAAATCAAGTATTTAAAATGAATCAAAATATAAAACAAAACACACAATCAAACGAGCCCAAAGAAAATTGGGAGTTCGGAGTTTACACAAATATGGACAATTTCCCCATATCGGAGCAGCCTGATTACCTGAAGGAAGGAATCGGAGGCGTATGCACGGCGGGAAGTGCTATCGTCCAAGTGGCCGATACCCCGTCCGAACTCGTACCCGGAGGTATTCTCATCCTGTTTCCATGGCAACTCGTATCCATCCGGGCTGTAAGTCCCGATTTTCGTATGACATTCTTCCGTGTTTCGCAAGAAATGTTCTCTGATACGCTGAGTTCCCTGTGGGTGCTTCGTTCGGGTTTCTTCTTTTTTATGCGCAAGAAAGTCGTTACCAAGCCGAATGAAAGCTATATTGCACGTTTTCAATACTTTTGCAACCTTTTAGATTACCGTCAAAAGCATGTGCCCCTCAATTACAGAAAAGAGTCGATTATGCAACTTTTGCGAGTGTTTTACTGGGACGTTTACATTGGCTATGCCAATGACCCTGCCGGGAAAAATACCCAGTATACACGCAAAGAGGAGCTTGCATTTAAATTTCTGCGCATGATTATCGACGAACATTCTCCCAACAAAGAAATCGGCTATTATGCGGAAAGATTGAATATTACTCCAAAATACCTGACAAATCTGGTTCGAAGTATCAGCGGTCATTCAGCCCATGACTGGATTGTTCGCTACACAATCATTGAGATCAAAGCCTTGCTGCGCGAACCATCGATGGATTTGAAAACAATCGCAGACCGCCTCAATTTTCCCGACCTGCCAACGTTCAGTCGGTTTTTCCGTCATTACACAGGCATGACTCCCTCGAAATACAGAAAAATCATTCAGGCTATCCAGCCTGAGACATAGTAATTCAATATGAAACTTAACTTTTTATACAATATGCCTTCTTTATTACGTAAAATCGGTCTTCTTTTGATCACGCTTATATTTGTGTCGGAGATTCAGGGCCAAACCGCCCCGGATAATCAGCCTTCTAATTTCATGGGCGATTATCTGCTGGTCCTCAATACATATACCTCGGATGCACCGTGGAGCAACGCTATTATCGAACCTATTCACAAACAGTTTTCAGCCGGTCATAATACTACCATTTTCATCGAACACATGAACATGCTGATGGTGAACGACACGGTTCAGTTCGACCGTATGGCAAACGCCCTTTTCGATAAATACTCGAACAGGATTCCGAAAGCCTTGCTCCTGTTGGGCAATCCATCTTTGCTCTTTAAAAAAGCAATCCGTGCCCACTGGGGTGACATCCCGATGATCCTGTGTGCGGAAGAAAATTATATCGGACCCGACATGGCCTATATTGAGAAACGGCCTCTTTCGCCGCAGGAACGTGTGAAACTTGTGACGCTTACAGATCAATACAACCTGACGGTGCTTCAAATCCCAATGTTTCCCAAAGAAAATGTCGCTATGCTAAAGAAAATGATCCCCGGGTTGAAAAAAGTCTGGTTGGTCGGCGACGGTCGTTACGTTAACCAGCAGCTTAGCTACGATTTGGAACACCTGATGGCACAGGAATATCCTCAGCTTGAGTACCGCTTCCTTTCAGCTGCTGACATGTCGTTAAATGAGCTGTTGGGGCAATTGGATTCTGCCGATATCGCCTCTACCGGTGTGCTTTTCTCCTCTTGGTTCCGGAAGTCGGAGTTAGTGGGGAGCCCGGTCATCAATGCCAATTCGTTCCGGGTAATATCCAATACTCCGGTTCCTGTTTTTGCGCTCAAAAGTCCCGTAATGAACAACAGCGGAATGGTAGGTGGCTATTTCTGTGATCCGAACGCATTCGAGGCACATTTGTTACAGACTATTTCATCGGTTCTTGCCGGGAAATCCCCTCGGGAAATTCCCTTTTATCATTCGGCGGCAATGCCTTTTTTCAATTATCCAGCCCTTGTTGCGAAAGGTTTTACGGCAGATGATTGTCCGCCCGAAAGCATATTCATCGACCGCCCGCAAACCTTCTTCCAACAGCATCGTCTGCTCTTTATTGCCGGAAGTATTTTAATTCTGGGGTTGCTGCTTTTTTATTTTCTCAATCATCGCATTCGCACACTGAAAGCCCTCAATACAGCCCAGAGGCGGGAGTTTGAAACCAGCAGGGAATTTACCAACCTGTTCGATAATATGCCGGTCGCCTATATGCAGGCGAAACTCATCCGAGGGGGAAATGGGGAGGTCATAGACCTGGAGATCGGTCGGACAAATGGCCGTTTTACGACGTACTTTACTCACGGGGTTGAAACGGACAGTTATAAAGGTAGCGAATTCTTCGGTGCTGATCTGGAGGTTACTCTGCGTCTTGCAGTATTAGCGGATACCGAAAAAAGGGCCATCACTTATACGCAGTATTTCTCAGAGCAGGGGTTTTACCAGAATGTCGTAGTAACGCCGGCCGCAAAGTTGGGGTATGTCGATGCCTATTATGTTGACGTTACTGAGCTGCACAACGCCCAGCAGAAACTAAATACCACGAATCAAAAACTGGCGCTGGCACTGGAAGTGGCCAGTATCGTTCCATGGAACTGGGATTTGTGTGAACATAAAATCCTGTGCGACATTAACCGTCCGGTAGAATTGAGCAATATCGGACATGAAATTGACGAGGAAAAATTATCTGTTCCCGATTCGCAGTATTTTTCCAAAATACATAAGGAGGACCGTCACCGGGTCGAACAGGCATTTCGAGATTTGATCGAAGACCGCTGTCCTAAAGTGCATGAAGAGTACCGGGTTTTAACGCGCGACAAAAACGGCCACAGGATGGACTGGGTCGAGGCTCAGGCCGCCGTAGACAAACGCGATGAAAATGGTAAACCAATCACGCTGGTCGGTTCATCTCTCGTCATCACGCAACGCAAAAAAATGGAATACGAGCTGATCGATGCCCGCGATAAGGCCGAAGAATCGAATCGGCTTAAGTCGGCATTCCTTGCCAACATGAGCCATGAGATACGTACTCCATTGAATGCCATTGTAGGCTTCTCAGGATTGTTGAATACGGCGGAGGAAGCCGCAGAACGCGAAGAGTATGTCCGGATTATCGAAAATAATAATGAATTGCTGCTGCAATTGATCGGCGACATCCTCGATCTGAGTAAAATTGAGGCCGGAACACTGGAGTTCGCCGAAACTCCCGTCGATGTGAATGCCCTGATAAAGGAGACGATCAAAACGATGCAGTTGCGGGCCGAAGACAAAGGTCTGACGGTTCGGTTGAAGGACAGCTTGCCCGACTGCATCATCAAGACAGACCGCAATCGTCTGAGCCAGTTGCTGATCAACCTGACCACCAATGCCATTAAATTTACCGAAGAAGGAGGTATATCAATGGGATATACGGCGCAGAGGAAGGAGGGAATGCTTCGTTTTTATGTAACGGATACCGGCTGCGGTATTCCCCAAGAGAAACAGGCCGATATTTTCATGCGCTTTGTCAAACTCAATGGATTTGCGCAGGGGACAGGTTTGGGCCTGCCTATTTGCAAAACCATCGTTAACAAAATGGGCGGCGAAATCGGCGTGGAATCCGAACCGGGCAAAGGTTCGACTTTCTGGTTCACGATCCCGAATATTCTGGCGAAAAAAGAGAATAAACCCCAACAGGAATATACGCTTCAGACCGTACTGAAAGATAAAATCACTATTCTCGTCGCTGAGGACAACATGAGCAATTACACTCTGTTCGAGACAATCCTTAAAAAAGATTATTGTGTCCTGCACGCATGGAACGGTGAGGAAGCTGTGGAGTTGTTCAAAAATCACAGTCCGCATATCGTACTGATGGATATCAATATGCCTGTAATGGATGGCTATGAAGCCACCGCCGAAATACGCAAAATTTCAAAGGATGTACCCATACTCGCTGTTACGGCTTATGCCTACGCTTCCGACGAGCAGCGCATTCTCAGCCAGGGATTCGACGGATACACCCCCAAACCGATCAACGCCAAGGTGCTTCAGTCAATGATTGTCGACCTTCTGAGTACCCGGTTGATGGTCTTATAAGAACTACTCAATCATGAAAACTGCATCAGCAACCCGGCCCTCGAAGGTTGTGTTGCTGACCGGCAACGGATGAGTTGATTATGTATGCGGCAGGCCAACCTCCTTCAATAAATAATTGGTAACTTCACTTATAGATGACGGCTCTTTCAATAATACTTGCTTGTCCGCGCCCAATAAATATAGCGAAGGGAGAGAACGCAAAAAATAGAGTTCTTTTTCAGTCAATACGCTCCTTGAATCATAACCGTTTACCCATGTGGAAGGAAGAGAATTCTGATATTCCCACCACGTATCCATATCACTTTCCGTACAAATCGCAACCAAAGCAAGTTGCGGCAAAGCCGGTTCACTACGTTGCAGCAAAGAGTTTATTACCGGAGATTCAGATAGCTGCTGTATATAGCTCAAGCAATGCATACAATCCGGATCGTAAAACAACAACAATGTATATTGGGCAGGAATGCCCCATAGGTTCTGAAGTTCTCCGGCAGGAAGAGTGAAGCTGAAATCGGCAGCTATATCTCCCGTCCGATTCTTTTTAAGCATCTTCAATTGATACAGCGGACGTACGCGCATCATTCCATTCAGATGTCCGGAAACCAATGCTTCCTCCAATACTGAAATATAATAATTATCATTCCGTATCGGCGAGTCCGGCTCGTACAAATGATGTTCCAGCCGTTGCAGGAGCCAGCGACTTACGGAATCATCAGCTCCGTATTTTGCTACTAACTTCCGGACACTTCCGCACGCTTCCTCTTCAGTGAGTTGGGGCAAACCGGCAAGATAATCCACCAGCATTGCTTCAGCAACCTCCGGCTTATCTGCCAGCATTGAATCTGTGAAATCATATTTATCTCCCAAATGCTCAATGCTTCCGGTATCCTGCTTCCGATCCGTTATGCAGGAGCAAGCGCCCCAAAAGATACCCAAAGCAATAAATAAGGACTTCAAGGCTTTCTGACGAAATCTTATTATGACATATAGCTTACTCCTCATTTTGATTGACAAAGCAGTGTTGCCGGAACTTTCACCTGTATATAATCATCTCCTGCAAATACCAGGTTCTCTTCAGAAAGCCGTAATAAATACTCGTCGGGAATAGATATATGAGTCCCTGCTGCCGACTGCTTGTCATCTTCCACAATATGCAACTCCGGATAAAACTGGTGTACATAATAGGCTGAGCGCCCAAAAGCTTTCCATACATCTCCTATATAATATATGTAGATGCGCCCCTTGTTGTCCTTTTCTCTTAGTTGAATAGTCTTCATTTTATCATTCATATGTTTTCCCCTTCTGATTGTTTTAGTTTGCTTCTTGTCGAATAATGATTTGACTGTATCCATTATTTCCAAATAGCTGTACGGTAGCTGTACGAGATGGTCCCGTATTATTAGCCAATACATGGATGAAAATATAGTTGTTATCCGAATCCAATTGCTTGTAAAGAGTTGTCCCCTCGTGACGCTGGGCCGCAAGACCAACCCAAGAAGAACCGAGCACCACTTCACCATAACTCGTATTGGGCATTGCAAGTACCGAATATGTACTATTCACAGAAGGATAACGATCTATGGTAATACTTTTTTGTAGAACACCATATTGAATAACACTGGTAAATGTATATTCCTTCCCTTCCATACCGGCCAAATCGATGAAAAATAACTCCATTTCTATAGGACTGTTCGGAGTATCGGTACATTGCTTCATTCCAGTAATTAGAGGAGTAGTCCACCTTTCTCTAGCAATCACCACTCCTCGATCTTTATCTGGATAATCAGGATCAAGCGTTGTATTATCCCTTAAAGAAGCATCACGGATAGTACGGTAAAAGTCTCCTATCGGATAATAATTTAAACTCCCACTGTTATATATTTTCCAAGACGAATTGGTGAATCCCAGCTGATAACCATTCTGTAGGTATGTTTCCCTGTAAGTCTTAGAAGTACCCGTGAAGTCCAAAATAGTAAATGCTTCCATATCATTCGAGAAGCCATTCATTTCCGCCTTCTCCGGTGAATCGGCACCTATTCCTGAAACTCTACGGATATCAAGTTTATAATAACTGTTACCGTCAATGGAAGTCAGCGGAGTTTTTACACCACTCCCGTCTACTGTATATAAGCGGAGTTTATAATATCCTGTCGTAGTGTTTCCGTCTTTTGCCGTATATTCTCCACCTACCAACACATGAAAACCTTTATGAGCATCCGTTCCTATATTCTGTATTCGATAAAGATAATCCGGAGATGATTCGGTAGACGAACCGCTCACCGACTTTGTGTCAGGACTTACATGACTTTTTTCAAGCAATAGAGGTGCTGATGTCGGGCAGTTCTTCCACTCTACATAATTCAGTTTAAAATTAGCAGCTGTCACCCCGACACTAAATTTTGCCACATTCCGTTTCAGATTAATTTTTCCGTCGACTCCACTACTACTCAAGGCATTGCTGATAGCAGTGGCATTAAGAGCGGAAAGTGTTATTTTTTGTGTAGCCATAACAAATAGGGGAGATACGGACGCTTCCTCACTTGTACTAACTTGATTTTCCAAGTCCTGCAATGTTTTTATGGTTCTCTTATCCATCGGATAGTTAGCAACCATATAGAGTGTATGCACACCGGAAGCTGAGGGAATACCCACCATCATCTTGTATTCTGTTCCTGTCCATTCTACAGCAGGCTGCTCGTGCACAACCACTTGTCCGGCAGCATTAAAAATGAAAAAGTCTATACTTCCTATTTTTTCCGTGTCATCAGGTTCAGTTACTGCACGGGTTCGTATTAACGATTCTTCTTGTACATTCAGTTTCAACACAACCTGTTCCAATTCACCGAACTTTCCTCCGGCCACCTCGGACGTGTCGTCCACACAAGCTAACAGACAAACGGAGAAGAATATCCAAATTAGCCCTATACATCTCATATTATACTTCATATCCTTAATAACGTGATTTTACACAACGCACTGTATGTGTCTGATTTCTTAACTCATCTGTTGTCTCGCTTCCATCCGGATCAGAGATGATAGCTACAATAAGTGTATCGTTTTCTTTACCCCAATAGCTGTCAGAAAAGAAATTGTTCGGCAGTCCGTTGGTTCCCGCATACTTAAACACATAGTCCGTTTCCTTTCCTGTAGGAAGCCTCCAACCACTTCCCATCGCAGTACAGACTTGTGGGGCTTCGTCTTTCGAAATATCCTTTATGTCTACATCCGAGACAATAAAATCTGAAAGTTCAGGCGGACGGACATCAAGTACACAATAGTATGGATAAGAGCTTCCTTTTGAGATACTCCCGAAATAGTTTGCCCCTGCTGTATAAGCATTTCTTGCATCAGCTTCTTCAATGCACCATAGAATTAGTCCACCACTCGCCTGATTCTCCGCAATCGTTGCAAGTCTCCAACATCCCTGTCCTCTAACCGGATCGTCTTTTGCGCCTACATAATAGGCATTGCATCCTGTGGGGTTAGCCTGCTTTCTATATAAGGCTGCATTATAAAGACCAACGTTAGTCGTATTGGCAGAGCCTGGATATCCCATGGCATACGCCCAATTAGTCTTACCTTGTTGCGAAGAAGAGATTTCTCTCTTAAAAAGTTTCAGATCCAACTTAACCGAAGCCATTCCCGACATTAGTGTAGCAGTGTATGTAATATCCTTACCGGTGTTCCAGTTCCCCTTTTTAAAACCTATCCGACCACTTTTCTTAGTTTCATCATCATACTCTATGGCCATGCTTAGCTGATTGCCAACCGTCACTCCATCTGGAAGCTTGACTACCACTTCATCACTACAAACAAAACGTGTATAAGTAAAGAAGCGGATAGACTTAACATCAATCTCATGCGTGCTCAATGCAATAAACCCCGATCCCGGTATTTCTATCGGCACGTTTATCTCCGACCAACCGGCAACTCTAGCACTGGCTTCAAGCAATTCTTCGCCATATCCGGTGATAGCTCCGATAGTCAACTTATAATGACGATTACGAGTAACGTTCCACTCTGTAGAACGAGAGTCAACAGAGTTCATCGCGTCACCGACAGGCAAAGTGTAGATATGAGTTATGCTGTTTGCCTTCCCCTTAATGCGAAGTATCGTTCTATAGTCATTATTCCCTAGCAAATGCTCCGGTAAATAGATTTCACTGGAAGACCACGTGAAATGATTCGGCATAGCACTTGTATTACTTAAAGTAAAACTAAGATTATCCAGATAGCCTTGATCCGAGTCATATTTCTGCGGGATTAAACCGATGGATTTAGGAATATAAGCTATCTCCATCGATTCAAAATCAAGATGAACACCTGTAGATGCCCCACCTTCCATGACCTCCGTGCTCAAATCGAAATTAACACTCAATTTTGCCATGACATGCTGTAGGTTTATCGCCAACTTCGATACGGACGAAGTTTCTCCATCAAGATATATTTCATCTTTACTTTTCACCCTCACATTGAGTAATTGCTTGTAGAGCACAGTAGTCGGACTACTTTCAGCGTTCATACGGATGGTTTTCAAATCGTCCGGTGACTTCACGCCCGAAAGATCCACAGGTTCGTTACCGATTACATAGATATCATTGTAACCCACATAAGTAATGGTCGTATAGTCTTTATTCACATCTACCAATTCGTTACTTATCAATACTTTGGGATCATAAGGCTTGGAGTTGCGTGTGGAAAAGATGATGACACGCAATTTCGATAACTGCGTGTCCTGCCCTACGGAAAGTTTAGGCAATATATTGATGGGAATCTCCGTTCCACTGTCCTGTCCCTTCTCATCCAAGGGGTGTCCCAAATCAGCGGTGCAAGCGGTCATCAACCACAACAGCAGCGGTATCAAGCCCGATTCCGATAAATACTTTATTTTCATGTTCTTCTATGTTAAATGTGATACTACATTCCGGTGTCCTGCAATATGATTTTCCATCCGGCTACCGTAATGGCTGCCTGCATAAATGTGTCCGTATTGCCGTCCAAGTCATCTACCAGTGAAAGTTCAATTTCATAATAATCGCGCCGGTCGAGGTCTTCTTGAATACGGGTATATGGATGCTCCCGAATCAGACTTACCAAGTTGGAACGATAGAGTTCCTTTACGCTTCCGTCTTCCATCGGACGTTCTACCAGTAAAGTCAGTTCTTCTCCCTCTATCAGACGCATCAATGAGAAATCCTCTGCCCGTTCATTGTGGTTGTCATTGATGATGGTTTGATGGGGATAATATATCAGTTCGTTGCCCGAAGCAACTACAGAATTGTCAAATTTATAAGTCGCCCCTTTAGGGTCAACCGCACGGATACGTACACCGTCCGCACAGGCATGAATACATGGTATTCCGCTTTGTTCAAACCATTTGACTGTCAGATTCAGCCGGTTTTCATTTTTCATAAGTGAAAGGATATCGGTCTTGTCAATAGACTCATCCACTGTTATTTCTTTGATTGCGTGAAAGACAGGGGTCAACTTTTTATCCACGCTTTGATTTTCAATAGCTTTTAGTGAAAGTAACCCTTCTTCAATGGTCGTTTTTCCACTCACAAAAGCAGGTTTTACTATTACTTCATCAGACAGGTTTCCCCAAGCTACCAGCGTATAGTTACCTTCAGGAAGTTCCGGTTCAATACGAAAGTCCTCTGTAAAAGGAGCTTCGCTATTGGTAATGCATTTCACAAAGTATCCGGTTGAATCGAACACATATAAATCAACTCTATGTACATCAGTACAGAAACGATTGGAATGTTCTGTGTCGGTATGATTTACATACTCAAATGCAATAGAGTAAGAACCTGTAGGGCAACCGGAAAAATCCTCTTTTACACATCCCGCAGCAAGCCATGACAACATCCATAGGAGTACGGCTATTCCGGCATACCGGTACAATATTGTAAATTTGAAATGCATCTTATTTCTTAATTTATGATTTTGAGAAAGTTCTTCTCCAGGCGTAACTCCGGAGAAGAGACTTCTTTAACATTCTATTATTAGTTCAAATCAGCTTCCTGATTCACTTCTTTCCATTCTTCAACAGTGATATGAGCCTGCATATGCGTTTGTTGGCTGATCGGAGTTTCCGGGTCCACTGTGACATCAGGTTCGTTCGGGTATCCAATACCTGAAATTGACTTCACATTCACTTTATACAGGTTGTTGCGGGTAACCGAATAACGTAAGTTATTATTTTCCAGGTATGAATTATCCTGTATGTTGATACGATAATGAGTTACCCCATTAACATATTGCAGATATTTCACTGTCTCTACGACGGTTTTATCATAACCGCTCTTGTCATCATTCTGAACATTTTTAGAGATAACACAGGTTTTATAAATACCGTCATCAGTACCGATAGCTATGCTATAATAAGTATTTTTACCTGTGTTAGGATCAAATAAAGGCGTTACAGCATCCTTACCAATATACTCTTTCAAGCCACTTTTAACTAAATAGGTCTTCAATGTCGTATTCATACCATGTTTCAGGCGGTCACTCTCTTCGGTAACAGACGACGGTACAGCATAAATTTCAGAACCCCAGGCAGGAGCATACATGAATATAGTAATCGCATCGGAAGTACCCTTAAATCCATACACATAATTGCCATCATCGTTCACATCCGTAATCACCAAGTCCCTGTTCGGCTCAAATATTCCCTTTACAAGTACATAAGAAGTATTCCCGATAACAGGTGTTGCATTGGCATTTTCCGGTATATATATACTGTTAGGTGTTGCAGCTTGTGCCACGACCTCAAGATCCGGTGTATTTACTTCGTCAAACACTTCAAAATCCGCCCACTTTGAAGTTATATTTGTCGAGCTATACAGTGGAGTCAGCAGTGGACTGTCCGTATTTCCATGCTGGAAGAGATATACCTGTTTCGGTAAATTGCGAACAGTGAATTTAGGTTCTTTCAGAGTACCGACTGTTACTTTCTTTGATAAATCATTGCCCTGCACTGCCTTATAAACCAATGCATCCGCATCTGTATAAGTCGTTTGCAACTTGGCTGTTGTACGATAAAGGGAAATATCAAAATGATTGAAATTGGCAGGATCTAAGCCATCATAATTGTTTCTTTCAGCATCAGCCTGGGAGATACCCGGTTGCAAGGTAAAGCTGGACTTGGACAACAGATTACTCATTAAAAAACCATTATCTGCCGGAACGTCCGTACCTTGCAGGTTCTTATATCCTTCACCTGCACGGGCAATAGCTGCCTCTCCATGAGCAAGACGTCCCGGAGTGGTATATAATTCCATTAACTGATTTTGAAATGCAGCAAGTGTTGTGCCTGCAGTCGGTGTCGGATACCAATCGTTACCTTTATTGGCAACTATCAGGATTGTTTTCTGACCGGAAGTCAGTTTCATCACTTCGCTGTGAAATACTCCATCACTATTAGCGGTGACACCACCATTAGGAGGAGTGGAAGTTTCAAAAACTCCATTAGCAAATACATACACATGGATATTCTTCACACCTTTCTCTTCGTCGGCAGTAGCACGTGTGTGCTTCACACCATCCATTTTGAAAGAGAAACGCGCATAAGTAGACACACCTTCCACTACTTCGGTGTTTCCATTATTACTACCCGGATTTTCTGTGGGTAATTCTTCGTTACTACAGGCGGTTAACACCAATGTTACCATTGTAAAGGCACCAACTAATAAATTGTTTTTTCTCATTTTTGTTACATTCAAAATTAAAGTAATTCTAATTATTTATCTATCTGATTCAGTTTATGTTATTGGGATTCTTTCTTGCGATAATATACCTTTATATACCCGGCACGACGTAGCTCTGGAAAAAAATGTTCTTTCATATACCGGTATGGTATTCCCTTATTCAGTTTCATCAAGTGTGTTTCACGTCCATGCAGAATCGGTATATCATCTATGATGCGTATAATTTCTTTTTTATCAGACATTTCTGATTTTTCGACCTGATAGCGCAGCTCATCCCATCCTTCGCCACCGTTTACCAGTTCAAAGCAACTGTCGGGAAGCGATATATGACTGAGAATGTATTGTTTCATTGCTTCGCAGCGAAGTCCTGCCAGTTTTACGTTATACACATAGCGCCCTTCAGGAGACGAAAGTCCCAGCAACACAATATGTACTATTTCCGCTTCCGGGTCATTATGTATTTGGCGGGTTACATCTATCACATGACGCAATACTTTTTCATTGTCCAAGTACTCACGATCTATCTCTGCTTTATCCCATTTAAAAAATATTATTTGAGCTTTTTCCTGTTCCCCTACTACTATTTTCTGTTGGGGGATATAGTTCTCTATAGATTCTACAAAGTTTTCGGTTTGTGCCAGACGTTCAGTGATACCCAAAGTGACCGGCGGTTGTTTCGGCGCTATGACAACCTGTGGTTTTTCCACGGGTAGCTCTCCTGCAAAAGAGCAGGTGTACAGTTCGCGAACCGACAATTCACGTTCCTTGCAACAGTTCCGGAGCCGACTGCGCATAACAAGAGTGGCAGCCTGCATCCAGGACTGATAAGCAAATGTAGAAGAATAAACTAACGTGTCTTTATTGTAAATTGAGACGTGAGTATCACCTGTTGCTTTATCAAGTATCTGTTTGCGACGGGCACTCAAAGCACTGACACGGCCATAGGCATATATGGGAGAAAGGGGATATTGTTCGTCTCCATCTTTCGTTATCAAAACCGGGGTCATTATCAATATATCATTTGCGCCAAGCGTCTTTGCAGGAACCGACAAGCTAAATTCCAGCAGGACTTGCCCGTTTTCGTCTTTAGTTGCGATGACTTTTTCAACAGCAACTTGTTCGTGTTGCCGCTGTGCTGAAATAGTACTTATGTTCAGACAGAGAATTAATATAATCAGATATTTCTTCATCTTTATATTATTTAATTATGTAAATGATAGAGACTGCGGCACGTGTAGGACCTAAATAGTTATGATTCTCTTTCCGGATGCGTTTGCCACATTCCTTGCAGGGGTATACGTCGTAGTTGAAACGCGCATAGCCTACCCCTAAAGTCGCTTCCAAGCTCCAGCGTGTCGAAAGAAGCCACTGGTAACCATAGCTAAGTCCTGCTCCTGCTACATTTCCCTGTCTACGGTAATCACTTAACCCAAAATAGCGGACGCCACCTATATTATATTGTCCGTAGAATGTATGTACACCGAAGAAATGTCCGTTAAACGATTCGCATAGCCAATACCGGAGTTCAGGTTGAACCAGCCAGTGCTTCATTTTGCGGTTACTTACCCCATGCCCATTTTGACTCAATGGAAAAGGATTGTATGCTCCCCATAAATCAAGAGTCAGTTTGGGAGAAATACCCCATTCTACACCTACGTTTGGAGTCTGCATGACCCCACCATACAACAAGTTTGTTTTTATAGCTATGTCTTGCGCATTGACAAGGAAGCTTTTTGTAAGAAAGAGCACAAAGAAGAGTGTGCAGACTTTAATCTTTTTATATCTATCCATATATAGTGTTTTGTTTGAGGCTTTATTTTAATCTCTCTCTTTTAGAGAGTTACAGTTCTGAAATCAGATATGTTCCTAAAAAAACGCACCATAACCCTTGTTAAGTAAGGATTATGGTGCAAATTAAGATATTTTGTTTCTGTAAACTGCTATCTATATTGCTGTTTAAATTACCAATTTGACTACTATGAGCGAATTTTGGATATATAAGACTCTTCCTGCTTAGATATTATTTCATTCCGTAACGCAAGCGGAGTTTTTTCAAAATGCTTTTTGCATAAGCGGGTCAGATGCGAAAGAGAGGATAAATTAAATTCATCTACAATCTCATTTAGTTTGATATCCTTATCCGCAAGACGAGATTTAATATGTATCATTACTTGCTTTTGCATCCATGTATATGGAGGTACGCCAAATTCATTTAGAAATAACTTGTTAAACTGTTGGCGAGAATAGCCACACAATTTTGCAAGTTCTTGTGCGGTCCCTGCCAACTTATAAAAATCAAAAACCTTATTTCTGAAATTCAATGAGTTTCCTATAATTGAATGGAAAAGATTGGCTAATGTTTCTTTCTCATAATTGACACGCAGTATCCAAAACAACTCCTCCTGCTTTATTGTATGCAAGTGAATGCAATTTCCACCGGATTTTAAATACACTAACATTAAGTCTAAAAACATATTTAAGGTGAGACAAATAGATAAAGGTGCAAAAAAGTACTCTTTTTGAGCGTATTTATTTAAATCCATCAAAGTGGACTTGCCACATAAATGAACTATATGCGCATATTTATGAATGATGATTCTTGAATCCTCTAAAGCGCAAGAACTACAACACATATTTTTACTAATAAAGAAAAACTCTCCGGCGTTAATCGTTCTTGTATCGAAATGTTCGCAGGAGAATTCCAGTTTTCCTTTAAGGACAAACACTAAGTAATGGAATTGTGCTATTTCATTACTCAAGAATGCTTTTTGGGAGATTTCAAGATATTTAAATCCGGCTTGTCCATCATTTGCATAATGATAACAAGAAATAGGCTCTGCGATATAAAGTAATTCCATGTTTTTTTTAATAAATATATTTGTTTCTGCATTTTCTTTACCATGTTATTCATTTATAGATATTTTCGATATAGAAAGGTACAAAAAATATAATATGATTTTATACATCGACCTATAATGCTAATAACTATCTATTAGTTAGCTTTTTATATCACACGTAACTCTCTAAGAAGATATATATTGTTTTTCGATATAAAGATAATGAAAAAAAACAAAACATTTAAATTAATAACGCCAATCTACATGCTACAAATCAAATCATTTGCCTCATTAATAACTGACTGGTCTGATTCTTTTAAATAGATTAATGTTGTTGTTCCCGAAGTATGCCCTAATTCTTCGCTGATGGTTGCAATGGACACTCCTTTCTGTTTAGCTATAGTAGACCATGAAAGTTTTGCGACATAAGTCGTTAATCTTATATTCAGCGACAATCTTTCGGCAACCTTCTTTAGGTTACGGTTAATACGCGTATAAGCATTCTTATAAGATTTATTGTATTAAGAATAGTTATCAGATAATATAGTAAAATTATATTCTTAAGTAGACATTTTATAATCATTACATACATATTGTGAATATGCACGTGCTGTTAAGACATGTAGAGTGAGCTAAATTATATTACATAAATACAGAAGTAACGGTATGTTTTGTTTTGAAAAAAATAGAATATAACTCATAGCTTTGCCGAATGAACTATAAGGAAAAAGAATGGGTGGCATACAGCAAAGCATCGTTTAAGGGTGTGGGAAAAGTCATAGAGTGCTTGGGGGAGGTACTCACACAGGACAGCCATCAGTAATGGACCTATTTGTTTCTTTTCTTTTGTTGCTGTGAGGATTCAGACAATACTCCTCTTCATATATGTCTGTGTTCTGGGACAATGCACAAGGCATTTCAAACAGGTGCTACATCCCTGTATGTTAACGATTTCATCCCTTGAAACAGAGCAACTCCAAACCTTACCTTTAAGAACTTTTCTCTCGCAGATATTAACACAAGTAATGCAATTTCCGCATTTGGGATATAAAGGCTCATGCAATATCGTTTCCAGTGGGGCGTCAGTTAAAACCGTACCGAGACATTGTGCTGCGCCATATTCAGGAGTAATTAACAGGTTGTTTTTCCCAATCCACCCTAGTCCGCCAAGTAGTGCAACGGTTTTGTGAGGCAATACTGATTCTTTTGTTTCATAATTGAATACCCCATCAGCCACTAATCCTGTATCGGATTGCGATATGGCTTTATAGCCCTTCCCGCTAATGAACTTGGCTAATTCGTCTGCTATTTCTCCCGCCTTATGTTCGGTTTGCGAATATTCATCATCGTCGAAATTGTAATTATTCGCTATCCGTGCTTGTACGTAGTCGGGAATATTAAATACCGTTTTAACATATTCTGCGGTTAGCGGAAGTGCAAAAACAATGGCATTCGAGAGTTGTCTGTTTTGCTTTTCGTCTAAATGCGATATACCGACAAAGCGAATCAGTTCTGCTCCTTGATTTTTTAATTCGTTTTCTATCTCTTGGTTTAAGTATTTCATGTTTCTTTTTTTGTAATAGGGATATAAATATCTGTTATAAGCTCCGAAGCCGGAGTTTTTTGGGGAGTGTTGATGTAAGTCTCAAAGGTGAGCTGTTCCCGCAGGGTATAATCGCTTGTCGGCAACCAGTCAAGGTAAATATGGCGATACACCTTATTCAGTTCATGGTAAAACCCTTTGAAACGAAAGATTGCATATTCTCCCGCATGAATTTCATAAACGCCAAAGCCTTTCGGCGCTTCAAATGATTGCGGCAATGTTACCCCAATCATAAAACGGCATTGTTCTTCAGGCGTGATATACGGATAATCGAGAGTCAAGCTCACGTATTTACATCCTTTTGAAAATAATTCATATTTTTCGGAAAATTGTAGCAACTGTTTCCACAAAACAGAGTAGCTATGACTGACATTATTTGTTCTTTCCAATTTCAAGTATGCGATTCGGATACCAGATATTTTTTCAATACTTGGTTCAATTCGTATCGGATTTTTCCTTTCGGGATTGACGTTTGAATGCTTTTTGCGAAATTCCGGAATGGAACAATTGAAATAACTCTTGAATGCCCTCGAAAGTGTGTGTTTGTTCTGATAATTGATTTGATTGAGAAGTTCCGGGACACTTACATCAGTTGTTATTAGCTTAAATGCAATGTACTCTAATCTCAGTCGTTGAATGTACATTCCCATATTTTCGCCACAAACAGCCTTGAAAAGCCTGCGAAAATAATATTTGGATATACCTGCAACATGGGATAGCTTGTCGGAATCAAGGTCGTCAAACAAATGGCGGTTGATATACTCCTGAACTCTTATAATCAAATCATATTGTACATGAGCCGTATTAATCTTTTGTTTCCACCTCTTGATATTCGGAAGCCGTTTGGACATTTCCGCTCTCAATTCTTCCGAAGTGAGATTGACTCCTGTCTCTTTATAATATTCTTCGGGGAAAAGCCCCCAAAGATAAATGAGATAATCCATTGAGAAATCATAGAGTTTAACCCCGTTATGCAAGCAATAGTCGCAATATTCCGTATTTTGGTTTGCCTCAAGATTTGTATAATCTATATCTAAGGGTATTCCACACGTCTGACAATATTTTGTTTCAGCATTGATTTTCATAAATTTCCTGTTATTTAAGTGCAAAGTTAAACATTAGATTACGCAAAAGGTTACCATATATAGCCTTCTTTTAATTTTAATAATTTAAAGGGTGCTCTTAACTATAAATCAGTATTATTTTTCCCTTGCATGACTTAACTAAAGTTCTTCCTAATTTTGTGTCAGGAGATCATTAATGAAAAAAGGGAATTACTATATATGACTTGCAAGAGATGCATGTTAGTAAAGTTACTTATATCGGAGATGGTATCAAGGCCGGATTTCCAAGTCTTGCGGCTTTATCATAAACTTATGATAATTGTGTCGGTGAAGGAAATCCCGCTTGAACCCCTTCATCGACATAAGGTAATAATTGCTCATTGGAAATGTCTATTTTGAATATTTTGAGCCAATTTTTCATATAAAAGCTATTTCAAAAGTAACAAATTAGATTGATATTTGATTGTTCTTTAGGTATTATTGTGTTTTAAAGCGAAGTATTGATGAATTCTTGTCTTTCGGTTTTCATGGGTTTACTTCATCTAATATGAAAAAGAAAATCGGAGTATTTTACTGCGGCTTTTGTATAGTAAATAGGATGCTTTTATAACGATTTAGTGCTTTTGGGATAGGATTACTACAGTCTCTATGAGCCAGTTTTCTAAATAACACTTAAATCTTCATGACAAGCAATATGCGCATACTTTGAATTTTACTATATTGCAACAAATTATGATGCTATAAAGTGATAATCTAAATTATTGAAATTGGAATACAACATAAGAAGTCTATATACTCCAGTTCAGCCAGCAGTAATGGGTACTGATGGCGAGGTCTCATATGTCGAGTTACCACCTGATGCACAACTACAAGATTTTATTTATTGTTATTGGAATCTGAAGACTATTAAGCCATTAGATGATATATACAATTATCGCGTAGTTTCCGATGGGTGTATTGATATCGTTTTTAACTGTACTAATCATGATGAAGCATATATTATGGGGTACTGCAATTCTTTTGTGAAGATTGGCATTGATAAAGAATTCAATTATTTCGGAATACGGTTTCTTCCGGGTATATTTCCGTCACTATTTAATATAGATGCGTCAGAATTAAGCAACCATTACGAACGTTTAAATACCGTGCAACCTCGTATATACAATGTAATTCAACAATCGAAAGATAGATGCTTATGCCTTCAGGATTTGTGCGATGAACTCAATATCTATTTTATTAAGCACATTAATAAAATAGATAAACCTTTTGATAATAGATTTTTCTGTGCATTAGAAACTATTTTAAAAAGCAAAGGATCGATTATTATTGAGAAAGATTTGAATGATGGAATAAGTAGTCGTCATTTACAACGACTTTTTAATTTTTACATAGGAGATACAGCCAAGTCTTTTTGCCGAATTGTTCGTTTTCAAAATCTTTTAAAGATTGACCCTTCAGTTAAATTAATAAAATCCGAAAAATCATATTATGATTTTGGTTACTATGACCAAACTCATTTCATAAAAGAGTTTAAATTATTTTACGGTAAAACGCCCTCAAAGATCGCTACTGAATAAAATGTCCGATTTTTCCTATTTTTGAAAAACTCTATGTTTTAACTTCGCGGCATGGAATTACATAGCATAAAGCAACTGTCAATACTTTATGTAATAGCCAGTAAAGATGAAGTTAAATATAAACAGTAATTTAATAAATCGCTAAGAATATAAAAGCAACTATTGAAAACAACTTAATAACAAGAGAATGAAATATTTAGATAAATATATTGTTGTGTGCAAATGGGTTGAAAGCTATGAAAATCCTATTATATTAAAGAAAGATGAAAAAGTTGTAGTCAATTTAGCTATAAAAGAAACTGATCCAGAATGGGTAAATTGGGTTTGGTGCATAGCGGGCAATGGAATGACAGGTTGGGTACCTATACAAATTTTGAACGTATGTGAGACCTTACCGAATGAACGGCAAATAGCTATTGCATTAGAAGACTATTCTGCTTATGAGTTACCAGTAAATCAAGACGAGATAGTAATCGGCTCAAGATGCCTAAATGGTTGGTTATGGTGTCGAAAAGAAAATTCAACCAAGGAAGGTTGGGTACCGATTAGATGTTTAAAGCGATCTATTGAATCATTGTAGAATAAGTATTGCCGAAATGATAAAATATTACCGAATTTGTAGAAAGAAGATATATATTACGTAATCCATAGTAAAAATGGAATCAAAAATAGACAACAATTTAAGAAATGCGAAGAACATAGGTGCAACTATCGAGAAATACCTTAATGAAATTGGTATATTCACTTTAGCCGATCTTGCAGAAACAACATCTGTCAAAGCTTTTATAAAGATACGTGAACAACATCCTGAAAAGACTATACCTGTGTGCTATTATCTCTATTCTTTAGAAGGAGCTCTATTAAACTTACATTGGAATGATATTCCATCAGAATTTAAAAAAGAACTAAAAGATAAAATTCAGGATTAACTATTAGAACAAATTTGATTAGTGATTAGGCTATTAAAAAAGAATTAGCAGATTGATTCATTTTTACACTTATTGATATGATATATGAGATTACCTTTGCAAAAAACAATAAGTACATTAAAATGATACGATTACAAAATATAAACCTAACTCCACCTGAGGATATACAGCAATTAGCAAATAATCACGCTATCGCTGTAAACTTAGGGGATACCTTTCCATATCCTTATAAGATTGAAGATGCTACTACATTTCTTGATTTAGCTACAAATGGATCATTAGGAAATGTTTTCGGGATATATGAGAATAATACATTCGTTGGTTGTTGCAGCCTAATACCACAGTATGACGTATATCGTATTAATGCAGAAATTGGATATTGGATTGGAGAACCTTATTGGGGCAAAGGATATGCCACCGAAGTGGTAAGGTTATTGATAAAATTTGCTTTTGAAGAACTTGACTTATTGAGGATTTATGCGAAAATTTACGAGTATAATATAGGCTCAATGAAAGTTTTGGAAAAAACAGGTTTTGAAAAGGAGGCCATTATTAAGTCCTCAGTTATAAAAGAGGGACAAATAGTTGATGAACATTTATATAGTATTAGGAAAAAATGAAAAAAGATATAGGCGATCACATTATTAGTAAATTAGATTTGCAGGATATAGTTAAAGTGTTGTCCGATGAATTAAGCGGGTCAGAACTGAACACTGTTTTACTGGACGTTTTTAACAAGCGTGTTCAGCAGGAAACTCCCTCGTCTTTACTAAGTAAATATGAGGGCAACAAGCTTGTTAAGCCCGCCTTATTAGAAGATGTTTTAGAATATAAAGAAAATGAATTACGGTGTTATAAATTAATAGCAGATAGAGGATTTGAACCCATAGAACTTTCCCCGGTCGCTCAGTTTGGGACAAATAGTGTTATAGCAACAGTAGATCAGAAAAAAGTCCTTACTTCTTTAAGAAACACAGAAGTACAGGCAGACCCGACGAATGCAATAGCATTACATTACGCATCGTTAAAGAAAAAAGGAGAATTAGATAACAAAACCTATAATTACAGCAACATTTCACGGGTAATAAGGACACAGGTATTTAATAATCCTAATTTCACTCCTCATTTTACTGTTCTCGCCCTTATTTCATGTGGTAGAGATACTGGTAGCTTTAATTTTGAGAAAGAAGAACTATTAAAACATTTAACTACATCGTATGAAATATGTAAAAGTTACGGTGTGGAGAAAATATATTATGAGATTATTCCATGCAAAGGTTATGACAGTCAAAGCCCGCTTATAATGGAATCAATATCGTATGTCCGGGAAAAGAATAGTAATCTTGAGGTCTTGGTTATAGCACCGGAACATAATAATAACTATTACCATGGTTTCAGAATAAAACAGCAAATAGTGATCGGCGGCAATACTATTGAAATTGCTGACGGTGGATTGCTTGATTGGACACAACAGCTATTAACCAACAAAAAAGAGCGAATGATGACATTCGGGCTTGGTATTCAGGTATTATATCACCTTACTAAATAAACATGGTAAAGAGTAAAGTCATATTTGAAGATGAAGAACAGGTAGAGATTAAATATCCTTGTTTTGAATTAAAGGATATTGTTGATTATTATTTTGAAATATGTACTCCTAACAATTCTATAACTCCATTTTCACTTGTGGCTTTGCCCAATGCTAATATCTTAGTTTCAATTTATATCTCCGATAGTAGTCAGACATTCAAAGTACATCGTAAACATGGTATAATTGATACATCGGGTGATAAGATATCTGGTAGCTTAACAAAAGCGATCACTGTAATACACGCTCCCGGAACCCATGAATTTTCAATAAAATTCAAGCCGGGAGTTTTGTACTCCTGTTTGTCTAAAGATATTTCAACTTTGGTGGATAATCATTTGTCTCTGCAAAAGTATCTAAATCAAAAAATAATAGACGAACTAAAATTGAAAAGCTCTTTTGCCGAGCGAGTTCAGTTTGTAGAGAATTGGCTTTTAAGTAATATGAAAATCTTTAGTTCTGATTTCAAACTCAATACTGTAATAAAAGCAATTTACTATATCAATAATAACCGTAATTACAAATTGAACACAGTAAGTAAGGAAGTTGGTGTGTCAAATCCTACACTCAATAGATATTTCAAAGAAGTATTAGGTATATCACCCAAACAATGCTTTAAAGCTTTACGCTTTAAAACTGCATTGAAGAACTATCGTGCAAATGGTAGTTATGATTTATACGACGAATTGGGATATACCGACTTTTCCCATTTTGTAAAAGAAGCTAAAAATTTGGCAAACACAACTCCATCAGAACTATAAGAAAAAGAGAAAGTAATAAAGACTATAAAAGCACATTAATAAAATATTATCTATGACAATGAATAAAAATATGAAACTTTGGAAATACAGTGGGACATTTCTTGTTATAACAGGAGCAATCCACACAGTATATGCACTATTACTTGGGAAAGAGGACTTTACGGACATGATAAAAGATGGATTAATAAACTCCACAGATGACAGTTACAGCCATGCTTTCGCCCTTTGGTTTTTAGTATGTGGGATTATACTTATTCTTTGGGGGCTAACACTCCAATGCTATATCAAAAAAGAGCAGAAACCTGCACCTCTGATTTTGGGATATTGTATTTTGGCGTTCGCTGTGGTTGGATGTATCATAGAGCCGATTTCCGGTTTTTGGCTGTTTTTGCCGCAAGCATTAGTTATAATTGCTGCAAATAGAAAAAGGAACTTATAATAGACAACATTATGAATATAATATCAGTAAGAGAACAACCTCAATACACCCAACAAATTATAGCGTATTTACAGCAATGTTGGAACAAAATGGTGCCAATTCTATATAGCGATTGTATAAGCCATTGTGTAGATGCTCTACATCCACTGCCTCAGTGGTACGTCCTGGAAAAAGAGGGCGAATTTATCGGATGTGCGGGACTTATTACCAATGACTTTATCAGCCGAATGGATTTATATCCGTGGCTCTGCGCCTTATTTATTGACGAAAATCATAGGGGTAATAACTATGCGCAAATGCTTATAGAAAAAGCCAAAGAGGATGCTCGGAAATTTGGATTCAGGGGTTTATATCTGAGCACCACTCATGTTGGATATTACGAGAAGTATGGTTTTCGATATATTGGAGATGGTTATCATCCATGGGAAGAGCAATCACGTATTTATGAAATAGAGTTGTAGAGTATGGGACAAATAACGAAGTAGCTACAGAGGTTGACTATATGAGAACCAGCTTTGATAAAAATTATATTTGCATGAGATATATTCCTAATATACTAAGTCTAATTAGAATTCCACTGTCATTGAGTCTATTACTATTTGTAAGTAACTACTATGGATTTATGATACTCTATTCCTTATGTGGACTTAGTGATATACTTGATGGTTATGTAGCACGTAGAATGAACCTGCAAAGTACTAGGGGAGCAAAACTAGACTCTCTTGCAGATCTTATTATGTATACGGTAGTAATCATTATGCTTTGTTTATGGGATTTTAACGCATTAGCCGACTTTATACCATTTTTGATGCCTGTAGCCTTACTTCGTGGAGCTAATATCGGGATTATGTACCGCAAGTTCTATCAACTTGGTTCAATTCATACTATCGGGAATAAAATTGTAGGCTTATTAATATACTGTATTCCTTTTATTTATATTTTTATGGGTAGCTTCTCTTTCCTATGGTTTATATTACCATTCTTGATTATCGTTCCTTTCGAAGAGACTTGTATTATTCTCCAAATGAAGAAATTGGATTTGAATCGGAAAGGATTATTCTTTGCCGAACATTCTGTCGATTGAAAATAAGAAATTTTGTAAATAATAAGCAATAGAATACAAATGAAACCATTGAGATTAATGCCATCGACACTGATATTCGTATCGGCAGCCATGCTTTTGGGGGTGATGACCCACTTGTGCCTTCCGTTTCTTTCGGAAGTTGCCGGATTGGAGTCCATTATCTTCTGGTTTATTTGCGGAGGGCTTGGAGTTTTCACTCCACTTATTATTGCCGGCGTGATGATGCTTCGCAAAGAAGTGGGCAAATTCACAAAAGAGACCTTTGTGGAGCGACTACGATTCAGACCTATGACTCGTAGAGATTGGCGTTATTCACTTCTGGCGTTGGTGGTAATCGGACTCTTGACAAGTGGAATTATGATTGCGATGCAAGTCCTTTTTTCGGATTTCAACCATACTCCGTCGTTTATGACTTTGGATCCGCTTTCACCGGGAAGATATTGGCTATTGCTTGCATGGTTGCCATATTGGTTGCTCAATATCGGAGGCGAAGAGTTCTTTTGGAGAGGTGTGTTGTTACCTCGGCAAGAAAAGACTTTCGAAGACAAAACGTGGATATTACATGGCACTGGTTGGGCAATTTTTCATATAGCGTTTGGTTGGCAACTACTTGTTATGTTATTACCGCTATTGTATATAGAGCCTTATGTGGTACAAAAGACACAGAACACATGGACAGGAGTATTTCTACATGGGGTAATCAATGGTCCTAGTTTTATCGCAATAGCACTGGGGATTATTTGATATAATACAACTGCTAAAAGAATAGATAATAAAGAATTATTGGGGGAACTAGAGCATTGTTTCGGAAGTGACTGGAGAGCGAAGGTATAAGAAGTAACAGAATATTAACTAATAACACTTGAAAAAATGACAAATAAAGAGATTAAAAAGTTATGTCGCTCGTTTGGAGCTGATCTGGTGGGAGTTGCCTCGGTCGAACGGTTTGTAAATGCTCCGAAAGGATATCACCCAACCGATGTTATGCCAACGGCTAAGTCGGTCATCTCTCTTGGAATGGTTTTACCCAAAGATATTCTCGAACAGGATATACGAACATATACGGATATACGCAATGAGGCAGTTAAAAAGATGGATAAGGTTGCTGCGGATGTAGCAGCCGAACTCAAAGGACTCAAATACAAAGCCGTGTCAATAGTCTCTCTTAGCGGTAAATTCGTAGATGGACATTTCCGCTCGCGTGTGTCACTTAAACATGCTGCCGAACTTGCCGGGCTTGGAGTTATAGCTCGCAACTACCTGCTTACCAATGATAAGTACGGGAATCTGCTTTGGTTTACGGCAGTAGTAACCTCGTTGGAATTAGAGCCCGATCCATTGGCGACATACCAGGTTTGCAACAACTGCAACCTATGCGTCGATCTTTGTCCTTCGGGAGCACTCACTGACGAAAACAATTTTAGTCAAAAAGGATGCCGGAAAGTTTGCTATATTACCGTAAAAGGTGTATTGGAACTTCGTTGCTGGCAATGCCGAAATGTCTGCCCGTATAAACATGGTATAAATGATTAAAATAAATTATCTAAAATACAACGAATAATGAAACAAGAGATTCTATTTGTACTACTCAAAGACTTTGCTGATTGGGAAGAATCAGATAATAAACTGATTAACTTCGCATTTAGGATTCCATTTATAAGCATAAATTAGAAATGACAAGTATGCTAATAACAATTATAAAATGAACAATATTAGAAAAATAAAACCAATTACCACACTCTTTATGTTGATGTCTGTTGATGGTAAAATCAGTACAGGTGCCGTAGATGAATTGGATGTTGACAGAGACTATCCTCGTATTGAAGGTGTGAAGGAAGGGTTATACCAATATTACGAAATAGAGAAAACCACTGACCTTTGGTCACTTAATTCTGGTCGTGTTCAGGAAAAAGTGGGTGTGAATCAATGCCCTTTACCGACAAAACGATCAATGGTCAGTTTTGTTCTTTTAGATAATAATCATCTGACTTTGCATGGGATTGAATACTTTGTCCAGTATTCTAAAAACTTTGTTCTTGTAACATCGAATAGTGAACATCCAGCTTTCTCAATGAATGCAGATAACTTGCATATTCTGTATTATGAGAATCTGGACTTGCATGAGATGATGAAAGATCTCTATCAAAAATTCGGATGCAATAGAATTACGATACAGACAGGTGGTACATTGAATGGAATGTTTCTTCGAGAAAAATTATTTGATTACGTTGATATTATTGTGGCTCCTATTCTTGTAGGAGGGGGTGATACGCCTACTCTTATTGATGGGGAATCCATCAGAACATCTGCCGACTTGTATAAACTAGGAGTGTTACAGTTGGAAAAGGCAGAAACACTAATGAACTCTTATATACGTTTGAGTTATAAAGTCATTAAGTAAAAGCATCTTTTATATATTATATTTCGTAATGGTGAATAATCGTCATTTTTTGTAGTCGAAATTGTTGTTGGGGTAAACGTGTAAATCAGAGTATTGAAAAGCCCGCTAAATCTTCTTGCTAACTGAACCAAAGTAACGGGATAGTAACGTAACTTTGGCTTCACTAGTTTTTTTATAGTTTTATCTGACCGTTTACTACTCAATCATTGCTTATCGCTTATTTATTACTTTATTTCTACATTTAGCATTCGGTCTCATTTTCATTTTCTATCTTTGTCATTTAGCAAACCGTTTTAATCACATAACGGCAATGAACAATTTATGAGAACTGTGATAGTTTTTCTTTGATAGATACTTATTTAGGCAATAGAGAATTATAAGCATATAAAATTGACACAACAAACTCTTATAATATGGAAATAAGATATAATAATTACCCAACTCTTCTTTTTACATCCTTTCTAAAAGATGGTGCCCTGTGATAGAACTACCTTTTGAAGTTGTATCTGAAGATGTAAGAAACTTCCTTGCAGGTTGCAAGGGGTTTTCTGATATGTTTGCTTTAATTGCGGTAATGAATACTGTGAAAAATAGTAATTCCGGACGATTTTCCAACTCCAATAAAGTCAAAATCCACATAGACTAAAACAACTACATATCAACAAGTTAATTGATTCGTCGGGTAACGGATTACTTCCGTTCCCACCCGAATACGGTGGATAGTTCTATTCTTATGTAGGCTCCCATGTAGGGAACCGGCAGGAATACATGAGCCACTAAAAAATTAACGATATGTATTGTTCGATCACATTCAAAGGTCGCAAAGGCCCCCAGGACCCCAAGATGGTCAAACTGGAAATGATTTTCTACAAGACCGGTTACACCCGCATTCCCCGGGTCGTCAGCATCACCGGAGCTTACAAATGCTGGAACAACGAAACCCAGAGTTTTGAATCCGCCTCCAGCGAGTACCTCAAGAAAAACCAGCTGTTGCTTGAACTCAAAGAGAAGTACATGTCCGTCGTCGAACGGTGGGAAAAGGAAGGCCGTAACTTCTCCGTGCTGCAATGGGCCGATTGCCTCAAACCCAAAGAAGAGGAAAAGGCAAAGCAGGAATCGAAAGTGCTGACCGTTCTCCAGCTCATCAACGCCAGAATTGAATACTTCGAGAACCACGAAAAATTCAAGAACGGCAAGCTCGTCAAGAGTGTCGGCACCGCCAGCATGTACAAGCAACTCCGTACTTCACTCTCGGCTTTCACCCAGAAGCAGTACAACAAAGACCTGTCCCGCTTTTACTTCACCGACATTACCCAGAAATTCCTTCTGGAATACATCGTCTATCTGGAGCGGCGCGGTATCGAAAACGGAAACCGTGCCGGCTTGCGCCAGCTCCTTCGCATCTTCCGTGCATTAGTAAACTACGCCAAAGACGAACTCCACATGTACGGAGCCAACCCCACAATCTTCGAGGCGGCTACGGAAAAGATGGCGTGGGGACAATTCGAGTCCAAAGCCGTCAATCCGAACATCATCCGCCGGATGGAGTTCATGGACCGCAGCCTCTTCTCCGAGCAGGAACAGCTCTGTCTCACCTTTTCCTATTCAGCTTTTACAGCGGTGGTATGGCTAACGTCGATGTCGTCAATCTGACATGGGACATGATTAACGAAAAGGAAGGCATGATTGTCTATGAGCGTACCAAATTCCCCAAGCTGGCCAAGCCCCTGCTTATCGACCGTCTCATCGTAATTCTGGAAAAATACAGAGGCAAGGGTGTCGGTGATTATGTTTTTCCGGTCTATACCGAGAAACACGTGACTGACAAACAGAAAATGGGACGTCGCAGCAGCTTCTCAACCCTCGTCAGCGAAACTCTGGACAAGGTTTGCGAGATTCTGGGAATCGACGAGAAAATGACATGGTACACGGCACGAGGTACATTTATTTCCAGCGAGCTTGATGCTGGCACACCGATCACCCACGTTGCTGAAATGGCTGGCAACAGTGCCCGAACCATCGAAAAGCACTACTACAAAAACACCAAGCAGGAGGAGCTGCGCCAGCGGATGAATGCCAGGTACGGGAGCTGGGGGCAACAGAGCATATAATTTTATTTGTTAATTCAAGAGTAAAGGATCGTTCGCAACCCAAGCCGGATTCATTTCGCATATTTCAATCTGCCGACCGCACAGTTGAATATCAATCGTCTTATTTATCCCTATATTCTTTGGGTGAAAACCCAGTCATTCTTTTGAAAAATTTCCCGAAGAATGACTGCGATGGGAAACCAAGTTCATGGCTTATTTGTTGCACGGTGAGGTTTGTGTTTTTTAATAAAGCACAAGCCTCTTTTGCTACAAAATCATCAATCCATTCCAATGGAGATTTTCCACTGACATTCTTAATTACAGTAGAAAGGTAACCGGTTGAAAAGTGTAAGCGGTCAGCATAGAACAACACCCTGCGTTGCGTGTGGTAGTGCTCTTTTACCTCGGTCATAAAACGTTTCATTATAAATTCTTCATTGGAGGGCGGCCTGCTTTCCGACATTTGGAAATAAGAACTGAAACCATAAAAGAATGCACAAGTCAGATGACGTAAGGTTTCCATTTGATATGGGCGTTCCTTGGCAAGTAACCTTTGTACCATCGAGCAGTAAGAAAGCATAGATTGGAGAATCGCCGGCTTTAGTTCCAATATCGGAGCATTACGAAGCATCCTATCCAGATAAAAGTTATAAGGAAGTCCGAGACTGCTGACAAATTCTCTGCTCATGGTGATGCCGATAGCCCGGAAATCTTTACTCATGGCGTATTGTTCCAACAATTGTCCCGGCACATTGACAGCCAAAGAAGAAGGCTTCAGACAGAACGGAGACAGGTCTATAGCACCTTTTGATTCACCTTCCAAACAAATATAACAGCTATACTCACTTATTTTGAACGGATATTCAAGCAGTGGATGATAAGAGATTTCGTATATGCAGAAGTCATCTCCGATATGATTCATGGCTCCTCCAGCCATCTTGTTTTGCTCTATTAAATTAAGGAGCTTGAAATTTTCCATATATGATACTTTGGCAACAAAGATAATGCTAAAAGGCAATAATCAGCAACAAAATATAAAAAATAGTCCAATACTCGCAAAGGGCAGACCTTGCATAATGAAACAGCACCTGTTATGTTTGCAACTTAAAAATTTGATTGAATAATATGTTTCTCGATACCATATTTACAGCCTCCATCTTTCATGGGATGTGTGTCCCTGATAAATTAAGATTAAAGAGTAGTATAACATTTCTCCTTTTGTTCTTTTGGGGAATAACCATACCTTGTAAAGCACAAACCGCAACCGATTCATTGGCAAATGACTTTCGTTCTGTTGTTGCCAAAAACTTTTCCCGCTACCGCACTGTCAATCTGTACTGGGAAATGAAAGGCAGCCACCATTATACCTTCGCTTCGGGAGGAACTGAAATGGAGAAAGCACGGAAAAGAGACCTGCATACTATCCGTTTTTCCACGATGATACCGGTAGTGAAGAAAAAACGGTTTTCATTGTATGGCAACCTGCAATATTCGAACTATCATTTTCAAATTCAGGGGGAACCGTCCGACATCTTCGGCCAGGACGATTACAGTCATTATCAAGGAGGATTAAGCGCGTCATACTTTGCCAGTTTGCTCGGTCGCCCGTTTCTTTTGTCGGCAGATGTGTCCGTAGACGGATGGAATGAAGGTTGGGGTAAATTGCAAGGGCGTTTTGTCGCCGCTATGATCTTCAAGAGAGGAAATAAAACAGGCATCAGTGTCGGACTTGCGGCCATGGCATTGGGGAAAATTCCGGTTATGCCGGTTTTCTCTTATTGGCATCGTTTCGACAATCCGGATTGGAGCGTGGATATAACTCTGCCAAGTCAACTGTATCTCCGTTACCAGATAAAAAATCAACGTATTTCAGTCGGCAGTTCGATGACAGGAGACAATTTTTACCTGCATACCGACTTATCTGAATTACCATCAGTCTGTTATTACAGCGAAGTCGTGATAAAGCCGGAGGTATTATATGAATACATCATCAACAAGCATTTTTATCTTTCGGCTCGAACCGGAATTTCCGTTCCTTTGAAAAGTGGACTTTATACAAAAGGCAGGAAAGAAATAAAACTGACAGGAGAACATTTAGAACAAGACCGTTCGCTGATACCGTTCTTCCATGTGGGAATCTCGTATAGTTTATTTCGATAAATGCGGGTATGAATAAGAAAGAACTGATACGCGCCATATCCCGGGAACTCAATCCGCCCATGTCTCAGGATAAAATTACCTTGATACTCGACAAAGCCGTCGAGATTACCAAGCGTACCCTTGCGACAGGCGAACCTGTGAAATGGGCCGGATTTGGTTCTTTTGTATTGAAGGACGTTCCGCCTCGATACTATTATTCAACAAAACAAAAGAAATATACTACATCCAAAGGCTCGAAACGAATTACTTTCGTGCCATCAAGAGCAAAATAATCAAGTCGAAAATTCATTCAACTGTTCCCTGTATTGAGTTGCTTTCTATATCTGGATGGCGACATCCCTATTATACTTGTAAAGACTCGCACGAAATGCGGCAGGTCGTTGAAGCCTACAAGATAGCATATCTCAGACACAGATTTTTGCGAATGTTTCAGCAAATCGCAAGCCGTGTTCAAACGATATTGGGTGACGAATTGCGAAAATGTCATTCCCTTGCACCGCTTGAAATAAGAGCAGAACGCCGAACGGTTCATGCCCACTTCTGCCGCAATATCATCCAGCGCAATGGAATGAACGTAATGCTTCATCACGTATGCGCAGATTTGCTGCATCCGCCGCACGTCCCGCTCGATGCGCATCGGTTTTCCAGCAAACGTGCGGTCGGACGTAGTATAAATAACCGGTAGCAGTCGGAACATCGCACTCAAACGCCCTAATTCGTCCATTCCGTTCATTTCTGACAATACTTTACGAATCGTCCGAGAACTTTCCGGACCGAATTTCAAGGCATCGGTCGGAAACGAAACTCCGAATAGGCGATTGCGTAATTCGGGAAATACTTCCATGCACCGCTCCACCAAAGAATGGCTGAAAGCCACCATCAGATAACGGACACAACCGTCCTCGTCCGCACTGTCGGCTACGTATTCCCAGCGATGAAGCATCGACGGAGGAATCAACGCCACATCGCCCGCCGCAAAAGGCTGTAATGTGTCGCCCGCCATCCGGTTGCCCCGTCCATGAACAACGTAGTACAGCTCCCACGCATCGTGCCGATGGAGCTTGGCTTCGAGACTCGGCTCCACCCGCTGGTCGATGAAGAAAAACGAATGATTCTCCACTTCGGGCAATTCGTATGGTATGGCGGTATCCTCCATAAATAATTGCTTAAATTTATATGATTGCAAATTTACAACAATTATATAAAACAATAAAACAAATGTAGAACAATAAAGCGGCATAACTTTGCAATCGTAAACAAGAACATAACTTAAAAACGTATTAATATGAAATTCTACGAAGTATTGGAGAAACGCCGCACTCAAAAAAGCGGAAATCTTTCTCAAAGCGATGGCCTCCGAAATCGACAAAATCGAAGTGCTCCACTGGGACAATTCCCTTTGGGGCGAGACGCCCGCTGATTTCGGCGAGAAATAACAATTCAACCTCCGTGACTTATGGCAAGACTCAAAAAAGACCTTCACAAATACGTCGAGATTCGGGAAGAAGACTACCTCCAATTAGTTGAAAACACGATGATAGTTGAGGCCATGAAACTGGCCGGAGTAGAAAAACTTCCCCTATGGAAAGCCGTCCGCCGAATCTTGGACGACAGACGTATCGAGATACACGTCAAACCCGTCAATCGCTGATACGCCGATTGACCCCAAACAACCGGTTCCCTTCAAAAATGGACAGGTCCGTAAAACATCAAAAGCCCTCGAAAACAACGTTTTTTCGGGGGCTTTTATCGTCCATGTATCTTGTAATGAATTCGATACTCCTTTCACTTTTGTCGGAAAGTGAAAACCGACACAAAAATCTGACAATTAACGTCTTATATTGAATAACTCTGTATATTTTTGTACTCGGAACAAATTCTAATATTAATCGGCTCATGTACGGCTGTATGTTAGGAATAGCACACCTCCACACAATTAACATCTGATAAACAGTGAGTTGATATTAAAGTTGAATAGTCTAATAGATATTATTATTTGAATGATAGTCTGTTTAAGGATGTAGACAGTAATGACTATTTTAGGAATAGGTACGTATTTTGCTGACTTCTTCACTGAAAATATAAAGCCGAAACATGGAGTTATTTTATTCAAAGACTCTGGTCAATATGTTTATATGCTTTTGGGAGGACATGAAACGAAGAAGTTAAAGGGAGTAAACGGCAGATATATAGCGGTTGCATTATTTCGTGAGAATATCTTTATCGGTTTCGAGGAAGGGTATATAAAAGAAGACGGCATTCAAGTTGAGTCTACTGGAAATTACGGAAATGGTATGGATGTAGGAGGATACATTTCTTTTATATTAATAGCACTTAGTTATGCTGGAGATAAATCTCATCCATTAGTTGAAACTAATACTAAAGAAGATATCTATCTGCTATCTTAATAAATAAATTATCTGAATACACTAAATTACAGAGTTTTGCTGATTGCATTTTATCTCAAATAATGTATATTTGCGGCGTTTTACAAAAAATAAATAAAGATGAAAGAACTAGTAGCAAAAATTCAGGAGTCTTTTCAAGCATTTGAGAAAGATGCAAAAGCTCAGATTGAGAGTGGAAACAAAGCAGCCGGTACTCGTGCTCGTAAAGTTTCATTAGAAATAGAAAAAGCAATGAAAGAGTTTAGAAAAGCATCGCTTGAAGAAAGTAAGAAGTGATTTTCTTTTCTATTCCTAAAAACTAAGAAGCTATCCATTATGGGTAGCTTCTATTGTTAAAAAGGGGATTTTTCTCTATAAAACGCTATTGATATGGATATAAATAAGAAAGAGTATATTTACGTTGTACTTAAAAAAATAGGGATCAGCTATGAAAGGTCATCGCATGCTTCCATTATGACAGTGGTAGAAGGAACTGAAATTGCAAAAGAGTTAGATGTAACTCCATGTAATAATTTATTTTTAGTGAACAAGCAAAAAGAATACTTTCTATATCTACTTCTTGGTGACAAAAAATTATCTGCCAAATTGCTTGCAGAACAAGTGGATAGTTCACACTTATCATTTACATCCCGTGAAGAGAGGAGTAGCTACTTTTCACTCCTCCTGATGCAGTTGTGTTCTTGGATTGATCAATGATAAGGAAAACAACGTTCAATTAGTCATACCAACTTTAAGGTCATATGTAATAGAGTTATTGAGGCTTAGCAGATTATTATATCTCTTGCATGCTATAGGTGATATCACTATTTAGGTATAGTTGAGTAGAGTATGCTTTTGGGAGGCATGTATTTTGCTTTCAAACCCTTAGAAGTGGTATACAGTGTAGGAAAAATAAAGGAAAAAAGAAACCTCAGGAATTTGTAATTTGAAGAAAAATAATTAATTTTGTACAGCCAAAATGAAGAACTGTTTGGCAAAGCGATGATATTGAAAGGTTGCCGATTCAGGGTCTTTTTAAAACCCATTTTGTAAATAATTGATAATCAGATAGTTGTCCGGTTAGTTCGAGTCCCGTACGCACCGCTTCTTTGGATTTTAAAATTAAGAAAAGCTCTGATTCTTAACGGGATCGGAGCTTTTTTTATGCCACAAAAGGCAACTCTCTCTTTCGGGAAACCCTCTTGAAGATATCAAGAAGGAGGGGGCTCTTTTTTATATTCCTTTGGCGATATTCCCGTGTTCTTTTTGAAGAACTTTCCAAAGGTGGATTGATCCGGGAAATTCATTTCCAAAGCAACCTCATTGATGGTCTTTCCCGGTTGGCGCATCAGGTATTTGGCTTCCGTAACCACTGCGGTGGCAATCCATTTTATCGCAGAGCCACCGTCATATTTTCTGATTACCCTTGACAGGTAATCCGGCGTTATACAGAGTTCACTTGCATAGTAGCTTACATCCCGATGTTCACGACACTTTTCGACAAGCAGCTCCCGGAATCTTTCCCGCAGCAGTCCGGCATGGGAAAGTTCAACCGCCCCGTCGCCATGCTTTTTTTCCCGGCTATTGTCAAGGTTAAGAAAAAGATTTATTACTTCATTCCTGATTAACAGTGAGCGATACAAATGCGTATTATCCGATAGGTATGATTGAATATTCCGGATGTGAACAATGATTCGGGAGAACTCTTTATCGTCAAGTTTCTGAATAGGATATGCCCGCTTCAACCGGTGTGCCTTGGGTAGTCTAATCCCCGTTGTCATACTCTTAATCTCTGAACGAAGTTCGGACGAAATCAGTACAAGATAACCTGCGAAATCAATAGAATGGGAAATGTTTAAAATAATATCATCCTCGGTAAGCTGAACAACCATGTGCCCCTCAAGTACGTGACTCTGATAGTTCATTTCTATATTTACTTCACCTGAGAGTACTACGATGAGTAAAGAATCTTTTAGCCGAAGAGGATATCTGCCTTCGATTTCTTCCGGCTTGGATGAAGGAGTGAATTCCCGTACAACGAGTTGAATCTCGGAATATTCATGAAGAGTGATTTCTTTTCTATTTTCCGGTATTTTTAATTCCATATCTTTTCTTCATTTCGTTAATGGGCCAATCAATTGTAGCCAAAGATAGTAATTGTTTTGATGTAAATCGGATTTTGACTATATAATAGCGAATATAACCCTGTTTGTGTTTTGTATTTCTTCCGACCTTTGCACCCATAACTAACAACATTGATTAGTTGTTTGGGTGAACAGAGTATAAATTAAAAAGATTATTGACATGGAATATTTAAAAAATCTAAGTACAAAAACGAATGGTTTTGATCTTTCCCGTATAGGTACGGGTACGATGAGAATGGCAGCAAATCAACAGGCAGGTATTGAAACCATTCACACTGCGTTGGATGCTGGAGTGAACTTTCTGAATACAGCTGACTTCTACGGTCATGGCATTAGTGAAATGATTATCAAGGAAGCATTGAAATCCCGTAGGAGGGAAGATGTTTTTATTTCGGTGAAATTCGGCGGAATGATTTCTCCCGACGGACAGTTTTATGGAATTGACAGCCGCCCGGAACACGTAAAAAGTTATCTGGCCTATACTTTAAAACGGCTGGGGACAGATTATGTCGATTTGTATCAACCTGCCCGTATCGACCCTCATATCCCGGTTGAAGATACGATTGGTGCCATAGCTGATATGGTGAAGGCCGGATACGTGAAAAGCGTCGGTATTTCAGAAGTAGATGGAACTACGTTGCGCAAGGCAAATAGCATCCATTCCATCAGTCTGGTGGAAGTGCGGTATTCATTGATGGACAGGCATATCGAGGATGACCTTTTACCTGCGGCACGTGAGTTAGGCGTCGGAGTAGTCGCGTTTAATGTCATGTTGGCAGGAATGATTGGCGGGAACGCACCGGAACAAAAATTATCAGCGATGAAACATTTGTCAGCCGAGGCTTTTGATAATATCAGCAACAATCTTTCTTCGACCGAAGCATTGGAGATAATAGCCCGTGAAAAGGGAATCACGCTGGCCCAACTTGCCATTGCGTGGGTATTGGCGCAAGGAGAGGATATAATCGCGCTGGTCGGTTCAAGAACGGTAGCTCAGATTACTGATTCCTTGAAAGCGATAGATGTAACACTAAGCGAAAATGATCTGGAAAGGATAGAACAATTAGTACCCAAGGCCCAGGCTACCAGTTCTTATATGCTGGATATGAATCTCGATAAAAACGGTTTATTTATATAAAGCATGGATCGTTTTGGCTGATTCACAGATATTTGCTAAATTTACAGGCGAAAATATAATATAGTGTTTAAATATCATGAATTCTGCTATTACTACCGAAAGGTTAATTATACAATTAGCAACCCCCGAGGATGCCCACGCGATTTATTGCTATCGTTCCGATGCTGTTGAAAACCAGTATCAGGGCTGGTTCCCTGAATCTGAGGAGGAAGTTCGTAATTATATAACTAATATGCCGGTGACTCTGGATATAGCAGATGTTTGTTTCCAGTTTGCCATTCTGACGAAGAAAGAAAACCGCTTAATCGGGGATATGGGTATAATTTTTACGGGACATGAAAAAATGCAGGCGGAGGTCGGTTGCACATTGAATAAAGATTTTCAAGGCAAAGGGTATGCTACTGAAGCATTGACAGCCATGGTAAATTATCTGTTCGGAGCATTGAAGAAACATCGTGTTGTGGCATCCATCGATCCGCGAAATATACCGTCGATTCGATTGATCGAACGATTGGGATTCAGGAAAGAAGCTCATTTTAAAGAGAGCTATTTCCTGCATGGAGAGTGGGTAGATGATGTGATTTACGCTATGCTCGATAAGGATTGGAGTATTATAGCCCCTAAAAGTATTGCCTTGCAATTCAACGAATGATACATTCAGACAATAAGTAAGATGAAAATCATCATTTGTAGGTATTGCACAATTCCATTTTCGCCCCTACTTTTGTATTCGGAAAAGTACTGCTCATTTATATGATACGCAGATACTTAATAATAGGAATGATGATATGAATAACAGAAAGATAAAAGAGATATGGCTGTCAACTGCCATTTTTAAGAGGAGAGAACCAATGACGTGGTTTTCTCCTCTTTTTTTTGAACGAATCTGAATTTCGTTCATTATTGGAGAATGACAAAGACTTGAAGAAATGATATAGTCTTAAAGAATAGAATAAACGGATAAATAAAACAATGAAGTTATGGGAGAAAAGTATGAATTTAAAAGTGTAGTGGCTGAAACGTTGCTGATTCCTCTTTATATGCGTGCCAAGGAAAGCCGCAGGGGAAAAGAGGCCATCTTGCAGGATGAGATGGCGGAAAAGCTGGTGGAGAGTATTGACTACGATTACGCCCAATTCGACAGCGCACGAATGAGTGAGATAGGCTGTGTGGTACGAGGCTGGTTTTTCGATAATGCCATCCGAAGGTTTATTGTGGCACATCAACATCCGGTGGTTGTGAACGTGGGTTGCGGACTGGATACTCGCTACCAGCGTATTGGTGATACAGGTAAAGCGGTATTCTATGAACTGGATTTACCCGAGGTCATTGCCTTGCGCCACGAACTGATACCTGAGCCTGCAAACGATCATTATATTGCCGCCTCTCTGTTGGAGACGGATTGGATGGATGACTTACGCGGCAAACATCCTGATGGTGAATTTATATTCGTTATAGAAGGCGTTTTGATGTATTTCTATGAGAAGCAGGTCAGATCGGTCTTGCAGAATATTGCCGGACGTTTCAAAGGGGGGGAGCTGTGGTTTGATGTTTGTGGTACGATGATGACCAAGCATGGTGTCAAGCCCGACTCTCTGAGAAAACATGAGGCGCAGATACGTTCCGGACTTTGTGACGGACACGAAGTGGAACGTTGGGAACCACGTCTGACTTTGCTCGAACAGGCCAATTATATGAAGTTCTTCCGTAGCCGCTGGGGATTCTTTTTCGGGCAGATACTGGGAAGGATGACGAAGCTGTGCTATAAATTCAGTTCGCTGTTGGGGTATAAGATCAATTGATAGGGAGTCGGGTTACTTTATAATCCGAAGTATTTCTTGCCATACTGTAAAACGAGAAATTTTAAAAGTAAATCCTCAAATATTGTGGACTTTAAAAGATTAACGTTAACTTTGCATAAGTAGATTACAATCGAAGCATGGAAATCAAGTTTGATAAAGAATATTTGGAGGAATTGTACCTCAAGGGAAAGACTTCCGACAGGAAATATCGTTTTCAGCCTCAAATCATCACCAAATATCGTAAGACGATAGATTTGCTGGAATCTGTAACAGTGGTGGAAGACCTTTTTAGATATCATTCGTTGCGTTATGAGGCGCTTGTTGGTGATAAAGCCGGCTTGGAATCGGTTCGGGTGAATGATCAGTACCGTATAGAGTTCAAAACGACAAAAGTGGTTTCTGAGATTGTAGTTACAGTGTGTAATATCATTGAATTGTCTAATCATTATAAATAAGCAAAAGTTATGGCAACTGTAAGATTCGGATATACCCCGACTCATCCCGGCGAAGTACTGAAGGATGAAATAGAATACCGCAAGATTTCACAACGAAAGCTGGCGGAACAAATGGGCATCTCCTACAAGGCACTTAACGACCTTTTGAACGGACGACGTACGCTGACCATTGCTACCGCCATGATGTTTGAAGCGGCATTGAACATTCCAGCCGATTCGCTGATGCGGTTACAACTAAAATATAATATGCAGCAAGCCATGAGTGACAAGACGCTTATGGAACGTTTGAGACAAATACGTAAATACGCTGCCATGTTGTAAGTATTTTGCTATCTAATTATGATATGCAAATAGTGACACTACCACAACAGGATAGTGTCACTATAATAAAGAAAACTTAGTGCTAAAAAATAATGCTTAACTAATTAATAAATAACAAGTTTTGTCGTGTCCCTGCATCATTATTCCCTTTTCATATTTACCACCTTTTCTATTTCCCTTAAGTTATATTGTGCAGCCTCATTACCCTTTTGAGCAGCTTTACCGAACTCGGCAGTCGCCTGTTCCGTCTCACCGTTCAGCAGATAGTAGATGCCATTATTGTTAGCGTATTCCGCAGTCTGTTTATCCGACTTATCCAGATACTTCCGTGCATTGCCCAAATCCTTCTTAGACAGAGCGACCGCAGCAGCATTCAGATTTGCCGTTTCGTCAGTAGGATACATACGTACTGCTATATCGAAGACATTGATAAAATCATCGCTGCCCTTGGGATAACTGTTGGCTACGAGATACATCTCATTCAGGCTAAGATACTGAGGCTGAGTCTTGATGATCTCTTTACCTTCTTCCACCTTGAAGTTGGCGATAGTGTAGTCAATACGACAGTTCACCTTGCGGAGTGCCGGATACAACTCTTTCAGCATAGTCCGATAAGGAGCGCCGCCATTCAGTCTCTTAATTTCCTCTTTCCGGCGGGTGATATCACTCGTATTTCGTATGATGCCGAGCAATGTTTCTTTTTCTTTAAGATCAGAAGCCTCCAGAGCTTTCACTAATCCATCCCAGTTTTCACCGCCAAAGGAGACATGATAGAGATTTGCAGCTATATTCTCACGGGCGGACAGATAACTCTTTAATGCTTCGGCACGACTCTTCGATAATTGCTCGTTCAACTTCAAGCCCCCTTCCGGAGAAGCAAAACCTTCGATATATACGCCCGTTACAGTCAGTTTTTTATCATTCATCACTTTCGTCAGCATCTCTTGAATACTCCGTAACTCCGTCTGATTATTCATAAAATCGGGCAGGATAACGGATTTATTGACCGGGAAATCGAGATGAGCCTCATACTGCTCGCTACGTGCTTTTACTACTTCAGCTAGAGGCTGAATGTAAGAAAAAACAGGCCGGATGGCAGCGAGCCGTTTGATTTCCGTAGAAACACCGGTCAGGATAGGTTCTTGTGTCACCACTTCCTGATGTCCGCCGCAGCCGCATAGTTCTTCTTCCAGATTCAGTGAAGCATTCTCCATCCACGGCTGATAGGGGATTACCTGCGTATAACTCATCACTTCGTTTTTGTCATAAGGAATTTCCATATTAACCGTCTTGTCCAGCGTCATTGAGCGGACATACGCCTTTTGCCTTCTATGACCGTTGACGATGATATCGGGTAAGGCTACATTATGACTGGCGTCTGCCAGCACGGGAGTCAGTGTCAGCGTACGGTCGCTGCTTACTTTCAGATTCCGCATATCAATCTGCATATCGATATAAAGTGATTCTCCCTGTTGCCAGAGGGAAGCGTTCGTGATGCTGATTGCATCGTTATAGAGTTTCTGTGCGCCGGCAGGCAGTGCTGCGGCGATACACAGAACAAAGTATATAAGTTTCTTTTTCATGGCTGTCTTATTTGATAACGTATATAATGCTGAGGGCTATTTTAGTCGGCCCGAAGTAATTCTTGTGTTCCTTACCGATTTTGCTTCCGCACGTGCCACAGTTGTATTTATCAAAGTTTAAGCGGGCATATCCTACGCCGACTGTCGCTTCCATGCTCCAGCGCTTATTCAATATCCACTGATACCCGTAAGAGATACCGGCACCGTAGATGTTGCCCTGATAACGATAATCCCCGAGGCCGAATATATTCAGATTGCTTACATTCGCTTCTGCATAATGAGCATGCAAGCCGAAGAAATGTCCGTAAAACCGTTCGCAAAGCCAGTACCGGAGTTCAGGTTGTACCAGCCAATGCTTGATTTGCTTATTATTGGAGAACTCCCAGGGATTATAGTTACCGGATACATCCAGAGTCAGTTTTTTGGAGAGCCCGACTTCGAAACCCAGATTGGCGGTGGTCGTAGCCCAGTACAATGCGTTCGTTTTGATGGCAAACTTAGGCATATAGTAGTTCTTTTCCTGTCCGTGCATACCGATGGCACACGTGAGCATCAAGACTGCTAACAGAAGAAATTTGATTGTTTTCATATCATTGTTTTTTTTATTATCGTAGTACAATAGCCGGACTTTGAAATAAATCTCCCACTTTATATATGGCGCTGTAATTATATCCTCGCAGCGTAAGCGTTACCACATCGTTTACTTTGCTTCCGGCACGTATCGTGAACGAGTAGTTGCTTCTGTTATTGACAGTGAAATTAGGTATGATACCTGTATCCGAAGAAGTAATCGTATAATTAGCTATCGTAAGTAAACCATTATTCTGTGATACCCGTATCGTATTGCTGACCGTCACTCCTTGCGCCAGTATTGTTTCAATTCTGGTCGTTGTCGGACTGAATCCGGGAGCGGAGATCGTAACATCCTCATCGCTTATAGCCTTCTTTGAAGTGAACGTAACCGTCTGCGCTCCTGTCGGCTGCGATGTGTACGTGTATTGATAACCTCCGTCCACAGCCGTCCATCCGCTTTCCGATGTCTGCAGATTCTCCGTGGCAATGAATACCGTCAACGGATAGGTGGCAGGATACTCCGGATAGGTGGGGATGGTGAACATCACTTGTGCTGTACTGTTCGCTCCGTAATTCACCAGGTTCTCTCCGTTGACACTCACATTCGTGAAGTGACGTGCCTTTACATCCAGATATTTCGTCTTGAATATCTCATTGGTTATCGAGATCGTCTCGTCGCTATTCTCAAGACTGGTGCGGAAATTCAATGTTTTTGCACCGGGGCCGGTCGCCCAATAGATATACTGGTATCCGCCGTCTACATACTCTATCTGCAGATTCTTGTTGGGAGCTACCGGATAAAGCCGTGTGGTAGTGATCGCGCATTTCAGCGGATACAGGTAAGAAGGAATATTGGCGGGGATGGTGAACTGTAACGCTACATCCTGGTCGCGGGCGGTATATACCTCCGGTGACAAAGATGCGGGATCGAACTCATACAGAGCACTCGATACCACTGTGACCGTTCGTGACAACACTCCGGCTTTCACCGTGATGGTCGCTTCATATTGGCCTGCGATGATGCGGGATACATCAGCCGTGATCGTACCGTTTCCGTCATAGCTCAGATTGTGCAGTATATTTCCTTTATCTTCCGCTACCGATACGCTGATCTTTGAATTGTCGGCCACCCCATTATGCGTGTATTGAGTCGTCACATTCAGCGTTCCTTCCTTTACAAACAAGAAGTGAAGCCGGTTCACGCTCAGTACATTGTTATTGTTGTCGGCAATGGAGGGAGATTCCTTGAATATTTCCGCATAGATGTTATTGGAGGATTCCGCGCTCTTGGCATCCTCGAAACTTGTACTTCCGTTGGCGCTTTCGCTGAAAGACTTGATCACCACCTTATAATGAGCATTCCTCACTACCGGATAAGGCTGCTTGTTGGCGTCGAGCAGCTGGATTTTGTAATACAGTTCCTCCGTTTTGCCTTCCAGTTTTCCTTTGATGATGATGTAGGCCTGGTCATTAAAATAGTTTTCATTCTCAAACATATACTTGGGTTCCATCGTACAGTCATTCGTTGTCTGACTGGTTTTGGTGATCGTTCCGTGAGGCAGGGTCGGTTTGCCGTCCAGCAGCACAAACGGAGTGGGAGAGGCATCCGGATTAAAGGGAGCCACCGTTCCGCTGGTAGTATAGTTGCCGAGGGCGTATCCTGTCACCTCAAAGTTGGTCGTTTCATTTTCCACTGTCACTTTTGCCTTGTTACGATAAAGAACGATATTCGGTGAGTCGCTGGCGGAAGAAATCGTCTGTCTGCCCCAGAAAGTCAGTTTGCTGCTGCTTAAAGCGGGAATCAGCTCCCGTTCATCTTTTTGCAGGGCGGCACGTTCGTCAAAAGTCCCCCATTGATCATAGTTGGCAATGAGATGAATAATCCCTGTGTTGTCGGGTATTTCCGCCTGAAACGTTCCTGTACCGTTGTCGTTGGCGGTCAGGAGAGAGGCATACGCCCGTCCGATGAAGAGCCCGTCGGCATCGAATGCCATCAGCCATAGGTCGTTGACCGCATTCTCACTGGTTGCGGCACGACTGAGCACCGGCTTGTAATCAGGTATATCCACAGAGAAACGGAAGACAGTTTCATTCTTCTCCGTTGACGGATGATCGTTCAGTCTCTCTTCGTCTGTACACGAAATGAGAAGAAGGCTGAAGAGGGCTATATAGTAGGTAAATCTTTTCATACAATTCAAAATTTAATCCAATCGTTGATTACCGGATGTCCCGAACACATCGTACGGATGCGTATAGAGAGCCGGAGTTTCCTCCTTGTCCCACACGGGGGTCCATAAAGCGGACGGAGCTTTCGGCATCCGCACTCCAGTAATACTGACCTTCAAGTATTTGTTTCACTTCACACACCTTGACGTTCTGCAGAATGTCTATCATATAAATTTCTGCTTTTGTCGGCATTCTCCAGTCAGAGTATGTTTCTCCCGTAGTTGCGTCCCTTTCCACATAATCGCGGCATTTGATTCTTGAAGCTGCATACGTAGCGGCTGTTGTTGTACCGTGTTGTGACGCAAGCATCATGTGCGGAGAGATTCTCCGGTTATTTTCTTCCGTGTCGATGCTGGCTCCGTCGCTGTCTGTCAGCGGATATCCCAGTACGGCATTGTTACGTATATAGGCGGCATATGATGCGCCCAATACCGGGTCCGGAGCGTAATGGGTAAATCCGGTGTCGAATGCTTCATCAAACTCATCCGGATCGGGGAGAGTCGAGAAGTCGGCGACGAATGAGTTCATGATATACATCTTCTTATTATTCTGTCCCTGACTTCCGCCCGGAGCGTCGGCAGAGATATCCGAACCGATATATAAAGCCGGATATTGCGACACCGTGACATCCTGTGTCAACCCTGCACCGTTCTTCACCTGGAATGTAATTTCTTTCGCCAAGAAGTTTTCGGGAAGCGGACTGGTGATGCTGATCGTGCCCGATTTGGCATTCGGAGTCGCTACGATATTGACTTCCTTACCTCCGTTGGCAACCGTCACTCCGTTTACGGTAATCTTGCTGATTTCCACATCCGGCGTTGACGACTGGAAAGTCGTGGTGTACTGGGTACTGTTCGGCATTGATATCTTGGTGTCTTTTACGTAGATAAAGTTGATACCTTCTACTGATACCAGTATTTCATGAGTTGTCCAGTCCTGTATGGTGTATGCGGCATCCAATGTGACGGCGGTGTGCGGATCGGTATCACCCTTCTTGTCTATGTTCACCTGAATGTCATACAGATGGTTGCGTTCCAGCTTATAAAGGCTTTCCGCCTGCCCTGTGCTTCCGTTCGGTAAACGATAGTTTACGGGTATCCTGTAATAATTCTGTGTCGTAGTCGTTCCTTCGGCATTCTTTACCGGTACATTGATCAGTACATACGTTTCCCGGTTCGTATCCTTCGTCCAGTCGTTGGCATACGAATAAAGAATGATCTGACCGTTGTATCCGGCACCTGTGTTTTGTTCCGTAAACGAACTCATGCTTTGCAGATCCGCAACGACAAACGTTCCTTGTGCAATTGCTGCTCCATCGGCGGCATAATTCACCAGTTTCTTATAAGGTATATTATTCTCCAGTGGAGTATACCCGTTCACATAGTTCAGGCTGATTCTGATTTTAGCCGCAGCACGTTTCAGAATGACGGGGATTTCTTTGTTGACGATTATTCCGTCATTCAGTATCATTGTCTGCTGGCCGTCCATAGCGAAAGCATCCTGTTTCTTGTCTGCATCGAGCGTAGAAGCGGGGAGTGCCTTTAACTGAGTCAGGGAAAGCCCGGTGGAAGGGATTGTTTCTGTACTGTTGGCTACTACATAAATAGTATGATTCGTGTTCAGTCCGAACTTCTCCTGTTCCACATTCAGCGTTTCCCGGTGTTCTCCGGTGCCGGTCAGTTCCGGTGAGAGAGAGAAGTGCTGGTAGAACAGGCACTCGTCCGCTCCTTCCTGATAGATGAACACATCCAGTGTTTTTATTGTGTTCTCATTCAATGCGTCTTCTCCGGGTTCTTCTGCAGCGCGGGAGGCGGCAGGGCGAGGAATCGAAAGCTTCAGCGTGAGACCGCTTCCGGCTTCAGTTCCTGCTGGCTGCTCTACCGGCGACTCGTTCTCACAAGAAGTGATTCCCCAGAGCATCAAGAGCATTAATGGAATGATATATAGTCTGTTTCGTTTCATAATTCATACTATTTGTATTCAGTTTGACTGATTAAAATATCTGTGTCATTGTCACCCGGGAACTGGCGGCTGCCGTTGCTTTGTACCGGATTGATCTTGAGTTTTACTCCTTCCACTGTAATGTAGAAATAAGTATGTCTCGAAGTGCCGTTCCAGGGTTTGGTGGCTCCGATCTTTATTTCTTGGGCATCGCTTCCGGCTATCCCTTTCGAGACGGCGGGGACTCCGTTCACGGAACCGTTCGTGCTGAAAGAAAAATCAAGTCCGTTGGTTAGTGTGGCTGTCCATACAGCACCTGCAGGGGCGGTCAGACTAAAGCTGTAATCGGCGTATGATGTTTCGTTCCGTGCTTCTCCGTTCCATATATACGGAAACTGTACGATGCCTGTAGTGGCTCCGGCGTCGTTGCCATTGTAAGGCTGAAGCTTATAGTCTCCGTCTTTCACATCCTGACCGATCTCTGAGTCTACTACCTCCCATGGATAAGGAGTCGTTTTTATGATTAGCTGATTGTCCGGATGATCGAGCATAGCCATCACACGGTAAACCGTATTGTGCAGCAGACTATATTTGTTTTCCGTTTGCCCTGAGTCTGTGATATATCCCCGGTAGGTATGGCTGATTCCATTGAACGATGCCGTTATACGGATATAAGGAGTATTTGCATCCGGCGTACCGGAAGCGACCAGGTTGCGATACGTATAGAAAGAAGCATATGCATTGGCGGGAACTACTCCTGACAAATCCGATGGCATAGGCTGCAACGTTCCGTTCTCAGTGATGGGCTGCGCCACTTTTTGATACTTGGCATCCGGTGTCATAGCTACCGTCTCCGGATTACCATATGTAGTAAGTACCTGATTGTTAAACTCAATGGAAGTTACCGTCACATTATCCTTTTCCAATCCTTGATTCTTAAACAAATAGATATCCAGCCGTGCCACCAGTCGCTCCATGGGAACTTCTGCTACCACATAACTACTGTTGATCGGAACTACCTTCTTGCCGAACATCAGAATGCTACTGTCATCCAGACTACTTCCCTCTACAGTCAGCTGATCCAGCTGATCCGGCGTCAGATCGGCTGTTATCGGTGTGGAGAACGTCTTGTTCGGGTCGTTGTAATTGGCAATTGCATAAATGATCTTTGTTTGTGGCGACACGTTGACGGAGCGCGAAATCTCCTGCAACCTCTCCGGAGTAAATTCCGGAATCAGTTCCGAGTATTCGCGACGCTGGTCTTTCTGGTTAAATATATACAGAGCAAGACTTGCAAAGTTTCCATCATTCCCTTTATTCAGAACATCGTTTGCTCGCGTTGTTTTGATTAGGAGATTGAGTCGGGCTTGATCGTTGGTTGCATCGGATACCGGGTTCTCGTTTTCACTACAGGAGTAAGCCAGGAGAGCCAGGACAAACATCTGCAAATAGATCCGATATTTAAATTTTAATTTCATATACGTAAGGGGTTATTGCCCCGGTCTGATCACTTCTTCGTCCCAGGGTTTTACAGTGACGGCAGTTCCGTTGAAATAGATACGAATACCTATTGCAGCTTCGTTGATACCGTCTACGGTAATATCATTATCTTTCATGAAGTCTTCCAATTGCAGGGTATACAGCCCTTCTCCGGTCTGTGTGTTGCGTAATTGCAGGTATACTTCATTCTCATTATTAAATCGTAAAACATTAAACTTCGCACCAAATTTCTGTGTGCCGGAATCAAACCTGACTGTGGGATAATAGGTGACACGTTCGTTCGAGAACGTTTTGGTAAAGTCCACTGTCGAACTCAGGTTACCCATTTCTATACTGACAGGCAGAGCTTCTGTCCGCATATCACTTGCATCCAGACCTTCCAGTTCGATGCGCATTTTGATATGTGCACTGTTGAAAGGAACGGTGTCCACCTTGTAGCCTTCGTTGATAATAGCAATCTCTTTTTCTCCAAAATACAGGCTGTCATTGGTCGATATCAGTTCTTTTGTGAAGTAATGGGGTGCCGCTACAATACTGTTTTTCAGGGAGGCGCCGTCATTAATCTTGGTATCGTCGAGAGAGTTTCCCCAGCATACCACGTGATATTGACCACTTGGTAAATTCAGGGTTGTCCCTTGTTGCCGTCTTAGCTCACTCTTGTTAAGAACCGTTTTTTGTATACATACATTGTTTTCGTTGTATATATACATATCCACTTTTTCTATTTTCTGAAGAAAGATATCCTGTGTTCCGTCACCCAGATAGTTGAAGTATAAAGTTGTTTCACAATCATCCAGGTTTTCCTTTATACACCCTGTTACTGTCACCAGTAACAGAATGTATAGAATTATTGCCTTCTTCATATCTTTGGTTTATAAGGATACTGAAGTTTACTGTTCCAAGTCGAATCCCGGAGTGATTGTTTCTTCATTCCATGGAGCGATGGTGACGTGTACCAGCACATTATATTGCACGTTTCCGAGGTCATTATCCAGCATGGGGACTAACTCGATTTCCATGTTGTACAGCGTACCGGGTTTGAAGTCGGCGGCAGTCATTTCCGTATTAATATCTTTGTAATACTTCACCAGGTTGGCAAAACGGGCGCTGTTTGCCAGTTCCGGGTTAAATACTTCGGGATCGGTGGATGCCAGTCCGGTGATATTCAGGTCAGCAAGATCCAGATGCAGTTGCGGTATGGCAGTGCCCGGGAAGAAGTTGAATGCATAACACTTGCCGGCCAAGTCCAGCGGCAGGTTGCCGTAGGCATTGTTGCTATAGAGAATATAGCTGGCAAACGGAGCTGCGTCTATACTGGGAGTGGTGTCAAATATCCACATACCATTTTGGATATGGTTCTCGAATGTAGAGTTGAGCAACAGGTCCTGCAATGTTCCCGGTTGGTTGAAGGTATTATAGAAGTTGTTCATATAAAGCCCCTTCACATTGCCTGTGAATCCGGTCCATGAAACAGTCGCTTTCTTGTTTGCTCCGTCAATGGAACGGGTAAATTCGAAGTTCCCTGCGTTTTTGAAAGAGATTTTTGTGATCTGCATACGTGCCACGATAGGAGCTATGGTTACTTCGGCAGTATAAGTTTTTCCTGCTGTCGGAGTCGGTTCTATAGGCTCATTAACGATTGGTTTCAGATCATCGTCCATACCGTAATACAGAACTGCACTGCCTTGCTGGTTTGCCAGTTTGGTATTGATCACATTATTGTTTACGGCATTGCCCGGATTTCCGTAAATGTACACTTTAGATACAGATTGAGGTGTATTGATAAATTTCAATCCTTTTGTGGGGTCGGTAAGCTTGTTCCAGTCAGAGTTGAGTGCTTCATCTTTGGTGACTGTCTTGGAAGTGATGATCTTTCCACTGGCGTCGGTCAGATTGATTAATACACTGCTCACGTCTTTTATGTCAGATGTGATGATGTCCGATGGAGAGGACGCTCTCGACTTAATTCCGCTTATTGATACTGAAAGAGATTTTATTTCGTCCTGTGAACCCGAAAACTCTTCTTTGTCACTGCAGGAAAATAATGCTATACTTGTAATTCCTGCTAATAATAGCTGTTTAATATTCATGTCTTTTAAAAAATAAATGTTGATAAAATTTCCCTTTATAAATGATTCTACGTACGTTTCATTTGGGACTATAACAACAACAGGTTTCGGGGAAAGTTTTAAAAACTATGTTCTATTTCGGTGTTGTATAGGGTAAAAACGGTGTTTTAATGAATTTTATCCAATTTTGTAATAAATACAATTCCATTCTCTTTTTAATGGAAGGATTCTTTTGCATTTCGCTTTATATCGTAATGTTGTGAAATTAGATTTCAGGAGAGTATATGGGATATGGCAAAGACGAGAATTTTTTCTTATTCGGTTTTCCTTTTCATAGTCTGTTGCTCATTTGGCTGTCTGCGTTTGGTTTTAAGTTGTTTTTGCGATAGTTAAAACAATCGGTTGCTAAATCGTTTTTTTCGCCTTATCATTGTATAAATTTACTAGTGGAATATATAAGATGAATAAAAATGGATTTAGCCGCTGTGCGGAGTCGTACATCGGTCGTTTACAAAAAGAGGGGCGTCATTCTACGGCCCATGTTTATAAGAATGCTGTTTTTTCTTTCACCCGGTTTTGTGGTACTGTCAGTGTGTCATTCAGGCAAGTCACCCGTGAGCGCTTGCGTTGCTATGGGCAGTACCTTTATAGCTACGGTCTGAAGCCGAATACGGTATCAACGTATATGCGTATGCTTCGCAGTATCTATAATAGAGGAGTAGAGTCAGGCAAGGCTCCGTATGTGCATCGTCTGTTTCATGATGTTTATACGGGAGTGGATATTTGTCAGAAGAAAGCGTTGCCTGTCGGCGAACTTCACCGTCTTCTCTATGAAGATCCCAAGTCGGAACGTTTGCGTCGTACGCAGGCTATCGCTGCCTTAATGTTCCAGTTCTGCGGAATGTCTTTCGCTGACCTTGCCCATTTGGAGAAATCGTCACTGGAACGGAATATCCTCCGGTATAACCGTATCAAGACGAAAACTCCGATGAGTGTGGAAGTGCTGGATACTGCACAGGATATGATCAGCCAGCTTCGCAACTGTCGGCCTTCCCATCCGGATTGCCCTGACTATCTGTTTAGCATCCTGCTTGGTGATAAGAAGAGGGAGGATGAAAGTGCGTATCGGGAATATCAGTCTGCTCTTCGCAGGTTTAACAATCGTCTGAAGGGACTGGCAAAAGCTTTGCGGCTGACTTCTCCCGTCACTTCCTATACCATTCGCCATTCCTGGGCTACTACCGCCAAGTATCGTGGTGTTCCTATTGAAATGATCAGCGAATCGTTGGGGCATAAGTCGATCAAGACTACTCAGATTTATCTGAAAGGTTTCGGCCTGCAAGAACGCACAGAAGTGAATAGAAAGAATTTATCTTACGTAAAGGACTGGGCTGTAGGACGGTCGTAAATATGCAAAATATTAATAATCAGTATTAAAGTATGTAAGTTACTTCTTAGGTAACGGACTTAAATTTGACGCAAAGATAGACAAAAACACAGGTAACAAACAAATAAAATCCCATTTTTTTTAGTTTTATCCGAAATATAAGGCAAAAATAGATGTGGACATGAAAAAATGCTTATTTTCATGCCCTGCCCCTTATATACCTAATTTCCACTGGTATATACCCCTTTTTCCCTGGGTGCAAACTCCCTTTACGACGCATTTGTCGGTGTTTTTCAGCTTTCTCATTTTGTTTGGTTTTGCTGTGTGCTTGTCCGTTACCTAAGAAGTAACAGATTTACATGGGGTAAAATATTATGATTCTAACAAAAGAGAAAGTAGCCATCCTCGGAACCAAAAATGGGACAGGGGAGGGCGTAGCATGCTCAAAACGCTGGTATGTGGCTCATGTCCGCATACATCATGAAAAAAAAGTAGCCGAACTTTTGGGGAAAATGGGAATTGAGACTTTTGTTCCTGTTCAGCAGGAAATCCATCTGTGGAGTGATCGTCGCAAATTAGTTGAGGCTGTCCTTCTCCCGATGATGGTATTTGTCCACGCTGATCAGAAGGAACGGATGGCTGCTTTGACCATCTCCACTGTAAGCCGCTACATGGTGTTGCGTGGTGAGGGAAAGCCTGCTGTAATTCCTGACGAACAAATGGCACGTTTTCGCTTTATGCTCGACTATTCGGATGAGGCCATATCGATGAATTGTTCTCCTTTGGCTCGTGGTGAGAGAGTCAGAGTGATTAAAGGACCTTTGACGGGACTGGTTGGTGAGCTTGTCACGTTGGATGGAAAGAGTAAGGTAGCTGTCCGTCTGGATATGCTGGGGTGCGCTTGTGTTGATATGCCAATCGGCTATGTAGAACGCATCGGGTGAGGGCTTTTACTAAAAACGATATGAAAGATTCAACGCTGCAAGAGTTAATTGATGATTTGCAGCAAACTGTATATACCTTCTTCAGTACGATAGATACAGGCTATGTTTATCCGGATGAAATCTCTGGAATCAACCATGATATCTATTCTCAGATAAACAAATTGTATGATCGCCAGGAAGAAGTGATGACGATAGATCAGGAAGCCGCCTTGTGTCTTGCGCTATTGATGGGGTATAGTGTGAGTATGTATGCAAACCCGGAAGATGAAGAAAAGAGAAAATCCGTACTGGTGCATTCACATCGTGTGCTCAATAGCCTTCCGTCTTCTTCCTTGAAGCATCAGCTTCAGGACCAACTTTTGAAGATGGAATAATTTCTAAACTTGTAACAATAACTAATTGGGGAAATTTATGATGATTTACGCATATATTGCGGGAGTATTCTTTATGTCTGTACTTTTAGCAACAATAATTATTCCACGCATTTTATTTATATCTTATAAAAAACGTTTATTCGACATTCCGGATAATCGTAAGGTCCATAAGACTCCTGTTCCTCGTTTAGGAGGTCTTTCATTTCTACCTGTCATTTTGATATCTTTATGTACCATCACCGGAGTTCGTTATTTTATGAATCATCCGGTAGATATATTGTGGGCATCCAGTTTATTCATCCAATATTTATTTTTTGTAGTAGGTCTTACTCTATTATATCTCATTGGGGTAGCAGATGATCTGGTAGGAGTTGGCTACCGATATAAGTTTGTTGTTCAGTTTCTTGCAGCCTGCCTTTTTCCCATCTCGGGGTTGTGGATTAATGACTTGGGCGGCTTGATGGGACTCCACGAAATTCCTGCCTACTTGGGGATGCCTCTAACGGTCTTCTTAACAGTATATGTCACCAATGCCATCAATTTGATTGACGGGATTGACGGCCTGGCTTCCGGTTTAAGTTGTATTGCTCTGGGATTATTGATTATTGTTTGTGTTTTGGTCAATCAATGGACCCATGCTCTCCTTGCAGTCGCTACGCTGGGAGTGGTAATGACTTTCTATTACTATAATGTATTCAGTGTATCCGGAAAGAAACTGTTTATGGGAGATGCGGGTAGTCTGACATTGGGTTACGTACTGAGTTTCTTACTATTACATTTTTGGCAAAAGACTCCCTTGTGGGATCCGTTTGCCATGAATCTGAATATGGTTACGCTTTCTACATTATTGATTCCAATGCTCGATGTGATACGTGTATTTTATTCCCGTGTTCGTGAAGGTCGCAATCCTTTTAATCCGGATAAAAATCACATTCATCACCGATTATTGCGAACTGGTATGAGGGTACGTACAGTAATGATCACCTTACTATTGATTTCTTTGTTTCTTGTGATCTCTAATTTTGTATTGTCCTTCTATATCAATACCACCATCATGTTTTTATTGGATTTAGCTTTTTGGATTATGATGCATATTATAATCCGCTATTTCATCATCAAACATGAAATGTTGACCGGTAAGAAGTGGTACAAAGCTTATCAACATTTCTTGTGGTAATTTGAATCTACTTACATATAAACTATTTATAATAATGAAAAGAATAAGTATCGGATTTATCTTGTTTATTCTATTGATATGTACATCCTGTGTATCTCAAAAGAAGATGATTTACTTACAGGGAGCTGAGTATCTAAAAGATAATCCACAGAAAATTGAACAAAATTTCGAATTGAAGATACAGTCTGACGATCAGTTGGCTATTTCCATCAGTAGTAAGGATAAGGAGTTAATTGAGCCTTTTAATAATAATACGTTGATTGGCAGTGGGAACTCTGTGAATGCCAGTCAATCTAATGTTCAGGCAGGTGTTACTTATTTTCAAGTAGATGAAGATGGCTCAATAGACTTCCCTATTTTAGGGGAAATAAAGGCTGAAGGACTTACTCGTAATGAATTAGCAAAATTGCTAACAGATAAATTAATCAATCAGAATTATATCAAAGATCCTGTTGTTTCAGTGAAGATCATGAGTTTTAAGGTGACAGTTTTGGGAGAAGTAAAGAATCCCGGTGTGCAGAAAATTACAGGAGAGCGTGTGACATTGTTGGAAGCAATAGGTATGGCAGGTGATTTGTTGCCTAGCGGCAAGCGAAATAATATAATGATTGTCCGTGAAGAGGGAGATATGCATAAAACATATATGGTAGATTTAACATCCGGCTATGATGTATTAAACTCTCCTTGCTATTACCTTCAGCAAAACGATGTTGTTTATGTGGAACCTAATAGTGCTATTCGGGTGAAAGGAAGTGCAACAATGACTACTTTGACTTCCACTGCCAGCCTTGTGTCCGTTCTTGCCTCTTTAATATCAATCATTATAGCTATCAGCAGATAAATGGAAACGAATAAAACGACAGATTTGAAGAGAACTGAGAATGTTGTTACATTGCGAGATCTTTTAGAACTTTTTCTTAATAATTGGTATTGGTTTATCGCCTCTATGCTTTTTTGCGTGGGAGGTGCATGGCTTTACCTTTCCGCAGTATCTCCGGTTTATCAGCGCACAGCGGTTATGTTGGTAAAAAGTGATAATCAGAATTCGCAGAATGATCTTTCTGCTATGCTTGAATTGAGTGGGATACCTGGTGGAAGCAGTGTGGAAAATGAAGTGTATATTCTTCGTTCCTATCAATTGTTAAATGATGTAGTGCAGCGCTTGCATCTTGATATAAATTATGTTGTTCGCAATGGACTGCGGCATGATCATATCTTCGGTGAACTTCCTTTTGAAATTAACTTTCTCGATAATTATCCTGGCTATACTGAACTGAAAGTTTCTGTTGTGAATGATAAGCAATGCCGGATTTCAAATATAGAAATAGAGGAGGAGACAAGAGATTACGATAAAATTGTTGCCTTTAACGATACTTTGTTTACGCCAGTCGGTCGAATCATTGTCACTCCAAAAGCAGAATATGTGAGATTGTATATAGGAAAGGATGTATTGGTGACACGCTCTGATCTTGAAACTGTGACTAATTCAATGATGGAACGTATTCAGACTTCTGCAATGGATCAAAAGAGTACGTTGGTAAATATAGTTTATCAAGATGTTAATATAGCTCGTGCAGATGCTATTCTTGCCACTATTTTGCAAGTCTATAACGAAACTATTGTAGAAGACAAAAATCGTATTGCTTCGAATACAGCTCGTTTCATTGACGATCGCATTGTAATTATCAGTCATGAATTGGGAGAGGTAGAGGATCAGTTAACCATATTCAAACAGGAGCACCGTATTGTCGATATTAATGCAAATGCGAATATCTATTTGCAGGAAGGCAGTAAAGCAAAAGAAGAAAGTATTCAGTTGGAAGCTCAATTGAATGTCGTGGAATTTATTAAGAAGTATGTGACTGATAAAAGTAAAAGTGCTGATTTGATTCCTAATGTGTCGGGAGTAGGTGATGCTGGAGTGCAAACTCAGATTGAAGATTACAATGAAATGATGCTTCAGCGTAATCGCTTGGTGAGCAATTCGGGTGAGAGTAATCCAGTGGTACAGAACATGAATAAAAATCTGGTAGCTATGCGCAGTACTATTGCGGGAAGCATTGATAATTATATGCGTACTATTCGTCTTCGTCTTCAGAATGCTCGTAAAGTGGAAAGTCAGGTAAATCAGAGTATCGAAAGGATTCCTCAACAAGAAAAATATGCATTAGATGTGATGCGTCAACAATCTATAAAGGAAACGTTATACACTTATTTGCTTCAGAAACGTGAGGAAACTGCTATGCAGTTGGCTGTAACAGAAGCCAACATACGAATCGTGGAAGCTCCGTTTGGTAGTCGTTTGCCTATAGCTCCTAAGCGGATGATGATTTTTATTGCTGCATTGGTGATAGGCATTGTCATTCCATTTGTTTATTTTCGTTTCCGGGAATTTTGGAATACGGGAGTTCGCGGGCGTAAGGATGTTGAAGAAATGACTACTTTGCCAGTGTTGGGTGAGATTCCTGCACGTAAGCAAGGGCAGGCAGATGAACAGATTGTTGTTTCTGAAAATAAAAACGACCGTATCACTGAGGCCTTTCGTTTGCTTCGCGCTAATTTAGATTTTATGAATAAAGGTGCAAAAGTTCTGATGTTTACATCAACTATGGCTGGTGAAGGAAAAACGTTTGTCTCTCGTAATCTGGCTGTTATCTTGGCGGGTACTGGTAAGAAAGTTGTTTTGGTGGATACTGATATTCGTAAGCGTACTCAAAGTAAGCTTTCAGGTGTGCAGCGTAAAGAAGGCGTTTCAACTTTCTTGAGCGGTAATTATAATGATGTTGCAAAGTTAGTTATCCCGGGACAATTGCATAAAAATGTAGATGTATTGCCTGCTGGAAGCATCCCTCCTAATCCAGCTGAGTTGTTGATGAGTGATCGTCTGGAATTATTGATCGAAGAATTGAAAAAGCATTATGATTATATTATTCTTGACAATGTTCCGGCATTAGTTGTTGCTGATGCCTCCATTGTAAATCGAGTGGCTGAGATTACGTTATATGTTATTCGGGAAGGTATTCTTGACCGTCGTTATCTTACGGAGTTAGAACGTTTGCATCAAGAAAAGAAATTTAGTAACATGTGTGTTATTTTAAATGATGTAAAGGATAAAACTAATCGTTATGGTTACGGTTATGGATATGGCTACGGTTATGGGTACGGATATGGGTATTATACAGAAGATGGTAAGCAAAGACGTACACATATTGGCTCACGTAAATCGTTGTTCAGGAAAGTTTTGAGGAAGAAGTGATAACATCTTTGTTTTTGATATGATTATAATATCGGAGAGCTGATAATTCTCACATTCTAATCTTTAATATGACTTAATGGCTATTTCGGAAAACAATAAACGTATCGCAAAGAATACGCTATTTCTCTATGTACGTATGTTGTTGATAATGGGAGTAAACTTATATACCGTCCGTGCTGTGTTGAATCTTTTAGGTGTCGTGGATTATGGTATATACAACGTTGTAGGAGGTGTTGTTACATTATTTTCTTTTATTAGTGGCACACTGACGACATCTTCACAGCGTTACTTTTCTATTGAACTGGCTCGTGAAAATATAAAGGCACTTCAAAAAATATTTTGTTTGAATGTTACTGTATTTGCAATTATTATACTGGGTATTATAATTTTAGCTGAAACGGTTGGATTATGGTTTGTAAATGTGCAAATGACAATTCCTGAGAATCGATTGCTGGCAGCAAACATTGTTTATCAGTTTTCTATTTTAGCTTTTGGTTTTCAAATGTTTTCAATTCCTTATAATGCTTTGATTGTGGCTCATGAAAAAATGGGTGCATTTGCTTATATCGGAATCATAGAAGTTATATTGAAGTTGGTTGTTGTGTTTACGTTGACAATTACTGGTAGTGACAAACTTATTCTATATGGCATTTTAATGTCTCTAATGGCCTTGCTTATTACTAATATATATCGTGTTTACTGTCGAACACACTTTGTAGAAAGTAAATTCTTTTTTTACTGGAACAGGACAGAAGCGACGGAATTAATGAGCTTCTCAGGATGGCATTTCTTGGGTACAATGGCTGTTGTTGTAAGAGGGCAAGGTATTAACTTACTCATCAACTTGTTTTTTAATCCTGCTATAAATGCAGCTCGTGCAATAGCTTTTCAAATAGATGCGGCAGTAGGGCAATTGTCTAATAATTTTTTTGTGGCTGTAAAACCTCAAATTTATAAATATTATTCTAAGGGCGAATTGGTAGAGTTACATAACCTCATTCTTCGTAGTACAATAATGTGCTTCTTTTTAGTGTCTTTATTAGTTTTTCCTGTAATCTTTAATACTTCTTTTATACTGCATATTTGGTTAAAAAACGTACCTGATTACTGTATTATATTTACTCAGTTGGTTCTTGTTAATAGTTTGATTGACTCAACTTCTGGTCCTACTATAGCACCGGCATTGGCTACTGGTAGAATAAAGAAATATGAATTAATAATTGCATTTTTGATTGGTTTAAATCTACCGATATCATACTTGTTATTAAAATTTGGTGAAAAACCAGAAATAACAGTTGTTGTATCTATTGTTTTATCTGTTATAACAGCTTTAAGCCGCGCTTTTTTATTAAAGAATATGATCAAAATGCCTGTAAGGAACTATTTTAAGCTTTTTACTAAGTTAATATTGGTGTCTCTAATCTCGTTTAGTATTCTGCAATATGTATTTATTGATATGGAAGATAGTTGGTTCAAATTAATTGTGATGTCTTTTTTTTCCACTCTCTTATTATTACTCATATACTACTTTATTATTATTGATAGCATTGATAGAGAGCGTATTATTAATTTTATAAAGACAAAGATTAACTAATGAAACTCGGAGTGGCATTGCGGGCATTTATCCCGACTGTATTTTTTAATTTTCGTTATTTGCCTTTTAGGCAAGCTTTAAAACTTCCTATTTGGATTTATAAACCGCATTTTGTTTCATTGCGAGGATCAGTTGTTATCGAAGCTTCAAAAATTTCTTCAGGTATGATTCGGCTTGGCTTTTTAACTGCTACCGCCTATCCCAATAATGGTATTTCATGGAATAATGAAGGAATGATCATATTTAAGGGCAAATGTGTGATAGGAAATAATGCTTTTATTGTTACAGGCAAACAAGGAGTGATAGAATTTGGTGAGAATTTCTGCTCAACCACCTCATTAAAGATAATTTCATGTATCGGTATAAAATTTGGGAAGTCTGTTACTCTAGGATGGGAAGTCATAATAATGGATACAAACTTCCATCTTTTGTATGATATAGAAAAGAACAAATTTAAAAAAGCTTATGGAGAAATTGTAATTGGCGAATATAATTGGTTTTCTTCTCAATGCTATATTATGCATAGTGTACATACTCCGGAACGATGTGTTTTTGGTGCAAGGAGTGTTTTGGTTAATGGAGGAAAATATGAACCATATTGTGTGTATGGAGGGAATCCTGTTAGAGTATTATCTCGCAATATTATATGTGATATGGATAAGAAACTTGATTACTCCAAGGCTAATGACTAAGAGGGGGATGTTAAAATAATATCTTGCTTGCCATTACGTTAATATAAAAGCTCTAACATATGAAAAAGAAAATACCTTTATGGATGTATAGAATATTGAGATTCATGTTTCATGCTGTTAATTTGTTCTTCAATGCTTTTTATTGGATAACTTATGATTTATTATATAGCAATGATTCTAAATCAAAAGAATCTCAATTGGCTGACTTAATGATCATGAGCCACGTTTTGGAAAAAGGTATAACGATGCCCGATAGAAGACTCGGATTTGGTTATCCAAGAGTACGTGGCATTATCACGCTGTGTAATGAATGTATTAAACGATATGGTTTTCAATCTATAGAAGTTCAATCAACTTTAAATGATCTTTACGAGTACTTGCAAATACATGAGGCTTCGGATTTTCAACTTCCTGAGGATATAACTATGGGTATTAGGGATCTAGTAGAATATAAAAGTTCTGATTCTAATTCTTTCTCATCTGTTTTCACAAAAGATGAATATTTTAAACCGACATCATGTTTTGAGCAGTTTGCATATCAACGTCATTCAGTTCGTAATTATGCTGACGAAGAAGTTGGGATGGATGTTATTTATGAGGTTATGCGTTTGGCACAGACTGCACCTTCTGCATGTAATAGGCAAAGTGTACGTGTAAAAGTGATTACAAATAAAGAGAAAATAGTCGCTGTTTTAGGGTTGCAGAATGGCAATCGCGGATTTGGGCATTTAGCTGATAAATTATTGCTGATTACGAGTGAACAAGGAGCGTGGGGGTATAAAACAAGAACTTCTGCATACTTAGATGCTGGTATTTATACAATGAATCTACTATATGCATTACATTATTATCAGTTGTGCGCTTGTACTTTGAATTGTCATTTTACTATTAATAAAATGAATAAACTGAGAAATATATTGAATATTCCTCAATCTGAATTGCCTATTGTTTTTATTTCTATAGGTCGGGCGCCCAATCAGTTTATGGTTGCGAAATCTCACCGCTTAGATGTAGAACAGGTCGTTACAATTATATGAGAATAGGAATTTTGACCTTCCATCGAGCACTTAATTATGGTGCGGTTCTCCAATGCTATGCCCTTCAGAAGGTAATAAAAGATTTAGGACATGAAGTTGAGGTTATTGATTACAGACCTGATTATATCGAAAAAGATCGAGATATTAACGGCAAATATAGTCTGAAACATGCCAAAGGGGGATTAGCAAAGATGAAAGTAATGGTGACTTTATTTCTATCCTATATTTATAAACGAAGAGCCAAACGGGTTTTTGACAATTTTATCTCGAACTATTATGTTTTATCATCTAATTCTTTCACTGACATTGATGATATGCCACAAGACTATAATGTTTATATTTTAGGAAGTGATCAGATTTGGAATCCTATAATTTGTAATGGATATTCTCCTGTGTTTTGGGGGCAGTTCAAACGAAATCCAATGTCTGTATTGGCAACTTATGCCGCTAGTTTAGGATTGGCAACTGTATCAGATGAAGAGAAAAAACTATTGTCCACTTATTTGAGATCCTTTGACTGTATTTCTGTAAGAGAGGATAGTATGAAGGGTATATTGAAAGACTTGACTACTCATATTCCATGTTCCGTATTAGATCCAACATTGTTGGCACCAATTGAAATTTTTGAAAAGATAGCTATAAAACCTGATGTAGATAAATATGTATTATTAATAACGTTAGAAAAGGATACACAGGCTTTTAATTTTGCCTCTAATATTGCGAGACAATTAGGTTGTAAAGTCGTACGATTGTCTGCCCTATCAAATTTCGTTATGTATGTTCAAGAGAATTCTATAAAGAAGATTGCAGTTAGTCCGGAAGAATATTGTGGATTATTTAAGTATGCTACTTGTACAGTGTGTATCTCCTTTCATGCTATAGCTTTTTCATTAATATTCAAGAAGGATTTTTATGCGCTTGAAAGTATCAAGCGAGACAGAGTATACAATTTGTTATCATATTTAGGCTTAGAAAATAGAATGGTAACTTCTAAAGCAAACATATTGTTTACTTCTGTGAATTATTCCAATTATGAAGGATTAATGGAGAAGAAGAGAAAAACATCTATGGCTTATCTTAAAAAAGTGGTTCAGTAAATTAATAGAAAGTATTAATTGCTTGGGAAGGATATTTATTAGGATCTACATTGGAAATATCCTTCATCTGCATTTTAATGAATAATCCTATTTCATAATGAAGATTATATTTTTAAATCATTTTATAACGGGGGGGGGCGCAGAACGTGTAGTTAGTCTGTTATCTAAAAAGATGATAGAAAAAGGGCATAGAGTCTGTTTAGTAACGGATGTGTCAGTACCTTTTGCTTATCAATTTGATCCCAAAGTCTATATTTATCCATTATATAGAAATGAGCATGAAAAAAGGAGTTTTATAAAACTCTATTATATGGTGAAAAATTGTCGTTTATATATAATGAAGGAATCTGCAGATGTACTGATCGGTGTGTTGCCTTTAATGAATTTAGTTGCTATTTTAGCTTCTATAGGGCTTAAAAATAAAGTTATAGCATCTGAACATACATCTTTTGAAAGACCGTTGGGAGTGCATATTAGTATGATAAGAAATATTGTATATCGTCTTGCTGATGTAGTTACGATCCTGACTCAAGCAGATTACAATTATTTAGGGCACAAGATTCCTAATAAAGTAATAATGCCTAATCCTTTATCTTATCCTTGCGTGCATGAGAAGTTAATCCGTCGTAAGAACATATTGGCTGTAGGTCGATTAGATGTATGGAAAGTGAAAGGGTTTGATTTGCTAATTGAGGCTTGGGGTAAAATTGCACATAAATATCCGGATTGGACTTTAGATATTGCTGGCGAAGGAACTGAAAAGTCGATTCAATATTTACAAAAATTGTCATGCGATGTAAATGTGGAGAAACAGGTCGTTTTTTTAGGGTTTCGTAATGATATAGATGTTGTGATGCGCATGAGTTCTATTTTTGCACTGACTTCTCGTTACGAGGGATTTGGGATGGTACTTTTGGAGGCAATGTCACAAGGATGTGCCTGTATCAGTTTTGATTGTGGTGGACGGCAAAGAGAAATAATAACAAATGATGATGAAGGGATTATTATTGAAAAACATGATGTATTGGGACTATCTAAAGGGCTGGAGAAGATGATCCAAGATGATACTTTGCGATGCAAACTTTCGAAAGCTGGAGTGGAAAGGGCAAAAGATTTTGATCTTGATATAGTAGAAGAAAGGTGGGAGACAATCATGAGAAAAATAATAAAGGGTTGATTTATGATGAATTTATCTCATAAAGAGGAAGTTACATTATGGTTGTTTCTTCTTGTCCCATTTATTTGTTTATTATCGGGGTATTCTATGTTTTATTATATACCTCATCAGGAGGTTTATATTAATTTATTATGTTTGTTTTTTTGGGCAATTTACGGGAGAGGACTGTTAGATACTACAAAAGCAGTTCCCATCTTGATTTATTCATTATCTTGTGTCTGGGTTATATGTACTCCTTTGGGAGCACATGGTGAACTGCCTTTTGTAAAGTTAGTCTATGAGTTTTTGTTTGCTGTTTCATTTCTCTGTTTAAAGCCTGAATATCGTTTCTGGGTATATGACAAGTTTATAAAGATTTTAGCTGTTATTTTTTTCTTGGGGATTATAGAATATGTGTTAGCAATGCTGGGAATAACACACTTTTGGGGTCTTTTGCATAGACAAGTTTCTTCAGGCATTTTACCTTTTTATCAAGGAACATTTTGTATTTTCCCTAGCTATTATGGCTATTCGGTTTTTAGATTCCAGTCTTTGACTGAAGAACCTGGGGTTGTGGGTACTTTATGTGCATTCATTTTGTTTACTCTGAACCGGGAAAAATATAAAAAAGAATTTTATATTTTTTGTTTGGCAGGTATTCTAAGTTTATCGTTAGCTTTTTATTTATTGTTACTTCTTGGACTTTTAGGAAAAATAAAGGCAATGAAGTTGAAATTTCTTTTACTATCTGCTATATTGGCTTTTTCCGTTTATTTTGTATTCGAAGATGCAATTAATGAACGAATTGTAAGTAGGGTGAATGTTGATAATTTGAATGAGATTGATAATCGTTCCTCTGCAATGTTTCAAAAAATATTTGATCAGTTTTTGTTAAGTAGTGATGTGAGTTGGGGAATTGGCAATCGGACTTTTTATAGTAAAGACTATGGCTCTAATGCAGGAGTAAAGAAGATGATATATCAATATGGATTTATAGCAATATTTATTTTGTTTTTCTCTTATTCTTATATCTTTTTTAAGTTTAATGGTTTCAGTTATAGTACGTTGCTTGTGCTGTTAGCAATATGGTTGTCGTTTTATCAACGAACCGATTGGAACTTTAGTCCTAATATTATTATTTTTTTCTCTTATTCTTTAGTTCATATAAATGATTTGCGATTCAAAACATGAAAATATTATATATTTCTCATCTACTTGGAGGGGGACCTGATTGGAGCGTTCCTGCAAGTGTTAAAGCTCAATCTTTTATAGATGATGTTTTGTGGATTAATATGACTGATTCTTATATGGAACACTGGGGGCAGGTTGACGCATATCACAATATTCGTGAGATAGGAAAACTATCTTTAAGCAGATTGCCAAAAAAGTTTAGAAATCCAGACTTGGTCGTTTTTGAAGGAATCTATTTTATAGAAAACGTTCTGTTTTCTTATTCACTACAAAGAAGGCATATACCATATATTATTGTGCCTAGAAGTTCTCTAACTATTCAAGCGCAAAACAATGCTAAATGGTTGAAAAAGAAGATTTTTAATACCTTAGCTTTTAATGCTTTTGCGAAAAAAGCATTAGCAATACAGTATCTTACTAAAGATGAATTAAAGGCTTCATCAACAAAATGGAATGAACGTTATTTCATAGTACCCAATGGAGTTGTAATACCTGAATCTTTTAAAACAAATTTTTGTAAAGAAAGGAAGATTTGTGGCTTGTTTATTGGTAGGATAGATATATATCAAAAAGGATTAGATTTATTGGTAGAAGCTTGCAGAATATTACAAAACGAATTGCGAAACGATAATTTTGTGATAAAGATAAATGGACCCGATCACGAAGAGAATAGATCGAAACTTCAATATCTATTAAAGCAAAAAGGAGTGGGTGACATAATTGAGCTTGGAGATGCTGTTTCAGGTAAAGAAAAAGAAGATATTATGTTGCAGTCTGATTTTTTCATTATGACGTCCCGTTTTGAAGGTCATCCGATGGCATTGATTGAAGCTCTTTCTTATGGATTACCTTGTGTGGTTACTCAAGGAACAAATATGAGAGAAGAAATCTGTAAATATAATGCTGGATGGGGCTGTAGCAATACAATTGAAGATATTAGTTCTACTTTGCTTGAAGTTATAAAGGATAAGAAAAAATTAAGAGATAAAAGTATTTGTGCAAGAACTTTAGTCTCTAAATACGATTGGGGGAACTTAGCAAAAGAATTTCATAATTCTATTGAAGCATTCTTACATAAAAACAAATATACTGGTTAAACTTCATATATTCATTTCAGATTTTCTCTTATATAATAAAGGTTAGATTTACTTGTATATAAATATTTATTACTTAACTTTGCTATGAAATTTTCAGTATTACTTTCTTTGTATTATAAAGAAAGTACAATTTATCTGCGTCAGAGTCTTAACAGTATATTTAATCAGACGTTGCTCCCTGATGAAGTTATTCTTGTTGAAGATGGTCCCATAACATCAGAATTAGAAGAGGTCGTTGTTGAGTTCTCAAATTGTCATCCTGAAATGAAAATTGTTTCACTTTCTCAAAATAAGGGGCTTGGAAAAGCATTGAATGAAGGATTGAAACATTGTTCTAATGATATCATTGCTCGTATGGATACTGATGATATCAGTCATAAAGATCGATTTCGGAAACAAATTGAATTTTTAAAGACACATCCAGAGATATCTGTTGTGGGTGGATGGATTGAAGAATTTGAAGATGATCCTTCAAATATAAAATCTATAAGGAAACTTCCTGAGTCTTCAGAAGAATTATATGAGTATGGAAAGAGTCGATGTCCTATCAACCATCCTTGTGTAATGTACCGAAAATCTGATGTGATTAAAGTCGGTGGTTATCAACACTTTCCTGAGGATTATTATCTTTGGGGACATATGCTTTATGCTGGATATAATTTTTATAATATACAAGAAAGTCTGTTATTCTTTCGTTCTTCACCAGATGTTTTTAAACGTAGAGGTGGATGGAAGTATGCATGTGCAGAACTAAAAATGCTGTTTGATTTCTACAAAATAGGTTATATTAATTTTTTTCAGTTATTCAAGAATGTAATTATTAGATTTACTATTCGTATAATGCCTAATTCCATACGTGAAACATTTTATAAAAAACTATTGAGGAGATAGTATTTTTATCATTCTTCTTTTTATTTTTTGATGTGATTCTGGATTTGGGATAAACCAATCATTTCTTATGAAAATACTTATTACCGGTGCCGCAGGCTTCATCGGTTCAAAACTTGCATCCCTTCTCGCCGCACGTGGTGATGAGATAGTAGGAATAGACTGCATTAACAATTACTATGATATCCGACTGAAATTAGGTCGTTTAGCACAGTGTGGGATCGTTCCAGAACATGGATTTGACATATCTTTTGGGGAAGTGATCCTAAGTTCGAAATATTCTAATTATCGTTTCATTCGGATGGATATATCCAATGAGGATGCAATAAAAAAACTTTTCAAAACAGAACGTTTTGATAAAGTTGTGAATTTGGCGGCACAAGCCGGAGTACGCTATTCCATCACTAATCCTAAATCTTATATGGAAAGTAATCTGATAGGTTTCTTTAATATTCTGGAGTGTTGCCGGCACTATGGGGTGAAACATTTGGTATTTGCATCCTCTAGTTCCGTATATGGTCTGAATGAAAAGACACCGTATGCGGAAGAGGATAAAGTAGATATGCCAGTTAGCCTTTATGCCGCCAGTAAAAAGTCAAATGAACTGATGGCTCACGCTTATAGTAAATTGTACGGATTCTCTACAGTCGGACTACGTTATTTTACAGTGTATGGTCCTTGGGGACGACCTGACATGGCGCCTATGCTTTTTGCTAAAGCTATATCAAAAGGAGAGTCGATTAAGGTGTTTAATAATGGAGATATGCGACGTGACTTTACTTATATTGATGATATCGTGGAAGGTACCATTAAAGTACTGGATAAGGATGTAGTTGCGGAAGATTGTACGAATCGTGTACCATTCAAAGTATATAACATAGGCTGCGGGCATCCCATGAAGTTGATGGACTTTATTAGTGAAATAGAGTCAGCTTTAGGTAAGGAGGCAAAGAAGGAATTCCTACCTATGCAACCGGGAGATGTTTATCAGACTTATGCAGATACTTCAAGGCTGGAAGCTGAAGTCGGTTATAAACCTTCAGTTTCACTGCACCAAGGAATAAGTGAATTTATAGCATGGTATCAATCAGATAATAATCCATTAAAATAATTATGAATATAGCAATTGTTGGAACCGGATATGTAGGTTTGGTTTCGGGGGCATGCTTTGCCGAAATGGGGATTAATGTGACTTGCGTAGATGTTAACGAAGATAAGATCCTTTCTCTTCAGAAAGGAAATATTCCTATTTACGAACCAGGTTTGGAAGAAATGGTTCTTCGTAATTATAAGGAAGGGCGCTTGCGTTTTACTACCGATCTAATGTCTGTATTGGATGAAGTGGAAGTAGTATTTAGTGCAGTAGGTACACCTCCTGATGAAGATGGTAGTGCCGATTTGAAATATGTACTCCAGGTGGCAAGAACCATTGGTGAGAATATGAAGAAATATGTGCTTGTAGTGACCAAAAGTACGGTTCCGGTAGGTACGGCTGAAAAGGTGAAGGCTGCCATACAGGAGCAACTGGATAAACGAAAAGCAGATATTGGATTTGAAGTGGCTTCCAATCCCGAATTCTTAAAAGAGGGAGCGGCTATCAAAGATTTCATGAGCCCGGATCGTGTAGTGGTGGGGGTAGAATCCGAAAAGGCACGCTCCATTATGGAACGTTTGTATAAACCTTTTATGATGAATAACTATCGTCTGATTTTTACGGATGTGCCAAGTGCCGAGATGATAAAGTATGCTGCAAATTCAATGCTTGCCACTCGCATTAGTTTCATGAACGATATAGCGAATTTATGCGAACTGGTAGGGGCAGATGTGAATATGGTACGTAAAGGTATCGGTGCAGACAGTCGCATCGGGAATAAGTTCCTTTATCCCGGATGCGGTTATGGTGGTTCTTGTTTTCCAAAAGATGTGAAAGCGCTGATAAAAACTGCGGAGAAAAATGGTTATGCAATGAAAGTGTTGCAGGCTGTGGAAGAAGTGAACGAGAATCAGAAGACGGTTCTCTTTAAAAAGTTGAATAACTATTATAGCGGCTCTTTGAAAGGGAAAACGATTGCTGTTTGGGGACTTGCCTTTAAACCGGAAACGGATGATATGCGGGAGGCGACAGCATTGGTTACTATTAAGTTGCTATTAGAGGCAGGCTGTAAAGTAAGGGTGTATGACCCGATCGCTATGGATGAATGTCGTCGTAGAGTAGGAGACAGGGTGGAATATGCTGCTGATATGTATGATGCGGTTCTAAATGCAGACGCTTTGTTATTGCTTACAGAATGGAAACAATTCCGTTTGCCTAGCTGGGGAGTTTTAAAGAAATCAATGAATCATGCATTGGTTATTGATGGACGTAATATTTATGATTCTCAGGAAATGAAAAAAAACGGTTTCCATTATTTTTGTATAGGACAGTAGTATGGCAACAAAGGAAATTCGTTCCAATATAATGGGATAAATGAGAGTTTATTTGTTCCTTTGTACAACATATATATCTAATCTGATGAGTAAGAAGAAAAAAACTGTTTCTGAATATGGTGTACGATCTAATGTAACATCTATGCCGGGATGTTGTTCTGTTGATGAACTTCATTCTATATTGGATAATGTTGAAAAGAATTTTTCTGCGGGAAAAGGAATTTGTCATGAAGAAGCTTTAAAAAGAATAACATCGTGGTAGATTTTCAGGTTGAATGCAATAATCGTATGAATCCCCAAATGATTCCTGTTCTAATAAAGTAAATAAGAATAATGTCAGAATAAACAAAGGCGGTCACAGACCGCCTTTGTTGTTAAATATTTACAAATCTTCATACTCCTTCCTTGCATTAAAGCATGGGCAACATTTATTTATACTCGCACTCAACTGATAATGCCCCACAATCTTTGCCTCGGGATAAAGCTGTTTCAATTCTCCCAATACCCGCCGAAGCGTTTCTTTCTGTAAAGGCGTCCGTGTATCGGCCGGCTTTCCCTGCTCGTTCAGTCCGCCTTCATAGCAGATGGCAAGACTATGCAGGTTAAAACCTATTGCATGAGCACCGATCTGTGCCATGGGACGGGTATGGTGGAGCATTCCATCCTTGGTGACATAAAAATGATAACCGATGCCTTTAAAGCCGCGTTGCAGATGACATTGAAGCAGTTGTTCTTCTGTGAAAGGAATATTGACGCGGGTGGCGCTGCAATGTACTACGATATACTGAATGCTGCGGGCTAAATATTCCTCTTTCATATACATGAGGTCACACCCAGGGCGGACACGATAGAAGTAGCTACTGTGATGATGATTTGAAGAATCTGTTTCCAAATTGATTTTTTCATGATTTTTGAATTTTATGTTAGAATTATACTGTCGGGTCCGGTGCTTCTTCGTCACCTCCTCCGGGATTAGGGTTCGGATTAGGATTCGGATCGACAACATCGTTGTCATCACCTTCCTCCTTATCCGCTTTAATCAGCGAATATTTCATCGCCTTACACATATCCATAAGCATGGAGCCGGGATGAAAGCGTACGCGGGAAATTTTGATACAGCTGGAAGCCTTGAACTCCTTGGCTGTTTCGGTGGCAGTGCCGGTGACAATCGTCACACGGAAGCGTCCCAAATCACCGAGAATGACGATATTTCCTAATTCCAGCTGATTCTTGATTTCCAACAGAAACTCAGTGATGCAGCCTTTCAATTCACCGATGGAATAAGAAGAACGTTCGGAGATACGCTTGATGACTTCGTCCGTATCTACCTTGCGGTTGCTGTGAGCCGTTGCATAGAACTTCGCTGTCTCTAATGGTTTAAGCGGATTCTTCCGCGCTACTAATACATACTTTTGTGACATACTTTAATTTACAATTTAATGATTAATTCTTTAATTGATTGTTCTCAAGTCAGGATCCTTTTCTCATTGATTACTCTGCAAAGATACAACACAAGGGAAAGAGAACGGACGACAGTGAACGGTACTAAACTATGGTTAATATATTTGACTAAACGTTTGATAGTCTACAGAAAAAGCAGTATCTTTATATCATTAAAGAACATACAAATCCAAACAAAATGGAAGATATTAAATTCAGTGTGAGATGTTATGATAAAGTAGAGTTGGCGAAAATGTATTTCCCGAAGCTTAGTAATCCGGTATCCGTAGCAAAGCTGCGCCGGTGGATGCGCAATTGCATACCACTGATGGAAGAACTGACGGCAGGAGATTTTCATCCGAAGTTGAAAATGTTCAGCGCACGGGAGGTTCGCCTGATTGTACGTTTTCTGGGAGAACCGGACGGATATACAACGGGCTCAGAAGAGAGTCGAAATAATCGACCGTTCAATTAAACTGAATCAACCGCTCGATCAGACTAAAATGACCGCTTGATTGAACAAAGATGACCGCTTGGTTTACTCCACTCAACCGTATCTTTACATCAGAACGACCGCTCGTTTTCACTTAGTTGAGCGGTCGTTTTTCATGCCAATATAGGACGTGGGTAAAGGGACGGGTGACAAAATGACAAAGCATAAAAGGAGTAAAAGACTATATATAGGAAAATAATTAAATATCTATTTTTATTTTTTCTGTATTCTATTAATTATTTATTTTTCCTATATATGTCAGAAAACAGAGTTTATTTTTGCCACTTTGTCACCCATCTACTTATTTAGAAAAAGATATCAGGACCATCTGTCTCTTCTTTTGAAGGAATATATCGTTGGTTTTCAGCAATTTCCTTGTCAGTAAGCTCTATGACCAGAAATCCCCGGAGCTTTTTGGTACGTGCCTGGCGAAACCCGAATTTCTCCAAAGCCTGACGGGTTTTCGTGTGCGAAAGTACATACTTGGTTCCCAGGCTGACAGTCGTCATGATTCTGGTAACGGACAGTAACACCGGCTTTTCTCCCGGTAGGGGAAGACGGTAATGTTCCAGAACCAATTCTTCTTCAATGCTGGGTTCCTTAAACCATTCATTGTGCTCTTTGACATCTTGTGCTTCATCTCCCTCAAACCAGTAGCAGAAACCGGAACAGTAGAGCGACCAAGCCTGAGCATACATTCCATCGTAAGGAAGGGAATCCAGCGCCGAAGCATTGATGTTGAGCACGTATATGGAGAGCCATCGGCGATTGTACCCATCCGGCAGGTAATACCGGTTGTTGCCTGTGGCACAGAAAGAACTGCAGTGTGACAGGTATTCTCTGTTGTGGGCATACGCGGCACGGGTATTGACTTCGGGCAGCGTTACGCTTGCCTTGATCCGGTTCATTTTCGACATACTCATGCTGTCGATCTCTTCCAGACAGATGATCAGGCTCTCGGCAATCTCCAGCAGATCGTCTTTGGTAAATGCACCGGTGCTGACTTTCGGACAGAAATATCTTTGCAATTCCGGTGGAATCAGCTTTTTGATGAAAGTGGTCTTATAGACTCCTTCTTCGCCAATGAGTGTCAGAATCTCATGGTTGATGACTTCCGGAACGAGATTAGATGCCACATACGCAACGAACCATTTTTTGAAAACATGCTGGAAATAACGGCGGTCGGTTGTCTCAACCAGATCGGCTACCTGAGAAATGTAATCGGTTACTCCGTCCCACTTCGACAGTCCCTCGACATACGTATGAAACGGATGATAGTTGCCAATAAATTCCGAATTCAGGATGCTTGCGAAAATCCTATAGGAAGTATATAATCCTTTTTTCTGAGCGCGCAGCCAAAGAGTATTTTCATCACTATCTGTTAATGGCCGAAATCTTGTTTCTTCCGCCATGCAGATCTCCCGGCGATGGTTGAAGACATTAATACGAACCTCTGTCTGAGTATTGATAAAATCCTCTAGTTCTTCTATTGTAGCGTAGTTAAATTCGGAAGTATCTTTGCGCTTTCGGGAAGGGTGGGGAAGTGGCTGGCTGCCATGCTCTTCGGTATGCTGGTAGACCGAATGACAGATGGAGGCGATGACGGAGGAGTTGTAATCATCAAAATGATTCACCGCCCAGTCACAGGCATCTTCTTCGGGCACCCCGAAACCGTTCATCAGGTAAAGGGCGCAAGATACATACTCATTGTAGCGTCCTTCCGCATACACTTTGCCTTGCTGTGCGAGTATATCCAACACGGCAGGTTCGGCAAGCCCGGCTTCGGTACTGTGTATCTTGCGTGGGCGACCCGGTTTCTTTTTCGTCTTTTCTTCTTCGGAAGGAATTTCAATATGCATCCTCTCTGCCTCCGGATTGAAATAGGCATCCTTGTGCTCGCACAATACGCTGCATCGGGTAGCATCCTTGCACTTTGGGTCGGCATTGAACGAAAGAAGGCGGGCGTAGTGTTCGTTGCCTTGGGCATAAGCGTACGGGTGACAGGTTATGTCCGTCACGTCTGTCCGATAGATGATGCGCAGCCCTGCGTTGGAAATGGTGATGTAGGCAAGCAGCACATAAGGATCATCGGCAAGCAACTCCAAGGCATGGAGAAGTTTCTCCATAGGCTGATCGTCGAAATCGACCATGCAGCGACCGGTGTAGGCGGTTACGTGCTTTTTCCCGTGTCCTCCTTTGCAGGTCACGCTGGGAGTGAAGCACAGTGCTTTCCTTTTTTCCTTGTCGGCATCTGTATGGAGACCGACAGAAGTGAAGTAACGAAATTTCTCGGTAGAATCGTGAAGAGAATCACCGGTTATAAGACGATGAAGTTCCTCCATCGTGACGGGTACGGGAGCTTTGTCCTGCATACCCTTAAATAAACTAGCTTCTTCGTTGAGCTCAGGTTTATCCATGTTTATTGGGTTTATAATGAATTGAGAAAGAACTGGATTCTCCAGCTCTGCGGCGGCAAAATTAGATTGAAAAAAATAGTCTTTGCTCCCGTTTCCGGGAACAAAAAGAAAATAATTTTTATAAGTAAAATAGAAATAGGTATACTAAAAAGTTTGATATGGAAAATAATGAAGAGACTTTACTGGAAAGAGTAAGAAGAATTGAGAAAATATTGCAGGGAAAAGGAAAAGGCCATATAACTTTCCGTGCGATAAGGGAAGAACTTTCGTGCGGATCGGGAAAGGCAAATGCTATGACACATGGAAAAGACTGCAAGCTGATGAGTTATTCGGAGTTCTTTTCTTTCCTGTTCGACTGTCGGAACATGAAAATGGAAACTTCTCTGGCTTTGGAAATAGTGGAAGAAGCGATAAAAAACAAAGAAGAAATCGCCATTGTCCGATTGGATAAACGCACGCATCAGATGGTTGGAGAATTGGAAATAATCATGAAACAAGAGGGCTAATTGCTAAAAAATAATTTTTTTACGCATGCTTTGTGCTGAAACGAGGAAATTTTACCTATTTTTGTCTGTCTATTTTTGAATGCTATGATACAGGTAATACAATTAAAAGGAAAAGACAAACATTTATATCAGCTTTTGGCGCCTCTAGTAATGGATCCGGATGTAATACGTGCAAATAATAACTATCCGTTCAAAACAAGCGAAGATTTCGTTTGGTACATTGCGATTGATAACAGAGATGTGATAGGCTTTATTCCGATTGAACAGAAAAGCGGGAAAAAGGCTGTCATCAATAATTATTATGTAGCTGCGGTGGACGAGAAACGAAAAGAGATCTTGTCGCTTCTGCTATCTTCTGTAGTCACGGCATTTATACCTGCGGGTTGGACGCTTAACTCTGTCACGCTGATACAAGATCAGGAAACTTTTGAGAAATTCGAGTTTGCATCTATGGACAAGAAGTGGACACGCTATGTAAAAATGAACAGATGAATTATGGGAAAAAAAACAATCACAGGAACAAAAAATGTATATGAATTAGCACAAGAGCGACTGAAGGTAATATTTAACGAGTTTGATAATATTTATGTATCTTTCTCGGGGGGAAAGGATAGTGGGGTGCTGCTGAATATGTGTATCGACTACATTAGGCGGAATAATCTGAAAATACGTTTGGGAGTGTTTCATATGGACTATGAGATTCAATATAAGATGACCATCGACTATGTGGACAGAATACTGGAAGCGAACAAGGACATCCTGGATGTATACCGGGTGTGCGTGCCTTTCCGGGTATCTACGTGTACATCTATGTACCAGTCTTTCTGGCGGCCCTGGGAAGACAACAAGAAAGATATATGGGTGCGCTCCATGCCTAAGAAGGCCATGAAGAAGGAGGATTTTCCTTTTTACAATACGACCATGTGGGATTATGAATTCCAGATGCGTTTTGCGCAGTGGCTCCATCAGAAAAAGGATGCAGTACGCACCTGTTGTCTGATCGGTATCCGTACGCAGGAAAGTTTTAACCGTTGGCGCTGTATCTACATGAGCCGCAAATTCCAGATGTATCATAAGTATAGATGGACTTCAAAGGTCGGAAACGACATCTACAATGCCTATCCCATCTTCGACTGGAAGACGACGGATGTGTGGACGGCGAACGGAAAATTCCAGTGGGACTATAATATCCTGTATGACCTGTATTATCGTGCCGGCGTGAATCTGGAACGTCAGCGGGTGGCAAGCCCGTTCATCAATGAAGCGCAGGAGAGTCTGGCGCTCTACCGGGTGCTCGACCCTAACACCTGGGGGAAGATGATAGGACGGGTGAATGGCGTGAACTTCACCGGTATGTATGGCGGCACGCACGCTATGGGATGGCAGATGGTCAAACTTCCGGAAGGGTATACCTGGAGGGAGTTTATGTACTTCCTGCTCTCTACCTTGCCGGAACGGGCACGAAAGGGGTATCTGCGTAAACTGTCTGTCAGTGTGCACTTCTGGCGAACCAAAGGAGGCTGTCTGAGTGACTCCACCATTCAGAAACTGATTGATGCCAAAGTGCCGATTATCGTGATGGACAACAGCAACTATAAGACCTACAAGAAGCCGGTGCGCATGGAATATCAGGATGACATCGATATTCCGGAATTCAGGGAAATACCGACTTACAAGCGTATGTGTATCTGTATCCTCAAGAATGATCATGCCTGCAAATATATGGGATTCTCGCCGACAAAGGAGGAGATGAGTAAGAGAAGTCAAGTTATGGAACAATATAGAATCATAGTATCATGAGTGTAGATAAAAGTCCGGTCTACGAGGTGAAAGCAGTGCCCGTAGAGAAAGTATTAGCGAACGATTATAACCCGAATGTCGTAGCTCCGCCCGAAATGAAGTTACTGGAGCTTTCGATTTGGGAAGACGGTTTTACGATGCCTTGTGTATGTTATTACAATAAAGAGGAAGATAATTATATCCTCGTAGATGGTTATCACCGGTATACGGTATTGAAGACATCGAAACGAATTTATAAGCGTGAGAACGGATTGCTTCCGATTGTAGTGATCGATAAGGATTTGTCCAATCGTATGAGCTCTACCATCCGGCACAACCGTGCCCGTGGAATGCATAATATCGAGCTGATGTGTAACATTGTAGCAGAACTGGACAGAGCCGGTATGTCCGACCAGTGGATTATGAAAAACATCGGAATGGACCGGGATGAACTGCTGCGTCTGAAGCAGATTTCGGGACTGGCGGATTTGTTTGCCAACAGGGAATTCAGTATCCCCGATGAGGTGGCGCCTACGGAGACGGAACGGAAGTCTCTCTAGCTTCCGACCGGATATAAAATAAGCATAAAAGCCTTTGAATGACCTCATTCGAAGGCTTTTTTCATAAACATTGCGCCTTCTTTGTAATTTCGAAAAACGAAACTTTTCGATTGACTTACATCCTTATTGTGCAAATGCGGATTTCGTTAAACTGTTGGTTTTCAGATTTCGCACTCACGCTTCTTGATAATCTCATTATTAGCCTTTCTGATGAACTTTCGTTGTCTGTATGAGAAATGAATGGAATTTATCGTTCCGTGGAATATGCCGAATTTTGCATCATGAAATTTGAAAGATATCAAATCTCGGTAAAAGCATCACATTTTTGTAATATGTAAAACCTAAAAATTTGGAACAATTGACTCATGTAAGACAGAGAGAAGTAATTGCTGCCGGAGATATACTGAAGTATATGCCTGCTGATTATATGAATATGAGCGGTGATGAGATGAACTGTTTCTGCCTTACCGGACAAATTGAAGACGGGGATGACAATCCCAAAAACTGGATAAGATTGTGTCCTTCTTCAATGACCGGGCGGGAGATGACAGACCGTATTATTGTGGAAGACGGAAAGATATTCATAGAGGTACTGCCTAACACGACTTCCGAATCAAGAACGGGTATTGTGCATTTGGCTACTGTCATGACTTACCCGTATACAGGGAGTAATACGGTGAAACGGATTAAGATAAGTATCACGCAACTGGGACAGTAAACTATAATTGTGAGATAGATAAAAGCCCTTGAATGGAATTATTCAAGGGCTTTTATCTATAATGAGTTTATATATACTATTATAGTAATTTAATTTCGAAATACGAAACTTTTTGGGGTTGTTTTTTCCTATTTATGCAATAATGCGATTGTGGTTCCAGTTTCTTTCAATATCTGCAATTTTGTTGTTGAGTAATACGAATATTGGTCTTATATCGCGACTCTTATTGTCTGTAAGAGAAATGAATGTAATTCTTCCTTTCATGGAATATCCCGAAATTTGCATTATGAGATTTTAGACTATTACAAGAGCCAGTTGGAAAAAGGAATGTTTGATAGAGAATGGAGAAAATTAGAAGTATATATATTAAGAGCTTGTTCAATTTATTATTGATGTTGATTTTTTCATCCTGTATTGATGAAACTTTCACGGATAATAGCACAAGCAATAACTCATATATTATGATAGGAGGAACGATGACGCGGGCCGCAACGGACCCGGGAACAGTTCCTGATGATTATATTATTCAAACACTTCGTGTCCTGGCATTTGAACAAGCCAATGGAAGATGTGTATCTAATAAACTTTATACTGCAGCCAATGGGGATATTATAAAGCATCCCATCAATCCCGGAGATTATGATTTTGTCTTTCTTGCCAATGAACCGCCCAATACGCTTGTTATAAACGCATTGAATGGAATCAATGAATATGATGATCTGGATGAGATTGCATATCCTGAACGGTATTTCTCGTCCGAACAGATCATTCCGATGATACAGGAAATTAAAGGCGTGGAAGTCCTGCGGGATGGACAAGGAGCTGTATTAAGTGACAATTCAACTGTGAATCCCTTGCAACTGGGTCTTGATAGACTGGCTGTGCGGATAGATGTTGTATTGGAGTCGGAAGATGACTTGGAGGACATTTTCACAGGACTTACTTTTGAGAATATTCCGGATGCGGTGCCTCTGACTTCTAATTATCAGGGCACACTCGGGCAGGATAATGTTCGTATTCTCACCAGAGCTGATAATGAAAGTTATTTCTCCGATGAAACTCCGACCGGTGGAAGGATATGGGCGAAGAAGATAAGCAGAATTATATTACCTGCTAAGGAATTGAAGACAATAGGAGATCAGACAAAGGCAGTGGTTCTTACGTTGGATATGGAAAACCATTATAGCCCTTCTTGTGAGCTGAAGATAGCTTCAGATCCGGTGAATTACAGTCTGCCTATTAATACAATGCTGGAACTTCATGGTATTGTCAAGGAACCACTGGAGGTAAATATCAAGGCTTCCAAATGGGTGGATGAAGATAATGATTGGGATATAGATAATCAACGCACATTGAGAATTTCGCATTCAGATGCATCGATAACTGACTTTAACGGTGCCCGGATTTCATTCTGGTCAAATATGCCTGTAGTCAAAGTACTGCCTAAAGCTTACAATGTAACTACTGGTGTGCCTGTGGAGGTGGAGACTAATCGTATTTTCAATAGCCTGGCACCTCAGCTCACTGCAGATGGGACTACTGCTCCCCAGCGGTTCATGTATACAGCTCAAGATGGAAATGGATACATGGATCTGTTGGCTGACGGATGGGTTGAAAGAGATTATTGGGGAAGTGGAGAGAATGATTATTATTCGATAGCCAAAAATGTAAGTGGTAAATATAAAATTACGTTGTCGGCAGAGAATGAAGATGGCAGTAATGCGTTGCAAAGGGAGATTACAGTCGAAATCGTACAAAATGGCAAGCGTCTTCAATTCTATCATCCGGCTGTATCTCCGACAGATGGCGCAACTGGTTATACCGGCGCCTTTTGGAAGGACAGCCAGCGTGGAGAACGTATTATCATGGGACAACATGCCAGAGCCGGAGCAGATGATGTGATACTTGCGGATTGGGGGGCATGGGTGGAGGATGACCCCAATAATATGGTTATATTGAGTACGACGCCTAGCCTCGATCCTAATGTCGGAACGGCTAATCCGGGAAATGCTGAGAATTTCCTTGTAACACCCAATCTCCAGAAAGGAGAGACTGGCAGAAATGTAGACGGTAAGGGACGTATTTACTTTCGTATCGGTTTGAAAAGTATAAATACTACGAATGCACCAAGATATGCAACGGTAAAGTTGAGATACAGATTGTGGGGATGGGATCATGTAACAGCGACTATTTACTTAAGGCAAGGCGAAAAACCGGATTATTTATATGACGGACGAGATGGATCGAGAGCATTTGCTGTTTATAATATGACTCATAGCAGTTTTTTATCTAATCCTCAAACGAGTCCTTTTAGTATTGTAGTGAATAAAGGAAATGCTTCGGAAGTCGATTTCCCGACGAAAGCAGGAGCGCATTTCCAATGGGCAAGACTGAAACCGGGAGCGTATGGCAGTTATTCCGGAGGAGAGGAATCGGACACAGACTATGACAATTTTGGTTATAGAGCATTGAATCCACGTCCTGATATGGATGCAATTAATCTTACAGGCTGGGGATGGAGTTATTATAAAAGTAATCAGTACCTGATATGGGATAACGGAAATGAGTCTGATAGTTATAGTAACGATTTTGAGATTTGCCCTACCGGTTATCATCGACCGAATGACGGAAGTATATCCGGAGGGGATTCACATAACAGTACACTTGCGGAGGCAAATGCATCGGAATGGAGAGCGTCCATATTTGCGAATCCAATGACGGGGGATGGAAATGAAATGTATGATCCTAATAATGATTTTTATAACCCCAATCCTCCATTTGATGGACAGATAGGTTCACCCCCATATTATAAACCTGTACCTCTTCCCGACAATATGACATTCGGGTTTTATGCAGATGGGTATTTTGACAGACGTCCGGTAGAACAGAATTTTCTACCTGGAAATAAAGTGCAATATGGAATTGGAATATATAGTGCGGACCCTGCATATTGGGGGTGCCTTTTCTTTAATGGTAGTAAGTCTTTGTTCCTTCCGGCTGCGGGTAGGCGGAACTATGGTGCGGGAACAGAAACCATAGCCGGAAAGGACAGGGCTGGTATAATGGAGCATCCGAGCGGCGGATATTACATGACGGCATCGGCTGCTGATATACCCGAAAAACCGGATGTAGAATGGCCTGATTGGAGCTCTGTATGGAACATGGAGTTAAGTTATATGGCACCGGCGCCTATAAGCACTTCATTCAAGAATGGCTTTTCTTTGAGGTGTGTAAAGAATGAATAAATGAATAAGTGAAGAATGAGATTGCAGATTAAAACATATATGCTCTTTTGGTTACTTCTCTGTATGGTTTCATGCGTACAGGAGGAGGTGACTTCTTCGGTTCCTGCCGAAGAAGCCGACCAGGTCAGCATCGAGTTGTTTACAAGGCTGAGATCATACGATACTCCTGTGTCCAGAGCGGAAGCACTGGAAGATGAAGTGTCCAGAGATCCTTGGGTACTTGTATTCACTGATGCCGGCGGGGGTGTAGTTGGTAATGCGAAATTTGCAGAAGCGGCACAAGCTAACATTAATGTCGGTAACAAGAGTTATGTTTTGCTTAAGCCACAGACTGTCACTTCATGGATCTTGATATTGGCCAATCCGCAGGAAAAGTTCTATATAGGTAATACGGCTTATGATTTCTCGGTGGATAATTTTAAAAACTTGTTCACAGGTCAGACTCTTGCCAATGTGACATCTCAGCTGTCAGCAATACCGATGACTACTGTGAATGAGCCTCCCTTTGTGGGGAAAACGTTGCCGATGAGCTATCTGTATGAAGCTACCGCAGGAATTAATGTAAATACAAAAATAGGTACGTCTGACACTCCATTGCAACTGACACGTGCGGTAGCCAAGATTGTAGTGAAAAGTACTGCTGCCGACTTTACTTTATTGGGAGTGCATTCGGTGTATTATATGAATCAAAAAACGGTGTTGCATAATCTTTCCGGTAATGTGGGAACAGCAGCAAATATGGTGAATTATATTAATAGTAATACCGATGTGGATTTTGTCTCTGCAACGACTAATATAGCTGATCCTATCTATGTATATGAAGCAAAGGCGAATAGCAGTGCTAATGCTTTTATAGTCATACGGGCAATTTATGAAGGAACTCAATACTATTATAAAATGGCTATCGCTGATGGGAATCTTGATTATATGGATATAAAGCGGAATCACGAGTATGAGTTTACGATATTATCTGCTAATTCTCCGGGGTTTGCAACTTATGCTGACGCTATTTTGTCAAAACCCAATAACTTGAACTTAAAATATGAGGTTAAAATAACAGATACTTCTTCCTATGAAATAGTAGCCAACAGCGAATATTTCCTGGCTGTAAGTAACAGGCTGTGTATTATATATGATAATACAGAGAGCTCAGGTAATGAATATGTTGCCTTTACACTGACGACAGATTGTACTTATGCGACTCAGTTCTCGGATGGAAGTAACTATCTGAAGGTATCGAATGGTTCGATGAGTATCGTTTCTCCCACGCCTGCAAGAATTCCTTCTGCGTTGAGTGCGAGTTCTCCGGTTACGGTAGAGGTGAAAGTTAAGCTCCCTGCCGGCAGTGCCGATAATTCAAGCATTAACATCAAGCTTGGTAACATTGAACAGACAGTCAACATAGTAAGAAAGCCTATTATTCCGGTTGGAGGAGCAGTGATTAACTATTACACGGAGAATTCCGGTGCATATGATTTTGAATATTATCTTCTTTCGGCAAAGGTGGATAATGCTGCCAATGTACCGTGGATTACAATGACGAACAAGTATGGTGTGACCAGCGCCGATCCCAATAGTATTCAGGTAGAAGACGGAGTAATCGATATAAACGTGGCTTCCACCTCTTCTGCAAGAAATGCGGTGGTCTATCTTACTACTATAAAAAATCCGAGCAAACCTCAGGAAGATAATAAAAATATACCGAGACGAATCAAAGCATATTTATATCAAAGAGGATCTTGATAATAGAAAAAAATAAAAAACTGATAAATGAAAAAAGTATTCATACTCATACTAGTCATGCTCTGCACATTTGCAGTGAACAGCAAAGCGCAGAAAGTAGCTGTCAAAAGTAATCTGCTTTATGATGCTACTACTACCATGAACCTTGGGCTGGAAGTTGGATTGGCACGCAAGTGGACGCTCGATGTACCATTCAATTACAATCCGTGGAAGTTCAATGATGGAGCCAGACTCCGCCATTGGGGAGTTCAGCCGGAAGTCCGTTACTGGTTTTGTGAGAGCTTCAGACGTACCTTCCTTGGAGTACATGGTCATTACGCCGATTTCAATGTCGGAGGATTTCCTGACTGGTCGTTTATCAGCGAGAATATGCAGAACAGCCGCTATCAGGGGCATCTGTACGGTGGAGGTATTTCTGTCGGACATTCATGGATATTGAAGAAACGCTGGAGTATTGAAGCATCTATAGGAGTAGGATATGCGCACATTGTATATGAAAAGTATCCGTGCAAAGCTTGTGGTACCAAACTGAAAGATACCAGCAAGAACTATTTCGGTCCTACGAAAGCGAGTGTATCACTTATTTATGTAATTAAATAAAAGAGGATAGAATGATGAAAAGAAATATACAGTTCATCGTATGTGTTTTGGCTATTTTATGTCAGAATATAGGTTCGGCTACCGCTCAGACACGCTCTTATGACGGAACCATTACTGTGGCACCGGTACATCTGGAGCAGCGTGGTAAGGTAGTTCATATAGATATTGATTTTATTCTGGAGGATGTAAAGGTGAAGTCGGCACATGGAGTGGATTTCATTCCGCAACTGGTGGCTCCGGCGCGTACTCTTGCTCTTCCGAAAGTGTCGATCAAAGGTCATAATGAATACCTGGCTTATGAACGCTGGCTTTCGTTGATGAGTACGAAGGAAAAGAATAGCTACGAGAAACCGTATGTCGTAGAGAAGGGGAATAAGAGAAGAAGCGGTACGATTCAATATAGATATATATTGCCATACGAAGCGTGGATGGATGATGCACGTGTAGACGTGCAGCGTGACGAATGCGGTTGTGGTGAAACTGCACTGATGGGGGTGGATCCCCTTGGACCGATTAATCTGGAGCGTATTCTGGAACCATATGTGGTGATGCCTAACTTTGCTTATTTCCAGCCTGTCGCCGAAGAAGTGAAAAGTCGGGATATACAGGCGGAATGTTTCCTTGACTTTGAGGTGAATAAAGTCAATATTCGTCCTGAGTACATGAATAATCCGAAAGAACTGGCGAAGATTCGTGCAATGATCGATGAATTGAAGTCTGATCCCAGTATAAAGGTGAATCGCCTGGATATTGTAGGATATGCTTCACCTGAAGGTTCATTGGCCAACAATAAGCGATTGTCCGAAGGACGTGCGATGGCATTGCGTGATTATCTGGCGTCCAAATATGACTTCTCACGAAATCAGTACTACATCATCTTTGGCGGTGAAAACTGGGACGGTTTGGTGAAAGCACTGGATACGATCGATATAGATTATAAGAATGAAGTGATGGACATCATCACCAATATTCCTATAGAAAAAGGAAGAGAAACGAAGTTAATGCAACTTCGTGGAGGAGTACCTTATAGATATTTATTGAAATATATATTCCCAAGTCTACGTGTGGCTATTTGTAAAGTGAATTATGAGATTAAGAATTTCAATGTGGACGAAGCGAAAGAAATGATAAAGACGCGTCCTCAGAATTTGAGCTTGAATGAGATGTTTTTGGTAGCTAATACCTATCCAAAGGGCTCTCAAGAGTTCATCGATGTATTCGAGACAGCAGTCCGGATGTATCCGAAGGATGAAATCGCTAATATCAATGCTGCTACAGCAGCTCTTTCACGCAATGACTTGGTGTCTGCGGAACGCTATTTGAACGTGGTAAATGCTAACAAGCAGCTGCCGGAATATAGCAATGCTATGGGTGTATTAATGTTATTAAAAGGAGAGTATGAAAATGCGGAGAAATATTTGAAAGCCGCTGCCGAATCGGGTCTGGAAGCTGCCGGACACAATCTGGAGGAACTGGCAAAGAAAAAAACGAATGCAGCTGAAATAGAGAAAAAAAATAGAGATAAATAAACTAGTTAAAAACGCTTTTATTAATTTGTACAAAACAATGAAGAAAAAGAACTTTTTTATGTTAGCGATTGCTGCTATAGCATTTGCGGCATGTAGTAATGATGATTTAGTGCCGGTTGAGAATCCCGGTGACGATAATCAATTGGTAACGGATCCGAATGCAGATGCATGGGTGGCTTTAGCGGTAAAGACTCCGCAGACTCGTGCATTACATGATCCGAATCAGGAATCTGCAACTGAAGCTGAGTCAAAGATCACTACAGTACGTGCTATCTTCTTTACGGCAAACGACGCTGATGAAGATGCCGCTACTGTTACTGCTGATATTACATTGACTGATGAACAAGCTGGTCTTGGTAGCAATGGCATACCTTCTGGTGCTGGTAAAGCTTTTAAAGTACCTGCAACTTCTAAGCGTATCTTGATTATTGCGAATCCGTCTGCAGCGTTCAAAGCTAAGACTGCTGGCATGACAGATCAAAAATGGCCTGCTGGAACAACGTATGCAACAGTAAATGCAGCTCTGGATGATACTGTAGACAAATTGAGTACTTCAGGCGCGTTTATGATGTCAAATGCCAAAGGATCATTGGAGCCTTCGGTTGAGGATGATACTGATCCGAATTTAGGTAAAGCTACTGATTTGAAACTATATCAGAATGAGACTGCTGCAAACAATAATCCTATGTCTATCAGAATAGACCGTGTTGTTGCAAAAGTTCGTGTGTATATTACTACAGCTACTGACGCTAAGGCTACTATTACTGATGCAGGATGGGTATTGAATGCTACTAATAAGACATACTTCCCTGTATCTCTGAGAACAAAGACTTGGAATGAGAAATCTGAGAATAAAAATGCAGGTATTGGTAATGCGGGTCGTGGTGAATGTATTACTCCGTTTGACCAATATAAGATAGGTTCATATAGAGTTGACCCTAATTATGGAACTCAGAATGTAACTTACTATAATGCTTATGATAGCGATGATAGTCCTACAGATTGGAATGCCGATAAAGCTAGTGAGTATTGCCTTGAAAACACTCAGACTGCACCTTATAATATACATGCTTATACTACACATGTTCTGTTGAAGGTTAAATTTATTCCGTCTGAGTATGGTTTACCTGGTGATGGTAAATCTACAGATCAGGAAGGTGCCAGTGAACCGGACGGTACACCGGGTAAAGGTGACTGGATGTTGATTAGTGGTGGCTTCTATACCTATACTACAATACTGGAATGGATTGAAGAGGAATTGACTAATAAGTACAAAGATAAAGAGCCTGCTACTTTCCCGACAATCCGGACTACTGCGTTAAATAATTATTTAGCTGCCATTGCTGGTGTTGGTGCAGTAAATCTGCCTGCTGATGTTGCTGATCCAGCTAATATTCCAACAGTTGTTACTGGTCTTATAAATGATTTTAAAGCAAAGAAAGCTCTTTTATTAGCAAAATCTGATAAAGATAGAGCTATTTCTGTAGTTGGTCTTACTTATTATGTGAATGCTATTAGCTACTACAAAATCATGATCAAACATGATGATACAAGTGCTGTAGTAAATGATTTGGGTGAATTTGGCGTAGTTCGTAACTCTGTTTATGACGTTAATGTTACGAAATTCAATAATCCTGGATATCCAGCTATTCCGGATCCGGATGAAGAAACAGTGGATGAAACTGATGAAGGTTGGTTATCTATCGAAATCATAACTAATCCTTGGACTTGGTATACTCAGGAACAAGAATTCTAATTTTGAATCAGTAGTTTGAAATCAATTTCTTAGAATAAGTTGTGGGAGATATTCTCCCACAACTTTACTCTCAACTCAACAAAAAGTTTCCGATGACTTTTAAAAAACTTCGGGATAGTATTTTCAGACGGAATCAAAGGTTATTCTGTCCCCTCATTTGGAAATAACGAGAAAAGAAATGTTTCTTTTCCTCTATATATAATTGAAAAAAAGGAAAATATGAATCTAAAAAGCTTTATATGTCACATTACTCTGGGAGTTCTTTTATTAGGTTCCGGAATAATGACTTCATGCGACAGCTTCAACGAAGACCTGCCGGAATGCCGCTTGTTGGTCAAATTTAAGTATGACTACAATATGCTTTTTACAGATGCTTTTCATACTCAGGTGGATAAAGTAGAGCTTTATGTATTTGATAAAGAAGGAAAGTACCTGTTTAAACAAGCAGAAGAGGGGAGTACATTATCGACTGGCAACTATCAGATGGAGGTCGAACTTCCTGTCGGGCAGTATCAGTTTATGGCATGGGCTGGTGCACGTGATTCATACGATATAACTGCCCTGACTCCGGGCGTTTCTACTATTTCTGACTTAAAGCTAAAATTGAAACGCGAAGCATCTCTTGTCATTGATAAAAAGATAGAGACGCTTTGGTATGGTGAAATCATCAATGTGAACTTTACCGGCACCGAACATCAGACCGAGACTATCAATCTTATCAGAGATACAAAAATGGTGAGATTCGGCTTTCAGGCTTATACAGGCAACTGGACATTGGATATGAATGATTATGACTATGAGATTATAGAATCCAACGGACATTTGGGACATGATAATTCATTGTTGAATGATGATGTGCTGAGCTTCCGGCCTTATTATATGGAACAAAAGGATCCGGCTACCGCTTTTGTTGATTTAAATACAATGAGGTTAATGGAAGACCGGGAAACCCGTTTGGTCGTGACTGAAAAAGCAACAGGGAAAAAAGTGTTTGATATCAACTTGATTGCCTACCTTGCTATGACTAAAATGGAAGGGTATAATATAGGCGTACAAGAATATTTTGACCGTCAGAGTGAATATCATATCATCTTTTTCATGTCTGAGTCATGGCTTGCCGTTCAGATTGTAGTTAATGGATGGGTGCATCGTATTCAGGAGGAAAATCAATAAGATAATAAAAATATAATAGTGGGGAACTATTATTAGCGGGACAGGATGAATAATCCTGAAAAGGGAAGACAGACCGGATCGTTATTAATCTGGTCTGTCTGTTTTTTACAGCGTATCGATGATGGACTGCTGTTTTTGCAGGAACTCGATGCGCTGGGCTTCTCCACTTTCTGAAATCAGCGTAGAGTGGCGTTTCAGTGACTGGATCCAGTTCCGCTGTATCTGACAGATTTGCGGACTTTGCGAATCCATTGAATTGATAGAATACACCCTGAGCAGACTGACTTGGTAATCTCTCTTTTCTATATAGGTGTAAGTCGCTTCAAAATCGATGTTAGAAAGGTAGAAAGAGACTTTATGTCCTTCGCTGAACTCTCCCTTTATCGACAGCATTTCCATGATTGTGAGGAGCTGGTAAAGCTCTTCTTTCAGATGTGCCACATCCTCTTCCGTAATCAGATTCAGACTGGCAAAATACTTGATTTCTTTGATGAATGAAAGGAAGATGTTGCTGTCCCAGATAAAATAGGTCTTTGGACATTGCTTTACGCTTTCGCTCAGCTTCTTGTGCGCCTTTACAATCTTTTCATCAACCTGCATCTCCGCCAGCGAATTGGGAGTCTTCATCTGTCCGTTCTGATAAATCCATCGGCAGAGTCGGAACTTGGACATGTATTCAAAAGACGAATACAGAGTGAAGGGGAGAAGGTTGGATGCGGTATATACCTCCGTAGTATCGTCTCCTTTCACATAATCGAATATTTGCTGATAACGCTTAATAATCTCATAATAACTGTCCAAGGTGTTAGGCGAATCAAGCAGGTTCATATCAAAGGTAACTCTGTTGGACAGATGATTACCGATGATCTGATCAATTGAAATACCAAGTTTTTTGGATAATAAGGCTACCTCGTCAATAGTAAAAGCTACTTCGCCCCGAAGTCTGCGGTAGACAGCTTCTTTTCCCATATAAAGAATGTCCGCCAAAGAATTGGCAAGATTTTGTCCTTTGGGGATACGCTCTTTCATTGCAATAATCAACTCGTTTACAATACCATTTTTCATTGTTTGTTCTCTTTTATATACGTTAATAATCAGTATGATACACTCTGTGCAAAATTACGGTATGTAAACGATAGTTTTGTGTGGTAAAACAGCTCTGAGGGGTGAGAGCTTTTTCTCATTTGACAGAATATGCAAGAGAAGAGAACGTATAATGGAAAAAAGTAGGCGAGAGGCTTGTCTACTTTCATGATTTGGAACTATAAATTTTAGTTAGTTTCGATTATCGCAAATAAGAAAAAAACTACAGAGCATCAATGATTTCTCGTTGTTGCTTGAAGAATTGAATGCGCTGCATCTCGCCACTTTCTGAGATTAGTGTTGAGAATTTCTTTAGTGATTGAATCCATTCTTTCAGACTCTGGAACATCTGAACGTCCTGCGTAGTGAGTGAATTGATGGAGTAAACACGTATCAGACTAAGTTGTAGTGTACTTGTCTCCAGATAACTGTAAGTGGCCTCGAAGTTGATCTGTGACACATAGATATGTACATCGTTACCGAAGTCTGTTTTCCCCTTTATTGCAAGCTTTTCCAGCTCATCAGTAAGTACCAGCAGTTCATCCTTCAGATTTTGCTTCATTTCGTCCGAAATAAGATGAATATCGGAGAAATACTGTATGTCATTGATGAGATGAAGAAATACCATACTGTCCCAAATATAATCGGTAGAATGAATATGATGCGAAAGCTTCGCAAAATCTTGTTGGGCATTGACTATCTTTTGAGGAATCTCCAGTTCTTCGAAATGCTTGCATTTAATATGCTCATTCTGATACATCCACTTGAAGAAACGAAACTTAGCCAGAAGTTCATGCTTCAGATAGAGCGTCTGGGGAATAATGTTGGAGGCAGTTCCTAAGGTGGCGCTTGGGTCATCCCGCAACGTATGGAATAACTTGACATGCTTGTTCAGGAAATCATAGTAGGTTTCGAAGGGGTCGCCATGATCTACTACATTGATATCGAACATTGCATTGTTGCTGAAGCTGACTCCTGCGATTCTGTCCAATGATATTCCCAGTTCTTTTGAAATGATGGCTGCTTCCTGAAATGTAAAGGGGACTTCGCCGCGCAGCCTCCGGTAGATAGCTTCTTTTCCCATATAAAGGGTATCCATTAATAAATTTGCCAATTGTCCTTTTGCCGGGAACTTTTCTTTGGCCGCTTCTATCAGGTTTGTATTAAGTTCATTCATTATCATAATCCTATTGAATTAGTGGTTTGTTTCTATTAATAACACTTGACAGTGGGAAGTTGTTTCGGAAACTGAAACTATTTTATTTTTGCTTTTCTTAAAAATATCCACCTCTAAAATTGTATATTATGAGCAAATCGTTTACATTTGCCTCTATAAACAAGACGGGGAAGTTATCTTCTCTGAAAAACAATAGTTAAAATTAGAAGATGAAAAGAATATTGGTAAGTGGCGGGGCTGGATTTATAGGCTCGCATCTTTGTACTCGACTTGTAAATGAGGGACACGACGTTATATGTCTGGATAACTTCTTTACAGGTTCTAAGGACAATATAAAGCATTTGATGGGAAACCATCATTTCGAAGTTGTAAGGCACGACGTTACTTATCCTTATTCTGCCGAAGTGGATGAAATTTACAATCTGGCTTGTCCGGCATCTCCCATTCATTACCAGCATGATCCGATTCAAACTGCCAAAACATCTGTGATGGGGGCTATCAATATGCTCGGACTGGCGATGAGACTGGATGCCAAAATACTGCAAGCCTCCACCAGCGAAGTCTATGGTGACCCGATTGTTCATCCCCAGCCGGAAAGCTATTGGGGAAACGTGAATCCGGTAGGTTACCGGTCATGTTATGATGAAGGAAAGAGATGTGCTGAAACCTTGTTTATGGACTACTACCGTCAGAATCAGACTCGCATCAAGATCATTCGTATCTTTAATACTTATGGTCCGAGAATGCTTCCTAACGATGGTCGTGTGGTCTCAAACTTTATCATACAGGCTCTGAATAATGAGGATATCACGATATATGGTGATGGAAAACAGACACGCAGTTTTCAGTATATCGATGACCTGATAGAAGGAATGGTGCGGATGATGGATACGGAGGATGACTTTACGGGTCCGGTGAACCTTGGAAATCCGAATGAGTTTCCGGTTCTTGAATTGGCGGAAAGAGTGATCCGGATGACCGGCTCCACTTCGAAGATAGTCTTTAAACCTCTGCCGACCGACGATCCCAAACAGCGTCAGCCGGATATAAAACTGGCTAAGGAGAAACTGGGATGGCAGCCTACCGTCGAGTTGGAAGACGGGCTGAAGCGTATGATTGAGTATTTTAAAAATGTCTGATGTAACATAAAAAATAGAATGATATGAATGTGGAAATTAATCCTTCCGAATATAAGGTCCTTATTGTGGACGACGTAATTTCAAATGTCCTTCTGCTGAAGGTGCTTCTGACCAATGAGAAGTTCAATATTGTAACAGCAGGCAATGGTACCCAGGCTTTGGAACAGGTGAAGAAAGAAAAACCTGATCTTGTATTGCTGGATGTGATGATGCCGGATATCAGCGGTTTCGAAGTAGCCCAGCAAATGAAGGCGGACGAGGAAATGAGCGAAATCCCTGTGATCTTCCTTACTGCCTTGAATAGTACGGCAGATATCGTGAAAGGATTCCAGGTGGGCGGTAACGATTTTATTTCCAAACCGTTTAATAAAGAGGAACTGATTATTCGTGTAACGCATCAGATCTCGTTGGTGGCAGCCAAACGAATTATCATAGCACAAACAGAAGAGTTGCGCAAGACTATCATGGGACGTGATAAACTCTACTCTGTGATTGCACATGACCTGCGTTCACCCATGGGTTCTATCAAGATGGTACTCAATATGCTGATTCTGAACTTGCCGAGTGAAACAATCGGTCCTGAAATGTATGAACTGCTGACAATGGCTAATCAGACAACAGAGGATGTATTCTCCTTGCTTGACAACTTATTGAAGTGGACGAAGAGTCAGATTGGTAAGCTGAAGGTTGTTTACCAGAATATCGATATGGTAGAGGTAGTGGAAGGAGTGAGCGAGATCTTTACGATGGTAGCCGGACTGAAGAATATCCACATTGCCGTGGAAATACCCGAAGATCGTATGGAAGTGCGTGCGGATATCGACATGATTAAAACGGTTATCCGTAACTTGATAAGCAATGCAATCAAGTTCAGTAACGAGGGATCGGAAGTCCTGGTATCACTGAGAGAAGAAGACAGTATGGCGATAGTAAGCGTGAAAGATAGCGGGTGTGGTATTGATGACGAAAATCAGAAGAAGTTGCTGCATACCGATACGCACTTCAGCACTTTCGGTACCAATAATGAAGAAGGTTCGGGACTCGGACTGTTGCTTTGCAAGGACTTTGTTACCAAAAACGGTGGTGAGCTTTGGTTTACTTCGAAGAAGGGAGAAGGTTCTACGTTCAGTTTCTCGATTCCGTTGTTGGAAAGCTGATATAAACTCGATATAAGTTAACAAACCTGTCCTGTTATTCTGGCATTACTTTAGAGAAGTGATGACAATTCAGAATAACAGGACAGGTTTGTTTGATAGTTATAAATTATTCTTTCAGCATTTTATCGTTTGCAAATGGCCTTAAAATCACAATAAGCACATTTCTTTGTATCTTCTGTCTGTGTGAAAGGCTCATTCTCATCGAATATTTCTTCTAACAGTCTTTGCAGACGTTCGCGGAATTCATCTTCAAAAAAGGCAAAGTTGCTGACCGGAATTTTCGGTTGGCGTGGCTCTCCCATTTCAATGACAGGCGAATAGCTTTCAGAAGCTGCCCGATGGATGTAGAGAAGGGAAGGGGCTACTTTCAGAGATTGCTGCCGGCTCATAATGGCGGCATACAGGAAAGTCTGAAAGATATAGTTGGGGCGCGTTTCCGACGGAGTAAACAGTTGCTCGATGTTGGCAGGTGTCTTGGGACTTCCTCCGGTTTTATAGTCTACGATACGCAAGGTGGTGTCTTTGGCATCCATACGGTCGATGGTTCCTCCCAATCGGAGGGTGATGGGACCTTGTCCGGTCTGAATCGTTATCTTCTCGGCAACAGGCTTTTCCATGGCAACCATTTCGAAGGGGGCGTATTGCAGGTCATTCCTCAGCAATTGTTTCAGATAGGAGACGATTACTTTGGAATTGATAAGCTGTACGCCATTGTATTCAGGCTTTTCGTCTGCCGGAACTTTGAAAAGCTCTTGCTTGAAAGCGAGGTCAACATAGTTTTGGAGTTTGACTTCGTTGCGCAGCAAGCGTTCCAAATCTTCTTTCTGTATCATTTTCCCGTTGGCGGTCAGGTCTGTATAAGCTAATTGGGCGGAGAGGTGGAAGATGGTTCCGAACAATGCGGAATCGATTTCCGCACTGACTTCGTCCGGCGCCTTTAGTCTGGCTACATAACGGTAATAGAATTTCAGCCGGCAATCGAGATAGGCGTTGAGGGCTGAAGGAGAAAGTATATACGATTGGGGATTCGAACAATCATAAGAGCAGCGAAGTCGTTCGAATACTTCCGGAGTTTTCTCTATGCTGATATCTGTTGTGCCTTGGGGAGATTGTCCGGCTTCGAGATATTCGCGGGTAATCTTATGAGGCCCTTCTACAAGCAATTGCAGCATGAAACGGGATTCTTCTCCACGGTTCAGCCCATTGGAAGAAGTGTTGTAAAGCAAGGTGATGTTTTCCGCCCGTTGTATCAGTCGATAGAAATAATAGGCATAGACCGCATTTTTGTGTTCGATGGTGGTCATGCCGAAAGCTTTCCGGAGGTTATAGGGAATAAAGGAAGAATCTCCTCCTGATTTAGGCAATTGTCCTTCGTTGAGAGAGAGAAGGATGATATTGCGAAAGTCAAGGTTACGGGTTTCCAGTACTCCCATGACTTGCATACCAATGGCAGGTTCACCGTGGAAAGGAATGTTGGAGGCGGTCAGCACTTTGCTGATCAGGCGTCTTAGTGTGTCGGTGCGTACATTCAACTCTCCGGTTTCTATCAGGCTATAGAGACGGTTGATAGTGGTATAGCTCTTGAAGAGGGATTCCCGGTAAAGTTGGTTGAAGATATCGTTGTACTCGTTTTCTTCCCGATAGAGAAGGGAGATGTCTTTGATTAATTCGGTCAGGTAGTCGCATAGTCCCTTGATACCGTTTCGGGGGGTGAAGAGTTTGATCAGAAAATCATCCATTTTCAGTTCCGAAGGGAGTGGGTAGAAGCGGTTGGTCTTGGTCAGTTCCCGTTCCAGAGGTTCGGCGTTGATGGACAGCTGACGGGTATATGGGTGCTTCAGTATAGCGGATACGGTTTCGTAGGTGAAACGTCCGGTATCGGTACGATAGCCGTTGGTCTGTAATTCCATAGCGGCATTGATAAAGCTGTATACCGGAGTTTGTGCAAGCGGGAAACCCATCGTGATGTTGACGTTCTTCACTTCTTGCGGGATGGAGTGGAGTACGGGAAGCAGCAGGGCTTCGTTGCAGAGGACTACAGCGTTCTCTTTTTCTTCGTTGGCAGTGGAAAGAGTACTTTGTACCCATTCCGGAAGAAAGCGGGCTTGCGCGTTCTCGGTAGAAGCAGAGATATAGCGTATGTTCTTCGGCTTCCGTAGAGTGTCGAAACAACTTTCGGGCAATTCATTCGGGAATCGTTTCAGATTGCGGTTGATGAATTCTCCGGCTTCGTGTTTGGCTATTTGCTTGGTATAAAAGAGATCGTAATCCCAGTAGAACATGGCTTTATCCGCATCTTGTAATAGCTGGAAGAACTTGGTCTCTACTTTGTTGAGCACATTGAAGCCGACAAAGATGTATTTGTCGTATTTCAGTCGGGTGGTATCGAGTTGCTCGATTACATTGCGATAGAGCATTCCTTCGTAGGCTATTCCGAGTTTCGCTAAGTTCTCACGGTAGCGGTGGTAGATAGTACCCAGTTTGTCCCAAAGAGAGATAAACTTCTCTTTGAGTACGGTACGGCGCTCGATAGAGAAGTTTTGGAAGAACTGTTGGATCGCTTCTTCCTGCTCTTTATCAAGGAATTCGTAATCGTCCATCAAATTCTTCAAGTCCTGCAAGTTGCTGAAGAGTTTATCTGCATCTACCAGGTTTTTATCTACATCGTCGAAATCGCTGATGAGCAGCTCGCCCCAAAAATAGAAGTCGTCCAGTGTTTCCTGACTTTCTGTTTCTTCACGGAATACTTTATATAGTTCGCAGACCAACCGGATAGGGTCACCCGCTTTCTGTACAGATAACTTCCGGAACAAGTCGCTGATACTCATTGCGGCAGGAGACCAGATCGGTTGGTCGGATTCTCCTGCCAGATATTCGTTGAAGAATAAGTTGGCACGTTTGTTAGGGAAGACGAGTACTGTACGGGACAGATCGTTTCCTATCTTGGCATATAAATCATGAGCGACTAGTTGGAGAAATGATTGCATATCAGTTATAAGTTTTTTCTATCTTAGATATTTGTTTATTGCAGCCTGAACATTACAGGAATCGTGAAGCGGACGGCAACTTTCGTTCCGTCATCCAGCTCTCCCGGTTTCCATTTAGGCATAAGACCGACAATACGTAATGCTTCTTTATCTAAATATGGATCTACACTACGTACCACTTTAGGTTGAATAATATTCCCTTCTTTGTCAACGATAAATCGAACGATGACGCGACCTTGTCCCATGTCTCCTTGGGCTATTTCGGGATATTCTATGTTTGCACTAATGAATTTCATTAGTTCTCGTGCTCCTCCCGGAAATTCAGGCATGACAGCAGCTACTTCTAATACGTCGGTAAGCGAGTCTTTTTCAGTAAGCGAGTCTTTTATCGTTATTATATCGCCTGATATAGGAGTAATCTCAATTAATCCCATCTCTTGGGGTAGTTCAGGTAATTCTTGTTTGTTTACTGTATCTTTCTCTACCATAGGTATAGTATCTTCTACAGGAGTCGGGCATATTTCTCCAAACATTACACTTGTATTGGTAGAGTCACTGATAGTTTCCTGACTAGTCCCTTTATTAGGGGAACTACTACATGAAGTCATCGGCGTCATTGCTACCAGTCCGGCAGATATACCTAATATAGTTATGGCTTTTCCAGCCATCCGTTTACGTTCCAGCTGTTGTTCCAGATAACGTACTTCGGCTTCGCACTTGGGACAAGTGCCCAGACAATCACCTTGATATTGACACTCGGAAGTAATGAATTCAATATCATTAGCTTCTGCTATTTGTCTGCGGATATCCTTCAATATCTTGCAGGTTTGTTTTCCTCGTTTCATGGCTGACAATTGTTAGGTGTTTTATAAGTAAACCGATCGAATTGGGTGATTCCCATTTCTTTCAGTAAACGGATGCTATAATCGACGTCGTTCTCTGTATTGTATGCGGGAATGACGGGGGTACGAACAATGATTTGTTCGCTTTTTCCGTGCTCAATCAAATATTGAAGATTGTGCAGGACTTTTTCATTGTCCTTTCCGGTGTACTTTTGGTATATGGCATTATTAATGTCTTTGATATCGATGATATAAGAATCAACAACAGGTACTAGTTTCTCTATATTCTCTTTTGCTACATTGAGTGACGTTTCTACGGAAAGCTGCCATTCCTGTCCACAGAGCTGACGGAATTCATCAATGAAATCGCTCTGTAAACAAGGTTCTCCGCCTCCGAATGTAATGCCTCCGTGAGTGGCGAGAAAGTATAATTCATCCTGTCTGACTTCCTCATAAAGCTGCTCGCAGTCATAGTTCTTCCATATACCTTCTGAGTGCAGAGATTGCGGATTGAGACAATATTTGCAGCGCAGCGGGCAGCCATGGAAAGCCACCAGAGTAGTGACTCCCTCTCCATCAGTACTGAGCCGATGGCGGCTAATTCCTATGAGCGGTGCGGCTTTCATTATTTCACTTTTACAATTAGCTCTTCATCTACGTACCACAGGTAACCGGTGATATTTTTATATCCCATCTTAGTAAGCAGTTGCATATATCCTTTTACCTGTTTGTTATATTGGAGGTTCTCTTTTCCGAATTTGAAGTCAACTACAACTACTTGACCGTCTTTCATCATTACACGGTCGGGACGCCGGGTTTGCAACACCCCTTTTTCTTTGTAGATGATGGCACATTCGTTGAACAGGGTCCATTCCCCCGAATACCAGTCCTGAATCTCTGGGGAGGAGAATGCTTTTCGGGCTACTTCCCGTATTTCTTCAGCCTTTTCGCTGCTGGCGATGACCCCTTCGAAAATGAGGCGCTCAATAGCCGGATCAATATCTTCTGCTGTTTCTATGGCAGAAAATAGCGTGTGCAACATACGTCCGCGATTAATGAAACGGTCATCCGATTCTTCTTCCTCGATCCCCTGAATGAAATCGGCGGAGCGGTTGGATTGACGGAATTCAATCTCATGACGCATGGATTCCATGCGGACAGGCAATTTATCTGGCTTCTGAGTCAGTTTATTGGTCGAAGTTTTTGCTTTTTCTTCTTCCGAAGGACAGAGTTCTCCTTGCTCATAGCAATCTTCCTCCCAGTCGATGCCTTCTTTGAGGGCAACTACAGGCAGTGTATTGGCCAACAGTTCGGACATGGTTCCTTTTTGTCCTTTCTTGCTCCAGATGATAAGATTCTTTCCGGCACGGGTGAAGGCTACGTAAAGCAGGTTGAGATTGTCCACCCACAGTTGAAGACGTTCCAGCAGATAATCGTTCCCATAGATGGATTCGGCCATTTGTGTCGAGTAATTGATGGGGAGGATATCCATGGCGTTGAACGGAGCTTCCTGCGGGGCACACCATACCAGTTGGTTATTTGTTTCATTCTCCAGTTTCCAGTCGCAGAAAGGAAGGAGTACTGTATGAAATTCCAATCCTTTGGATTTGTGGATGGAGAAGATTCGGATACCTTCCACTTCACCGCTGGGAATGGTTTTGCTGCACAGCGTCTCATCCCAGTAGCGGATAAAACCGTCGAGCTCCGAGGAGTTACTTTGCAAATAATCCGTTACGGCATCGAAGAAGGCAAACAGATAGGCATCCTGTTCTTCAATGTGACTCATTTCGAAGATGCTTAATAGTTCTTCCAGCAATTCGTAGAGAGGCATGAGACGGAGTTCTTTCTGCTTTTCAAGAAATGCGGGCGGCAGATAGTTTTCTATCGGAAGGAGCAGAAGGGTGTTCCAGTCCAGATTCTTTTGCAAAACTTCGTTCTGATAGGCTATTGCCAGTTGGGCCCGTGCAATCTTATTGTTCTCGTCGGATAGAAATCGCAGTGCGTCTATCATCATGCAGATGGCAAGAGAGGCATCGAGGCGGAAGGCTTCGTCTGATACAATTTTATAATGTAACTCTTTGTCGAAGTAGTCCGCGATGCGGGGAATACTTTTGTTCTTGCGTACAAGGATAGCTATGTCATTCAGCCGTACACCGGAAGAAAGCAGATGCTCTACTTCTTCACCGAGACTTATCAGTGTCTGTTCAGTATAGTCGTGCGCTTCGTCCGGTTCCAGGAAAGTGGCTTTGACATATCCTTTCTGTACACTTCGCGGAGATTCCTGTACCACATCGGCATAGGCTTTCTGAAGATCATCGCAATCTTTGCCCAACTGTTTTTTGTATACTTCGTTCAGGTAATTTACGGCAGCAGTGAATATCTGGTTGTTGAACCGGATGACATTGGTCTCACTTCTCCGGTTGGTGGCTAAGGTCTTTACCTTGATGGGGAAATGCTCGATGCGGTCGTTCAGACCGTTAAGGATTCCCCAGTCACCGTTTCGCCAGCGGTAGATGGACTGTTTGACGTCTCCTACTATCAGGCTGTCTGCTCCTTGTGAAAGCCCTTCGAGCAGGAGCAGTTTGAAATTTCCCCATTGCATCCGGCTGGTGTCTTGAAACTCGTCGATCATGACATTGCGGATGTTGGTTCCTATCTTTTCGAACACGAATGAGGAATCTCCGTCCTTAACCAGTTGATGGAGCAGGGCATTGGTATCTGATAAAAGGAACCGGTTATTGTCATGGTTCAGCTGTCGTACTTCTTCGTCGATATTAGCGAGAAGCTGTACCTTGTTGAGATGCTGCAGGGAGAGCCGGCAACTATTTAGCAGGAGATTGTTTTTAGAACGCAGCTTCTCCGCATCCTCCAGTATCTGCATCAGGCTGGATTTCGCAAGATCAATAATATCGGCAAACCGTGGAGATGTTTTGGTAGCCCAGTGTTTGGCATCTTCCAGGCATTTCTCTACGGTGGCGTTGCGGATGTCATTGCTTAGAATGCCATTATTCAGTTTACGGAAATAGCTGCCGATTCCCCGTGAACCGTTTTTTAGTTCATCTGCGGTAAGGGCGTGTCCTTCCAGTTCTCCTTCAAACTGATCATAGAATCCTTTCATCTGCTCCAGGATTTCTGTTTCCAGCGCTTTCAGCTGCTTGCGGTATTCTTTGATGGTATCCGGATTGCGGAGGCGCTGGCGGAGACCTTCGCCTTTTTCTATATATCCTTCGTCGAAGATGTTGCGCCCGAAATTTTTGACTTCATCCGATACATTCCAGCGTTTATCATCGGCAATTCGTTCGTTGATGTAGTCTAACAGCCATGCGAGGACAGGAGAGGTGGGACCCAGCTTCTCAATCATGCTGTCCACCGCATCACTGAGTACTTCCGCATTGTTCAGTTCGATATTCAGATTCGGACTGAGTTCCAGCTCACGTGCCAGATTGCGCATGACAGACTGGAAAAAAGAATCGATGGTCTCTACACGAAAACGACTGTAGTCATGCAACATATATCCGAGGGCGATTCCTGCGGCTTCCCGTATTTCCTGTTCTGTCTTCTTTGTTTCTTCTTTGATGCGGTTCAGGTAGGCTTCGGAATCTTTGTCGCCGATCTGAATGCCGTATAGCTGACTGAGGATACGTTCCTTCATTTCCGCTGTTGCCTTATTGGTAAAGGTTACGGCGAGAATTTGCCGGTAGGCACGTGGATTCAGTATCAGCAACTTTATGTATTCCACTGCAAGGGTAAAGGTTTTGCCTGAACCTGCCGAGGCTTTATAGACTAGGAGTTCACTCATGCTTTTGATATGAATTGTTTCATGATTGTTTGAATATGTCAAGCCCGAAATAAAGAATGAATAAAGGCAAATAGTCTTTTAAGGCAATGCGTAATAGCTTTAAAGCCTGTCCGATACGATAGTTGACGGTTTGGGGAGAGACGTTCAGCTTTTCTGCAATTTCTTTATGAGTCATCCGGTGATTACGATTCATCTCATATGCTTCCCGATAATCTTTGGGAAGCTGCTTCAGAGCATTCTCATAGAGGCGGAATAACTCATTTTCCAGATAAAAGTCAGGATTGTCGAATTCTTTCTCGAATTTTTCTGTAATCTCCTGATGTACTTTTCGTCTGATCTCGAAATGGGAAATACGGTTCAGGGCTTTGTTTTTGACAATCGTAAAGAGAAGCGTTTTCAATGTAAGCTCCTCCATGAGGCTACAGCGGTTTTCCCATAACCACATCATCGTGTCCTGTACAATCTCCTCAATCTCCTCCTGCTCGCTGACATATTGCGAACAAAAGGCGCACAATCTACGGAAATAATGCCTGTAGACAGCGTCGAATACATATTCTTCGCCTGCTTTCAAGGCAGTGATGATAGATTTATTATTGTTAATATCTAGGTATATAGGAGGTTGTTGCATTCTTCATTATTTTTTATGCAGAGCAAAAATAATGAAAGCAATGAAAGAAACGAAATAAAACGGGAGAAAATATTTTTTTCTTTTTTAGTTTAGTATATTTGCGCTGTCAACTGTATTAATAACAGAGGTATTATATTTTTTATAGTAAAAGGATGATTGAACATGGATGAATCTATCTTGATGAACTACCTGAGGGGAGGATGCGATGGCGAAGAATGTCAGCAGGTAGAACTATGGTGTGAAGAAGCGCCGGAAAACCGACAAATACTAGAGCAGCTTTATTATACCCTTTTTGTAGGCGACCGTATGGCAGTGATGGATGCTGTAGACACAGAAGCGTCACTGACGAAGTTTAAGTCGCTCGTACGGGAAAAGGAGAAAAAAGCCAAGCGAAGAAGTATATCGGTTCGATGGGGACGTTATGCGTCCGCGGCAGCCGCTTTTCTGGCAGGTCTTGTTTTCGCAGGAGGAATTGCGTGGGGACTGCTTTCCAATAAACTTTCTGATTATACAGTGATGACTACCGGCGGACAGAGAGCGCAAACAGTACTTCCGGACGGTAGTAAGGTTTGGCTGAATGCATCTACGAAGCTCATTTACCGTAACTCTTTCTGGAGTACAGATCGTCAGATTGATTTGTCGGGCGAGGCTTACTTTGAAGTGGCCCGTGACAAGCATGCTCCATTCATCGTAAATACGAAGCATATTAAGACTTGCGTATTGGGTACAAAGTTTAATGTACGGGCACGTGAAGAAGAGGACAGGGTAGTGACCACTCTGTTACAAGGTTCTGTACGAATGGAATCTCCACGAACCGTCAATAATGGCTATCTGCTGAAACCGGGACAAACGTTGAACATTAATACAACTACCTATCAGGCTGAATTAATAGAATATGCCGAGCCGACCGAAGTTCTTCTGTGGATTAACGGAAAACTGAAATTCAAGCAACATTCATTGCTGGAGATTACAAATGTCATGGAGAAACTGTATGATTTGAAGTTTGTGTATGATGATGAAAGTCTGAAGACCGAACGGTTCACCGGTGAATTCTCTACTGATAATCTTCCGGACGAAATATTGAATGTATTGATGCATACAAATCACTTCAGCTATAAGAAGGAAGGACGGATTATTCGATTGTCTAAAAAATAAAGAGGATAAAGAGAATGTTAAAAAAAGGTATGTCGCCCAGCGACATACCTTTTTAAGTTTTATTCCAGCCCTATTTCATCTACGAATATAAATGCCGGTCTTCCTTTACCCCAATGCCATGCCGGTATGTTATATTCCGGACGGGCTGTTATTTTCACATAACGTGCCTGCACTGTATCGAAAGAAAGTTCATGGGTATAGATGCCATTCTTATCTTCCTTACTGACGGCGGGGTAAACTTCGGATTTTACTTCTTTGTACTCTTTCCCATCGTTTGATACGGCTACGGAAAGTTCGCGTAAATCAAGAATTTCTTCTCCTATTTCTACGTAGGTGCGTACCCATGCTTTGCTTATCGGAGTCTCCTGTTGCAGGTCAATCATTGCTTCAAGATCGTTCTGATAGAAGGCAATCCATCGTCCGGTACGGTAATTTCTGCTTCCTGCCAGTCCGTCAATGAGTGTATTCTTTCCTTCGAATTTATACTTTTCATTGATGGGTTGCAGCATGGTGATCGGCTTCATGGTGGCTTTGTTGAATTTGATATTCTCTTTCAACACTGCAGTACTGCCGTTGGGACGGATAGTGGTTGCTTTCAGTGTGCAGCTTTGACCGATTTTCAGCGTGTCCATGTATATATTGGAACTGGCTGTAGGTTCACTGCCATCGAGTGTATAGTAGACCGGAGTATTATCAATAGTAGATAAGACAACATTCAATACGTTGGCTTCGGTATCAGGGATATATTGGGACTTTACCTGGAAGATATGTTTGGCATAGTTATATTGATTGATGTCATAGACAGCGATCAGTCCGGGCAATCGTTTCAGGAAATCCGCATATTCTTTTTTCTCCGGCATAGTCCACTGTATTTCTGATAATGCGGCCATACGGGGTAGTTCCATATATTCTACCTGACTATAAGTAGGGATATATTCCGTCCATAAGTTGGCTTGTACGCCTACGATATGTTTAGCTTCTTCGGGAGTGAGTATCTGAGGAACCGGTTCGTAGCTATATACCTTTTCTAAAGGTACATACCCTCCGATAGCAGGCGGTTCATTGTCTGTATCCATGGTCTGATAGTAATCGAAGTACAGGAATGAACTGGGTGTCATGATTGCGTCGTGTTTATGCTTCACTGCTTCAATTCCTCCTTCTATGCCTCTCCATGACATGACAGTGGCATTGGGTGCCAGTCCTCCTTCCAGTATTTCTTCCCAGCCAATGATCTGACGTCCTTTGCCGTTAAGAAACTGTTCCGCATAATTTATGATATAACTCTGAAGTCTTTGTTCGGCTGTGTGACCTTTATCGGCTTTTAGCCCCAGTTCCTTGATACGTGCCTGACATTTCGGGCATTTCTCCCAACGTACCTTCGGGCATTCATCACCACCGACATGAATATATTCGGATGGGAAAATATCTACAATTTCATTCAGAACATCTTCTATAAATGTCAGTGTCTTGTCATTTCCTGCACAGAGCACATCTTCTGATACTCCCCACATTTTCCATACTTCATAGGGACCGCCCGTGCAACCCAATTCGGGGTAAGCAGCAAGCGCAGCCTGCATATGTCCCGGAAGGTCAATTTCCGGTATTACTGTGATATGGCGTTCCTGTGCATATTTTACAATCTCCTTAGCTTCATCCTGTGTGTAAAAACCATTATATGGAATGCCGTCATATTCTCCGGAATTATGTCCGATGACTGTCTCCGAGCGTTTGGAACCGATAGTGGTCAACTCCGGACGTTTTTTGATTTCAATTCTCCATCCCTGATCATCGGTCAGATGCCAGTGAAGACGGTTGATATTGTGTAAAGCCATCATATCAATAAAGCGTTTGACAGAGTCGGCCGGGAAGAAATGGCGTGAAACATCTAAATGTACTCCACGATAGGAGAAACGTGGATAGTCGTTGATTTCGGCAGCAGGAAGGCTTATGTCTCCTTTGTTTGTAATTGGGAGTGACTTCCGCAAAGTCTGTATGCCATAAAAAGTTCCTGCTTCTGAAGTACCTGTGATGGTTACGTTGTCTTGGTTTACTTTCAGTTGGTATGCTTCGGCATTGTCTGCATTCATACCTGTTGCTAAGATTATTGCGTTTGAAGTGACTGGCTCGTCAGTGACTTTCAGCTTTTTGCCGGACATCTGATGAATGTATTCCGCCAACAGATTTGCGTTTTGCTGCATTTCCTTGTTATCTTTCGGATAGACGATGGAAGTACGGTCATTTAGTACAAAGTTTCCGGTCGTAATTTTGATTTCCTGAGGCAGAGGAATAACTTCGTAGTTTGCCTGCTGAATAACTCCTGAAGAACAGGAAAATAGTCCACTGCATAAAAGAATGGCTCCTAATAGATGATGCTTTTTCATTTTATCTAATTTATGTTTGCTAAAGGTTGATTGTAGCTCTATATAAAAACAAGAGCAAACTTATACATTTTTCTTGTAAGTCTGCTCTTGTCCGGTATTTAATTGATGGAAAACTTATTCCATACGCTTATTCCCAAGAATATATATAGAATCTTGTAATATCTACACGACCGGGAACAGTGATCATCTGATACTTCAGATAGCGTGTTTTGACACTTTCTTCAAATGTGATAGTCTGAGTTCCTCCCTTTGTAGTCCATTGACCAATGGATACCCATTTTTCGCCATCTTCAGAAGTGAATATCTCGACTTTTGTAGGAGCATATCCGGATGCCCAATGTCTCGTTTGAATGCCTGTCAGAGTTTTCACTGTCTTTAGGTCAACAGTCAACCAGAAAGGTATTCCGTTGGTCGCAACGTCACTGCTTCCTGTTCCTGCGACAGAGTTTGATTCAGAATTTTCTACTCCCTCCATAAAGGTGAATATCCAGTCTTTTGCGTTGGTAAGTAGTACATTCTCCTTTTTCCTTTCAGCACTTTTAGAGATTTTCAGCACTATCTCCTGATAGTATGCTGCATTGGCGACATCTGTTGCTGTTGATTCTATACCTGTTATTTTAATTTTCAGAGTATAGTTTGCCTCTTCTTTGATACTTTCCAACTCATCCCAGTCCGTAATACTTAAGGTAATAGGTTCTGAAGCTGTAGCATTTGCCTTTATTACGGCTGTTTTGGAAGTTAAGTTGATCTTATCTGCTGAGATTCCATCACAGGTAACGTCAATATTTACATTTATATCCTGGGCAACAGCTTTTTGTGTTGTAGCCATAAACTGAAACTCAACACTGCCTTCAATACCTTCTTCTTCCACATGCTTCAGTGTAAACGAAGGAGTCGGTCTCAAATAATCTGTCGGCAATAAAGAAACATAGCTCATATCCCATTCGCTGACCGAATCATCATCGCTGCAAGATGAGAAGAAGGGGATCATTGCACTCATGAGTGCAATGATTATTGGTTGAAATACTTTATTCATAGTAACTATATTAAAATTGTACCATCGTTTTATTTCCATGGAGTAGCTTCATCTGTAGACAAAATCTTATCTATCCACACAGGAGTGACTGTTGTGGTAATTGTATGTCCTTTACCGGTAGTATCCTCAAATACATTACCTTTGCCTTCATTGAATCTCCAATAAGCTTCTAATCCCGGAGATTTAGGGCTTGTGATAGTCATGTTGTTCTGAATCTGAATTTCCGACCGGCATACAGACCAGATACGGGCTTCGCTTACCAAGATTTTACATCCGCTCCACCAGCTACCGCCACTGAACCAACTCATACTACCAAATATACAAGGCCCGCCGGCAACGTCTTTTGAACCTCCGTCTTTACCGTTAATATAGATACGATATTTAGAACCGTTGTATGTCACAGCAAGATGTTGCCACTTATTAGGTTCGAAAGAGTAGGTCGGGTTCAGATAGGTTTCATGAGTCTGAATCTGAACTAATGAGTGAGCTTTGTGGTCACTATTGTCACTTTGCGGGTCTTCGAAACGTAATAACAAGCTCTTGCCGTCGCTGCCGGATGTGCTGAATACTGCACGGTTACGATTGGCTGTATTGCTTACCTGGAAACGAACTTCGACAGTAAACTCGTTGTAGGTTTCAGGAGCTTCAGAGAATTTCTTGGCTACGAGTTCTGTACTTCCGACAAATTGCGGGGCGGAAAATTCCATGATACTATTGGCAAGAATCACCAAGCTGCCGGTAACAGGCATTACATCAATACTACCTTGTTTGGCTACCAGGCGCACCGGTAATGCATATGATTCACCGGATGCATTCATTTCCTCGGAGAATGCTTTGATATGTATGGAAATGGGATCTGCATTATAAGCGCCTGCCTTAATCGTTATATTGTCCGGAAGGGTGTAATGGGTTTCCGGCAATGCGATGTAGTTTGTACCATTAGCCTTGTTGTATGCGTCAAGAGCAGCCTGATCTATCGCCAGGCTATAGCTGTTGTCTTTCTGTTGTGTATTGCTGATATGCGCGTTCAGTGTGACATTGGTTTCACCGCTGCCCATAACAGTCACTTTGGTGCTTGTAGCAGTTAAAGCTTCTTCGAAGAAGACGTGCGTATCCAATGTATTATAATTCGCATCGTCACAGCCGATCCATGCACCGCCAGCGATAAGCGATATCAACAAGAAGTTTCTTATGTTCTTAATCTGTTTCATAGTGAATTAATATTTAATTAACGGTTTGGTAGAAGGATTCATAATTTGGATGGCTTTGCGTAGATTCTTGTATTCCGGGTTTGTCGGATACTCCGCTTCCATATGATAGCTTCCTACTCCGCCTTTACGGAAACCATTTTTGGGTTGCCAGCGTGCCATTCCTTCCAAAGATTTCATGCTGTTGCCATAACGGTCAGTATAAGGATATCCGCCATCCATAGCAGCATCTACGGCCTCAAAGTTTTCGGTCATGATGGTCATCTTTGTGATTTGCTCTTCGGACATTACGCTGCCGTAAGTCTGAACGAGTCCCGGACCTGCTACACCGCCGTCTATCAGACGTTTATCCAGATTGTTGTCATTGCCGGGTTTATAGGCCTGAATGATAAAGTAATCAAAGTAAGGACCTACATCGGGTCTGTTCTTTATACTTTGCGGTTCGCCGTCAATGATCAATAACTTGCCGGTTCCCGATTTAGGACCGAAGTGTTTGCCAAGTTCGTCTATGAATATGAACATTCTGTCATCATCGTCCACAATGTTACCTCTATTACCATAGTTCGGTTCGTAGTCGATGTCAAATCCGTCATAGCCGTATTTGTTGATCGTATCAGCGATAGCGTTTGCATATTTGCGGATAGATGCTTCAACGGCTTCTTTGTTGGATTCGTCTGAAGGCCAGCCCCAGAAATCATTAACGGCTTCCTGTTGGCTTGCGAATCCCATTGATTCCCAATTGTCATATATATGTTGCGGAGTGACTTGCGTACCTACCGAAGTGATGATAAAGCACATGGTGAAACGAGTCCCTTTTACTTCTTGACAGAACTTGAGATCTTTCTTTTGCGCTTCTGTAATATTCGACCAGTTTCCCCAAATGGATACCACATCCACACTATCGGGTATTCCCGCCATACTGTTCACCAGTGAAGCACCTTCGCCTGTCCAGTTGCCGAACCATCCGAAAGCTTTGGGATGATCAGACTTTTTATATGCACGCAGGGCCGCATAGTATTCTTCTGAAGGACCTTCGAAGTAATCTTTTGCTTCTGATTCTGTCCAGTCATTACAGCTCACCCATATCGGGGTGCTCAACGCTAACAATAAAAAATATAGTAAATAATTCTTTTTCATATTAATTCTAGTTAGGAGGTTATATTAATTAGTTTTTCCCCATGACAAATCTGTGGCTTCATTGTCCGGACCACCATTTTTCAGATACGAGACACCTTGCTGATAATTGGAATGGTTGTTCTGTACTTCCGTATAAGGGAATCTCAGACGACGCATACCACGTTTGCTGTCTACTCCTGACGGAGATAGATTGTCAATGCAAGGATAGAGTTCCGGATATCCGGTACGACGATATTCAGCCCATGCTTCCAGTCCCAGCGGATAGTTGGCTATCCATTTCTGAGTAATGATACGCTGAAGATTTTCTTCTTCATTGTCATTCCATGCAACGGCAACAGTGTTGGAGATGGTATATGCATGACCTCTGGGATCATTATTATGTGATACAGACGGCTTTTCTGTATTTGTCAGATAATTGTCGGGCATTGTTGTGCCGTATTGTTCCATGGAGAGTTTGATTCCTTCTTCATAGTACTCTTTAGCCGATTTACTGCCTACAGACCAGTTTTTCAGCTTGCCTTCCGCACGGAGGAATGCAGTTTCGGCAGCGCAGAATACCAATAATTTGGAAGTACCTGTAATGGCCGGTATGGAATAACTAGCAACCTCACTTTTGGCAAAACCATCTTCTCCGGAGCGCATACCTACATATTCCTGAGTGTGACCGGGAAATGTTGAATGGTTGAAGTATTTAGACATACGTGGGTCGTTGTATCCGTTCATGTAATCGACGATATTGGCATTGACGCGCAAATCACCCCAGCTTACAGCTGCCAATTGGTAAGGGTTTGTCTGCGAACCGCAATCCATCATAGCATTGTCGTTATTTGCTTCGATCAGTCCGGCCTCATGAGATGCGGCAGCTTCTGCATTTTCTTTAGCCATCTCCGGATATGCCGTACTGATGCGGATAGCCACTCTCAGTCGCATGGAATTTGCGAGTCTTGCCCAGTTGGCATAATTGCCACTGAATACAGGGTCGTTGCTGGCGAGCGGTGCGTTACCATTGGTATCTTTATAATAGTTATAGAGTACGTTGGCAGCACTTGCAAAATCTTCCATTATATTCTTGTAGACTTGTTCTTCTGTGTCATAAGCTACATAGAAGTTACCTTTTTTCACCTGACTGTAAGGCATCGGACCGTAACAATCGGCAACACGCAGCATGGTTATGGCCCGTATCATACGTGCAAAAGCATAATAGTGCCCGCTTTCATTGGTTGCTTCCTGTATTTGGAAGAAATTACCGTATATTTTCTCGAAATTAGTATTCCAGGGACCTGCATTCCAGGCATCACTTTGATTGAATGTGCCGAAATTAGTGCCGCTCCATACATTCGCACATGTCAGATAGCCTCCTAACTGACCGACCATCTGATCCATCATCTGCGAGTCATTCTGCTGAATGTTTACAATCGTCTCAATCATTGACTTCATCAAAGTAGAAGGATCAGCTTCATGAATCTGGAATTGATTGGTGTTGTATTCTTCAAAATTACCAGTACAACTCCCGGCAACTAATACCAAAGCAGTACCGACTGTTATATTTCTTAGATATTTCTTCATAATAATTTTCTCATTAATTTAGAATTGTACTTTTACATTAAATCCTATATTGCGCATACTCGGTTGCATGAAGTAGTCCACATTCATATAGTAGTTACTTGATGTAGAAGCAGACAATTCAGGGTCAAACGGTGCTTTGCAATAGATCATCCACAGGTTGCGTCCTACAAGTCCGAAAGTTACATTGGCTACATTGTTCAGCCATTTCTTGGGAAGTGTATAGCTAAGACTGAGTTCCTGAAGGCGGACATTGGTGGCACTGTATAAATAGTATCTTCCGTAACCGCCTTCACCGGTACCGATGGTCTGATAGTATTTCTGTGTATCCACTTTTCCGTTATTCATCGGCACACCTTTATTGTCACGCGCATTTGCCGTAATACTTGACACGCCATAGTAATCAAGAACACCTTGCGTGGCTGAGTATGCCAGACCGCCTACACGTGCGGAAAGTACGACTCCCAGATTGATTCCTTTGTAAGTGAAATTGTTGGTCCAGCCTAAATTATAGTTGGCGTTCAAATTTCCGACTTTGGTAGGAGTCTCTGCCGTATGCATACTAAGTCCTCCGGTTTGAGAATCTACTTTTATATTTCCGTTATTATCTTTGGTCAATTCATTGTATACATAAATATCGGTCATTGTACCTCCTTCTGTCAAGATTACCCGGGGAGCCACATTTTCTTTACCAAGCCATCCTACAGGCATATTCGGCATATCGATCAGTTCGCCCGTTACAGGGTTGGTGCTACCGCCTGCCAGACGTTTTACTTTGTTACGGTTCAAAGTGAAAGTAGCATTTGATGCCCATCTGAATCCTGCCCATTCGTCGGTGAAGCCGAGTGCCAGCTCAATTCCCTGGTTCTGTACATTACCAGTCTGAACGATTGCCTTGTTATATCCGGAGGAAGAAGGAATATCTACTTTAAATGTCTGGTTTAAAGTATTGGAACGATAATAGGTTGCGTCCAGATTGAAGCGATTCTCCCAGAACTTCAAGTTCAGACCGATTTCCCATGATTTGGTTTTCTCCGGTTTCAGATTGTCCATCGGGTAAACTGTCGGGTTTGCCCAGTTGTGAGTCTGGCTGTTATATTCGTATCCCGGGTTAGTCAGGTAACGGTCGAAAGAAGAGGCTACAACTGTGTAAGAACCACGTACTTTTGCATAAGAAATGATTTTAGGCAGAGCGAACATTTCCGTCAGTACAGCCGATAAGCCGACAGAAGGGTAGAAGTATGAAGACTGATTGGAGAAAGCCAGTTTGGAATCCCAGTCATTACGTCCGGTCAACGTGAGGTAAAGTTGACTTCTCCATCCTAATTCGACGTTAGCGAATATACTTTGTACTTCGTCATCGTATCCGTCCGGCAGTGGTTTATAGTTTGCAGCGTAATTAATATTATTCAGTGCAAAGAAGTTAGGGATTATCAGGTCACCTGCAAAGCCGATTGTCTGCATGGATGTGTGATAAAGTGACATACCGATATTGGTATTCAGACGGAAATCTCCGAATGTTTTATCAACAGTAGCCATTAAATCGGTATATAAAGAACGTTCCTGACGCATAGCATCTTCAAAACCACCATTGACAGAACAGAAAGTGGCAAGTGTTGAAGCGTATTTTTCTGTTTTGTTGCGATAATCCGAATTGTCCAGATTGACACGGCCGGTGATATTTAACCAGTCTGTAACTTTCCATTTCAGAGAGGCATTCAACATATAGCGTTTTTTGTCAGAGGTACGTCTGATACGGTTTTGAGTCCAGTAAGGATTCTGCAAAGACAGTCCGCCGTCGCCATAAGGCCAGTATTGTTTCATAAATCCGTAATTTGTATCGTAACGTTCGTACAGGCGGATTTCATCAAAATTATCTCCGCGTGGAAATAGATACAAAGCGGGTAGGGGATTGTAATATTGTCCCTGAGATACCATATTGGTATTATTCTGTATGATGTATTGTGCACCGATATCCAGTGTCAGCTTATCATTCAGGAAGTTAGTTGTGTTGCGTGCGGTAAAGTTATAGCGGTTGTAGCTGTTATTTGGCAAAATACCATCTGAATTTGTCGTGGAAGCTGAGAAGTAAGTCTGATTTTTATCGCTTCCTGTCGATAATGTGATGGAGTTAATGATATTACTACCGGTATTGAAGAAGTCTTTCGGATCATATCTTTTATCTGTCAGATCTCCCCAACTGAACAAACCTGAACTTGTTCCGTATCTGTTCTGCATCTCAGGCATAATATATGCCTTGGAGAAGGTCGTACTATTGGAAACAGTAAGTGATATCTTTTCTTTTTTCCCTTTCTTTGTGTTAACCAGGACCACTCCATTGGCAGCGGCAGAACCATAAAGGGCAGCAGCTGACGGTCCGGTCATCATACTTATACTTTCTATATCGTCCGGGTTTAAGTCTGCTACTGCATCAGAACCACCCATTGATCCGTACTGACCGTCACCACCACTTGAACCGGTGTTAAACATAGGTACACCATCAATCACATATAGAGCATTGTTGTTCTTGGTCAATGACTTCATACCACGCATTACAACACGTGTAGCACCACCAGCACCTGTAGCACCGCTGCTGATCTGTACACCGGCTACTTTACCTGCCAGCGAATTGATAAAGTTGGCATCTTTCACCGCTGTTAAAGCATCTCCTTTTACTTGCTGGACATTATAACTCAATGCTTTTTGTTCACGCTTGATACCCAAAGCAGTAACTACTACTTCGTCCAAGGTTTGCGTGTCTTCACCCATTGTGACTTTTAGGGGTTGGGCGTTGGCGAGCGTGATTGATTGGGAGGCATAACCGATATAAGAGATTTCTAACACATCACCTTTGGCAGCTTGT
>DXOL01000035.1:0-13931 GCA_019412825.1 Bacteroides thetaiotaomicron | reverse complement strand
CTCTTTCAATTAATGGATAATGTTTAACCAGTACAACTTTTTGGGGTCACTTCATCCAATCAATGTTCCGGGGCATTCGTTTATTTATTACCGGACGAGCTTATTTCGCTACACGTTCCAGCCATTTCAGCATGAAGATCATGGTAAACATTGAAATAGTACAAGCTACCACAAACACTGTCCATGTCATCCAGATAGGAATGGATTCATACAAAATAGCACCGATCACCAACAGCTGATTGCCAAGTGCAGTCGCACCTAACCATCCTCCCTGCATAATACCCTGGTATTTCGGAGGAGCCACTTTAGACACAAATGAAATTCCCAACGGAGAAATATACAACTCAGCTACCGTCAAAATCAGATAAGTCAACATCAACAAGAACGGAGTCACTTTGACTGGTGAAGTTCCTACAGCGATAATGTCCTTGTGCAAAGGCAGATTGGCAAAATAAGAACCGACAGCCATTACGATAAAGGCCAATGCGGCAATACCCATACCAATTGCAATCTTTTTAGGAGTAGAAGGCTCTTTCCCACGTCTGCGCTGGCTGGCAAAGATAGCCATAATCACAGGAGTCAGGAAAACAACGAAGAACGGATTCAACGACTGGAACAGCTCTGCGGAAATAGGCATACCAAACAAGTTAAGGTCAGTATATTCCTTTGCAAAGTATGTCAAAGTCAAACCATTCTGATGGAAAGAGAACCAGAAGAAGATAACAACTCCGAACACTGCGAACAGGGCATACATACGTTGTTTTACTTCCTGAATACTCATTTCTACAGTAGCCGAAGATGCTGAAGACGCAGCGGCTTTCTTGCTGGGATCGGGGAAGTTTCTCTTATTAATCAAATAGATAGTCAAAGAAATGACCATAGCAATGATAGCTACTCCAAATGCATAATGGAAACCTGTAGTAAAAACATTCAGGTAATCAGATGCAAAGGCTGTATAATCCTGTACCGGGGCGTTGGAAGCTTTCTCTACCAACGTATGATAAGTTTCAGTAGCTTCGGGCGACAAAGTACCAGCCAAATGACCGTGACATAATGCAGGAAGATCGGCATCGTAATTGTAACCGAAAGTAGACAACCACCAGTTACGTACACCTACTGCTGCAAACGGAGCAAAGATTGCACCGATATTAATGAACATATAAAACAAGGAGAAACCGGAGTCACGCATACTGGCGTATTTAGGATTATCGTACATCTGCCCTACCAAAGCTTGCAAATTTCCTTTAAATAATCCGTTACCAAATGCAATCACAAACAAGCTGGCACAAGTAATGACCAGATAAAAGGTCTGATTGTCTACCGGAGTCTTGGATGGAATAGCCAACAACAGGTATCCCACTGCCATCAGCACAATTCCCGTGAAAATAGTTCCTTTGTAGTTTCGTGTCTTATCGGCGATAATACCTCCAACCAAAGCAAGAATGTAAATGGAAAAATAGAAAGTTGAATAAATAAATCCCGCTTCTTTTCCATTCATTCCAAACTTAGCTTGCAAGAAAAGCACGAGGATCGCCATCATTGTATAGAAGCCAAAGCGTTCACCTAGATTGGCTAAAGCGGCTGCTATCAGTCCTTTAGGGTGTTTGTCAAACATAGATATAAATTTATTAATTAATGATTGATAATTTTTCTAATGACATATATTCTGCAAATATATACTTTTTTGGATTTATTCCTCAAATAAACGGCAAATTTCTGCCCTCGATTCACGGATTAAATCACCCGGCGCAAGCTTTATCTGCAGCCCCCGTACACCGGCACTTACATAAATATACGGAAATTGCCGGCAGGTTTCATGAATATAAGTAGGAAAATGTTTCTTCATGCCAATAGGTGAACAGCCGCCCCGGATATATCCCGTCAGCGAAAGAAGTTCCTTCACCGGTATCAAATCACACTTTTTATTGCCGGAAGCCTTTGCTGCCAGCTTCAGATCGACTTCGTGCTCACCCGGAATGACGCAAACAAAATAACCGCTTTTGTCACCATGAAGAACCAGTGTCTTAAATACCTGCTCTATATTCTCGCCTAAGTTGGCGGCTACATGAATGGCACTCAGATCGTTTTCGTCAACTTCGTAAGGAATCAGTTCGTAAGCTATTTTAGCTTTATCCAGCAGACGCGCCGCATTCGTTTTATTGATCTTCATCTTGTTATTTCTTTTTAGTAAGCCGACACTTATACTTCAATATTAAAGTCCTAATTCTTCGCGAAGGAACTTCGGAGTATAACCTTTCTGGCTCTTCGCAACCTCTTCCGGTGTCCCGTAACTAAGAAGTACTCCTCCGCCTTTACCACCTTCAGGCCCCATATCTATGATATAGTCCGCCATCTTGATGACGTCCAGATTATGTTCGATCACAATAACGGTATTACCTTTGTCCACCAACTTATTAAGTACCCCCATCAATACACGGATATCCTCAAAGTGAAGTCCGGTAGTCGGTTCATCGAGAATGTAAAGCGTTTTGCCCGTATCTCGTTTTGACAATTCCGTCGCCAGTTTTACACGCTGGCTCTCTCCACCGGAAAGCGTAGTAGATGACTGACCCAATTTGATATAGCCTAATCCGACATCTTGCAGAACCTTAATTTTATTCAGAATCTGCGGCACATTCTCAAAGAATTCGACAGCACGGTTTATAGTCATATCAAGCACATCAGCGATAGACTTTCCTTTGAAACGTACTTCAAGCGTTTCGCGGTTATACCGCTTGCCGTGGCAAACCTCACAAGGCACATACACATCCGGCAAGAAATTCATTTCAATCGTCTTGTATCCATTTCCGGTACAGGCTTCACAACGGCCGCCCGATACATTAAAGGAGAAGCGTCCGGGCTTATAACCGCGAATTTTAGCTTCCGGAAGGCTTACGAACAAGTTACGGATATCGGAAAATACACCTGTATAAGTGGCCGGATTGGAACGGGGCGTACGACCAATCGGAGATTGATCCACGTCCACTACCTTATCTATGTTTTCCAGCCCTTCAATAGAATCGTATTCCAGAGGGTCTTGCAAAGAGCGATAGAATTTCTGTGAAAGAATCGGCTGCAAAGTCTCATTAATCAACGTCGATTTACCACTTCCGGATACTCCGGTCACACAAATCAACTTCCCTAATGGAAATTCAACATCTACATTTTTCAGATTATTTCCCTTCGCTCCTTTCAGCCAGATAGATTTTCCATTTCCTTTTCTTCGCTTGGTGGGTACTTCTATTTTCATTTCTCCGTTCAGATACTGCGAAGTCATCGTTTCGGTTTGAAGCATTTCTGACGGAGTTCCGGAGAAGACTACTTCCCCACCCAAACGACCGGCTTTAGGCCCCATATCAATCACATAATCGGCAGCCAGCATCATATCTTTATCATGTTCGACGACGATAACCGAGTTTCCCATATCACGAAGCTCTTTCAATGAGCGGATCAAACGCAGATTGTCACGCTGATGCAACCCGATACTCGGCTCATCCAGGATATAAAGCACATTCACCAGTTGCGAGCCGATCTGTGTGGCCAGGCGAATACGCTGACTTTCACCACCGGACAGGCTGACCGAGCTACGGTTCAATGCCAGATAATCCAGTCCTACATCCAACAAGAATCTCAAACGCGTACGAATCTCTTTCAGAATCTCGGCTGCGATTTTCTTTTGTTTATCGGACAGAAATTGATCCACGTTCATCAACCAGTCATATAGCTCATTGATGTCCATATTGGCCAATTCATTGATATTCTTGTCATGAATACGGAAGTGCAATGCTTCTTTATTCAACCGGGCACCCTTACATTCCGGACAAACAGTGGTCCGGGCAAACTGCTCTGCCCACTTCTGTGCAGTAGCAGAAGCATCCTTTTCCTGAAGCATCTGGATATATTTCACAACTCCTTCATAGGTTACAAAGTAATCGGAAGAAGTTCCTATCAGCGAACTTTTGATCTTGATCCGGTCGTCCGAACCATACAGTATTTCTTCAACCGCATCATCCGTCAATTCCTTCACCGGAGTTTTTAAAGTGGCTTCATACTTCTCCAGCAAAGCACCGATCTGCCAGAAAATCATGGCATTCTTGTATTTTCCCAAAGGTGCTATCGCTCCTTCATAGATGGAAAGTTCACGGTCGGGAATCACCTTATCGACATCAATCTGATTGACCACGCCTAATCCTTTACATTTCGGGCACGCTCCCTGCGGAGAGTTGAATGAGAAGTTATGGGGAGCCGGTTCCCGATAAGACAGTCCGGTAACCGGACACATCAGGCGTTTACTGTAATGACGGACACTTTCTGTCTGCGCATCGAGAATCATCAATAAACCATCACCTTGTCGCATAGCAGTTGCCACGCTCTGTTTCAGCCGCTTATCATCTTTATCGGCTACTACCAGTTTATCAATAACTACCTCAATATCATGATTCTTGTAACGGTCGAGTTTCATGCCGTGCGTCACTTCACGCAGTTCGCCGTCTATCCGTACATAGAGATATCCTTTCTTTCGCACCTGTTCGAAAAGTTCTTTGTAATGTCCCTTACGTGAGCGAACCAAGGGTGCGAGTAAGTATATTTTCTTTCCTTTATAATCTTTCAGGATTAAATCCAGAATCTGTTCTTCCGTATATTTCACCATCTCCTCTCCTGACAGGTAGGAATAAGCAATACCTGCACGGGCATAGAGCAGACGAAGATAATCGTATATTTCCGTCGTTGTTCCTACAGTAGAACGGGGATTTTTATTCGTAGTCTTCTGTTCGATAGAGATAACCGGACTCAGCCCTGTTATTTTATCGACGTCCGGACGTTCCAGATTCCCCAAAAAGTTACGGGCATAGGCTGAAAAAGTCTCGATATAGCGGCGCTGTCCTTCGGCAAATATCGTATCGAAAGCCAAGGAAGATTTACCACTACCACTCAATCCGGTAATCACTGTCAAACTGTTACGGGGAATTTCAGCATCAATATCTTTCAAATTGTGCACACGGGCACCATACACATTAATATATTCTGTTTCTTGCATATTCATATCCTTCATAAACGGTACAAAATTAATGTTTCCGCCCGAAATATGCTCCTAAAAAAGCACAATATTATTTTCTTAACTCAAATCTTATGAAGATATAGGGCATTATTCGTACCTTTGTTCCTTGATTTCAAGAACCAATAGTTATAAATTGATGAAACCGATAAGCCGAATATTCTTATTTTTGCTTTTTATAAGCGCCTCATACGCTATTAGTTATGCACAAGAGAACCAATCTTATTTCTTGCATACCATCGAAAAAGGACAGAGTTTATACTCCATTGCCAAGATGTATAATGTCACAACAAACGACATCATACGTCTGAATCCCGGATGCGATGAGAAAATTTATGCCGGGCAAGCCATAAAAATCCCTAAAGGAAAAGAAAGCCAGAAAGGGGAAACATTCCATACGATTCAAGCCGGAGAAACTTTATACAAACTGACTACCATTTATAATGTATCTGCAAAAGCCATTTGTGAAGCCAATCCGGGATTAAGCGCCGAAAACTTCCGTATCGGTCAGGTTATCCTCATTCCGTTGGAACAAGAGCCGGAAACGGAAGCTGCGCAAACACCAACTGAAAAACCTGCCATACAGGGCCCTGTACAATCCAGATGCAAAGATATGCATAAGGTAAAACGCAAAGAAACCGTATTCAGTGTAAGCCGCGAATATGGAATCAGCGAACAGGAATTGATTGCTGCCAATCCCGAGCTGAAAAAGGGAATGAAAAAGGGACAATATCTCTGTATCCCCTATCCCGGCGCAACAACCATGCAACCGACAACTCCCAAAGAGGATCCGTACGCTATCCCGCCCAGCAATAATGAACTTTTCCGCAAGAGCAAAGAAGTTCCTCAGGAAATCTCTACTATCAAAGCGGCTCTGCTATTGCCTTTCCAGGAAGACAAACGTATGGTGGAATACTACGAAGGTTTCCTGATGGCAGTAGACAGTCTGAAACGCACGGGTACTTCTATTGATTTATATGTATATGACTGTGGAAAAGATGTTTCTACATTAAATACCATTTTGGCAAAAAACGAGATGAAGAGCATGAATGTCATTTTCGGTCCGATGCACCAGCAACAGATTAAACCTTTATCTACTTTTGCTGAAAAGAATGATATACGACTGGTGATTCCTTTCTCTTCGAAAGGTGAAGAGGTATTTAATAATCCTGCCATCTACCAGATTAATACTCCGCAATCCTATTTATATTCGGAAGTATACGAGCACTTTACCCGTCAATTCCCCAATGCCCATGTTATCTTTATTGAGCCAACCAGCGAAGATAAAGAAAAAGCCGAGTTTATCAGCGGCATGAAACAAGAACTGAAGAGCAAGGGAATATCAATGAAAACTGTCAATGAAAACGCAACCAAGGATATGCTGAAGGAAGCTCTTCGCACTGACAAAGACAATATTTTCATTCCGACTTCCGGCAAAAATGTCATGTTAATCAAGGTTCTTCCTCAACTGATTTTATTAGTCAGAGACACTCCGGAGCAGAATATTCATCTGTTCGGTTATCCCGAATGGCAGACATATACCCGGGATCATCTGGAAAGTTTCTTTGAACTGGATACCTATTTCTATTCATCGTTCTATACAAATACATTGTTTCCGGCTGCCATACAGTTCACCAACAATTATCACAAATGGTATAGCAAGGACTTGGCGAGTAAATTCCCAAGCTACGGAATGCTTGGTTTCGACACAGGCTTCTTCTTCCTGAAAGGATTGTCACGCTATGGTTCGGAACTGGAAAACAATTTGCCGAAAATGAATCTGACTCCGATACAGACAGGATTCAAATTCGAACGTGTCAATAACTGGGGAGGATTCATTAATAAGAAAGTATTCTTTATCCGCTTCACGAAGAATTTTGAATTAGTAAAACTTGACTTCGAATAACACGAAAATGACAAAGATAAAATCACTTCTGATTGCTGCTTCCCTGATGATGGGACTCGCACTTCCGGCCACCGCACAGATTGGCGAACCACGCCAGAACTTTTCTGTCGGGTTTAATGGAGGTGTCAACTTAAACAGCGCTTCATTCACTCCTAAAATCAAACAGAACTCATTGATGGGTATTACCGGAGGTTTGACGGCACGCTACATTTCCGAAAAGTATTTTGCAATGATCTGTGGTGCGCAAGTAGAGTTAAATATCTCACAGCGCGGCTGGGATGAATTATTTGAAGTTTTGGATGATAACGGACAGACCGTAGAAGATCCTACCCGCAAATACACCCGAAAGATGACCTATCTCGATATTCCTTTCCTTGCACACCTGGCTTTCGGAAATGAAAAAGGGCTGCAGTTTTTCGTCAATGCAGGTCCTCAGATCGGCCTTCTGATCGGTGAATCTGAAAGCATGGAGAATATAGACATGAACACTCTGACAGACACACAAAAAGCTGTTTACGGGGATAAAATCCAGAACAAATTCGATTATGGTATAGCCGGAGGCGGCGGTATAGAATTCAGAACAAAGAAAGCCGGTAGTTTCCTACTCGAAGGACGCTATTATTTTGCTCTGTCAGACTTTTACAGCACAACGAAGAAAGACTATTTCTCCCGTGCGGCTCATGGCACAATTACAGTGAAGCTCACTTATCTATTCGATTTAAAGAAATAAGAAACAGTACCCAAAAAGATCAGGCGCGAATCTCGCTCGAACCTACGGTTTATATTTCCGTGAGTCTGCGAAATTCGCGCCTGTTTTTATTCATCAAGAACTCCCTATGCGAGAGTTTCCCGCATCCTTATCGAAGTCTGTCTGCAGCCTTTACCATCACCTCGTCACGTCCGATAGCACGAATAGCCAACACATTCAGAACGATAGATACTAATGGCAAACAAAGCGCCCAACCAATACGGAACAGATTGGCATCGCTCTTCAATGCAAAATAGAAAGCAATGAAGGCAATATAATAGCCCACCAGCAACAAGCTATTGAAGATTGACATACGAATCTGCAACATTCGGTTCTTATACAGAAAAATAGTCGCAAAAGCTACCAGAGCGCTCAGCATCAGAATGCCAAATATTCCCCAAGTAGACTGGAAAGTTCCATTCACGTCTATTCCCAAAGCTCTAAAAGGATGTTCTCCCATGGTGTCGATAAAATATCCCATCGGCAAACACATTGCTGCAATCAGCAATCCTGTTACAATCAATAAATAAAAAGTTTGAATCCGTTGAATCATAAGTATTCTATAGTAGTTAAGTTAAACAATAATAGCCAAGCAATAAGGAATAGGAAAAAGCTTCCCGCTTACTACTTGACTATCAATTCTTTCGTTAGAAAATAAATTACTGAAGTTTTTCTTTCTCCTTAGCCGGATTTCTATAATAAATTTTCCCTTCGATGTATTCCTGTGTAGCAATCAAGTCAGGTTTCGGCAATTTCTCATAATAACGAGAAATTTCGATCTGCTCTCTATTCTCGAATACTTCTTCCAAATTATCGTTGTAAGAAGCAAACTCTGCTAATTTCTTAGAAAGATCGTTTTTAATTTCCACACTAATCTGGTTAGCACGCTTACCAATAATGGCAACAGTTTCATAAACATTCCCTGTGTCAGCACAGAGTTCCATCATGTCACGGGTTACCGTCGTAGCGGGAGCGTTCGTTTTTTTGTAGTCCATAAATCTATTTAAATTTAGTCTTTAATTACTTTCTGTGATTCATTGAATATTTTTTCAGCCTCTTTCAGGTATTTACTTTCCGGAAACTCGTTCTTGAAAGCATAATATTCATCTACCGTTTCACGGTAACGATCCATCTTCTTGTCTTCTACACTATAAATAGCCATTTCATGCCTGGCACGCAGAATCAAGATGGAAAGTTCTTCGCGATAATCTGTATAAGGATAATCCTTCAGTGCATTCTGAGCTGTAATTACGCAGGACTCATAGTTATTGCCCAGATAGTTACCCAGATTATAATACAACTTTGCAGAATAGAGTTCTTTCAACACCAGTTTATCCTGCAAAGCAAAAATCATATCTTGTGCTTCCTGCTTCTTGGTACTGTTCGGGAAATATTCCATAAACATCTGCAGTTGCTGGATAGCCTGATAAGTGCTTGATTGATCCAAACGTGGTTCCGGAGTATCCAGGAACAGGGATTTACCTGCATGGAAACGTGCCAGTTCAGTGAAAGTACCACGAGGATAGGTATTAAAATAGGTGATAAACGTCTGGGCGGCTGTCTGATAATCTTTCTGATTATAGTAACTCATACCCAACATATACAGAGACTCCTCCGCTTTATCGGTTCCCTTAAGGATTGTAATCAATTCGTTCAGCAAAGTAGCTGAACGGTTATACTGCCCTTTAGCAAAATAGTTTTTGGCGGCCTCGTACTTGTATTCGTAATCGGTACTTTTCAGCAATTTATTGTACTCTCCACACGATGTCAGAGAGGCTGCTGCGAGCAAAGTTATAATGATATTTTTCTTCATCCTTTTAAAAAATATTGCGCAAAGTTACTTATTCGCGGGGAATTAACCAATTAATCTATGTTTTTTAATACATAAAAGGCGTTAAACATCGACGAAAAGAGAAAAAACGACGTCGAACAGGAAGCTATAAACAGTCAATAATAAACGGTGAACGATCAACAAGCGCGCTATGTCATTGGTATACCAGCGCTACCGTTCTTCGTTCACCGTTCGCTTATCGTCCGCCGTCCGGTTACAGCCTATACAAATCACTTGCCGCCAACAGGTCGACTTTCTTTTCTTTCAGTACTTCAATACATTTATCCATATTACTAGGACGAATCACAACGTTTGCCACGTTATTATTGGCAAACGAATACATATACTCGATAAAGACTCCTTCAGCCGACAAGAATCCCAGCACTTTTGCCAAAGCTCCCGGCACATTCGGACAGCTAATGCCGACCACATCTGTTATATTCACGGCAAAATGATTATCTTTCAATGCTTTATATGCTTTATCCGGATCGGATACAATTCCACGCAAAATGCCAAAATCAGCATTTTCGGCGATGCACAAGGCAGAAAGATTGATGTTTTCTTTTGCCAGCACTTCAGTCACTTCCGTCAAACGGCCGGACTTGTTTTCCAAAAAGATAGAAAGTTGTTTTGCTACCATTATCGTAAAGTTTTAAGTATTAGGTATTAAGTAATAAGTATTAAGTAATAGCCACATGGATTCTACGTTGCAGCTACGATAATACCTAATATTTATTACTTATTACCTATTTTAAATTTTTCTGTTATCAATCACTCGTTTAGCTTTACCCACGCTGCGTTCAATGCTACGCGGCTCTACCAGTTTTACATTGACTCCCAGGCCGAGTACGCTTTGCAGACGACCTGCCAGCTTCTTCTTCAGCGCCAGCATACGGTTAATCTCATCCGAATAGAAAGCCGGACGCACTTCTACCTGAAGTTCCATCGTATCGGTATTGTTTTCACGACCTACTATCAACAAATAATGTGGTTCGAATTCTTCCATCTCAAGAATAACAGACTCGATCTGTGTCGGGAATACATTGACACCACGGATAATCAGCATATCGTCACTACGTCCCAAGATGCGATCCATGCGAACCAATGTACGTCCGCAGGAGCATTTATCATAATGCAAGGCAGTCAAGTCACGCGTACGATAACGCAGCAACGGCATTCCCTCCTTTGTCAGGTGCGTAAATACCAGCTCGCCCGTCTGTCCGGGTTCTACCGGCTGCAATGTATTCGGATCAATAATTTCAGGGAAATAATGATCCTCATTCAAGTGCGTACCATGCTGACATTCACATTCGTAACCGACACCCGGTCCGGCTATTTCACTCAGTCCGTAGATATCGTACGCTTTAATACCGAGTTTTTCTTCGATTTCATGACGCATATTCTCCGTCCAAGGCTCCGCACCCAAGGCTCCCACTTTCAGTTGGAATTCCTCCCGCGGATAACCGGAATCTTTAATGGCATCCGCCAGATAAAGTGCATACGAAGGAGTACAACAAAGAACAGTTGATCCAAAATCGTGCATCAATGTAATCTGCTTCTCTGTATTACCACTGGACATCGGAATCACAGAGGCACCGATATTCTCGGCTCCGGCGTGTGCTCCCAGGCCACCGGTAAAAAGTCCGTAACCATAGGAAACCTGAAATATATCAAAGCGTCCTGCTCCATAAGCAGTAAAAGCACGTGATATACATTCTGCCCACGAAGCAAGGTCTTTGCGGGTATATCCCACTACCGTCGGCTTTCCGGTCGTTCCGGAAGAGGCATGAATACGCACTATCTGGCTCATCGGCACGGCACAAAGTCCGAAAGGATAATTATCTCTTAAATCATGTTTCGTGGTAAACGGCAGTTTCACGATATCGTCAATCGTATTGATATCATCCGGAGTGATACCCATTTCCTGCATTTTCTTCCGATAAAAAGGCGTGTTGTGATAAACGTAATCCACAATTTTCTTGAGTCGTATGCTTTGTATCTTGCGAAGACTTTCGCGGTCCATACACTCAATGTTCTCATTCCAAATCATGTTTTCTTGGTATTATTAGTTGTATGAATTTGTTTCATGATATTAATATGTTGCAAAGTAAAGGATTTATTTGGAAAAATGATTTGTTATCTCAATTATTTTGCCGAATATTGCTCCACTTTTTAGGATTTAACTATGAATTTTGAACTAACATCAGCTTACAAACCTACCGGAGACCAACCGGAAGCGATCGCTCAGCTTACTGAGGGGGTACTTCAAGGAGTTCCCGCACAGACTTTATTGGGGGTTACCGGATCGGGAAAAACGTTCACCATCGCCAATGTGATCGCCAACATCAACAAGCCTACGTTGATATTGAGCCACAACAAGACATTGGCTGCGCAGCTATACAGCGAGTTCAAGGGATTCTTCCCCAATAACGCCGTAGAATATTACGTTTCATATTATGACTATTATCAGCCGGAAGCCTATCTGCCAAATTCAGATACCTATATAGAAAAGGATCTCGCCATCAATGACGAGATTGACAAGTTACGTCTCGCCGCTACCTCCTCCCTGCTTTCAGGCCGGAAAGATGTAGTAGTCGTTTCCTCTGTCTCCTGTATTTACGGTATGGGAAACCCGTCGGATTTCTATAAAAATGTAATTGAAATTGAACGGGGACGGATGCTCGACCGTAATGTTTTCCTGCGTCGTCTTGTGGACAGCCTGTATGTCCGTAATGACATTGATTTGAATCGTGGCAACTTCCGCGTTAAAGGAGATACAGTTGACATCTACCTTGCGTACTCGGATACTCTGCTTCGTGTCACTTTCTGGGGAGACGAGATTGACGGTATAGAAGAAGTGGACCCGATTACCGGGGTGACTACCGCTCCTTTCGAAGCCTATAAGATCTATCCCGCCAACTTATTTATGACCACCAAGGAAGCCACTCTTCGTGCCATCCACGAAATAGAGGACGACTTGACCAAACAAGTAGCGTTCTTCGAATCTATCGGCAAAGAATATGAAGCGAAACGATTGTACGAGCGAGTTACATATGACATGGAAATGATTCGGGAATTAGGGCACTGTTCCGGCATTGAGAACTATTCCCGTTATTTCGACGGTCGCGCTGCCGGCACCCGTCCTTATTGCCTTCTCGATTTCTTCCCGGATGACTTTTTGCTGGTTATTGACGAAAGTCATGTAAGCGTGCCGCAGGTTCGCGCCATGTATGGAGGCGACCGTGCCCGTAAAATCAATCTGGTAGAATACGGATTCCGACTGCCTGCCGCAATGGACAACCGCCCTCTGAAATTTGAAGAATTTGAGGAGATGACAAAGCAAGTGATTTACGTCAGTGCTACCCCGGCAGAATATGAGCTGATACAATCGGAAGGAATCGTTGTAGAGCAAGTGATCCGCCCTACCGGTCTGCTTGATCCTGTTATCGAAGTACGCCCGAGCCTCAATCAAATTGACGACCTGATGGAAGAAATTCAGCTGCGCATCGAAAAAGAAGAACGGGTACTTGTCACGACACTTACGAAACGTATGGCAGAAGAGCTGACAGAATACCTTCTCAACAATAATGTGAGATGTAACTATATCCATAGCGATGTGGATACATTAGAACGTGTGAAGATCATGGATGACTTGAGACAAGGCGTTTACGACGTACTTATCGGTGTCAATCTGCTTCGTGAAGGTCTTGACCTTCCGGAAGTATCCCTTGTCGCTATTCTCGATGCCGATAAGGAAGGATTCCTCCGTTCGCATCGCTCATTGACCCAGACAGCAGGACGTGCTGCCCGTAATGTAAACGGGAAAGTAATCATGTATGCGGATAAAATAACAGATAGTATGCGGCTTACGATCGATGAGACGAACCGTCGACGCGAGAAACAGCTGGCTTACAATGAAGCAAACGGCATCACACCGCAACAAATCAAGAAGGCTAGAAACTTGTCTGTATTTGGCAGTTCAGATTCCGAAGCCGATGAACTGCTGAAAGAAAAACACGCTTATGTGGAACCTTCTTCACCAAATATCGCAGCCGACCCAATCGTACAATATATGAGCAAAGCTCAAATGGAAAAGAGCATAGAGCGTACCCGCAAATTAATGCAGGAGGCCGCTAAAAAGCTGGAATTTATCGAAGCCGCCCAATATCGGAACGAGCTGCTGAAACTGGAAGATTTGATGAAAGAAAAGTGGGGATAAACGGCTTATAAATATCAATAAATCTATAAGAGATCCGTGCTTTTGCTAATTAGTGTTATAAAAACACCTATTTAGGAGAAATAATTTGCAGATTTCGCAAAAGCCCGTATCTTTGCACTGTGTTTTTCATAGTATTAGATTTAAGGTTAACAAAGGTTGGAGCAAGGCGTT
>DXOL01000034.1:0-6772 GCA_019412825.1 Bacteroides thetaiotaomicron | reverse complement strand
TCTTCTGACCGCTGCAGGAAACTAAAACTCCCGCTGCAAGACAACAAGCTAATGGATAAAATACTTTCTTCATAATAATAACTATTTAATTTTTAATCTTTAATTCTTAACTTACTTTCATCATGTTATCGTGGCATATCAGGCAATCTCCATCCTTCACGATAGTTATGTTTCACCAGTTCGGCTGCGAATTGTTTCGCATTGATCGGATCTGTCCAGGTCTTGTTGAATGACGGGTGACCATCATGAATCGTAAATCCGTCCTTGATGCAGGTTCTGAGTGTTTCGTTATCACCGATATTGGTGAAACACATATTAGCGCCGTCCCATTCCAGTGTCTTGTTCAATCCTTGCAGACGGATAGCCAATACACCCATTACCACCATTTCATTCATCGGTCCCGATTCGGAGAAATCCGCTTTCGGCATTATACGGTTGGATTTGTCTTCCTTACAAGCGCGTACCCAGTCCATTTCATGAGAACACTTGACGCGACGGCATACTTTCGGTGCATTGGGCACACGGCCTGACAACAAGAAAGGTTGTTCTCCATAGCATCCGCAAATCAATGTATCTTTTGTTCCGTGGAAAATAGTCAGCCCACCACCAGGGCCCATCAGTTGTTTTCCTTCCGGGAAACCTTTCGGACGTTCCGGCATCATACCGCCGTCATACCAGTGTATCTCAACTTCCGGCAAGGCAACTTTCGGCATATTGTCCCGGGCGGGGAAAATCATCTTCACGTGCTGAGCTTGCGGAGCGCAGGCACTCAGTAATAAAGTAGAAGAACCTTCCACCTTAGTAGGATAACCCAGCTTCAGAGCTCTGAATGGCTGATGCAGAATATGACAAGCCATATCTCCCAGTGCGCCTGTACCATAATCCCACCATCCACGCCAGTTCCAGGGATGATAAACGTTGTTGTACGGGTTTAGCTTGGCAGGTCCGGTGAAAAGATCCCAGTTCAATGTGTTGGGGATGCGGTCTGCCTTTTCGGGTGCATTCAGTCCTTGCGGCCAGATAGGACGGTCGGTGGCACATTCCACTTTGGTTACTTCACCGATTTCTCCATTCCATATCCATTCGCAAACCAGGTCGGTACCTTCGCCCGATGCTCCCTGATTACCCATTTGAGTGACTACTCCGGTAGAGGCGGCAAGGTTGGTCAGCAAACGGGATTCGTAAACGGAGTGAGTCAACGGTTTCTGGCAATATACGTGTTTGCCCATTGTCATGGCATCCGCTGTGATAATAGCGTGAGTATGGTCGGCGGTAGCAATGATTACGCCGTCAATGGATTTTCCCATTTCATCGTACATCTTGCGGTAATCCCAGTATTTCTTCGCATTCGGAAATTCATCGAATACACCTTTGGCATATTTCCAGTCTACGTCACAAAGAGCCACAATATTTTCGGTGCCCTTCACGTTATTGATGTTGGCATGACCCATACCGCCGATACCTACGGCTGCAAGGTTTAGTTTGTCGGTTGGGGAAACGTGTCCGTGGCTCATACCTAAAATAGAACTGGGAGCAATGGTGATTCCTGCTAAAGCAGCAGCTCCCGTTTTAAGAAATTTTCTTCTTGAAAAGTCTGACATGGTTTATTGTTTTAAGGGGTTAGTTATTTGTGGTGGATTACTATGCAGCAATCCATATCCATTTTTCATGTTTTTTCTGCGTTCGCGTATTTGCTCAAGAGTCTGTAAATTACCGATAGCCGGCAAGTCATTCATACGTGCATCCTGCAGGAATTTCCACGCATATTCGGATGCAATGGTCGAATCGTACATTAAAGGCAGACGAGGATTTCGTTTACCGGTCAATATTGAATCGGCGAACAAATCGCACAGCACGTCAATGTTCTTACCACCAAAAGGTTTTTCCACACGAAGCGTCTGATGTACTCCGTGCAAATCGACGACAGCAGTTTTGAAATCATGCGTCATACGCACGATACCTTCCGTACCTATAATATCGACATAAGAATTGTGCGTCTGATCTTTCGACAATTGTCCATAGACAAAGCCCTGAGTTATATCAAAGACCACGCCATTTTGAAAAGTTCCGTGACACTGTACCCACCAAGGATCTTTATAATTCCACATATTCACACCCTGAGCATTCCATGTTCTATATTCACTTTCGGCATACCAGCGGACAATATCCACATAATGCATTCCGCAATCATGGAAAGCGGGGCCTTCATATTCATGTCCTTCACCCGGTGCCAGTCCCGGAGTCATGTGGCAAATACGGATAATGGCCAACTCACCTATTTCTCCCTTCTGAATATATTCCTTCATCAGATTATGATACCAGGAATTTCGCAGATATAAGTTTACTGTAGAAAGTACATTGGAGTTTTCTATCATATCCACTACCTTCCACTCTTTTTCCATCGTATCTGCAACGGGCTTTTCCGCGATGATATGTTTTCCGTACCGAATAGCCTTTTCTATTTGTTCAAGCCTTGAGTCTGCCAATGTGAAGAGTCCGACAACCTGTACACTCTCGTCTTCAAAGATTTTTTGATCATTATCTACTACACGAGATTCAGGAGATAGTTTCTTAGCAAGTTCGCGCGTTGTAGGATCCGTGTCGCAAATATAGGCAATCTCCCATCGCCCGCTTTTCCGCATCGCCTCCCAATAGAATCTTCCCATTCTACCGAAACCGATAATTCCTACTTTTATTTTTGTGTCGAGTGAAAATTGTGCATCCATAAAACATTGCGAATTTAAGTACAAACAATATAAAAGGTATCAATTTTCATCTGCAGGCAGATTGTTCGAAAACTGATATCGCAAAACTAGCCAAATAAATAACGCTTTATTTAGTCTACACAACTTTATGTAGATTACAAAAACCTACTTCAGTCTATAAATCAATAGATTAGCTATATTTCAGGATATAAAAAATGTAGACCGTTTGGAAAGTACTTTCTTTGCAGGATGGCACAAATTCGTTTATATTGGTCAGATTTTCATAATTTCATTTTCAAATTCATCCCGGTCCACCGCAGCCTTGTTTCGCATTTTAGTACGATAATTATAAACAGTACTTGTAGAGCAACGAAGGAAGTTGGCAATCTTTCCGCTATCCGTAATGCCCAAACGCAATAAAGCATAAATACGAAGCTCCCTGTTCAACAATGCATCCTGCTTGAGGATGATCTTTTCATCATCTTTCAGCAAAGCATTGAAATCTGAAACAAAAGTCGGATATAAATTCAAAAAGACTCTGTCGAAGCGGGTATACAGAGCATCAAGCTCATCATCAATCAATGCAGAAGATTTCAGCTTTTTAATCAGTTCATCATAGCACTTATTAATGGCTATTTTATATAGCATATTCTGATACTTCTCCATTTTATGAATATAGCTGAAGCACACATCAAAAAACTGAGCTATATAATGCTCCTTTATATTATTAATCTCGCACAGCTCATCATTCTTACCATTCAGCTCACTATTCATGCTGTTCAGCTTGTTGTTCAGTCTCAAAAGTTCCTCATTACTTTGTGCTAACGCCCGTTTCATCCGCAACGTCTTTTTCATCTGAACATAAATGAACACGACCAATACGATCAAAAGAAAAAGAGAAACACTGGTCGAGATAAGAAAAGTAATCAGATTCGATTTAGATCTGGCCTCCTCCGTCTGATAAGCCGTATTAATGATAGAATAAAATTTATAGATTTCCATTGCCCGAAAATGAATGCCGGAGGAAACCACATCATCAATGGCCGACTGTGTAAACTTGAAAGCATCCGCCAAATTATTTTCCTCATATTGTATCAGTGCAAGTGCCTGCAGGGAAGCTGTTTCGCGTGTGGCATTTTGAATATCAGCAATGGCGGACATCATAAGATATTTCTTCGCATCATCCTCTCTTTTCAGATAGCGGCTCAGCATGGCATACGAATGAGTAATCATTGCATAGTTAGGGGTTCCTACCTCCTCAGTATCCAGTAACTCATCCAAAATCTTAATAGCTTTTGTAGAATCACGTCCTGCATAAGAATAAGCCCGGGACAACTTATAGTCAAAGGAAGTATGATCCATAAGAGTATACAGCGAATCCTGATAAGCTTCCCGTTTTTTTCCGTACTGATTGTTGGTAGCAGAAATCGAATAGTACTCCCAAAAGCGGGCATACGTGTCATAATAAGTAGCCAGTAATGAACGGGGAAGTTCCGAGGGCTTTATATTTTCGAGAAGTAATTCCGCATCTCTATATCTGCCGCACATGGAATATACAAGGCTGAGTTGCAAAGAAGACTGGTATTTCAGATAGTTTCTATTTAACTGACGAGCGATTTCAAGGTTCCGGTCTACATAATGGATGGCAGAGTCAATATTAAATTTCTTATACTCGTTGTATAATTGGAGATTCACCTTATATTCCCGATCGGGAGTCAGTCCGGAGTCCTTCAGTAAGCATTTAATCCGGGCGATTCGCTGCTCTTTCTTCTGGACGAAGAGAGGCTTTGCATCTATCATTTTATGCAGAGAGTCAGCCAGTATTTTCAATTCATTATTTGCATAAAGAGCATTGCCGATTCCCAGAGCAACCAGGAACAGCAAAACGATTCTCTTCAGATAACAACGGTTGAATTTCATATTATTAGCAAAGATGATAAAAAAAAGCGATTTATCCATCAGAACAAATCGCTTTTTTATATAAGAAGTAAATTTGCTCTTATTCAGCAACTACTTCGAAAGGAATTTCTACAGAAACTTCCTTGTGAAGTTTAACGATAGCTTTGTAGTTACCAACTTCTTTCACAGCGTCTTTTACAACGATGATCTTTCTGTCAACTTCATGACCCAATTTTGCCAATGCTTCAGCAATCTGGATATTGCTAACAGAACCGAAGATAGTACCTGTTGAACTAACTTTTGTTGCGATAGTCAAAGAAACGCCTTCCAACTTAGCAGCCAATGCTTCAGCATCCTTCTTGATTTTCTCAAGTTTGTGAGCACGTTGTTTCAAGTCTTCAGCCAACATTTTCTTTGCAGAAGGAGAAGCGATGATAGCTTTTCCAGTCGGGATCAGATAATTACGACCGTATCCGGATTTCACGTTTACGATATCGTTCTTATAACCCAAGTTTACTACGTCTTCTTTCAATATAATTTCCATACTTTTCCTCCTTCTTATTTCATCATGTCAGTTACATAAGGCAACAATGCCAAGTGACGAGCTCTCTTCACAGCCTGTGCGATACGACGTTGGAACTTCAAAGAAGTACCAGTGATACGACGTGGAAGAATTTTTCCTTGTTCGTTCAAGAATTTCTTCAAGAATTCAGGATCTTTGTAGTCGATATAACGGATACCGCTCTTTTTGAAACGACAGTATTTTTTCTTCTTAACGTCTACTGAGGGCGGAGTTAAATATCTGATTTCTGATTGAGTCTGTTGCGCCATGATTAATCCTCCTTTTTGTTTGATTTAACACTTCTTCTTTTAGCAGCATATTCCGCAGCATACTTGTCCATTTTGAAAGTCAAGAAGCGGATAACGCGTTCGTCACGACGGAAGTTAAGTTCCAACTTGTCAATGACAGTAGGATCTGCATTGAACTCAACCAATTGATAAAAACCTGTAGACTTCTTCTGAATTGGATAAGCCAATTTCTTCAGTCCCCAGTTTTCTTCATTGATAATCTCAGCACCTTCAGCTTGAAGAACGCCTTTGAATTTTTCTACCGCTTCCTTCATCTGAACATCAGACAAAACGGGAGTTAAAATGAAAACGGTTTCGTATTGATTCATACTCGTTTAATTAAATAAATAATTTATTTTATTTTAAAATGCGGGTGCAAAGTTAGGCATTTTATTTTGAACTACAAATATTTAATCTTTTTTTGTATCCTAATGTAGGAATTATCCGGGAAGTGGCTTACCTTTGCAAAGTTGTTTAAACAATAATTTCATGATAGAGCAATTTAATTTCGATATCCGGCTTATATTCGCCATCCTAAATGGTAAGGTTTCCGCTGCAATCAACCGGAAACTGTATCGTAATTTCCGTCAGAACGGTCTGGAAATCAGCCCAGAACAATGGACGGTTCTCATTTTTCTATGGGAAAAAGACGGTGTTACACAACAAGAGTTGTGCAATGCAACTTTTAAAGACAAACCCAGTATGACCCGCCTCATAGATAACATGGAACGGCAGCATCTTGTAGTACGTATTTCCGACAAAAAAGATCGCCGCACCAATCTGATCCACCTGACAAAAGACGGAAAAGAACTGGAAGAGAAAGCACGCATCATTGCGGGGCAGACACTGAAGGAAGCTCTGCATGGCATCACTCTCGAAGAACTGAGCATCGGGCAAGAGGTCTTAAAAAAGGTATTCTACAATACCAAAGACTAAACAGAAAAACAATCGTTTAATTCATAAAATCCACTAAATCTGTCTTTATAATGGATTTTTCACCTAAATTATTTCGCCCGTTAAAGAATTATGCTTTAATTTGTGACTGGAATATTATAATCTATTAAAATACACACGCATGAAAGGCTTATTAAAGAATTTGGGATTGATATTGATCTTGATCGGAGTGGTCATCCTGTTGGCTTGTTCCTTTACCGGCAATGTAAACAACAACGCGGTTTTGGGCAGTTCAGTATTCCTCGTAGTACTGGGACTCATTTCTTATATTGTCATTAATAAGAAGATCGCTGATTAATTTATTAGAAATCAAATCGAGTAGGAGGAAAACGAAGTAGAAGTTTTCCTCCTACTTTCGTTTTCCG
>DXOL01000033.1:0-15305 GCA_019412825.1 Bacteroides thetaiotaomicron | reverse complement strand
AGTTCAACCAAGTGAAAGGACAGCCTTTCGTTACGAGAGAATTGATAGATGCATTTACTAAATTATTGGAGGAATAAGAGATGAGCGATAAAGTATATACCGTACAAGATTATAAATCAGGTCAGCCTCGCTGGTGTCCGGGATGCGGTGACCACGCTTTCCTGAACTCACTGCACAAGGCAATGGCCGAACTGGGAGTAGCTCCGCACAATATCGCCGTAATTTCCGGTATCGGTTGCTCTTCCCGTCTGCCTTATTATGTAAATACGTATGGCTTCCATACCATCCACGGACGTGCCGCTGCCGTTGCAACAGGTGCCAAAGTGGCTAATCCGGATTTGACTATCTGGCAGATTTCCGGTGACGGTGACGGTCTGGCTATCGGTGGTAACCACTTCATCCACGCTGTTCGTCGTAACATCGACCTGAACATGATTCTGTTGAACAACCGTATCTACGGACTGACCAAAGGACAGTATTCACCGACTTCCGAACGCGGATTCGTCAGCAAATCGTCTCCTTACGGAACGGTAGAAGACCCTTTCCATCCGGCAGAACTGGCATTCGGCGCACGCGGACGTTTCTTTGCACGTTGTATCGCTGTAGACGGCGCCGCTTCTGTAGAGGTTCTGAAAGCAGCTGCCAACCACAAAGGTGCATCCGTTGTGGAAGTTCTGCAAAACTGCGTAATCTTCAATGACGGAACTCACGCTTCTGTTGCAACGAAGGAAGGACGCGCAAAGAATGCGATCTATCTGGAACACGGCAAACCGATGTTGTTCGGTGAAAACAAAGAGTTCGGATTGATGCAGGAAGGTTTCGGACTGAAAGTGGTGAAACTTGGCGAGAATGGCATCACAGAAAAAGATATTCTGATTCACGATGCTCATTGCCAAGACAATACTCTTCAGTTGAAGCTGGCTTTGATGGAAGGTCCCGATTTCCCGATTGCACTCGGTGTGATTCGTGAAGTAGAGGCGCCTACCTACAATGATGCTGTAGTAGAGCAGATTGAGGAAATCAAAGGCAAGAAGAAATATCACAATTTCCAGGAGTTGCTGATGACAAACGATACTTGGGAAGTGAAGTAATCCACTTGACTGAGAAAAAATAGAAAAGCGCAGGTAAAGGAGTTCGTCTCCTGCCTGCGCTTTTTTTATATAGTTTCTGCCCATCATAAATGATGCAGAAATGAGTAAAACCGTCCAAACATAAATTCAGATCATATAAATCTAAGAGTAAGTAGTTTAGTGGATAAAGAATTCCTATGCTAAGTTTAGCTCCGGCTTGTGCTATAAATAATCCCTTGCAGTGCATAAGTTAATTCGTCCGCCTATAGCCGGACGCAAGTTTGCCTATAGCCGACGTTGCGTTTGCCTATAGCCGGACGAAACGTTACCTATAGGCGGACGAATTAATTTATGCACCCGTAGATATTATTTTTTATAGAGAAAAGGCTTATTGTATTCGTCTGCAATGATTGTAGTAGTAGTTGGAAAGTAGGTTCAAGAAGTTGGATAATTATTCGTTCCTTGCAGAAAACAGTCTTACGATATAAACAATTGGGAGTAATAGTTGTTTATGGAGAAAAAGTTTACTTATCTGTTGATTATATCGAATATTATGCTCACCTTTGTAGTGCATTACTTACATTTTTATTCTCAAGAGCGAGGTAACTTGCTTTTGCAGCTACGAGTATATCTTTAAATATACTCGTGGCTCTCGATAAACGGTCCTGCCCCCGTGTGGAGTGTTAATGCACCCACTGTATTTTATCGCCCTTGGGAATGAAAGTATGTAATGCAACGGGTCAGCGGGACCGTCTTTTTTCCCGCCAGACAAAACATTGCATTCATGAGAGCGGTTTACAAAGTAAAAAGATTTAGCTTCTATCATCCTGCCAGTACACCGGGATATTATACATTGCTGCTTGAAGTTCAGAAAGGAAAACACTCTCTTTTTTTCCTGATAAAGTCCGCTGATTACGTATTATTAGATGTACTTAACTCTCCGGTATATATAGAAAAAGAAGAGGCATTCATCGGCAATATACTTTATATTTTAAACGAATGTCACATCCGGTTCCCGCGTCTGGAATTCACACGCCACTGTTTCTATCCATTCAAAGAAAAACGATTCAAGCATAAGTGCACAATGAACCGGTTCGTGAATCATTATAGCAATTCTAATCTCTATTATAATTATGAAAATTCCCTTTTTCGTTAATTAATTACCCCGGACATCTGCAAAGATGTCATTTGCCTAACCAGTTAATTGCGAGACCGCCATTACCTTCTTCCCCACGGTGTGGCGGTCTTTTTTTAAAACATATTCTATCAAAGGGAAATAAATTACAGAAGTCGCTTACTTAAATAGCGCACTGGATACCATACAGACAAGAATCCCACTGCTAAAACAGTAATAAAAATAAGCACTACATCCCATGCGTGAACACTTACCGGATAAGCGTCCACCACAAAAGTTCCACCACCTCCGCCAAGGGTAATGATGCCAAACTTCTGCTGAATGAAACACAATATCAACCCCAGTATAATACCGGAGATAGCACCAAAGAGAGAGATGAGCCGTCCCTCAAATAAAAAGATACGGGATATCAGTTTATCACTGGCTCCCAGACTGCGCAAGGTTATGACATCGTCTTTCTTATCCAGAATCAACATGGAAAGAGAACCGATCACATTAAAACAGGCAATCATCAGAATAAAAGTAAGGAACAGATAAGAGATCAGCTTCTCTATTTCCATGATACGGAAAACATCTGCTTGCTGCTGATAACGGTTCTGTACCACAAAGTCATCACCCAGCATTTTTTCTATTTTAGACTGTACGGATGATATATTGGCGTTCGGTTTCAGTTTCAACTCAATGCCGGAAACCTCTGTCGTATAGTCCAATAAGTTGCGAAGGAAATCAAGGGAAGTGAGAATATAGCTTTCATCATACTTCTGTTGGTTGACCACGAACACAACACCCGGTGAATAAAGATAGTCGCGATTGAAAGAAGCCCCGGGATTCGCCATATTCACTTTGGCATTACGCTTGGGAAGATACACCTGCAAAGGATCTACGAACGCCAGTCCGGTACCCAAAGTCGAAACCAGTTCCACGCCCATCACCCCGTAATTCACAATCGAATCATGAAGAATAAACTCGCCGGCTCCGTAAAGAATGCTATCTATTTCGGTTAAATCCTCAAAGTTATCTTCCACGCCTTTCAACACAACCATAGCCTGACGGTCTTTATATTGCACCATCGCATTCTCTTCCAGCGTCTCTGTAGATACCGAGACCTCCGGAAGTGCACAGACTGCACGAATCTTTTCATCCTGTCCGTCGAAGACTTTTCCCTCGCGGATGGTAATCTTCAACTGAGGATCAAAAGCTGTAAAAAAGCTGGCTACCATATCCTGAAATCCGTTGAATACGGAAAGCGTGCAGACCAGTGCCAGCGTAGCAAGTGCTACCCCGCATACTGATATGCCGGAAATAATATTGATAGCATTATGCTTCTTTTTCGAGAAAAGATAACGCCGGGCTATGTAGAAGGGAAAATTCACTTCAGCAAAGAGTCAATCTTCTCAATATAATCCAGTGAGTCGTCCACGAAGAACTTCAATTCGGGAATAATCCGTAATTGATGACGCACACGGGTTCCGAGCTCAAAGCGGATGGACTTCATGTTCTCATTGATATTCTTTACCATTTCTTCTGCTTTCTCTGACGGGAAAACACTCAGGTACACGCGCGCGATACTCATATCAGGACTGATACGAACAGCGCTGACCGATATTAATATACCCGGCATTGCCTTTGTCTGAAGCAGGAATATCTCGCTCAGCTCCTTCTGTAGCAGGCGGGATATCTTATTCTGTCTGGTTGTTTCCATAAATTTACTCCTTATCTTACTTTTTTCTTATTATAGTTAACCCGTCACGCAAAGGCAGGATTACTTTCTCCACCCGGTCGTCCGTCGCAAGGGCATCATTGAATGCTTTGATGCCAATGGTCTGCGTATCCGTACTACGAGGTTGCTCCAACACATGACCATCCCACAATGTATTGTCGGCAATGATATACCCACCTGTGGAAAGATGCTTTAAAACCATCTCGTAATAATCGATATATTTACGTTTATCACCGTCAATGAAGGCCAGATCGAACGTAACGCCTAAGTAAGGAACAAGTTCCAAGGCATCTCCTATATAAAAGCGAATCTTGTCCGCAAAAGGAGAATTTTCCAGCCAGGGACGGGTAAAGTCCTCTTGTTCATCATTAATTTCAAACGTATGCAACATTCCGCCCTCCGGCAAGCCTTCCGCCAGACAAAGGGCAGAATAACCGCTATACGTTCCTATCTCCAGTATATGCCGGGGGCGAATCATCTCCACAAACATTTTCAGCATCCGCCCCTGTAGATGCCCGGAAGCCATACGGGGACGAAGCAGTTTCACATGCGTATCCCGGTAGAGTGCTTTCAGATAGTCACTTTCCGCATCGATATGCTGCAAAATATATTCATCAATAGATTCAGTCTCCTGCATAAAAACCTTATTTTATAAGTAACAGTTAGAGATAACGATTGTTGTTAGGCAATACAGTTTCTCCCGCGTGTTTCAACGCATCTTCCACGACATTGATTTCGAGGAATGAAGTTTGTGTACCTGCCTTACCGCTACTCAGATATCCTACCATATCAGTCGGCTGCAAACGTCCTTCCTTCAACAGGCGGCGCAAAGCGGCAAAATAATATTCCTGTCCGTTGGCCAGCTCCGGCATATAGATTGCTTCCACTCCATAAGAAAGTGCCAGATGACGCATGGTCTTTTCTTTATAGCAGATAGCCAATACCGGGAATTTGCCACGGAAAGCTGCCAGATTGCGGGCGGTCCGTCCGCTATAGCTGTCTGTGATGATGGCACGTATCTTCAGTTTCGATGTAGCTTTCACTGCCTGTTTAGCAAGGAAGGCCGTTACATCGTTACTGTTTTCGTTCAACGGGATACGGATATCATTTTCTTCCAGTTTATCTTTTTCAGCCTGGGCTGCGATCTTGGTCATTGTCTTGACTGCATCTACCGGATATTTGCCATAAGCAGTCTCACCGCTCAACATCAGAGCATCTGTACGATAGTAGATTGCATTCGCGATATCGGTCACCTCCGCGCGGGTCGGACGAGGATTGTTGATCATGGTATGAAGCATCTGAGTCGCAACGATTACCGGTTTCTTTGCCAGGATACATTTGCGGATCAGCACACGCTGGATACCCGGAATACGTTCCTGTGGCACTTCGATACCCAGGTCACCGCGGGCTACCATCACGCCGTCCGCCACTTCAAGAATCTCGTCGATGTTGTCCACCCCTTCCTGATTCTCAATCTTGGCAATAATCCGGATATCACTGTTGTGAGCATCCAGAATTTCACGGATATCGAGTACATCCTGACGGTTGCGCACGAAAGAGTGAGCGATGAAATCGATATCTTTTTCAATCGCGTAAAGTATATTATTACGGTCTTTCTCTGTCAATGAAGGAAGATTGATACGAACACCCGGGACGTTCACGCTCTTGCGGCTTCCCAGCGTTGCATCGTTTTTCACTTCGCAAAGCAGATAATCGGCTGTCTTATCGATTACTTCCAGTTCAAGATCACCATCGTCAATCAGAACCAGACCTCCGATATTCAAATCGTTCACAAAGTTAGGATACGAAACTGCGATACATTCACGGGTCGTCTCCTGATCGGGATTGCCGACAATCTTTACTTTATCACCTGTCTGATATGGAATCGGTTCCGCATTGGCAGTTGTACGTACTTCCGGTCCTTTGGTATCCATGAGGATTGCAATCCGGTTGGATACGGAACGTACATTGGCAATCAACGCTTCAAAACCTTCACGGCTAGCGTGAGCCGTATTCATACGTACCACATTCATCCCAGCTTCAAACAGCTGTTTTATAAAGTCCACATCGCAACGTCTGTCCGAAATGGATGCGACGATTTTTGTCTGTTTCAGTAACATAGCCTTTTTACCTATTTAATATATTAATACCTTATTTATTATCTAACAAAGCCTCCAGAGCCAACCGATACGAGTTCAGCCCGAAGCCACAGATCACTCCTTTGCACGCGCAGGCGATCATAGATACATGCCGGAAAGACTCACGGCTATGTACATTAGAAATATGTACCTCGATCACCGGAGAAGTCACAGAACGAATGGCATCCTGCAGAGCGATGGATGTATGCGTATAAGCACCGGCATTCAGAATGATGCCGTCTACCTCAAAACCTACCTGCTGAATGCAGTCAATCATTTCTCCCTCAATGTTCGATTGAAAATAGTCGATCTCCAAATCAGCATATCTTTTACGAAGCTCAGCCAGGTAGTCTTCAAATGTAACACTTCCGTATATGGAAGGTTCACGTTTGCCCAACAGATTGATGTTCGGGCCATTAATAATTTGTATTCTCATCGCCGTAGTCCTGCTTTTTTAATACCTTTGTATCCAAAGAACAATATTTCAGGCTACAAAGGTAGAAAAAAGAAATGGAAATCAACGAAAAAAACAAGAAGAAGGAGCAACAAGCACTGATAATCAGAAAGTACCAGCAGTACCTCAAGCTGGAAAAGTCTTTATCTCCCAATACATTGGACGCTTATCTGACCGATCTGGACAAACTGATGAGTTTTCTGACTCTGGAAGGGATAGATGTTCTTGAAGTATGCCTGTCCGATCTCCAGCGTTTCGCTGCGGGATTGCATGACATCGGCATTCATCCCCGTTCGCAGGCACGTATTTTATCCGGCATCAAGTCCTTCTTTCGCTTCCTGATTATGGCGGATTATCTGGAAGCCGACCCCAGCGAACTGCTGGAAGGCCCCAAGATAGGACTAAAACTCCCCGAAGTGCTGACCGTAGAAGAGATCGACACCATCATCTCCGCCGTAGACCGCAGTAAAGCCGAAGGACAGCGCAACAGAGCTATTCTGGAAACATTATACAGCTGCGGACTCCGTGTATCCGAGCTTGTCAGCCTCAAATTATCCGATCTCTACTTCGATGAAGGCTTCATCAAAGTAGAAGGCAAGGGAAGCAAGCAACGCCTTGTTCCCATTTCTCCCCGTGCCATTAACGAGATCAAACTTTATTTCCCGGACCGCAACCGGATAGAAGTTAAAAAAGACTATGAAGACTTTGTGTTTGTCAGCCAGCGGAGAGGCAAATCGCTTTCCCGGATTATGATCTTTCATATGATAAAAGAATTAGCACAAAATGCGGGTATCACCAAAAACATCAGTCCGCACACTTTCCGGCACTCCTTTGCCACTCATTTACTGGAAGGTGGCGCCAATTTACGGGCCATCCAGTGCATGCTCGGACACGAATCGATTGCGACGACCGAAATTTATACCCATATCGACCGAAACATGCTTCGCAGCGAGATTATCGAGCATCATCCCCGAAATATCAAGTATCGGCGAGAGAAAGAGTCGGGTTTTCATTAAATTATGATAAAAACCTCCTGCTAACTACATAATTATATTAAGAATTAATATCTTTGCGATGTTTTTCCTTTATTAGGATTGAAAAGGGGTTATAAATATGACGATATTTCAATTACAAACATTTAATTTATACCTAAAATGACAAAGAAGTTGTACTTGCCTTTACTCATGGCAATTGTTGTTGCACTTTTCTCTTCGTGCAAGAAAATGGGTCCCCTGTCAGCGGACTACTTCACTGTTACTCCACAAGTGTTGGAAGCAGTAGGTGGTAAAGTTCCTGCTACCATTAATGGTAAATTCCCTGAAAAGTATTTCAAGAAAAAAGCTGTAGTAGAAGTCACTCCGGTTTTGAAGTGGAATGGCGGTGAAGCTAAAGGACAAAGTGCTGTATTCCAAGGAGAAAAAGTAGAAGGAAACGATCAGACTATCTCTTACAAAGTAGGTGGTAGCTATACGATGAAAACATCTTTCGACTATGTTCCTGAAATGGCAAAATCTGAACTGTGGCTTGAATTTAAAGCTAAAGTTGGTAACAAAGAAGTCGTTATCCCCGCTGTGAAAGTAGCTGACGGTGTAATCTCTACTTCTGAGTTGGTAAACAACACATTGGGCAGCGCTAACCCGGCTTTGGGCGAAGATGCTTTCCAACGTATCATCAAGGAAAAACACGATGCTAACATCATGTTCTTGATCCAACAGGCTAACATCCGTTCAAGCGAGTTGAAAACTGCTAAAGAATTCAACCAGGAAGTTGCTAACGTAAACGAAGCTGCTAACAAGAAGATCAGCAACATCGAAGTTTCTGCTTATGCTTCTCCTGATGGTGGTGTAAGCTTGAACACAACTCTGGCAGAAAACCGTGAAGGTAACACTACCAAGATGTTGAACAAAGACTTGAAGAAAGCTAAGATCGACGCTCCGGTTGACGCTAAATATACTGCACAGGACTGGGAAGGTTTCCAGGAACTGGTTTCTAAATCTAACATCCAGGACAAAGAACTGATCCTTCGCGTATTGTCTATGTATCAGGATCCTGCACAGAGAGAACAAGAAATCAAGAACATCTCTTCTGTATACAAGAACCTGGCTGACGATATCCTTCCTCAACTGCGTCGTTCTCGTTTGACTTTGAACTACGAGATCATCGGTAAGTCTGACGAAGAAATCACTAAGCTTGCTTCTTCTAATCCTTCTGAACTGAACATCGAAGAATTGCTGTATGCTGCTACACTGACTAACGATCCTGCTAAACAGGAAGCTATCTATACTCAGGCTACCAAACAGTTCCCTAACGATTACCGTGCATACAACAACCTTGGTAAGCTTGCTTATCAGGCTGGTAACGTTGACAAAGCTGAATCTTACCTGAAGAAAGCTGCCAGCGTAAACGCTGCTCCTGAAGTAAACATGAACTTAGGTTTGATCTCTTTGATCAAGGGTGACAAAGCTGCTGCTGAAGCTTACTTCGGTAAAGCTGCAGGTACAAAAGAACTTGGCGAATCTATGGGTAACCTGTACATCGCTCAAGGCCAGTACGAAAGAGCAGTTAACTCATTCGGTGACGCTAAGACTAACAGTGCTGCTTTGGCTCAGATCCTTGCTAAGGACTACAACAAAGCTAAAAACACATTGGCAGGCGTAGAAAAACCAGATGCTTACACAGACTACCTGATGGCAGTTCTGGGTGCCAGAACTAACAATTCTTCTATGGTAACCAGCAGCTTGAAGAGCGCTGTTGCTAAAGAACCTGCGTTGGCTAAGAAAGCTGCAACAGACTTGGAATTCTCTAAGTTCTTCACAAATGCAGACTTCATGAGCATCATCAAATAAGAGAATTACCACTCTATTTTAAATATTGAGAATTGCTCGTCATTACAAATGACGGGCAATTCTTTTTTTTATCTGTAAAAAACCGTACTTTCGCAGAAAAGAAATCAAAGCAATGAAAAAGAGTAGTATTTTAATCCTCATCATTATCTGCCTGGTCGGATGCAAGAAGGGCTCCAATGAGACAACCATCACCGGAGAGATCAAAGGACTCGGAACAGATACACTTTATTTGTACGGCATGGACGAGCTGTACGACCGGATAGACACCATTTATGCAGAAAACGATAAGTTCTCCTACACTACCAACGTAGATACGATCACTTCTGCCTATCTGTTACTCAAGAACCGGATTGAATATCCTGTCTTTCTTGATAAAGGAAACAAGATCAAGATAAAAGGAGATACGATCAATCTGAATTTCCTGACTATCAGTGGAAATATATACAATGAGGAGTTCACAGACTTCCAGAAAGCACTGGAAGGTCCGGCTGATCTTTCAGAAAAAGCCGGTGAAGAAACTGTGGATAAAAGAACAACCGTAGAAAAAGCAAACATTGCCGAAGAAATGGCGGAAGAGTTCATTCTGCAACATCACTCCTCCTATGTAAGCCTTTACTTATTAGATAAATACTTCGTCCAAAAAGAAACACCGGACTTCAGCAAAATCAAAAAGCTAGTTGAAGTAATGACAGGTGTATTACAGGATAAACCGTATATCGAACGCTTGAATGAAACAATCACCCAGGCAGAAAAATCGGAGATTGGCAAATATGCACCTTTCTTCAGCCTGCCCAATGCGAAAGGAGAAAAGATTACCCGTTCATCGGACGCCTTCAAGCAGAAAAGCCTGCTGATCAACTTCTGGGCTTCCTGGAACGACAGTATCTCTCAGAAGCAGAGCAACAGCGAGCTAAGGGAAATCTACAAAAAGTATAAGAAGAACAAATATATAGGAATGCTCGGCATCTCGCTGGATGTAGACAAACAGCAATGGAAAGACGCTATCAAACGCGATACGCTGGACTGGGAACAGGTATGCGATTTCGGCGGACTCAATTCTGAAGTAGCCAAGCAATATTCTATCTATAAAATACCTGCCAACATACTTCTCTCGTCGGACGGAAAGATTTTAGCTAAGAACCTTCGGGGAGAAGAGCTGAAAAAGAAAATAGAAAACATCGTTGAGGAAGCGACAGAAAAAGAAAAGAAAAACAAACAGAAGAAATAAACGGTAACCAAACGTGTTAATCAAAGTTTTCGGAGCGGCTGTTCAAGGGATTGATGCAACACTCATCACAATCGAAGTCAACAGCTCGCGTGGCTGTATGTTCTATCTCGTCGGCCTTCCGGATTCCGCAGTGAAGGAAAGTCATCAACGTATTATCTCCGCACTGCAAGTCAATGGCTATAAAATGCCGACCAGCAACTTGGTTGTAAATATGGCGCCGGCCGATATCCGCAAAGAAGGCTCGGCTTATGATTTACCTCTTGCCATCGGCTTGCTGGGTGCCAGCGAAACCATATCTTCCGAAAAGTTGTCCCGCTATCTGATGATGGGAGAACTTAGTCTTGACGGGAGCATTCAGCCGATCAAAGGAGCACTGCCTATTGCTATCAAAGCCCGTGAAGAAGGCTTTGAGGGCCTCATTATTCCTCAACAGAATGCGCGGGAAGCAGCAGTTGTCAATCAACTGAAGGTATATGGCGTCAGTAATATCAAAGATGTTATCCAGTTCTTCAACGGTGAGCAAGAACTGGAACAGACGGTTGTCAACACGCGGGAAGAGTTTTATCAACAGCAAACAGCCTTTGACCTAGACTTTGCAGACGTAAAAGGACAGGAGAATGTGAAAAGGGCTTTGGAAGTTGCCGCCGCCGGAGGACATAATCTCATCATGATCGGCGCTCCCGGCAGTGGTAAATCAATGATGGCTAAACGATTACCTTCCATCCTTCCTCCCCTCTCCCTGGGCGAAAGCCTGGAAACAACCAAAATACATTCCGTTGCCGGAAAACTAAACCGGGGCTCTTCACTGATTTCCCAACGGCCATTCCGTGATCCCCATCATACGATATCGCAAGTTGCAATGGTGGGAGGGGGAAGTTTTCCCCAACCAGGGGAAATCAGCCTGGCGCATAACGGAGTTTTATTTCTGGACGAGCTACCTGAATTCAACAGGGGAGTACTAGAAGTCCTGCGCCAACCACTGGAAGACCGGCAGATTACCATCTCCCGCATAAAGAGCACAATCAGTTATCCCGCCAATCTGATGCTCATCGCATCCATGAATCCATGCCCTTGCGGATACTATAATCATCCGACCAAAGCCTGTGTATGCAGTCCCGGTCAGGTACAAAAGTATCTGAACAAGATATCCGGACCGTTGCTGGATCGTATTGATATTCAGATAGAAATTGTTCCTGTTCCATTCGACAAGATATCCGATCAGCGGCAGGGAGAAGCAAGCAGCGTTATTCGGGACAGAGTCATTCAGGCACGCCGGATACAGGAACAGCGCTATGCCGATCATCCCGGCATCTACTGCAATGCGCAGATGAGCAGCAAGCTATTATCCATTTATGCGCGGCCGGATGACAAAGGACTTTCCCTACTGCGAAATGCAATGGAACGCCTCAATCTTTCCGCACGCGCATACGACCGTATATTAAAGGTGGCACGCACCATTGCCGACCTTGAGGGTGCGGAACTGATACAGCCCTCCCATTTGGCTGAGGCCATCAGTTACCGCAATCTGGACAGGGAGAACTGGGCGGGATAAAATCACTTGACAGTAAATCGAAGTAAATCAATAAAATACCATAAAGACTTTCAATAGAAAAAACACAGACACGATTCTTATAATTGTCCATCTTTAAACTGATTTTCTCTATTTTCTGATTCTTTGATTTTGCCTTCCTTTGCAAAGCAAAAGATTCATATAAAATAAGCAGATCATGCAGTTTACGATTACACATTGGGGATGTACTCCATCGGGAGATTCCATCTATCTGTTCCGGTTGACCAATGCTTCCGGAGCCTCCATCGAGCTTACAAACCTGGGAGCCGCCTGGGTTTCGGCCAATATGCCGAACAGATACGACATCTTTGAAAACATTCTGCTGGGATATGACCATGCAGAAGGATATCTCAAAGACACCTATTATATGGGAGCCACCGTCGGCCGGTTCGCCAACCGTATTCATCAGGCATCCTTTTCTATCGAAGGCACTACCTATCTGCTGGAGAAAAACGACGGAGAGAACACCAATCACGGCGGACTATCCGGCTTTCACAAGAAGGTATGGCAATGGGAACAGACAGATTCCGGCATCCGTTTCCTTCTCCACTCTCCGGACATGGAAGGAGGATATCCGGGGAATGTACAGGTAGAAGTGGAATATCAATTCACGGAAACCAACGAACTGACCATCAGTTATCATGGAACCGCAGACCGCGCTACTTATCTGAATCTGACCAATCATGCCTACTTCAACCTGTCCGGCGACAAACGAAAAATAACAGAGCACCGGCTCATGATACCCGCTGCCCGAATATTAGAGACAACCTCACAATTTATTCCTACCGGACAGGCACAGGACGTCAAAGACAGTCCGTTTGATTTCACCACCAGCCGCAGCATCGGAGCACATCTTTACGACGATAACGAGCAGTTGCACTGGAATAAGGGATACAATCATTGCTATATCCTGAAAGAAGAATCGTCCGACACGTTATTGACAGCCGCCGTATTATCCGACCCTTTTTCCGGCAGAAAGCTGACTGTCAGGACTGACTTACCCGGTGTTTTATTATATACCGCCGGCTATCTCGCCCCCACGCCGGATATCGGTGTATGCCTGGAGACACAGTACTTTCCGGATACCCCTTCGCATCCGCATTTTCCGTCCTGCCTGCTCATGCCGGGGGCAGAGTATCGCCACAGAAGTATTTATACATTCGAAAGATAACCTCTCCTGCTGTCCACACGCTGACATCCTCTGTCTCCGTATGGACAGCAAAAACTTTTTTATCGCCAATATCTTTTTTATTCATATATTTGTTTTACATTTGTGAGAAACAAAAAAGCAACAATATGAAAACGTTCATTGTAACCTTCCTGATCACATTTTGTTTTTATCTGTCAGTTTATGCACAAGCGCCTCAGGACAGAGCCGCGGAGCTAAAAGAACAGGCTTTAAGTAGTCTGAAGCAGAAAGATTACATCAAAGCCCGTTACCTGTTCAAGAAAGCGTATGAAGCATTTGCCGCACGCGAGAACTATCCACAGGCTATAGAATGCGGTATTCAAGCCAATGCCTTATATGTCAGAGAGAACTTCTACAAAGAAGGCTTCGAATTATGCCGTGACATGGAACAATTCATCTGGACAGGCGAACAGAAGCAGAAAAAAGTCTTTTATGACCTACGTTTTCCTATCAGCAAGGAACGGTTGCAGATGTACATTGCACTGAAGAATCCCGCACAGGCAAAGAACCAGCTGGACAAATTGGAAGAGATGGCCGGCCTCGCCAAAAATGATTCTTTAATGGAAGTGCTGCTTTATACGAAAGCCAACTATTACTATACTTTCAATCAGAATACACAAGGAGACGCCTGTTTCCGCAAACTCATCAATCAATACAAGGAAAAGAAGGACTACGATAAAGTGAGCGACTGCTACAAGACTCTTATCGGCATTGCCCGCAAAGCCAACAACGCTCCGTTGATGGAACGCACGTACGAAAGCTATATTGTATGGACCGATTCTGTAAAAGCGCTGACTGCCCAGGATGAGCTGAATGTCCTGAAACGAAAATATGACGAAAGCCTGCAGACCATACAGGACAAAGACAGCACACTATCCGCCAAGCAATACATCATCATAGGACTTTGTACGCTTGTAGCTATCCTTGTAGCCGCAATCATTGTACTTGCCATCTTACTACTGAAATTTATCGCCGGCAACCGCAAACTCAAAAAGAGCGTGGTCATAGCCAACGAGCACAACGAACTGAAAACAAAGTTCATCCGGAATATATCCTCACAAATGGAACCGACTCTGAACACTCTAGGGACTTCCGCCAGAGAACTCTCCGCCCAAGCTCCAAGGTGCGCAGAGCAGATGCAGGCACAAGTAGCAGCCCTGAAGCAATTCAGCGACAATATTCAAGAGCTTTCCTCCCTGGAGAACTCACTGACCGAACCTTATGAAATGGGAGAAGTCAATGCGGGTACTTTCTGCGAAAGTGTCATGGAGAAGGCGAAAGAATTTATGAAGCCGGACGTCACCCCTTCTGTAAACGCCCCGAAACTCCAAGTAAAAACAAATAAAGAACAACTGGAACGTATCCTGCTCTACTTGCTGAAAAATGCCGCTTTCTATACGGAGCAGGGACGTATCAGTCTCGACTTCAAGAAACGTGGCGCACACACCCATCAGTTCATCATAACCGATACGGGAACAGGTATCCCGGCAGAGCAACAGGAAAATCTCTTTAAACCCTTCACCCAGGTCAAAGACCTGACTACAGGTGATGGCTTGGGATTACCTATCTGCTCACTCATCGCCACCAAAATGAATGGCAGTCTGACATTGGACACAAGCTACACCAAGGGATGCCGGTTTATACTGGAACTTCACGCATAAATAACATAAGGTGTTCAAGAGCTTTGTATAGTTAGATTACCCGCAGTGCTTATCAACTATAATTACCGTAATTAGCTTTAATCGGAGAACGCACATTCTAACTATACAAAAATAGCAACAGAGTACTGCATAAACGGCAACCACGTTTATAATAAATTCTGTGATCGTTTATTATAAACGTCCCCCTCGTTTATTATAAACTTTAAAATAGGAATTTGTAGAATCAGGATTGAATTTATAAATCGAGTAGGAGGAAAACGAAGTAGAAGTTTTCCTCCTACTTTCGTTTTCCGA
>DXOL01000032.1:0-241294 GCA_019412825.1 Bacteroides thetaiotaomicron | reverse complement strand
ACTAATTCATTGCGAATTAGTTGCCTTACATTTTCTTTTTTTAGGAATATCCCTATATTATAGCTTCTTGTGGTATACCTGAGTTTCGGCAGGTTATTCCTCTACCCGGTTCACTTGTTTGATGTTTTGAATCTTCTTCAGATTATTACAGATTGTCTTTACATCTTCCACATCGTGTACCCATAGCTGAATCTTTCCTTCGAATATCCCGTCATTTGTTTCAATGGCAAGTTTACGGATATTCACGTTGAGTTGTCTGGAGATGACCTGAGTCACTTCGTTCAGAAGTCCCATGCTGTCTATACCTCTTAAATAGATATATACGAGGAAAGAAAGTTCTTTGTGAGTATCCCATTCGGTCGCTAATATACGGTTGCCATAGCTGCTTTTCAGCTTGGCGGCAACAGGGCATTGGCGTTTATGAATAATAATGCGGTCGTTTTCATCAACGTAACCCAAAACATCATCACCGGGAATCGGATGACAACATTCGGCCATGATGTATTTCTTTTGCAGGCTTTCTTCGGTCAGTTTAAGAATTTCTTTCGGATTGATCTTTTCTTTTTCCTGCGGTTCTTTTTCTTCCGGTTTTTCCTTGTTGCTGTTCCCGAAGGAGAACGTCAGGTATTTCTTCCAGTTGCTGGTCTGCTTTTCTCTCAGCTCGTTTTTGTCCGCTTCTCCCAAAGTAATGGCTTTGCTGCCGATGGCGGCCAGTAACTCTTCTTCATTCTTGAAGTTGTGAAACTTACGCAACTTCTCGATGACAGCTTCTTCCGGACGTATTTCTTCCTTCTTCAGAAACTCGCTGAGTAACTCTTCGCCAATTTTCTGATTCGCCTTCCGTTCTTTGCGAAGAATCGCCGCGATCTTGGCGCGGGCACGGGCGGTCGTTGCGAATACTTCCCATTGCGGTTGTACACGTTGGGATTTGGAAGTTAATATTTCAACCTGATCACCACTTTGCAGTTTATGGCTTAGCGGCACCAGTTTATGATTGACTTTGGCGCCGATACAATGGCTACCGATATCTGTGTGCAGTGAGAAGGCAAAATCCAGCGCCGTAGAGTTCTGCGGCATTGTCTTTAACTCTCCCTTCGGAGTGAACACAAAGATTTCGGAAGCAAACAGGTTCAGTTTAATCGTATCCAGAAAATCTATCGCGTCCGGTTGCGGATCATCCAGTATCTCTTTAATGGTTTTCAGCCATTTCTCCAGTTCACCTTCGTCTTCGCTGCCTCCTCCTTCTTTATATTTCCAGTGGGCGGCAAAGCCTTGTTCTGCAACATCGTTCATTCGTTCGCTGCGAATCTGCACTTCGATCCATTGTCCGTTGTTTCCCATCAGGGTGACGTGCAATGCCTGGTAACCATTCGCCTTCGGATGGCTTACCCAGTCGCGCAGGCGGTCGGGATGAGGCTTGTATATTTTGGAAATGGAGACATAGATGTCGAAACAGTCGTTGAGTTCTTCTTCCACGTTGCGTGGTTCGAAGATGATGCGGACAGCGAGCAAGTCATAAATCTCCTCGAACGGGACGTGCTTGGTCTGCATCTTGTTCCAGATGGAGTAGATCGATTTCACACGTGCCAGAATCCGGTATTTCAGCCCCATCTTGTCCAACTGAGTGCGGATCGGAGCTGTGAAGTCGTTGAATACTTTGTCGCGTTCGGCGGCGGTAGCATTCAGCTTTTCTTCTATTTCGGTATATTCTTCGGGATGTTCGTATTTGAAACTGAGGTTTTCGAGCTCTGTTTTGATCTTGTACAGACCTAGGCGGTTGGCTAACGGGGCATAGATGTAGAGAGTTTCTCCTGCTATCTTATATTGCTTGTTGGGCAGCATGGAACCCAGCGTGCGCATATTGTGCAAGCGGTCGGCTATTTTGATCAGGATAACCCGGATATCGTTCGACATGGTGAGCAGTAACTTCTTGAAGTTCTCTGCCTGCGCCGAAGCGCGGTCTCCGAAGATTCCTCCGGAGATTTTGGTCAGTCCGTCTACAATCTGGGCAATCTTCGGTCCAAAGATATTTTCGATGTCTTCTACCGTGTAATCAGTGTCTTCTACTACGTCGTGCAGCAGTGCTGCACAAATAGAAGTAGAACCAAGACCAATCTCATTGCATACTATCTGTGCAACGGCAATCGGGTGCATGATATAAGGTTCGCCGGATCGGCGTTTGATTCCTTTGTGTGCCTGATTAGCGAAGTTGAAAGCTTTCGTGATGATTTCAACTCGTTTGCGATGTTTAGTATGGAGATAATCATTCAGAAGTTCCTGGAACGCCTGATTGATCATCTCTTCATCTGCTATTTCTTTGGGGGTTATATTATCCATATTCGTTATCCTTTCATTCGCTTATTTTTGCAAAAATAAGCAAATTTCCGAATGAAGCAAGCGGGAAGTCATTTATTTGTAGATTTTCAATTGTTTTCCTGCTGCAATTTTAGTGCTGGACATCCCGTTCCACTGCTGTATATCTCTGACACGTACACCTAGCTTTTCGGCAATTGATGAAAGAGTGTCTCCACTTTTTATCTTATAATAAGTCAATTTTCCTTTACCGGCCACTGCACTTGTCTGTCTGCGAGTGGTTGGAGTAACTTCTTTCACGGCAACGGTTTTGCGGTTGCGGAATAGCTCGTCGGCACGATGTGCATAGATCGTGTCTTGCTTGTCGATAAACGTACTGATGGCGCCTTGTGGTAAACGTAATGTACAAGGTTTGGTCGTACCGGGAATCACTTGTTTCTTGTATTGGGGATTCAGACTCTTCACTTCGTCCAGCGGAACATTGCAAAGTTCGGCAATCTGCTCGAAATGCAGGTTTTTAGTGACTTGCACCGTATCTGTGCTTGCCGGAATGTTTGTTTCCATCGGACAGATGTTGTGGTCACAATAGTATGTCATCACATAGTTGGCTGCGATGAAAGCAGGTACGTATCCGCGTGTCTCTTTCGGCAGCAGGTTATAGATTTTCCAGTAATCCGTTTCGCCTCCGGCGCGGCGGATTGCCTTGTTGATAGTACCCGGACCGCAGTTATAGGCTGCGATAACCAGATTCCAGTCTCCATAAATATCATACATCTCTTTCAGATAACGGGCGGCAGCCCAGGTTGCTTTGATCGGGTCGCGGCGTTCGTCTATCAAACTGTTGGATTCGAGGCCGTAAATCTTTCCTGTTCCAATCATGAATTGCCACAGTCCCGAAGCGCCGGCACGTGACACAGCCGAAGGATTCAGTGCAGATTCGATAATCGGCAGGTACTTCAGTTCCAGAGGAAGTCCGTAAGCGTCCAATGCTTCTTCGAAAATAGGCATATAGAAATTGCAGGCGCTCAGCATGAATGAAACCTGATTGCGCAGGCGGCCCGCATACATATCGATGAATTTGCGTACAATGTCATTGTAAGGCATCTCCATGACTGCCGGAATACGTGAAAGGCGGTCAATGTAGACAGAATCACTGAATAAAGGATTCACTTCCGCCGTACTGCAATCTTTGCCTAAATCAATATAGTTTTTAGCTTTCCAGTCGTTCAACAGGCTGTCGAGCGGGTAAGTCATACTCTTTGGAAGATCGATGCTTTCTTTGCGTTCGGTTCCGTTTTCACGAATAACTACATCTACACTTTGAGCTTTTACCTGTGTGGTTGCCAACAGGAAAAGGAAAATAATCGAACAATAGTTTTCTAATTTCTTCATGCTTTAATTATAAGTTCAATCTAAATTGTGTTTTTAAAATCGTAGTACGCATTGCAGTCCCACTGACTTGTCCTTGTAACTGTTGGAGCGGAACTGGCTGTTGTTGTCGATGACTGCCGGTTCCAGCTTCATACTCAAGTCCGGTGAAATGTCGAAGTTTGACAATTCCGCATCGACATAGGCGTCGATGATAGAAATAAGGTATACTCCGATAAATGCAAATATACTAAGGTCCCGAAAACGACGGAACGAGTCTTTCCTTCGTTTCAGGGTGTTTTTCAGTTGCTCTTCATTGTACTGGGCATTCGGTGGCAGCAAATCTTCATAGCTCTTGGTGTTCGGATTACTGTCCATGATGTCCAGATAAGCCTGTGAGTAGTCTTTATACATCTTGCTGTTCCAGCTGAGGGCGTATGCACAACCTGCAAATCCTCCATATATAATAGGTAGTTTCCAGTATTTACGGTTATAAATCTGTCCTCCGCCGGGGAATACGACTGCGAGCCATGTCGCTTTGGTCGGATTGGGAATGAACAGCTTCTTATTGAGATCCTGCACAGGAGGTACCGTGTCGGTTTTCACGACAATAGGTGCCGGCTGTTCTATCTTCTTCAGTTCTTTTTTGTTGGCTGCGTCAAGGCTGTCGGCTATCTGTATTTTGGCAGCAGACAGACTGTCGGTTGCTTGCAGGTGTTCCGGATGCAATAACTTGATCGAATCCTTCTTCAGCGAATCCATCACCTGAGCAGGATCCCGATGCCTTCGTGCACGTGCTTTCGGTGCTTCCCGACTCTGAATAGTACTGTCTTTCTGTACCGGAGTCACAGGCTCCTGTGCATACACATCAATCCCTGCCACCTGTAGAAAACAGAGAAGCAGGGTGATGATGAGTAACTGATATTTCTTACTTTTTCTTGTCATCTACTTTTTTAGCGTATCGAAGATTTCCATGATACGTTCCAGTTCCTCCTCGTTGCTGAAAGGAATACTGATTTTTCCTTTCCCCTTTTCGGAGCAAGTCAGTTGTACCTTGGTGTTGAAGAATCCCGTGAGTTGTTGCTTCAGTAAGTTGAACTCTTCCGGTAGTTTGCCGCGTTTCGGAGTGATTTTCCGTGTGCCGCTTTTCACAGCTTCTCCTTCGCTCAGCGATTTGACAATCTCTTCTACTTTGCGGACGGAGTATCCGTGTTCCTGTATCTCTTCGAATATTTTTACTTGAAGTTTGGGGTCGCCTAATGAAATCAATGCACGTGCATGTCCCATATCGAGCTGTTTGTTTTGCAGAGCCATCTGTATAGGAGCCGGCAGTTTCAGCAGACGCAGGTAGTTGGCGATAGTGGTCCGGTTCTTGCCGATACGCTCGCTCAGACGTTCCTGTGTCAGTTCATACTGGTCCAGCAGATGTTGATAAGCCAATGCTATTTCCACCGCATTCAGGTCTTCACGCTGTATGTTTTCAATCAGCGCCATTTCCATCATGTTTTCGTCGTCGGCGGTGCGGATGTAGGCAGGGATAGTTTTCAGTCCCGCTTTTTGTGAAGCACGGTAACGACGCTCTCCCGCGATGATCTGATACTCATCGTCCGAGAGTTTGCGTAGAGTGATAGGCTGTATGATACCGATTTCCGCAATTGAATCAGCCAGTTCCTGCAAAGCCGTTTGATCGAATTCGCGGCGGGGCTGATTGGGGTTGACGGTAATCTTCGCCAACTCTATTTCATTAATGGAAGAAGAGCCTTCGGTTTTCACATCATCCATTGAGAGCAGGGCGTCAAGTCCGCGTCCTAATGCATTTCTTTTTTGTGTTGCCATATCTTCTTCGGTTATTTATTTCTGTTGATAATCTCTTTGGCAAGGGCGAGATGGTTTTTGGCACCGGTAGAGTCCGCATCATAAAGAATGGTCGGGATACCGTAGCTGGGAGCCTCGCTCAGTTTCACATTTCGCTGGATCACGCTGTTGAAAACTAATTCCTGGAAGTGCTTTTTCACTTCGTCGTAAATCTGGTTTGCCTGACGCAGACGTGAGTCATACATCGTCAGCAGGAAACCTTCGATTTCCAGTGCGGGATTCAGTTTCGACTTGATGATTTTAATCGTATTCAGCAGTTTGCTGATGCCTTCGAGAGCAAAATACTCAGCTTGCACGGGGATGATCACGGAGTCGGCTGCCGTCAGGGCATTGATGGTGATCAGTCCGAGTGAAGGAGAACAGTCTATCAGAATATAGTCATATTCTTTCTTCAAGGGTGTGAGCACTTCTTTCAGTATCTTTTCGCGGTTTGGGAGGTTCAGCATTTCAATCTCTGCTCCTACAAGATTGATGTGCGAAGAGATCACTTTCAAAGAGTCGATTTCTGTGTCAAGAATAGCGTCCTGTACATTGGCTCTGTCAATAATGCATTCATAGATAGTGCATTCCGACTGCTTGATGTCCACTCCCAGACCGGAAGAGGCATTTGCTTGCGGGTCGGCATCTACCACGAGTACTTTCTTTTCAAGTGTAGCAAGTGACGCTGCGAGATTAATCGTAGTCGTGGTCTTTCCTACACCCCCTTTTTGATTGGCCAAAGCAATTATTTTTCCCATATACTCTAAATTTATTGGCAGCGAAATAAGTGATAATTCCTTAGAGCGCCTACGAAAAAAGAGAAACTTTGCATTTTCTGTTGATAAGTCACCGGTTTTGTTAATAACTGCCGGACGAAACAGTTCCGAAACCCGGTTGATTTTATCATCATACTTTCTCTGTTCGAGCTTGCAAATATACATATTTATATTGGATATCTATTTCTTTTTTTACTCGCTTGCAGAAGATTAAGATTTGTAAACGGGTGTATATTCGTCAGATAGCGATGTAATTAATGTGATATTCGGAGATAAGCGGTTGGCAGTACGGTTACTTTTTGCTACTTTTGTGCGAACATTAAAAAGGAAAGGATTGAATATATGGAAAGTAAGAAGCCGTTGATCCTCGTTTCAAATGACGATGGTGTTATGGCTAAAGGTATTAGTGAACTGGTGAAATTCCTTCGTCCGCTGGGGGAAATTGTTGTAATGGCACCCGACTCTCCGCGCTCCGGCAGCGGCAGTGCACTGACGGTAACTCATCCGGTTCATTATCAACTGGTCAAAAAAGAAGTAGGACTGACTGTATATAAATGTACAGGAACGCCGACCGATTGTATCAAACTGGCATTGGGCTCAGTGCTCGACCGGAAACCGGACCTGATCGTAGGCGGTATCAATCATGGAGATAATTCTGCCATCAACGTGCATTATTCAGGAACGATGGGAGTGGTGATTGAAGGCTGTCTGAAGGGAATTCCTTCGATTGGCTTTTCTCTGTGCAATCATCATCCCGATGCTGATTTTGAACCTTCGGGTCCTTATATACGCAAGATAGCTGCCATGATATTGGAAAAAGGACTGCCCCCGTTGACTTGTCTCAATGTGAACTTCCCCGATACTCCCGACCTGAAAGGAGTGAAGGTTTGCGAACAGGCAAAGGGATGCTGGGTGAATGAATGGGTAACTTGTCCCCGTCTCGATGACCATAATTACTTCTGGCTGACCGGTTCGTTCACCGATCATGAACTTGAAAACGAGAATAATGATCATTGGGCACTGGAAAACGGATATGTGGCTATCACGCCAACGACCGTCGATATGACTGCTTACGGCTTTATAGATGAACTGAATGACTATTGTCAGCAACTGGAATTCTGACATACGGCATTGTGCTGATTTCGAATATCAAAACTCCTAATTCAAAATTCCCATGAAGTACTATCTGATTGTCGGTGAAGCTTCCGGAGACTTACATGCGTCCCACCTGATGACTGCCCTCAAGGCGGAAGATCCTCAGGCCGATTTCCGCTTTTTCGGCGGAGATCTGATGGCTGCCGTCGGAGGAACGATGGTGAAGCATTATAAAGAACTGGCGTATATGGGATTTATTCCCGTACTGCTTCATTTGCGTACGATCTTTGCAAATATGAAACGTTGCAAGGAAGATATTGTGGCCTGGAATCCCGATGTGGTGATCTTGGTCGATTATCCCGGTTTCAATCTTAACATAGCTAAGTTTGTACATTCCGAGACGCAGATTCCTGTCTTCTATTATATTTCTCCGAAGATATGGGCATGGAAGGAGTACCGCATAAAGAATATCAAACGTGATGTGGATGAACTCTTCTCCATTCTTCCTTTTGAAGTGGAGTTTTATACTTTGAAACACCGGTATCCTATACATTATGTAGGAAATCCTACGGTAGATGAAGTGACTGCCTATCAGAAAGCTCATCCCAAAAATCCGGAAGCATTCTTGGCGGATAATAACCTGGAGGATAAACCGATAATCGCACTATTGGCGGGAAGCCGGAAACAGGAGATCAAGGATAATCTGCCGGATATGCTGAAGGCGGCTTCTGCTTTTCCCGATTATCAACTGGTACTGGCCGGTGCTCCCGGCATCGCTCCGGAGTATTATAAGCAATATGTAGGGCAGACTAAAGTGAAAATAATCTTTGACCAGACCTATCGTTTGCTGCAATATGCGGAGGCGGCTTTGGTAACTTCGGGTACGGCGACTCTTGAGACAGCCTTGTTCCGTGTTCCTCAGGTGGTTTGTTACTATACACCGATTGGAAAAGTGGTTTCGTTTTTGCGCCGTCATATATTGAAAGTGAAATTTATTTCACTGGTCAATCTGATTGCAGACCGTGAGGTCGTAAAGGAGTTGGTTGCAGATACAATGACAGTCGGAAATATGCAGAATGAACTAAAGAAACTTATTGAAGATCAGGAATATAAGAATCGTATGCTTGCCGAATATGAGTATATGGCAGATCGGTTGGGGCCTGCAGGTGCTCCCCAGCATGCCGCTCGCAAAATGCTTGAACTGTTGAAAAAATAACTTTCTTTTTCTGAATAAACGTAAAGCCGGTGCAGTAAATGCCCGGCTTTTTAATTTATATAGCAGAAGAATTAAAAAGAGAGGAACAAATATGAAAAAATTTAATTGGCTTTTAGTAATGTTATTGCTCGCATTGGTACCTGCATTGCAATCATGTGACGACGATGGGTACTCAATTGGAGACATAGGATGGGATTGGGCTACAGTTTGTGCAACTGGTGGCGGTGGTTATTATCTGGAAGGTGATCGTTGGGGAACGATTGATCCGGTAGCCAGCTCTATCCCTTGGTACAAACCGGTAGACGGTGAACGTGTCGTTGCTTTTTTCAACCCTTTGGCTGATACGGATAAGGGTGCTCAGGTAAAGATAGAAGGCATTCAGGAAGTATTGACGAAAGAAGTGGAAGATATGACTGCTGAAAACGAAGAGGAATTCGGCAATGATCCTATTGTGATTTATCAAGGAGATATGTGGCTGGGAGGAAAGTTCCTGAATATTATCTTCCATCAGTATTTGCCTCGTTCTGAAAAGCACCGCATCAGTCTTGTGCAGAATAAGATAGAACCGGGAACTCCGGAGACGCCGGAAACACCGGAAGCTTTGAATGTGGATGAAGATGGGTATGTACATCTGGAATTACGTTACAATACGTATGATGATGTGACTGAATACCGGGGATGGGGACGAGTTTCTTATAATCTGGAAGAGTTTTATCCAACGGCAAAAGAGGCTGTTGAAACAGAGTTTAAAGGATTCAAGGTGACTATTAATTCAAAAGAAAATGGAGAAGGAAGAGTGATCGTTCTTGATTTGGATCATCCGGTAGGCGTTCCGGAAAAAGCGAAAGATGTGCATTCTACTTCTTTTATTAAATAGCAAAACTTTTATAAATTACTAAACCTAAACCTTGACGAACACTGTGTGAAAAAAAGGTCGGAATTGCTTCAGAGCAGCTTCCGACCTTTTTATTTTTATTTGTTTGGTACTAAAACCAAGTCAATGCATACAGATAAAAGACTGCTGCCGGTATAGCCATCAAGGCGCTGTCGAAGCGGTCGAGCATACCTCCGTGTCCCGGAAGAATGGTTCCCGAATCTTTAACGTGTAACTGGCGTTTCAGCAATGACTCTGTCAGGTCGCCCCATGTTCCGAATACGACAACGACTAAAGCCAGACCTGCCCATTCCCACATCGACATAATCGTGAAGTAATGTGCCAGAACAAAAGAAGCTCCGATAGCTACTACTCCGCCGCCGATGGAACCTTCCCATGATTTTTTAGGAGAGATACGTTCAAACAAGCGGTGCTTGCCAATTAATGAACCGACGCAATATGCACCCGTATCACTCAGCCAAAGGAATATAAAGATAGACAATGGCAGAATCGGATTGTAGCTTACGCTGCTATATTCCGGGTCAGTATGAAATGCCAAGACATTAAGCAATGCAAACGGCAGACCTATATAAAGCTGGCTGAGCATGGAATATGCCCAGTTAAGCATTGGGTTTGACTTTTTCAGATACAGCTCGCTGATCATCAAATAGAGCAGCAGCAGCAAATAAGGAATGAAAATCTTGGAGTCGGCTGCATCGATACAGAATCCCATTACTGCTAGGAACAGGTAAGCTCCTCCCAGCATGATAATGGTTTTGTTTACGTTGACTCCTTCTGCACGGCTGTTGATTAACTGTCCGAATTCATAGATCGTCAGTGCACTGATCGCCATGAACAAAATGCCGAAGCTGAAAGAATTATAGAGTATACATCCCACCAGAATGGCGACAAAGAGTATACCCGTAATGGCTCGTTTTATAAAATTACTAATCAAAATCTTCGTGTTTTAATTATTTAGATTCGGTAGTTTGTTCTTCCTCATTGGCTTTTGCTTCTATAGTAACTTTTCCTTCTACGGTTACTTTCTTTCCCTCCGCAGTGATTTTCGTTTCTGTAGTTGCTTCTTCCTGAGCAGAATTTTCAGCTTCCTCTTCTTTGATTTCTTGTTCTTCCGCTTTCAGTTTCTCTGCAAGTTCTCTTTCCGCTCTGGCAGCGTCCTGGCTTTCTTTGGCAGCCATGATTTCTTCCGAGCGGGATGCCCACGGGCGTTTACCGAAAATACGTTCAACGTCTTCGGCAAAGATCACTTCCTTGTCGATCAGTAACTGAGCCAGTTCATTGTGTCCTTCCATGTGTTCGGACAATATTTTCTTGGCACGTTCATATTGCTCGTTCACCATCCGTTTCACTTCTTCGTCGATGAGTTCGGCTGTCTTTTCGCTATATGGACGGTTGAAAGAATATTCCTCATTATTATAATAGCATAAGTTGGGCAGTTTGTCACTCATTCCTAAATAAGCAATCATACCGTATGCCTGTTTCGTAACTCTTTCGAGGTCGTTCATAGCACCGGTAGAGATGCGTCCGATAACTAAATCTTCGGCTGCGCGTCCTCCGAGGGTAGCACACATCTCATCAAGCATTTGTTCTTTGGTAGTGATCTGACGCTCTTCCGGCAGATACCAGGCAGCACCCAGTGCACGTCCGCGAGGAACAATCGTTACTTTGATCAATGGATTTGCATATTCCAGCAACCACGAGATAGAGGCGTGTCCTGCTTCATGTAAAGCAATAGAGCGTCTTTCCGCTTCTGTGGTAATCTTGGTCTTTTTTTCCAGGCCACCGATGATACGGTCTACCGCATCCAGAAAATCCTGTTTGCCTACAAATTTCTTTCCGTGACGGGCTGCGATCAGGGCAGCTTCATTACAGACATTGGCAATGTCCGCACCGGAGAATCCCGGAGTCTGGCGTGACAGTAAATCTACATCTACTGTGTCGTCTATCTTGATCGGGCGCAAATGTACGCCGAATACTTCTTTACGTTCGTTAAGGTCGGGCAGGTCTACGTGTATCTGACGGTCGAAACGTCCGGCACGAAGCAACGCTTTGTCAAGTACGTCCACACGGTTGGTAGCGGCAAGGATAATCACACCACTGTTAGAGCCGAAACCGTCCATTTCGGTCAGCAATTGATTCAGCGTGTTTTCACGTTCATCATTTCCACCCATTGCAGGGTTTTTGCCACGTGCACGTCCTACTGCGTCAATTTCGTCGATAAAGACAATACAAGGAGCTTTTTCTTTAGCTTGCTTGAACAGGTCACGTACGCGGGAAGCACCTACACCGACAAACATTTCTACGAAGTCGGAACCTGCCAGTGAGAAGAACGGAACGTTTGCTTCGCCGGCAACAGCCTTGGCGAGTAATGTCTTACCGGTTCCCGGAGGGCCTACGAGCAATGCGCCTTTTGGAATCTTACCTCCCAAGTCAGTATACTTCTGAGGTTCTTTTAGAAACTCTACGATTTCTTCTACCTCCTGTTTGGCTTCCGCCAGACCGGCTACGTCCTTGAATGTAATCTTGATGGAGCCTCCCTTTTCGAAAAGCTGGGCTTTGGATTTTCCTACATTGAATACACCGCCGGCACCACCGCCGCCACCGCCGCTCATACGACGCATGAAGAATATCCACAGGGCGATTAATAAAACCAATGGAAGAATATTAATCAGGATTGCCGGAAAAATATCCGAATCGGCAGGATAATCCGCGATTCCGTCAAAATGACCGGCTGCTTTTTCGTCCTGCAGAAATTTATCCAGTCTGTCCTTAGAAGGAGGGTTACTGGTAATAATCGGGTTTCTTCCCACTTTGGTGGAGTCCGCACCGAATATTGCACCTACGGCATTCGGTTTGACATGGGCTTCGAGAGTCTTCTCAGAGCCCAGTACTTTGCTGATGTAGCCGTTAGTGACATACTTTTGGAAGTCGCTGTAAGGAACGACTTTACTTCCGCTTCCTCTTGAATCGCTGCTCCACCAAAGGCCGAGAAGCATGAGGGCAATAATCATATATAACCAGTTCAAGTTGAACTTGGGCATATTTACCTTATTATTAGGCTTGTTGTTATTGTTATTAGTATTATTGTTGTCCATAATCGTGGATTAATCTAAATCGGGAATTTGAGTGAGTTTGGCGTCCGCCCAAAGATGTTCAAGATTATAGAAGGATCTTACTTCCGGCAGAAAGACGTGTACAAGTACATCGGAATAATCCATCGCCACCCATTCTGCATTTCGAAGTCCATCGATTGCAGTCGGTTTGCTGTTTGCACCTTCACGGGCAAACTCCTTGACAGAGTCTACAATGGCACTTATCTGACTAGGGGAATTCCCCTGGCATATAACGAAATATTTGCAGATGGTATCTTCTATACTGGTTAAATCAGCAATAATGATGTTTTTACCTTTTTTCTCTTGAATTCCCTCTTTAATTTTTTCAATTAATATTTTCGTATCGTTCATTCCTGTAATTGAAATTAATAATTCATGTTCTCTTTTGGTTTATAACAAAAAAGGATTCCCCTTTGTTTCTGATTATAAACGTGATATTTTTGACAAATATACGGTGATTTATTGGATACAAGAAAGTTATGACTTAATTTTTGTGTTTTTTAGGGGAGATGCTTCTACTTAAGAGAGCAAAATGAGAGTTTTTGCAAAAAAAATAGCAGAAATGTTTGCAATTCCCAAATTATTTGTATCTTTGCACCCGCAAACGAAAATCATTGGGCTATGGTGTAATGGTAACACTACAGATTCTGGTCCTGTCATTCCTGGTTCGAATCCAGGTAGCCCAACAAGATCAACGTCAATGATGAATACGAAAATCCCGCTAGAATGAAAGTTTTAGCGGGATTTTTGCTTTTTGTGGTATACTTTCATGGCTGGTAAGGCTCAAAAAAAAGAGTCTTCCAAAATGAATGGAAAACTCTTTTTACATCAGCACCGTTTAGGTGATGTTTTTCTGCATCTATGATGGGATACCTATTGTGCCTGTGTTATGACATTTGGCTGCTACCAACCAGGATTCTGAACAAGTTTGCTCGACTTCTGTATCTCGTTTAACGGGATGGGATAGAGGTACATGCGTCTTTCAAAAATACGGGTTTCAAATGCGGTACGCTCCATAAAGTCTTCCAGGTTATCGGCATTCATATTCATGCCATGTACCGGTCCGCCTTGCTTATATCCTTCTTCGTCGGCACACATCCAGCGACGGACGTCGAAATAGCGTTGCCCTTCGGCGAATAGTTCGATCCGGCGTTCTTTGCGTATGGCTTCTTCCTGCAAAGCTTGATTGCCTTTTATTTCAGGCTTGATGTCCTTCAATAAAGGGATACCTGCCCGGTAGCGGACGCTGTCGATATGTGCAATGATGCGCTCATCTGAAGGGTTTACATGGTTCAACGCCTCGGCATATAATAAATAGAAATCGGCGAGACGGAACAGCATTCCTGCTCTGTACTTTGATTTGGCATTGCTTCCTTGGTTTAAAAGATCACGGTTCATTCCCTTGTAAAGCAGATAGCCGGAGTAGCTCATATCCGCTTTAGAGTTATCGTCTCCGCTCCCTTTATAGAAATAAATCTGCTTGGTTGTTTTTTGCCATGTCTTGCCGGAATAGGTGATAGACTGGTAGAAACGTGGCTCACGATTCTTATACATATTGGGAATGCCGTCTTCGCCAATACCTTCTTCGGTATAAAGTCCGGATTCATGAATACTCTTACCGTCACTCATCAGGAAATCGTCAATGGCTTCCTGTAAAACGCCTACACAGCCGAATCCGCTATAAATCGCACGTGGGGTACATCTGCGCTCTCTTCCTTCATCTCCGACACCTCCCCATGAATTTTTACTGGTTTGCCAGATGGCTTCCGGATTGTTCAAGTTTACTTGGAAGAGCTGATACAAAGATTCTTCCGCATTCAGTTCACCGTCTTTGTTCTTCTCTTTATACAGGTAATAGTGGTTTTTTGCATAATCTATAAAGCGTTGTAAAGCATTTAAAGCAATCTGCCATTTCCCATCGTCCTTAGCCGGGAACAGTTGTTTGTCCTGATTGTCTTTCAATGCGACTGCTTCTGCATAACCTCCGTTCAGCAAGGGGCTTGCAGCGTAGACATGGAGTTTTGCAAGAATAGCCAATGCTGCTCCTTTGGTAGGAGCTGCGCTCCGGTTTTCATTAGCACTTCCGTCGTCATTCACTTCTTTCTCGGGTAATGAGTTGTAACATTCATTCAATTCAGAGTCAATGAATTGTACTACTTCATCCACCGAATTCCGGTAATAATCCAGATCGGAAGCTGCGGGGTCTGATATTTCCGTCATAATAGGAATAGGACCATATAATTCGAAAAGCAGATAATGATAGTAAGCGCGTAGGAAACGAGCTTCATTTTTCAATCTTGCCAATTCGTCTTCGTCAATGTAATCTGTCACGTCTCCCTGCTGAGGAATGGTGTGTGCGTATGATAAGAATTCATTGGCCTGGCGGATTTGTTTATAAAGACTCCAGCGTGTTAAATCTGCCGAACCGGCGTGATAACCCACTATCGGAATTGTCTTAACGTTGTTTTGTGCACTTTTCAATTCGTCGGAAACAGCGGGCCAGGGATTGTCCAGTCCTGTGAGTGAAGCATAAGCACCGGTTATGATAATGTTTGATACATCCGGAATTCCGGAATATATATAACGGTGAAAGCGACGGGCGTAACCGGTATTGTTGAACACTTCTTCCATGCTTAATTCTGCCGCCAGGTCGTCCGATACATCCAGATAGTCGTTGCAACCCGAAAAGAATATCGTGCTTAGTCCTACGGCCAGTATGATTGATAGTTTTTTCAATGTCTTCATATATATAATGTATTATATGTATTATTAGAAAGTAAAGTCAAGACCGAATGTGAAAGTCCGGCTCAGTGGATATGAGAAGCCGCCGTTGGTATTTCCAAGTTCCGGGTCCCACATCTTGATATCATCCCATACACAAAGATTATTTCCTTGCAGATAAACACGCAAAGCCTGTATACCGATTTTTTTCAGTGTTTTCTCCTTGAAGTTATAGCCTATTTCGACGTTTTTCAGGCGTAGGAAGCTGGCATTGCGCAGCCACCAGGTACTGGCTGCTGTATTGTTATCATAATTCGTAGAGTGCATACGGGGAAACATTACATTCTGGCTTGGGTTCTGTTCTGTCCATCGATTGGCTACTTCAGACCGTACGGCAGATTCCTCAACTCCCCATTGGAATGGGAAGAATGCTCCGTTAGAGCCTCCGCCTAATACCGTTGAAGTATTTCCTGATCCTTGGAAAAAGATGCCCACATAAGCTCCTTTCCATTCGGCGTTGAGTCCGAAGCCATAAACTATTTCAGGAACGGAAGGATTCCCTACATCTTCCATCTGGTCGTTGCTGTCGATCTTACCGTCTCCGTTCAGGTCTTTGTATTTGATGTCACCCGGACGGACCCCGCTTGACAAACCGGATACAACTCCTGGTTTCAGGTCGTACTGGCGGTTCAGACCTTCACCTGTTATGTTAAAGTCATCGGCGGTGTAAAGTCCGTCGGCAATGTACAACTTCCATGAGTTGAGACGTGTTCCTTTCTTTTCCAACCACGGGTAGACTTGCGGCACTTGGTCATATTCAAGAATCTCGTTGCGTGCAAACGTAAAGTTACCGCGTGCGCTCAGATTTACTTCACCTACTTTATAATTGAGATTCAGGCTTGCATCCACACCTTGGTTCTTCACGATACCGAAGTTTTGCCATGGCATTTGCTGGAAACCTGTCACATTGGAAACGGTATTACGTTGTAGCAGGATGTCCTTACGTTTGTTGTTAAAGTAGTCCACTTGCAGGTCAATGCGATTGTCGAATAGACCTAAGTCAATACCGAAATTGCGTTTGTCCTCGATTTCCCAGGAAAGAAATGGGGATTCGAACTGAGCTTCGGTGATTCCGTTGCCTACTCCGCCCATTGCGCCGCTATTGCTGAATCCGAGATTGTAACCGCTGTTGTCCTGCTTCATGGTTCCACGGTATAAGAAACGGTTGCCACCTGTGTCGTCGTTACCTGTACGTCCAATAGAGAACCGTAGTTTCAGTTTGTTCACTACTTTCTTTAATGCTTCCGGATAATAGGGTTCGTTGCTGATATACCATGCCGCGCCCATTGCCGGGAAGAATCCGAAGCGGTAGCCTTTGGCAAAGGTTTCGGAACCGGTATAACCGAAGTTTCCTTCCAGGAAATAACGTCCGTCATATCCATAAGTCACACGGCCTACTAAACCTTGCTTTCTGTAAGGTAAGGCATTGTTGTGGTATTGCGTTTCCTTTTGCATATACAAGAACATGGCGCCCACGTCGTGTTTTTCTGCAAATGTGCGGTTGTAATTGAGGGCTGTTTCAAAATAAATCTTTTTGTTTGAACTGTTACTCAAGGCTTCTGATAATACATCGCTACCTTCTACTACGGTTTTGTATTGCAGTTTTCCGTCTTCGCCACGTCCAGTTGCCAGATATTGTGTGGGTGTTTTCGTGCGTTTGGCTACATACGACATATCTGCGTCAAAACTAATCAGTCCTTTCCATGTCAATCCTTTGGTCAGGAAGTCCAGTTTCTGGTCTATTTCAACTTTCGATTGGATGGAGGTTCTCCATTCTTTGGCGTATCCCGAATTAACGAGCAGGTTGTACGGGTTGGAGCGGTTGCCTGATGGACGAGGGTGTCCGGCAATGGTTCCGTCGGAATAAACAGCCGGCATGATATAAGACGGAGTGCGGCACATGGTAGTAAAAATACTGCTGGTTCCTGTCCCCGGATAGTTGGTTTGCAGGTATTGTCCGCTAAGGTCTACTTTTACCGTTGTAGTTTTGGTAGCGTCAAAGTCAATGTTACTGCGCAGGTTGTAACGCTTCAAACCGATATTGTTGTCATAATCATTGCCGAAGTCCTTGAATATACCATTTTCCTGATAGAATGCTCCGGATACAAAATAGCGGGCACGCTCTGTTCCTCCTCTTACATTCAAGGTATACCGCATATTATAAGTGTGGTTTCTCAGCATCGTACCCAACCAGTCGGTGTCCGGATATAAATCGCGGTCGGCACCGGGACCATATTTGGCAATTTCTTCGGCTGTGCGTATGCTGGCGGTTCCTTCGTTATTCAATGCTTCGTTGTACAGGTTTAAAGTTTCTATGGAATTCATAAATGTCGGCAGGCGTGTCGGTTCCAAAGTAGTTCCTTCAGCGCGGAAGGAGATTTTGGGTTTCTGTGAATTTCCTCGTTTGGAAGTAATCAGAATAACTCCGTTTGCACCTTCGGCTCCGTAAACAGCTGTGGCGGCAGCATCTTTCAGCAAGGTAAATGATTCAATTTCATCCGCTTCAATATCCTGCATTTGCCGGGGAACACCGTCGACTAATACAAGCGGATTGGTACCTCCTTTGAAAGAGCTTTGTCCCCGAATCCAGAAGTCGGCATTGTCGTATCCCGGTTCTCCGGAACGTTGCACTGCGATCAATCCCGGTACTTGCCCTGCCAGATTGTTGGTCATATTACGGCTGGAAGAAACGGACAACTCTTTGGGACCGATAGCGTTGATAGAACTGACTACACTGTTCTTTTTTTGCTTTCCGTAGCCGATAACAACTACATCCTCCAGCATCTCTGTGCTCGGAAGCATTTTGATTGCTAATACCTTTTCTCCCTTATAAGTGATTTTTTGCTGTTCGTAACCCACATAAGAGAAAATAAGTATATTGCCTTTTTGGGCTTTGATGGTGAAATTACCATCAACGTCAGTGATAGCACCGACTGTGGTTCCTTCGATTTTTATCTGCACCCCGATCATCGGCTGCCCGTTTTCATCGACTACGAGTCCTGTCGGACTTTGTCCTTGTGCATAAATTGTGTTTATTCCTGCAAATAAGGCAAACAGAATGAAACACATTACTTTTAATATCTTATTCATAAATGTTTCTTTTAAGTAAGAATTAGAAAATAATTAAGGTTACTTGTCCGTGCCATATACATATATTTCTGCCAGGTGTCCTACAGATGAACCACTGCCCAGAGTGGGGATGTAAATACGTATCCAGCGTGCGTCACATGCTTTTATGGGGACCATTTGCTCTGTTTTTGTGCTACCGTCAAAGAAGTATTTTCCAATCAGATTCCATGTTTCACCGTCATCTCCTGCATAAATCTCAAGATTCATAGAAGTAAGTGCATTTTGTCTGGCGATGAGTCCTAATTGGCTGACACTGTTCTCTTTGCCCATGTCGAGTATTATTTCATATGGTGGAGCTACTTCGCCTCCCTGCCATTGACTATGCCAGAAAGTGTTTATCTCTCCGTCAATCAAAGATATCGTCTGACCGTTGTGGGGGTAAGCGGCTGAAACTTCGCCTGTCTTTTCTTCCGTGTTGGCAGTCACTGTCCAGTGGGCACGGTTAATAGGACTGCCTTGTTTGATTACAAAATAGTTGGCTACCGTTTGCTTGTCTATGTTGATGCTGGCATCTCCTTGTCCACTAAGTCCGCTGAGTGAAACCGGAAGCAGATAATTTCCGGGGGGGAGTGTTTCACCCAGCAGGCCAATGGCAGAGCCTCCCGTTGTCTTTCCCTTGGCGATAGTGGCATCAGGAAGAGTGTAGAAATCAGAAGGTAATGGTATATAATAGGTCGAATTTGCCGAATTGTAGTTGTCTACATAGTCCGCTCCTTTGGTTGTAAACGAGGTAGTCAGGTCCCATTCGTTCTCAAAGCTTATCTCTGTGTTCAGATTCATTGGTGAAGTAGTCGTTCCTCCTTCTACGACGAAGTCTCCTCCGGTAGATGCGAGTCTGACAATAGCTTCTTTAACAATAAATCCGTAAAGCGCTGCCGTTCGGTCGGAGTTCATAGGAGTCCCTGTAGAGGATACCCGTAATGGAAGTACGTATTTAAGCTCATCAAAGCCGCAAAGGTTGTAGATTTTGTGAGGATCATACACCAGGCTGCCTCCTGTTACACGCCTGTCTCCGCCAGAGGAGACGGAATAGGTTGCATTTTCAATTGTATAGCATTCGGAAGGTAGTAATTGATAGGAAGTGCCGTCCGCACTATTCAGAGAATCCAACAAGGATTGTTCTACTGAAAAAGTCACTGTTCCTCCGGCATCTTCTAATCCTGCCTTGGCAATGGATAAATCAATCTTGTTGAGGGGGCCTAAATCATAAACTTCAATGGTGGAGAATCCACTTTGTGATGCTGAGAACATTCCCTTAGAACGTTCGTTATCAACATCTTCTACGCAGCTGGTAATGCATAAGAATGCCAGCAAGCATGGTGTTAATTCAAAGCATTTTTTCATAAATTAATATTAGTTTTATTAAAGGTAAAAAGGGTAAAAACAAGTTGAAGTACTTGTGGGTACTCTTGGAATTGGAATACTTATTTTTTTCTCATAGGCATTAAAATTAGAAGTTAAAACTTTTATTTGTGTGCTGAACTATGCTGATTTAAAGTCAAAAAAATAATAGATTCTATGTCTTAGTTCTGGTAGAACTATAATGTAGTAAATGAAAAGAAAGAGTGATATGTATATTGTTGATATTCAGTAGATAATACTGGGAGTTGTAAAGGGAAAATCGTGAAATATTGACTCTGTTTCTACCCGTTGATTGATTAAAAGAGAATACGTGAAAAGCTTATTTGTAATTTTAATCTGAAATATTCTTGATAAATAGTATGGCTTTTTCGAACTAATTAGTATATTTGCGCACGAATCGTTGATTTTTAGCAAAAAAAGATGGTAAATCTATTGCTTAGTTAGATACGTTAATGTAGATACAAGCGGATTAACAGACTGTCTTTTATGCTAAGTTCTACCAGAACTTAGTTGAATTATTCCTCTATTCTTTTCAATCGGTTTACTGCTTCGGTCAGACAGGCGAAAAACTCACTTTTTAAATATAAAGAGCTTTGGCAGTCGTTTAATTACGGGTGTAAGGGAGAAAATATTTAATTGCTATTTGGATAGTACATAACGTGATATAGATTGTTATATTCTCAAAGTGTTCTCATACCTTTGAGAAAAAATTCTCACCACACTGAGAAAAAATACTCATGCCTTTGAGAAAATTTTCTCACTGCAATGAGAAGAAATTCTCAATGCAGTGAGAATATAATGAGAGCTTCAATAAAAAAAGCCAACTAATCCCATTGTGGATTTAGTTGGCTTTTATATTATAGGATTTTATCCTTTGTTTCGGGAAGAGTTATTCTTCCGCTTTCAATGATTCATCAATAACCTTGATTTTCTGCAATACCAGTTCAAGATCAGCTTTCAGTTTATCTACCTTTCGGTTCAGTTCTGTCAGCAGACTGCTACCTTTCTTGGAAGAAGAAGTCAGGAATCCCAGGTTATTTTCATAAGTTTGAAGTTCATTCTTCATATTCTCATAAATACGTACCAGTTTCTCCCGTTCTCTATATAAAGACTGAGAGCCTCCTCCTTGGATATTACTGATGTTTGAGCGGAAATTGCTTAATTTCTTGTTGGATGCACTGATGTTGAAACGGTCGAACAGTTGGTCGATCAAGCCATGATATTGCTTATACAATTTATCTTTCTCCTTGAACGGAACATGACCGATGGAATTCCATTCCTTCATCAAGTCGCGTACCAAGGTGCTGGCTTCGTCAGTATCCATGTTTTCATCGATTGAGGATAGTTTTTCAATCAATGCTTTTTTCTTCTCCATGTTCTCTACTTCTACAGAACGTTGTGAAGAAGTAGCCTTATTTTTCTGATCGAAGAAATAGTCGCAGGCAGTGATGAAACGTTTCCATACGGCATCCGAATATTTCTTGGCTACCGGACCGATTGTTTTCCACTCTTTCTGCAATTTGGTCAGCGCATCAGCAGTTGCTTTCCAGTCAGTGCTGTCTTTCAGTGCTTCTGCCTTTTCGCAAAGTGCTTTCTTCTTTTCCAGATTTTCGTTCATTCCCTCTTTCAGAGCCTTGAAGAATTCTCCTTTCTTTTTAAAGAAGTCATCGCAGGCATGACGGAAACGTTCGAAGATCTTCACGTTCATCTTTTGGGGAGCGAATCCGATCGTCTTCCATTTGTTTTGTAGGGCAATCACTTCCTGCGTCTTGTTTTCCCAAGCCGAGAATGTTTTCAGTTCATCATACTCGATTGCTTCTACAATTTCACAAATGACAGTTTTTTGGTCCAGATTGTGCTGTTCCGATTCTTTCAGAGATTCGAAATGTTGCTGGTGACGACGGTTTACAGCTGTGGAAGCAGCCTTGAAGCGATTCCATATTTCGTCACGCAATTCTTTAGCCACCGGACCTGTATCGCGGAATTCCTGATGCAACTTCTGAAGCTGGTGGAAAGCGGAAACTACATCTTCCTCGTCAGCCAGCTTTTCGGCTGCCTCGCAAAGATGAGTCTTGATCTCCAGATTCTTTTTGAAGTCGTATTCACGAAATTCGTTGTTCAGTTTCAGCAGATCGTAGAATTTCTCTACGTACAGTTGGTAATTCTTCCAAAGTTCATTCACCTTGCCCTGAGGAACCAGTTTGGTCTCGTTCCATTGCTGTTGCAGCTTTTTGAACTCCGTATAAGATTTGTTGGCATCATCACCCGATTCTACCAGTTCTTTAAGTTCTTCGATAATGGAAAGCTTGACTTGCAGATTTTCTTCTTTCTGACGTTCCTGTTCGGCAACAAGTTGACTTCTTTTCTCTTTGATCGATCCCATGAGGCGTTTGAATTCCTCTTCTGTCGGGTCATCCTGCGGAATGAAATCTTCAGCAGCGCCTCCATTGTCGATAAATTGCTTTTTAGCAGCCTCCAATTCGGCGTTGTGTAACTTGTAGAATGATTGTTTTAGATTGTCAATTTCCTGCTTGTTCGCATTTTCAGAATCTTGCGCAAGCTCTTTCAATCGGTTCAGTACGTCTTCCTTAGTGGCAGGTTTAGGTGCTGCTTCAGTCTGAACTTCGGCAGTAACTTCTTCAGTAACTTTTTCGGTAACTTCCTCAGCCGGAGTCTCTGTAATAGCTTCAGAAACCTCGACTGTTTTCTTTTCTTCTTCTAACTCCCCTTGGTTCAAGGGAAGATTAGTGTCATGAGCGTCCATCATTGTATATTAGTTTTGGGTCACAAAATAATGAAATAAAACGATTACTTCATACTCTTTTGCTTATTTTTTTTTGATTATCGTGTTTTTATGATAATAAAACAGTAATTCCCATGTACAGCATCATGCCGATTATGTCATTTGTGATGGCTATAAACGGACCTGTTGCGATGGCGGGATCTATTTTTAGTTTCTCCAGTGTCATCGGGACCAGTGTGCCGAAGATGGAGGCGAACATCACAACGGCAAACAGGCTGATGGATACGGAATAAGTAACCGTAGCCGTCGCACCGAACCGGATAAAGTTATAGGTATATACCAGCAGGGAGATGATGGTAGCATTGATTAAGGCTACTACCGCTTCCTTGGTCACTTGCTTGAAAGTGTTTTTGGCGTCCAGCGAACTGTTGGCAAGCCCTTGTACGATGATAGCGGAAGACTGTGTACCGACGTTTCCTCCTGTACCACCGATCAGCGGGATATATAATGCCATTTCGGGGTGGGCGGCGAAGGTTGCGTCGAAATTTCCCAATATCATGGAGTTTCCGATTCCTCCAATCATTCCGATCAGCAGCCACGGCAGTCGGGCTGTGGTCTGTCTTAGTACGTTGTCGTCGGTTTCTACGTCCTGCGAAAGACCGGATGCTAACTGGTAATCACGTTCCGACTGTTCACGAACTTCGTCCATGACGTCGTCGACGGTAATCTGTCCTATCAGTCGGCCGATGCTATCCACCACAGGGATGGCAACAAGGTCATACTTTTCGATGGTTTGCGCCACTTCGTCGATGGAAGTGTCTACGTGTACCGAGATCGGGTCTTTCTGCATCACGTGTTTCACTTTGGAGACAGAAGGGGAGGTGATCATCTTCTTGAGCGGGAAGATTCCTCTCAGGCGTTCATCGTCGTCGATGACATATACATAATATATTTCGTCCAGTTCTTCGGCTTGCTGGCGCATTTCCTTCAAACACTCAGGCATACTCCAGTTCTCGTTCACGACTACCATTTCGGTGCCCATCAGACCACCGGCGGTGTTTTCGTCGTATTTCAAGAGGTCTACGATGTCTCCCGCCTGTTCGATGTCTTCAATGTGCGAAAGAATTTCTTCCTGCTTGTCTTCGTCAAGGTCACGCATCAGGTCTACGGCATCATCCGTGTCCATGTAGTCCACAAAGCGCTTGGCGATTGTTTCCGAAGGGATCATTTCGAGGAACTCTTTACGAACGTCCTCATCCATTTCGACAAGTACGTCGGCCGCAGTTTCATTGTTGAGCAGGCGGTAGACAAACCGGGCTTCTTCCGGGTTCAGGTCATCACACAGTTCAGCGATGTCGGCGGGATGAAGGTCGACAAGAAGCTCTTTAACCTTATCGGCATCTTTTTGCTCGATAAGGTGTTTTACGTTGTCAATGTATTCCTCGTTCATCTTTTTGTTTACGATTAAACGTTTTACAAATTACGGTTTTCGCTCACTATCGGTCAGTTACCGGATGGGGTGGCTGTTTTCAGCGCTTCTTCCACCTGGTTGGTCAGACTGATGAATTCTTCTACCGACAGTTGTTCCGGGCGCTTGTTGAATAATGCATCCTCTGTCAGCGGGCAGTCTTTGCCTAAAATCGGTTTGATAGAGTTGCGCAATGTCTTACGCCGTTGGTTGAAGGTGGTCTTCACCACTTGTTTGAACAGTTTCTCATCGCATCCCAGTTCCTTGGTATCATTGCGGGTCATGCGGATGACGGCGCTTTTCACTTTTGGGGGCGGGTTGAAAACATGTTCGCTGACGGTAAAGAGATATTCTACTTTATACCATGCCTGTATCAGTACGCTCAGGATGCCGTAGGTCTTGCTGCCCGGTCCGGCGGCGATACGTTCGGCTACTTCTTTCTGTATCATTCCGGTACAGCAGGGGATGATATCCTTGTTTTCCAGCATCTTGAAAAATATCTGGCTGGAGATGTTGTACGGGTAATTACCGGTCAGTACGAAAGGCTTTCCGTCGAACAACCGGTGAAGATTCATTTTCAGAAAATCGTCTTCGATAATGTGATCTTCCAGTGACGGATAGGCTTCACGGAGATAGGCAACCGATTCGTAGTCCACTTCAACGACTTTTACCAACCGGTCTTTTTTTACCAGAAACTGGGTCAATACTCCCATACCCGGTCCTACTTCCAATACAGGCAGTTCGGGGAAGGTGTCGACTGTATCGGCAATATCCTGCGCTACTTTCAGATCTTTCAGAAAGTGCTGTCCGAGAAACTTTTTAGGCTTTACTAATTTCATTTACCAACTAAATAATTACTTTTGCAGCCGACAAAGGTAATTCTTTTAAATGAAGAATGAAGAATTAAGGATGAAGAAACTACTAAAAAAGACGCTGAAGCTGATATTACCGATCGTTTTAGGCGGCTTTATTCTATATTGGGTTTATCGCGACTTTGATTTCAGCAGAGTCGGCGAGGTATTACGGCATGGCACAAACTGGTGGTGGATGCTCTTTTCGCTCTTGTTCGGGGTGCTTGCTCAAGTATTTCGCGGGTGGCGGTGGCGGCAGACGCTGGAGCCACTGGACGCTTTCCCAAAAAGAAGTGACTGCGTGAATGCCATCTTTATTTCTTATGCCGCCAGTCTGGTCGTTCCCCGGATAGGAGAGGTGAGCCGTTGCGGAGTGTTGGCGAAGTACGATAATGTCTCGTTTGCCAAATCGCTGGGGACAGTGGTGACGGAGCGGCTGGTAGATACATTGACCATTCTTCTGATTACCGGCATTACCGTATTGCTGCAAATGCCTGTGTTTGTCACTTTCCTCGAAAATACAGGAACCAAGATACCTTCTTTTACCTATCTCTTGACTTCGGTATGGTTTTATATCGTCTTGTTTTGTTTTATCGGGGTGGTGGTACTTCTTTATTATTTAAGGAAGACGCTGTTTTTCTATGAACGGGTGAAAGGCTTTGTGCTGAATATTTGGGAAGGAATCATGTCTTTGAAAGGAGTACGCAATATTCCTTTGTTTATATTTTATACATTGGCCATCTGGGCTTGTTATTTTTTCCATTTCTATTTTACGTTCTATTGCTTTGCATTTACTGCTCATTTGGGCATCCTTGCGGCACTGGTAATGTTTGTAGGTGGTACGTTTGCTGTTATTGTGCCGACTCCCAACGGGGCGGGACCGTGGCATTTTGCTATCATGGAGATGATGATGCTTTACGGAGTAAATGTGACGGATGCCGGAATATTTGCTCTAATTGTGCACGGTATTCAAACTTTTTTGGTAGTTTTGTTGGGTGTATATGGTTTGGCGGCTTTGCCGTTTACCAATAGACAGCGAAAGTAATCACTTAATAAAAATAGATTTGTTATGAGTACTATTCTTTCTTTAGCTCCACAGAATGTGTGGAAGCATTTTTATTCGTTGACTCAGATTCCCCGTCCGTCCGGACACATGGAGAAAGTGACTGAATTTCTGATAAACTTCGGAAAAGGCTTGGGATTGGAATCTTTCGTAGACGAAGCGGGTAATGTGATTATCCGTAAACCGGCAACTCCGGGCATGGAAAACCGGAAAGGTGTAATTCTTCAGGCACACATGGATATGGTTCCTCAGAAGAATAATGATACGGTTCATGATTTTGAAAAAGATCCTATCGAAACTTATATAGACGGTGACTGGGTAAAAGCCAAAGGTACTACGCTGGGTGCTGATAACGGACTGGGTGTAGCTGCTATCATGGCTGTACTGGAAGCGAATGATCTGAAACACGGTCCGCTGGAAGCATTGATCACTAAAGATGAAGAAACCGGAATGTATGGTGCATTCGGCTTGAAACCGGGTACGGTAAACGGGGAAATCCTGCTGAATCTTGACTCTGAGGACGAAGGCGAACTGTATATCGGTTGTGCTGGCGGTATGGATGTGACTGCTACGCTGGAATACAAGGAGGTAGCTCCCGAAGAAGGCGACGTCGCTGTTAAAGTAAGCCTGAAAGGTTTGCGTGGCGGACACTCCGGATTGGAAATCAATGAAGGACGCGCCAATGCCAATAAACTGTTGGTACGTTTCGTGCGTGAAGCGGTTGCCAGCTATGAAGCCCGCCTGGTAAACTGGGACGGTGGTAATATGCGCAATGCGATTCCTCGTGAAGCGTGTGCGGTACTTGCCATTCCTGCTGAAAACGAAGAGGAACTGCTGGGATTGGTGAAATATTGCGAAGACTTGTTCAATGAAGAGTTCTCTGCAATCGAAACTCCGATCAGCTTTACGGCAGAACGTGTGGAACTGCCTGCCGGTGAAGTGCCCGAAGAAATTCAGGATAATCTGATTGATGCCATCTTTGCTTGTCAGAATGGTGTGACTCGTATGATTCCGACCGTTCCCGATACCGTGGAAACATCTTCTAATCTGGCTATTATTACGATTGGCGGCGGTAAGGCTGAAATTAAGATTCTGGCCCGTAGCTCCAGCGATAGCATGAAAGAGTATCTGACTACCAGTCTTGAGTCTTGCTTCTCTATGGCAGGTATGAAGGTGGAAATGACTGGCGGTTATTCAGGATGGCAGCCGAACGTTGAATCACCTATTTTGCATGCGATGAAGGAATCTTATAAACAGCAGTTTGGAGTAGAACCCGCTGTGAAAGTAATCCATGCAGGTTTGGAATGCGGTATTATCGGTGCTATCATTCCGGGGCTGGATATGATTTCGTTTGGTCCGACATTGCGTTCGCCGCACTCACCGGATGAAAGAGCTTTGATTCCTACCGTACAGAAGTTCTATGACTTCCTGGTGGCTACCTTAGCACAGACTCCGACGAAATAAGATTTCTTTTCCTATTATATATAGGTATAATACAGTAAAAAGGCACGGAAGACATCTTCCGTGCCTTTTTGTCATATTTACTGCCATTGATATTACAATTCTGCTTTATAACAAATAAATTAATTGATGCAAATCAATTAATATGCTATAAAACATAGATTTCTCTCCTTTTTTGGTATAACCTATAAACAAAGGCTCTATTTTTGTGTTGTAAAACATATAACTAGGAGGATAACAAAATGAAAAAGTTAGAAAGATTGTTTAGAAAGATCGGCAATGCCGATGTACATGTTTGGGGATACTCAACACTTGGCATACTCCCCAAAGAGAAGATTTAGGTTTTTTAGTTTTCAGGTATTAGTAATTTTAAAGGTTTAAAGATTATGGCAAAGAAAATGAGTTCATTAATTAGAAAAATCCTCAGTGAAGTAGGTCGCAACGAAATGCTTTCATGGGGGTACAGAATTGAAAAATGAGATTCAGTACATTAACTAAGCTTGAGTGGGGATGCGTTATTGAAAACGTTATCCCCACTTTTTATTCTGTCATTTAGGTTGTATAGTGGCTAATCCGCGTTCTTTATCTTTCTGTTTTCCATGTGCCGATAGTTCTCGTCGCACTATCAAAGTTTACCCCCACTTTTATTATTTTCCAGTCTCCCACCTGATAGGGAATGGCATATCCCTTGCTATTAATCTGCGCCAATGCTTCTTCCGGTGTACCGTCCACTTTAAATTCAAAGACATAAAGGGTATCTTGTAATTTTACAATGGCGTCAGCCCTTCCGATAGCTGTATCTACTTCCACATCTATATATTGTCCCATCAGCCTGAAAAATAGATAGAAGATGGTTTGGTAATGTTTCTCTTCCTTATTATTTAACTTATTAGGGATAGAAGCGAAGAAGGACTTCAGTCTTTCCAAACATTCATCCAAATTTCCGACACGTAAGTCTTTAATAAATGATACTATATAAAATGTATTCTCTCGTGCGGGTAAATGCACATAAGCAGGCATAAGAGATTCGAGAAATCTTTTCCTGACCTCCTTGTTGGGGTAAGCTAGTGTATAGAGCTGAAAACTCGGGTCATATCCTTTAATAGTGAGATAGCCGCTTTGATAAAGTACTGGAAGAGGGTCGGTAATTCTATTAGTGGGAGCATCAAATTGTTCTGCTGTAGCAGTAGTGTCATCCAACTCACGGATATCAAAGTTACTTTCTTGCAGGAGATCTATCAAAAAAGTGGGAGTACCGGTAGAAAACCAAAAATTGGAATACTTCTTTTGTGCGAAAGCATTGAACAGGCTGAATGGATTATAAATATCCTCGCTATTTTCACTAAAATGATATCCGTCATATTGTTGTTTCAGATGAGTACAAGCTTCTTCATATGTTTCGTTATTGGCTTGAGCCATCTGTTCAATATCGATTTGCAGTGTGCGTACCTCTTGTTCGGTAATGCCGCATATAGCGCTATATTCATCCCACATACTGATATTTTGCAAGTTGTTCAGTTCGCTAAAGATACTCATTTGACTGAATTTGCTGATACCTGTGATAAAAAGGAAACGGATATATTGGCCTTGCGCTTTCAAAGGGCTGAAGAAATCGCGCATAATATCACGAATTTCCATTTGTAATTCTGTATTGTTATTACTGTCCAGCATGGGAGCATCATATTCATCTACAAGTATCACAACCGGCTTGCCGGTCTGTGTATATGCGCGTTGTATAATCCCCTTTAAGCGAAGGCTGAAAGTCGTTTCTCCTTCTTCGCGTCCATATAATTTTTCCCATTGCAGTAACTGGTAATTAATGACGGCTGATAACGCTTCGGCAGTCATATATTTACTCACACTGAAATCAATATGTAGCACCGGATAAACCGCCCATTCTTTTTCCAGAGTTTCCATTGCCAATCCGTCGAACAAGTCTTTCTTTCCGGAAAAATAAGCTTCGAGTGTAGACACTAGCAGACTTTTCCCGAATCGTCGGGGACGGCTTAAAAAATAAACCTTATTTGTGTTTGTCAAACGGTAAATTAACTCCGTTTTATCAACATACACATAACCATTATTTCGCAAATCTTCGAAATTCTGTATTCCTATCGGGTATCGTCTGAATCTCTTGTCCATCTAAATTACGTTTTTATATGAAACATAAACAAAGATAGAACTAAATAGGGGAAAATCAAAGATCAAAAAGTATATTGTTGTCTTCTTCCATTGTTGTTTTCGTATTTCTTTTCACATAATATACTCTTTGTATCTTCCCATATTACGATGCGTTCTTTTAGCTCCTCACCTGTTTTATTTCTATTTGTGTATATATCGGTCTTATGGTGAAAAAAGGATCTTCCTTAAAAAAAGAATATTTAAACAGTCAGGAAGACGCTAATTACAACATCATATAAATATAGAATGAAAAAGTTCCGGCATTTGTAACTTTGATATTTACTCCTTTTATGAATTGGATAGTTTTGCGATTAAACTGAAGCAATTTTGATCTTAAACTGATTATTTGGTAACTTTATTGAATTTTGATGATTCATTATGTTATTGTTGTCATGTCTGCTGTTGTTGATAAACTAGAGAAAAATAGCTTCCCGATACCTCTTTTATTATTTTTTTACCGGTGATAAACAAGTTCCTCGGTGAGGAAATAGTCGTTGGTTTTAAACCAACGGTCCTTTGGTTTTAAACCAACGAAGGCTTTGTCAGTAAGAAAAGATGTATATTTTACGTACCTTTATGTGGTTTTGGCCTATATTTCTGCATATTATTGCACTTATTTATGCGATTTATTTGCTGGCTCACTATTTTTTGATCAGCTGATTTCTTGATATAATCTTAAAAATCGAACATTACTACGAACTAATTGCATGAGATGGGTCAAGCAACTCAGTCTTCACGTTTTTTGTTTATAGCTCTTTGATAATAAGTTCTTCTCCCAAAATAGTTGGTAAAATGTTGGCACATTCGTTGTGTTTCGTCTTATTGCGTCCCCTCTGCCTCAAATCTGGCATCAGATGAGATGAGTCAATTATTGAATTTTAATTGAAAAAGAATAAATCTTTAAACTTTATTTCTTTACTTTGTTATTTATACAGAGAGGATATATCAAACTTAAACTGGAAAGATTATGAAAATAAAGCAGATTTGTATGCTGGTATTGTTATGGTTGGGAGTGATTCCGGCGGTGCAGGCTCAGACGTTCGACAAATTATGGAAACAAGTGGAGCAGGCGGAAAAGAAGAGTCTGCCTCAGACAGTGATAAAGCTGACAGGAGAGATTTATCAGAAAGGAGAGGCGGAAAAGAACTCCCCACAAATGCTGAAAGCGTATATGTGGCGAATGAAGTATCGGGATATGCTGACTCCTGACAGCCTTTATACAAACGTAAAAGAGTTGGAACAATGGGCAAAGCAGGCAGATAAACCGATGGACCGGGCTATATTGCATTCGTTGATTGCAGGAATTTATGCGAATTACGCCGCTAATAACCAATGGCAACTCCGGCAGCGGACAGAGATTGTAGGCGAAGCTCCTTCGGCAGATATGCGGGAGTGGACAGCAAATATGTTTGTCGAAAAAGTCAGAACAAGCATTAAAGAAGCGATGGCAGACTCCGTGCTATTACTCAATACTTCTTCACGCACTTATATTCCTTTTGTGGAACTGGGCGAAACCAGTGAATATTATCATCATGATATGTATCATTTGCTGGCTTTCCGCAGCATTGAGGCATTGCAGCAGGTAGAAGGACTGGATCGTGCCACTCCGGTAGCAGCTTATTCGGAGGATACTTCCTCTAAAAAGCAATCTCCGGTAAAACAGGATATTGAACGTATATATGAAAATATGCTCACTTCTTATAAAGCCAAAGGGGATAAGGAGGGATGTTTGCTGACGAATTTGAATTATCTGAGTTGGAAACGTGATAGTTCGAAGAGTTTTCGTGAGCCTTTCAGTGTGAAGAAAGGCGGTACTTATATGATGACGGTTGATCCTTATGAAACAGGCTTGGATGCACTGAAAACCGAGTATAAGTCATCAGACCTTTGTGCTGAAGTTTATTTGGCTCAGGCCAATTATATGATTGGGAAAGAACAGCAAACCGTTGCTTTGCAACTTTGTGATGAGGCGATCCGTTTATATCCCGGTTATCGTAGAATAAATGCGTTGAAGAATCTTCGCGAAGACATCCTGTCGCCGTCTCTGAATGTGACCGCGGCTGCAACGGCTTTTCCCGGTGAAGAAATCAAGATAAGAGCCTCGCACAAGAATCTGGACGGATTCACACTTCGGCTTTTCCAGGCAAAGAAATTGATAAAGGAGCAGCATTTTGCAGTCCTGCGTCCGGAAGATTATCGGACACAGGATACGGTGTTTACATTCCAGGCACCGGAAGTTGGAGAATATGTCATGCGTATCATTCCGGATATTCGTGCAAAGAGAGACAGTGAAAGCAAATTCAATGTCACACGTTTCAAGGCATTGACTTGCCGTTTGCCGGGAAATCAGTATGAAGTAGTGACACTGGACGGACAGACGGGACATCCTATACCGAATGCGAAAGTAACTCTTTATACAAATGACGAAAAGGTATTGCAGGAATTTACGACGGGGACGGATGGAAAGGTTGTATTCCCCTGGAAATCCGATTATAGATATTTGAAGGCTGCCAAAGGCGCCGATACCGCTATGCCGCTTCAAGGTGTCTATGGCGGAAGTTATGGATACTACGGAGATGAAAATAAGGTTTCGGAACAAATGACCTTGTTGACAGACCGTTCCTTGTATCGTCCCGGACAGACTGTATATGTGAAAGGAATCGCTTATACGCAGAAAGCGGATACGGCAAATGTGCTTCCCAATAAGGAATATACCGTGATATTGACAGATGCGAATAATCAGGAAGTCGGACAGAAAAAGGTCCGCACGAATGAGTTCGGGTCATTTGCCACTGATTTTGCGCTGCCTTCTGCCTGTCTGAACGGAATGTTCTCGTTGATAGTCGGAAATAGCAGGACAAGTATTCGTGTGGAAGATTATAAGCGTCCGACATTCGATATAACTTTTGAGAAACAGGCGGGAAGTTATCAACTGGGAGATCAGATAGAAGTAAAAGGCAAGATACAGTCTTATAGCGGCGTTTTATTGCAGGATCTTCCTGTGAAGTATACCGTGAAACGTTCAGCCTTTAGCCTGTGGCGGTTTGCGGAAAGCACGCAGATTGCTTCCGGTGAGGTGACTGCCAATGAGAACGGAGAATTTACAATACCGGTTCGTCTCGAAGAAAATGATGTTTATAAGAATGATGCCAGAGTATACTACCGCTATTCGGTAGAAGCCACTGCAACCAATGTGGCGGGTGAAACGCAGTCGTCTACAGATGTGATCTCGGCGGGCAATCGTTCGTTGGTTTTACAGACGGAATTGAGTGATAAGATTTGCAAGGATAAGCCATTCCATACGGTATTCAAGGTACAGAATCTGAATGGGCAGCCTGTTGAAGTGAAGGGCACATTCTTCTTGTATCAGGCCAAAGATGCCGACTTCAAGAAGCTGGACGAGAAACCTGTTGCGACAGGCACATTCACTTCCAACGAAGAGATGACGATTCATTGGGGAAACCTGCCTTCCGGACCTTATGTGCTGAAAGCAGTCGTCAAAGACGGACAGGGCAAGGAAGTGACGGCTGATGCGAATACGATTCTTTTCGCTTGGGAAGATAAACGTCCGCCTGTTGAAACGCCCGTATGGTTCTATGAGGCGAATACAGAGTTTGATGCGGCGCATCCGGCTCTATTTTGCTTCGGAACTTCGAAGAAAGATGCTTATGTGATGATGAATGTATTCTCCGGCAATGAGTTGCTGGAAAGCAGAGTCATGAATTTGTCCGATACGATAGTACATTTTTACTATCCGTATAAGGAAAGTTATGGGGACGGAGTCTTCATCAACTTCTGTCTGGTAAGAGACGGACAGGTATATCAGGAACAAGTCCGGTTAAAGAAACGTTTGCCGGACAAGACATTGACCATGAAATGGGAAGTATTCCGTGATAAACTGCGTCCCGGACAAAAGGAAGAATGGAAACTGACGATTCAGACTCCGCAAGGGCAGGCTGCCGAAGCGGAAATGTTGGCTACGATGTATGATGCCTCGTTGGATAAGATATGGAATAGAAAACAGAATTTCAGTATTTACTATAATCAGATCATCCCTTATTCCAATTGGATGAGCGGATATTTCGGAAATAACTCCTTCAACTACTGGTGGAATCATAAATACCTTAAAGTGCCGGCAATGGAATTTGACCATTTTGTGACACAGGGAATGGGTTCAATAGAAGAAGCATTAAACGGAAGGGTTCCGGGAGTAATGGTCAGAGGATATGGCGTGCAGAAACAGGCGGCAATGACGGGAAATGTGATGATACGGGGCGTATCAAGCAGAAGTAAAGTAGAAGCGAAATATGTACCGGCTATGGATGAAAATGTTTATGAGTATATGGAGGCTGATCTTGTAGAGGCAGGCAAGCCGGACGGCGCATCCGAAGAAGAAACCCTTCCCGAAGCTCCCGCCGACCTGCGTACGAACCTTGCGGAAACAGCCTTCTTCTACCCGCAACTTCGTACCAATGAACAAGGCGAAGTTTCCTTCTCCTTCACTATGCCCGAAAGCCTGACCCGCTGGAACTTCCGTGGCTATTCTCATACCAAAGGTATGCTGATGGGCACACTGGACGGTGAAGCCACTACAAGCAAAGAATTTATGCTGACTCCTAATCTGCCTCGTTTCGTACGTGTCGGAGATAAGACATCTGTTGCCGCCTCCATTTCCAACATGACCGGAAAGCCGCAGGCCGGTACGGTGAGCATGATTCTCTTTGATCCGATGACGGAAAAGGTAATCAGTACACAAAAACAGAAGTTTACCGTAGAGGCCGGAAAGACAATCGGCGTCAGCTTCATGTTTACCGTGAGTGATAAATACGAGATACTGGGATGCCGGATGATAGCCGACAGCGGTACCTTCAGTGATGGCGAACAGCGGTTACTTCCGGTGCTCAGCAATAAAGAGCATCTGGTAGAAACGCTTCCGATGCCTGTCCGTGGAGAAGAAACACGTACTTTCTCTCTCGACAGCCTGTTCAATCATCACAGTAAGACGGCAACCGACCGTAAACTAACCATTGAATTTACCGGAAATCCTGCCTGGTATGCTATTCAGGCATTGCCTTCATTGAGCCTTCCGGAAAATAATAATGCCATTTCATGGGCTACCGCTTACTACGCAAATACACTGGCTTCCTATATCATGAACAGCCAGCCGCGTATAAAAGCCGTATTCGATAGCTGGAAGCTACAGGGTGGAACAAAGGATACCTTCCTGAGCAACCTGCAAAAGAACCAGGAAGTGAAGAATATCCTGTTATCCGAATCTCCGTGGGTACTCGAAGCGCAAACGGAAGAACAGCAGAAAGAACGTATCGCCACTCTGTTCGATCTGAACAATATCCGTAGCAACAACATTGCCGCATTGACAAGATTGCAGGAATTGCAGAATTCAAGCGGAGCATGGTCGTGGTATAAAGGTATGACCGGCAGCCGTTACGTCACTACCTACATTGCCGAATTGAATGCCCGTCTGGCTATGATGACAGGCGAGCAACCAAGCGGCACGGCGCTTGCCTTGCAGAAGAATGCCTTTACCTATCTCCATCAGGAAGCTCTGAAGGAATATAGAGAAATTCTCAAAGCACAGAAAGACGGTGTGAAGTTTACAGGTGTTTCCGGAAGTATCCTGCAATATCTGTATCTGATCGCTCTGTCCGGCGAACAAGTTCCGGCTTCCAATAAAGCCGCCTATACCTATTATCTGTCCAAGATAGGCGAAATGCTTCCGACCGCTTCGATGGATACGAAAGCGATTGCCGCTATTATTCTGGATAAGGCCGGACGGAAGAAAGAAGCTCAGGAGTTCATCGCTTCACTGAAAGAACATCTGACGAAGACGGACGAACAGGGAATGTTCTTCGCCTTCAATGAAAACCCGTATACTTGGGGCGGAATGAAAATGCAGGCTCATGTAGACGTAATGGAAGCGCTGGAACTGACAGGCGGAAATAACGATACCGTAGAAGAAATGAAACTCTGGCTGCTCAAACAGAAACAGACCCAACAGTGGAATTCTCCGGTAGCTACTGCCGATGCTGTCTATGCCTTACTGATGGAAGGCGTAAACCTGCTCGACAATCAGGGAGACGTGCGTATTGTCATTGCCTATGAAGTGCTGGAAACTGTCTCTCCAAGCAAGACTACCGTACCGGGACTGGGCTATATCAAACGCTCGTTTACACAGAAGAATGTAGTGGATGCCCGTAAGATAGAAGTCGAAAAGAGAAATCCGGGCATTGCGTGGGGAGCCGTTTACGCGGAATATGAATCACCCATCAAGGATGTGAGACAACAGGGAGGAGAACTGAATGTGCAAAAGCAACTGTATGTGGAACGTATGGTAAACAATGCTCCTCAACTACAGCCTATTACAGAAAAGACCGTTCTTCAGGTAGGCGATAAAGTAGTTTCCCGTTTGAGCATTCGTGCAGACCGTCCGATGGACTTCGTACAGTTGAAAGATCAGCGGGGCGCCTGCTTCGAACCGATCGGCAGCGTATCCGGTTACAACTGGAGTAATGGAATCGGCTATTACGTAGACATCAAGGATGCTTCTACCAATTTCTTCTTTGACCATTTAGGAAAAGGAGTGTATGTGTTGGAGCATAGCTATCGTATCAGCAGAGCGGGAACCTATGAGACAGGTTTGGCAACCATGCAATGCGCCTATGCGCCGGAATACGCTTCCCACTCGGCTTCGATGACAATTATTATTAAATAACGCAGGGAGAAGATTTCTTCCCCACCGGTGAGCAGGGCACTCGCCACCGATGAGGAAGGTGTTCCCCACCGATGAAGGAAGCCTTCATCGGTGGGGAACTTTTTGTTGATGAATACCGCGTTGCAGGAGTTGTCACAGGGTAAAGTATTTTCTCAAACGGTGTTAATCTATGTAATCTGTGATGAAAAACTCATCTAAAACTCCTACATTTGTGGACCAAAATAAAATATATCACATGAAACGTACTTTACTATTGATATTTACTCTGCTTACTGTCACTTTGGCGGCTGTTGCCCAACCCCGTATTTCCTCTAACAAGGAGACACACAACTTTGGACAAATAGAATGGAAAAAGCCGGTAACAGTAGAATATACCATCACCAATACCGGAAACGAGCCGTTGGTGCTGACCAATGTCACGACTTCCTGCGCCTGTGCCGTAGCCGACTGGACAAAGGAACCCATTGCTCCGGGTGCCAAAGGAACTGTGAAAGCCTCTTTTGACGCGAAAGCGCTGGGACGTTTTGACAAGTCGATAGGCATATACAGCAATGCCACTCCGAATCTGGTTTATCTGAAATTCACCGGTGAGGTAGTGCAGGAAATCAAAGATTATTCAAAACTTCTTCCGTATGCCATCGGCAATATCCGCATTGACCGTGACGAGTTCTCCTTCCCCGATGTCTATCGCGGACAGCAACCGTCTATGACGTTCAGCATTGCCAATCTTTCCGACCGTCCGTACGAACCGGTGTTGATGCACCTGCCTCCTTATCTGAAGATGGAAGCGGAACCTAAAGTACTGCTGAAAGGTAAAAAAGGAACGATCAAGCTGACACTGGATGCCAGCCAGCTGCAGGACTTCGGACTGACACAGACCTCTGTCTACCTGTCCCGTTTCTCCGGTGATAAAGTGAGTGAAGACAATGAAATACCCGTTTCGGCCATTCTTCTTCCCGATTTCTCGCGTATGACGGAGAAAGATTCTTTGAATGCTCCTTCCATTCACATCTCGGAGACGAATATTGACCTGAGTATTCCGTTGATCAAGAAGAATAAAGTCAGCCATGATATATTGATCGCTAATGCGGGCAAGACCCCGTTAGTCATCAGCAAGCTGCAGGTATTCAACTCTTCTGTAGGAGTAAGACTGAAAAAGACGGTCATTCCGCCGGACGGAATGACCAAGTTGAAAGTGACGATCCACAAGCGGGATGTAGGTAATAAGAAACATCATTTACGTATCTTGATGATTACAAACGACCCGTTGCGTCCGAAAGTTGAAATAAATATCAAACGCTAACTCTTATTGCCATGGAACATCCTGAAAATAACGAAGAATATAAAGGACTCGTTGTCAATAAAGGCATCGAACAGCCCTCATCCGTGAATCCTTATTTGAAACGTAAGCCCAAAAAGCGTCAGCTTTCGGTAGCGGAATTTGTAGAAGGTATTGTGAAAGGCGATGTCACTATTCTCAGTCAGGCTGTGACACTGGTAGAGAGCGTGAAGCCCGAACATCAGGCTGTCGCCCAGGAAGTGATCGAGAAGTGTCTGCCTTATTCCGGCAATTCCATCCGTGTAGGTATCAGTGGAGTGCCCGGTGCGGGAAAGAGTACCTCGATTGACGTATTCGGTCTGCATGTGCTCGAAAAAGGCGGTAAGTTGGCGGTGCTGGCTATCGACCCGAGCAGTGAGCGCAGTAAAGGCAGTATCCTGGGAGACAAGACACGTATGGAACAACTTTCCGTACATCCCAAATCGTTTATCCGCCCCAGCCCCTCAGCTGGTTCGTTGGGAGGAGTTGCCCGGAAGACCCGTGAAACGATTGTGCTCTGTGAGGCTGCCGGATTCGATAAAATCTTTGTGGAAACCGTCGGAGTGGGACAGAGCGAAACGGCTGTTCATTCTATGGTGGATTTCTTCCTGCTGATCCAGTTGGCAGGTACGGGAGATGAATTGCAGGGCATCAAACGAGGAATCATGGAGATGGCGGACGGTATTGTCATCAACAAAGCCGACGGAGATAATCTGGAACCTGCCAAGTTGGCTGCCAGCCAGTTCCGTAATGCGCTGCATCTGTTTCCGGCTCCCGAATCGGGATGGATTCCGAAGGTGCTGACTTACTCCGGTTTTTATAATATCGGCGTGAAGGAAATCTGGGACATGGTGTATGAATATATCGACTTCGTGAAGAAGAACGGTTATTTTGGATATCGCCGTAATGAACAGAGCAAGTACTGGATGTACGAAACGATCAATGAACAGCTCCGTGATAGCTTCTATCACAATCCTCGGATTGAAGCGATGCTTCAGGAGAAGGAACAACAAGTGCTGCAGGGAAATCTTACTTCGTTTATCGCTGCTAAGAGCCTGCTGGATACCTATTTTGACGAATTAAAACGATGATAAAGCAGAAACAGTGATGGATTAGAAAAACGACCGAACATTTACCCCCGATAACTATACCCTAATTAATAACCAATTGTTAACTTTAACACCTAATGAACAAAACCTTATTAACCGGGCTTTTGTGTTGTAGTTTGTCAATACAGAGCTTTGCAGACCAACCGTTAGAAGGATTCACCTATGGTTCGGTGAATGCTCCTACAGGAAAAGAGTGGGAATCTCCCGAAAACCTGGCGCTCAACAAAGAGCAGCCGCATGCTTATTTCTTTCCGTTCCAGCATTTGGATAATGCCCGCAAGGTATTGCCGGAAAACAGTAAGTTCTGGCAGTCACTCGATGGTGACTGGAAGTTCCACTGGGCACCCGACCCCGACTCCCGCCCCAAAGATTTCTATCAGACTGAGTATGATGTCACCTCATGGGATGCGATTCCCGTACCTTCAAGCTGGAATATTTATGGCATTCAAAAGGACGGAAGCCAGAAGTACGGAACGCCTATCTACGTCAACCAACCGGTAATCTTCCAGCACAGCGTGAAGGTGGATGACTGGCGCGGAGGTGTGATGCGTACTCCTCCTGCCAACTGGACTACTTACAAGGATCGGAACGAAGTAGGTTCCTTCCGCCGTGATTTCGAAATCCCGCAGGACTGGGACGGACGCGAAGTCTTTATCAGCTTCGATGGTGTCGATTCATTCTTCTATCTGTGGATCAACGGTCAGTACGTAGGTTTCTCCAAGAACTCGCGTAATACCGCTAATTTCAATATCACTCCCTATTTACAGAAAGGCAAGAATACCGTAGCCGCCGAAGTGTATCGTAGCTCGGACGGTTCCTTCCTCGAAGCGCAGGATATGTTCCGTCTGCCGGGCATCTTCCGTACGGTTGCCTTGTACTCGGTTCCCAAAGTTCATTTCCGTGACTTGGTTGCCACACCCGATTTGGATGCGACTTATACGGACGGGTCTCTGACTGTCAATGCCGAAATCCGTAATCTGGATAAGAAAGCCATCAAAGACTACAAGGTATATTACTCTTTATATGCCAATAAATTGTACTCTGATGAGAATACCCTAGTAGACGGATTCTTATCTCCTGTGATCGACAAAATAGCTCCGAATGAAACCGGTAGTGTTCAGACTGTTCTTAAGGTAAAGGCTCCTAATAAGTGGTCGGCTGAATTTCCTTATCGCTATACGTTGGTAGCCGAATTGAAGGATAAGAAGAACAGAACCGTTGAAATGGTTTCCACCATTGTCGGTTTCCGCAAAGTGGAGATTAAGGATACTCCTGCTTCCGAAGATGAATTCGGACTTGCCGGACGTTATTATTATGTGAACGGAAAGACGGTCAAACTGAAAGGAGTGAACCGCCACGAATCCAATCCGGGAGTAGGGCACGCCATTACCCGCGAGATGATGGAGAAAGAGATTATGCTGATGAAGCGTGCCAACATCAATCATGTACGTAATTCACATTATCCGGATGATCCGTATTGGTATTTCCTGTGCAACAAATACGGTATTTATCTCGAAGATGAGGCGAATATAGAATCGCACGAATATTATTACGGTGCTGCCTCCCTCTCTCATCCGGTAGAATGGAAAAATGCGCACGTGGCACGTGTGATGGAAATGGTGCGTGCCAATGTCAACAATCCTTCTATCGTTATCTGGTCGTTGGGCAATGAAGCCGGACCGGGCAAGAACTTTGTGGCGGCTTATGAAGCTTTGAAGAAGTTTGATGCTTCCCGCCCTGTGCAATATGAGCGTAATAATGACATTGTAGATATGGGTTCCAACCAATATCCGTCTATCGGCTGGGTACGTGGAGCCGTGCAGGGGAAATATGATATCAAGTATCCGTTCCATATATCCGAATATGCCCATTCAATGGGGAATGCCTGCGGTAATCTGATAGATTACTGGGAGGCTATGGAGTCGACCAATTTCTTCTGTGGCGGTGCCATCTGGGATTGGGTAGACCAGTCTATGTACAATTATGACCCGAAGACAGGTGTCCGTTATCTGGCTTACGGCGGCGACTTTGGCGATACTCCCAATGATGGTCAGTTTGTTATGAACGGCATCGTGTTTGGTGACCTTGAACCGAAGCCTCAGTACTATGAAGTGAAAAAGGTATATCAGCACATCGGCGTAAAGGCGATAGATACTGAAAAGGGTGTGTTTGAGATCTTCAATAAGTACTACTTTAAGAATTTGGCGGAAGATTACCTGTTGGTATATTCGCTTTATGAAGACGGCAAATCGATAATGACCGGTAAACCGATGGATATCAATGTAGCTCCACGCCAACGCACACAGATCACTCTGCCGTATGATCATGCCTCACTTAAGAAAGATGCGGAGTACTTTATGAAGCTGCAGTTTATACTGAAAGATCAAAGACCTTGGGCTGCCAAAGGCTTCCCGATGGCAGAGGAACAGATTTTGATAAAGGAGGCTACAGATCGTCCGTCCATCAGTGAAGTAACTGCCAATGCAGCAAAACTGGATGGATTCGTGCTGGACAAGGATACGAAGCGCATTCTTATAAAGGGAACTGACTTTGAAGCCATATTTGACCTGCAAACCGGAAGTATCTACAGTCTGAAGTATGGCAACGAGACAGTTATCGCCGACGGCAACGGTCCGAAGCTCGATGCTCTCCGTGCTTTTACAAACAATGATAACTGGTTCTATGCTCCCTGGTTCGAACATGGTTTGCACAATCTGATTCATAAAGCAACTGAATATAAAGTGCTGAATAGAGGCAATGGAACTTTGGTATTGAGCTTTACGGTAGAATCTCAGGCACCGAATGCCGCACGCATTAAAGGCGGTACAAGCTCCGGTAAGAATAGCATCGAAGAACTGACCGACAGAAAATTCGGTAGCAATGACTTTAAATTTGTCACTAACCAGATATGGACAGTGTATCCGGACGGTTCTATCGAATTGCAGTCCAGCATTACTTCCAATCGTTCAAGTTTGGTTCTGCCACGTTTGGGTTATGTGATGAAAGTTCCCCAACAATACAGTAACTTCACTTACTATGGACGCGGACCGGTAGATAACTATGCCGACCGTAAGAGCGGACAGCTTATCGAACAGTATACGAATACCGTAGCAGGTGAGTTCGTAAACTTCCCGAAACCTCAGGATATGGGTAATCACGAAGATGTTCGCTGGTGTGCATTGACCAATCAGGCAGGCAATGGAGCTGTCTTCATAGCTACCGACCGTCTTTCGGCTTCGGCACTTCAATATTCGGCTCTCGACTTGATTTTGGCTTCCCATCCTTATCAGTTGCCGAAGGCAGGCGATACCTATCTGCATTTGGATTGTGCAGTGACCGGTCTGGGTGGTAACAGTTGTGGTCAGGGAGGTCCTCTCATACACGACCGTGTGTTTGCCAACCAGCACAGCATGGGCTTCATCATTCGTCCTGCCGGTAAGGAACTGAGTGTCGTTGCCAATGTTGCTCCTGCGGGAGATCTTCCTCTGTCTATCACACGCACCCCTGCCGGAATGGTCGAATTGACTTCGGCAAAGAAAGATGCTGTCATTTGTTATAGCATTGACGGAAGTAAGAAAGTGCAGGAATACACAGAGCCTGTCCCTATGCGTAACGGAGGTACGATCAAGGCATGGTATAAGGATAGTAAGGATATCAGCAGCACGATGAAGTTTGAGAAAATAGAAAGCATTCAGACGCAAGTCGTATACGCCAGTAGTCAGGAATCGGGTGAAGGCGATGCTTCTCATCTGACTGATGGTGATCCGAATACCATCTGGCATACCATGTATTCGGTGACAGTTGCCAAATACCCGCATTGGGTAGATTTGGATGCCGGTGAAGTCAAGGAAATCAAAGGCTTTACTTACCTGCCACGACAGAATGGAGGAAACGGTAATATCAAGGATTACTCTATTCAGGTCAGCATGGATGGAAAAGAATGGGGAGAGCCTGTTAATAAAGGAACATTCGCAAGGGACTCCAAAGAAAAGAGAGTCTTGTTTGACAAACCGGTGAAGGCACGTTATATCCGTTTCACGGCTTTAAGCGAACAGAACGGACAGGATTTTGCGTCCGGTGCGGAGATAACGATTCTGGCTAACTAAAGATAGCTGAATATATAGAAGAAAAGTATCAACGGGAATGTGTCCCCCCCCTTCTAAATTTATGAGGGTTTCGACACATCCCCATTGATGCTTTTCTTTATTTTATCGGTATGAGGAAACTCCTACAGCTCCTTTCCCGCCTTCTCAAAATCCGCCTTAGACTTACTCTGCGTCACAATATACACACCCAGAAACACAAGTGTAATGGCGATTCCTTTTTCCCAGCCGAAACTTCCCATTCCCATGATTATGGCTGCAATCGTAGCCACAATCGGCTGCATATAATTATACATACTAACCACTGTAGGGCGGAGTAATCTCTGAGCCGTCATGATGCAGAGATAAGCAAGGAAACTTCCTCCCAGTACGACATACAATACCTGCAAAATGGCAACCGTCGGAATGCTGCCCCATTGAATGACCGAAATATCTTGATAAGAGAAAGGAATATAGCACATCGAAGCATAGATAAACATCCACTTATTGATGGTCACTGCCGAATATCGCTGAGACAACCCCTTGAACACCGTCAGATAAATGGAGAAACTGATTTGCGCAACCAGACAAAGCAAGTCGCCGATCAGACTTCCATTACCGCTGCTCGCTGCCTGACTGCTCATAATAAGGATAAGCGCTCCCATAGCCCCCACGAAAATACCCAGTACCTTTTTATTCGTAATCGGTTCTTTCAGATAAATGGCTGCCACAATCATGGTAACTATCGGCAGAGTAGTCGTTACGATGGAAGCGTCGATAGGCGAAGTCATGGAAAGTCCGAAGATAAATACCCCCTGATTGAAAACCAAGGCAAAGAGGGAAGCAAAGAAAATCTTCAGCATATCACGGTGGTCCACGTGCTCCTGTTTGCAGAAGATGGAAAGTATCCAGAATGCCGCTGCCGCGCCTACCATACGAAACGTGGTGACGGAGATAGCAGAAAACTCCTGAAGTGCCGATTTGCCGATAGGAGACATCAGTCCCCACATGACATTTGCCGTGAGCGCAAAGAGATGCCCATGCAGATTCTTATTATTACCCATAAGTTCGTGTATACCTTTTAATTGTTACAAAGGATGAAAACTGCTGCAAAGGTAACCAATTTGTCGCATGATTTGTTTATATTTGCCTTGATTAAAATTGAATATTATGGAACAACAGGCAGACTATATCCAGCGGATCGAGATCAAAGGACTCTGGGGCCGCTTTAATATACAATGGGATTTGCGTCCGGATGTGAATATCCTTTCCGGCATCAACGGAGTGGGAAAGACCACCATTCTGAACCGTTCGGTGGGATACCTCGAACAGCTTTCCGGCGACATACAGCTCTCCGGTGAAATGAAAAGCGACGCGAAGAACGGAGTACACCTCTTCTTTGATAATCCCGCAGCGACTTATATCCCATACGATGTGATCCGTAGCTACGACCGCCCCTTGATTATGGGTGACTTCACGGCACGCATGGCAGACAAGAACGTGAAGTCCGAACTGGACTGGCAACTGTATCTGTTGCAGCGCCGCTATCTCGATTATCAGGTCAATATCGGCAATAAGATGATCGAAATGCTTTCCAGCAATGACGAGGAACAGCGCAGCAAAGCCGCCACCCTGTCCCTTGCCAAACGTCGTTTTCAAGATATGATTGACGAACTTTTCAGCTATACCCGCAAAAAGATAGACCGCCGTCGGAATGACATAGCCTTCTATCAGGACGGAGAATTGCTGTTTCCATATAAACTCTCGTCCGGTGAAAAGCAAATGCTCGTGATTCTGCTGACAGTGCTCGTGCAGGACAACAGTCATTGTGTCCTTTTCATGGATGAACCGGAAGCCTCCCTGCACATCGAATGGCAACAGAAACTGATTTCAATGATTCGTGAACTGAATCCCAATGTGCAAATCATTCTGACCACTCATTCGCCTGCCGTCATCATGGAAGGCTGGCTGGATGCAGTGACAGAGGTGAGCGATATTTCCACCGAAGCGGACGGATTCAGACTCACCCCGACTATTAATTGTTAATGACAACTTCTACATGGCAACTTCACTACGCGATAATCTGACTTCTTCTTACTTCAATGCTGCCCACAAGCTGTATTCCAAAAAGGCTCGCCGGCGCATCATTGCTTACGTAGAGAGCTACGATGATGTTGCCTTCTGGCGCACATTACTCGAAGAGTTTGAAAATGACGAGCATTATTTTCAAGTGATGCTCCCTTCGGCCACCTCATTGGCAAAGGGTAAGAAGATGGTACTCATGAACACGCTGAACACCGCCGAACTGGGCAGAAGTTTGATTGCCTGCGTCGACAGTGACTATGATTTCCTGTTGCAGGGAGCCACGAACACTTCCCGAAAGATCAACCGGAACAAATATATATTCCAGACCTACACATACGCCATCGAAAACTATCACTGCTTTGCCGAAAGTCTTCACGAAGTATGTGTGCAGGCCACATTGAACGACCGTTTTATACTGGATTTCAACGCTTATCTGAAACGGTATTCGGAAATCGTATACCCGCTTTTCCTGTGGAACGTATGGTTTTATCGCCAACGGGATACGTATACTTTCCCGATGTACGACTTCCACACCTATACCTCTTTGAGGGAGATCAGTCTGAAACATCCGGAGCATAGTCTGGAAGCACTGCAACACCGCGTCAGCCAGAAACTTTCTGAACTGAAGAAACGTTTTCCCGGTTCTGTCAACCAAGTGAACGGATTGCGGTCGGAATTAAAGGAACTGGGACTCGTCCCCGAAACCACCTATTTATATATGCAGGGACATCACGTGATGGATAATGTCGTGATGAAACTTCTGATTCCCGTCTGTACCGCCCTGCGCCGGGAACGGGAACAGGAAATCAAACGACTGGCGGAACATAATGAACAATTCAGGAATGAATTGACTTGTTATCAGAACAGCCAGGTAAATGTCGAAATCATGTTGAAGAAGAACGTCGCCTATAAGCGACTCTTCCACTACGACTGGCTGAGGCAGGACATTCAGGAATATCTGGGCAAAGGAGAATAAACAAAAGGGAACTAACTAATAAGGGAATAAACTAAAAGAGATACTATTTTATGAAAGAAGTGATTGATACAGTGAGTGTGGCATTGGCAAATGGAGATACGGAGAATGTTGGTAATGTCGTGATGCAGGAGGTCAACCGTACGTTGCTCTCGGCAGGTGTGGATGAAGTATGGGCGGACAAAATAGATAATCTGATCGTATTGCTGTTTATTATCGGAATAGCTTTCTTGGCTAACATAATCTGCCGTAAAATCATTTTACGGGTGGTAGCCAAGTTGGTGAAGCAGACCAAAGCTACCTGGGACGACATTGTATTCAACCATAAAGTGATGGTGAATGTCAGCCGGATGGTAGCGCCTATCCTGATTTATATTGCCATTCCTATCGCATTCCCCGAACACGCGGATTCTGACTTGCTCGATTTCCTGCGTCGTCTCTGTCTGATATATATCATTGCCGTTTTTCTTCGTTTTATCAGCGCTTTGTTTACGGCTGTCTATCAAGTCTACAGTGAGCGGGAGCAGTATCGGGACAAACCGTTGAAAGGACTTTTGCAGACGGCGCAAGTGATTCTTTTCTTTATAGGAGCCATCATTATTATAAGCATTCTGATCAATCAGAGCCCGATGGTCTTGCTGACCGGTTTGGGAGCGTCTGCCGCTATTCTGATGTTGGTTTTCAAAGACAGTATTATGGGATTTGTATCCGGTATTCAGCTTTCTGCCAACAATATGCTGAAGGTGGGCGACTGGATCACCATGCCGAAATATGGTGCGGACGGTACAGTGATAGAAGTTACGCTGAATACCGTGAAGGTGCGTAATTTCGATAATACGATTACGACCATTCCTCCTTACCTGCTGATCAGCGACTCTTTTCAGAACTGGCAGGGAATGCAGGAGTCCGGCGGACGCCGGGTGAAGCGTTCCATTAATATCGATATGACAAGCGTGCGCTTCTGTACTCCCGAAATGCTGGAGAAATATCGCAAGATACAGTTGCTGACAAATTACGTAGATGAAACGGAGAAAGTGGTAGAAGAATATAATAAGGAGCATGATATTGATAATTCCGTGTTAGTGAACGGGCGGAGGCAGACCAATCTGGGAGTTTTCCGTGCCTATCTGACCAGTTATTTGCGGAGCCTGCCCACCGTTAATCAGGATATGACCTGTATGGTACGCCAGCTTCAGCCTACAGAAACCGGCATTCCGCTGGAACTTTATTTCTTTTCTGCCAACAAAGTATGGGTTGCCTACGAAGGCATACAGGCAGACGTGTTCGACCATGTACTTGCCATTATTCCGGAGTTCGGCCTGCGCGTCTTCCAGAATCCGTCGGGTGAAGACCTGCGGCGGATAGGAGTGAAGATAGAACACTGATTTAAAAGATAGAATACTATATATTTTAAGAACGATACATACTGTTAACCATTATTGATTATGAACACACCTATACCCAACCAGATTATCCGTGAAATTACACCTTTGTCCGACAAAGACTGTTTCTATATTGCAGAACGTTATAAGACGGAGTTTACCTATCCGATTCATAATCATTCTGAATTTGAACTGAACTTTACGGAAAAGGCCGCAGGAGTAAGACGTGTGGTGGGAGATTCCTCCGAGGTGATAGGAGATTATGATCTGGTTCTGATCACGGGCAAAGACCTTGAACACGTATGGGAACAGAATGAATGCCGCTCCAAAGAGATACGGGAGATCACTATCCAGTTCTCTTCCGACCTGTTCTTCAAGAGCTTTATCAATAAGAACCAGTTCGACTCTATCCGCCGGATGCTGGATAAAGCTCAGAAAGGACTTTGTTTCCCGATGTCCGCCATACTTAAGATATATCCGTTGCTGGATACACTTGCTTCCGAGAAACAAGGGTTTTATGCGGTGATCAAGTTTATGACGATTCTGTATGAACTTTCTCTCTTTGAGGAAGAGGCCCGGACATTATCCAGTTCTTCTTTTGCCAAGATTGATGTTCATTCCGATAGCCGCCGGGTACAGAAGGTGCAGGAATATATCAATCTCCATTATCAGGAAGAAATCCGATTGGGACAGTTGGCAAGCATGGTCGGGATGACTGATGTGTCATTCAGCCGTTTCTTTAAGTTGCGTACAGGGAAGAACCTTTCCGATTATATCATTGACATCCGACTGGGGTTCGCTTCGCGGTTGCTGGTAGATTCTACCATGTCTATCGCAGAAATCTGTTATGAGTGCGGGTTCAATAACCTGTCTAATTTTAATCGTATCTTTAAGAAGAAAAAGGATTGTTCTCCGAAGGAGTTTCGCGAGAACTACCGGAAGAAAAAGAAACTGATTTAATTTCTCTGTCTCCTCGCATACTTTACTAGTCTGTACCTAAATTGTTTCATTCAGATCCGTGTTGAATTTAGAGTCTTGTTCCCTAAGATTTACTCTTCGGGGGGCTGACATCTATTCTCCGTTAGGCACAAAACTAATCGTCTGACAGTTGTTGTTTTTTCGTCTGACTACTGTCAGACGCAAGTTCAACAGTAGTCAGACGCAAGTTTAACTATAGTCAGACGATTAATTCTGTGCATGACGGGAGATAAATTCTTTCGATATGCGGATTAAATCTAACGTAGAAGAGGACTAAACCTCACCGGTAAGCGGATTGAAACAGTGTGGTAAGTCATTGATAACAAGTTTGTAACACGATGTAACAAACCTGAAACTGCTATTTCAAACCATTGTATCTGATTCGTATTCATATTGTAATCTCCCAGGTCTACCTTTGCCGACGTAATAAAAACGTAGAGCGAAGTTCGATGAAAAAACTATTTCTTTTAAGATTTTCAGTTGCAGCCTTCTTTTGTTTGTTGTGTGTTCTTCCTGCATTGGCTGCCAATATTAAGATTAAAGGTGCTGTGAAAGATAAACTTTCCAAAGAGCCTTTGATTGGAGCAACGATACGGTTGGTAGGAACTCCTGCCGGAGCCGTGACCGATATGGACGGTAATTTTGAATTGAACAGTACCGGTGTTTTGGAAGGTTTGTATGATATAGAGATTAAATATGTAGGATATAAAACGGAAGTACGTCGTAAGGTCCGTGTCGAAAACGGAAAACTGGCGATTCTGAATCTGGAATTGGAGACAGATGCGCACGAACTTTCGGACGTAGTGGTGGTAGCAAAGAAGAATCGTGAAAATGAGAATATGTTATTGCTCGAACAGCAGAAAGCGGTCATTGCCGTGCAGGCTGTCAGCGTCAAAGAGCTTTCACGCAAAGGTGTTTCCGATGCGGAAGGGGCTGTAACCAAAGTGGCGGGAGTCTCCAAGCAGGATGGAGTGAAGAATGTTTTCGTCCGTGGACTGGGCGACCGCTATAATGCGACTACCTTTAACGGATTTGCCGTTCCTTCGGAAGATCCGGAATATAAGAATATCTCTCTCGACTTCTTCGGCACGGATATTATCCAGTCTGTTGGCGTCAATAAGGCATTTAATGCAGGAGGTATCAGTGATGTCGGCGGTGCGACGATCGACATTGTTTCCAAAGAACTGATTGGCAGCGGAAACCTGAATATCGGCCTTTCCGGAGGACTGAACACGCAGACTGTGACAGCCGACTTTCTGAAACAGGACGGAGTAAACCTTCTGGGCTTCGCCACTACAACAGAACCCGCCGATGAGAACAACTGGGGATTCAAGAATAAGCTGGACCCCTCCAAACAAAGCTTGCAGATCAACCGGAGTTATAGCATTTCCGGCGGAAAGCGGTTTCATATAGGAAAAGACAGGAATCCGCTCTCTTTCTTCCTCACTGCCGGACATACCACTGATTATCAATATACGGATGAAACCATCCGCAACACAACGACGAGCGGTACGATCTACAAAGATATGACAGGCAAGAAGTACACCGAGAATATCAGCCAACTGGCACTGGCCAATGTGGATTATGATATGCAGAACCGTCACCACGTGAGTTATAACTTCATGATGATTCATGCCAATGTACAATCCGTAGGAGACTATACCGGTAAAAACTCCATCTTCAGCGACGATTATGAGAACCAGGGATTTACCCGCCGCCAGCAAGCGAATGACAACTTACTGATCGTTAACCAACTGATGACTAACTGGGGACTGACCAAAACATTGAGTCTGGATGCCGGTGCTTCTTATAATATCGTGAAAGGTAATGAACCCGACCGCCGAATCAACAATATAACCAAAGCGGAAGAAGGATATACCTTACTCAGAGGCAACTCCCAGCAACGGTATTTCTCCACTTTGGACGAAGATGACATCAACGTGAAGGCAGGACTCGTCTACCGTCTGAAAGATAACGTGGAAGAAATCTCTAATATACGCTTGGGCTATACAGGCCGATTCGTTGACGACAATTTCAAGGCGACTGAATACAACCTCACAGTAGGACACGCTTCTTCCATCCCCTCATTAGATAATTTCTCACTCGACGATTATTATAATCAGGAGAATCTCTCTTCCGGATGGTTTGCCGTTCAGAAGAACATCGATAAGTATTCGGTCACCAAGAATATCCATTCCGCTTATGCGGAAGCTACCTACCAGTTTACTCCCCGTTGGATTGTTAATGTAGGAATGAAGTATGACAATGTGGATATTCAGGTAGACTACAATGTAAATAAAGGCGGATCGGAAGGAAGCAACACGATTCAAAAGGATTTCTTTCTCCCGAGTCTGAATCTGAAATACAATCTGAGTGAAAAACACTCCCTGCGTCTCGGAGCGAGCAAAACATATACGCTGCCGCAAGCAAAGGAAATTTCTCCTTATCGCTACGTAGGTGTGAATTTCAACAGTCAGGGAAATGCGAACCTGAAGCCTTCGGACAACTATAACGTCGATTTGAAATGGGACTTTAATCCTACCCCCACTGAACTGATTTCTCTGACAGCTTTTTATAAGCTCATCAAGAATCCGATCTCACGCATTGAGGTGGCAAGTGCCGGAGGATACCTTTCGTATGAAAATATAGCCGATAAGGCAACAGTAGCCGGAGTGGAAGTAGAGGTACGTAAGAATCTGTTTGTCCGTCCGCTAAGCAGTGCGGCAAACGGAATGAACAAGCTCTCTTTCGGCTTGAACGGATCGTACATCTATACAAATGCGAAAATGCCTCTGGCAACGGTTACCACCGGATCGCAACTGGAAGGGGCCGCTCCCTGGATCGCCAATTTCGACTTGTCCCACAACTTCACGAAAGGAACTCATAGCTTCATTAATACATTGGTACTCAACTATGTCAGCGATAAGATTTATACCATCGGTACGCAAGGCTACCAAGACATCATGGAACAGGGAATGATGACGCTTGACTTCGTTTCGCAAGCCAAACTCAACAAGTATGTCTCACTTACCCTGAAAGCCCGCAATCTGCTGAATCCCTCTTATAAGTTGAGCCGCAAAGCCAACGAAAGCGGAGAGAAGGTAGTACTCAGCGATTATAAAAAAGGAATAAATATCAGTCTGGGAGTGTCGTGCACATTTTAAACCGGATAATGAAATAAGATTATTAACTAATTATTAAAGCAAAATGAAAAGATTGTTTGTAAACTTTATGACGTTTGCCGCTATGGCAACTGCACTGACATTTACTGCATGTAGTAGTGATAGTGACGGAGATGACAATGGAAACGGTAATGGTGGAAATGGCGAAGGAACAGGTAGCTCTATCGTGGTAGGCGAAAACATCCTGTCCGGTACACTGACCGGTGAACAGACACTGGATGCCAAAGAATACATTCTGAACGGAACGGTTATCATCGCCGACGGCGGTCGCCTGAATATCCCTGCCGGAACTACCATCAAGGCGCGTGAAGGTTTCAGCAGTTATCTGCTGGTAGCGCAGGGAGGTAAACTCTATGCTGACGGTACGGCTGACAAACCAATCGTCTTTACGGCAAATACCACCAGCCCGGTATCCGGATATTGGGGTGGCGTGATTATCAATGGTAAAGCACCTATTTCCGGTTCAAAGACCGACAAGAGCGATACGGCACTGACGGAAATCAACAATGACTATAAATACGGCGGCAGCGCAGCTGATGACAACTCCGGTTCATTGACTTACGTGAAAATCTGCTATGCAGGTGCACGCTCCACAGCAGACATCGAACACAACGGACTGACCTTGAACGGTGTCGGCAACGGAACAAAGATTGAAAATATCTACGTACTGGAAAGTGCCGACGATGCAATCGAGTTCTTTGGTGGAACAGTAAATGTAACCAATCTGCTGGCCGTTAATCCGGATGACGATATGTTCGACTTTACACAAGGTTATTGCGGTACGCTGAAGAACTGCTATGGCGTTTGGGAAAGCGACTACACAAGTACGGAAGCCGATCCTCGCGGCATCGAAGCCGACGGTAACATGGACGGTCTGTATCCGGATCACCTGCGTCAGTCTGACTTTAAGGTGGAAAACATGACTATCGTGAATAATGCTGCCAACACTGCCGATAACGTAGACCGTATGCAGGATGTAATCAAGATTCGCCGCGGAGCAAAAGCTACCATCACCAATGCACTGATTAAGGGTACGGGTGGCGCTATCGACCTGGTTGATATGAAAGACAGCAAAGGTGCAGGAAACATAGAATCCAGCATTCATATCACCAATACATTGAGTCTCACAGGATTGAAGCAGAACGGCGAACTGAATACATTTGTCGAATCGGCAGACAATACAGGTGCAGACGCTTCTCTGTTCGGCTGGACAGGCTATAATTTATCAGCTTTCTGATAAATTAGCCAACGGTTCCATTTTTACAGTAGGTATTACTTTTTCGGGCACGGATTATACGAATTACACGGTTATGATTTACTAAAACCGTGTAATCCGCGTAATCCGTGCCAAATCATATAATAATGATATGCGTTTATTACGCTTTTACCTTCCTGACTATCCCTGCGACTATCCTCTCTGCTATTATAAATTATTTCAGATATTATATGTTTCTCTGATTTTCTTTTTCGTATATTTGCTCTTCATTATTATATGATCAATCACTTATGCAAACAAACTACGAGCGATACTGTAAAATGTCTTCTCTGGCTCAGATAGGATGGTGGGAAGCGGACTTTTTGGCTGGGCATTATGTCTGTTCTGATTTTCTTTGTGATCTTCTGGGACTGGAAGGAGATACCATCTCTTTCATGGATTTCCAAAATTTGATACGTGAGGATTACCGCGAACAGGTGGTACAGGAATTTCGTGCCAATGCAAATATCCATAAAGACTTTTATGAACAAACCTTTCCCATCTGTTCAAAAAATGGTGAAGTTTGGCTGCATACCCGTCTGGCTCTTCGTGAGAAAGGTACCGGAACCAATGGAGGTGACAAATCTTTTGGCGTCATCCAGCGTGTTGAGGCACCTAAAGAAGTGGAACAGAAAAATACCCTCCGGCGTGTAAACGACCTGTTGCGCCGGCAAAACTATATATCACAGTCTTTGCTTCGCTTCCTCCATGATGAAGATGTAGATTCTTGTATTATGGAGATATTGAATGATGTGCTGAGCCTCTATCAAGGCGGTCGTGTGTATATCTTTGAGTATAACGAGGACTATACGCATCATAGTTGCACGTATGAAGTCGTTTCGGAAGGTGTTTCCAAAGAGAAAAACAAGCAACAGTCCATTCCGGTTAATGAAACCCGATGGTGGTGTGAGCAGATTCTATCTGGCAAACCCATCATACTGACTTCCTTGAAACAGTTGCCCGAAGAAGCGGAGGATGAATATAAATTCCTTGACGCTCAAGGCATTTGTTCGTTGATGGTTGCTCCTTTGATGGCAGGTGACCGTGTATGGGGATTTATGGGCATAGATCTGGTCGAATCGTATCGTGAATGGAGCAATGAAGATTTTCAATGGTTCTCTTCATTGGCGAACATTATCAGTATCTGTATTGAACTGCGTAAGGCCAAAGATCGTGTTGTTCGTGAACAGTCTTTTTTGAGTAATCTTTTCCATTTTATGCCGTTGGGATATATACGGATGTCTGTTATCCGTGATGAAAACGGTCAGCCTTGTGATTATAGGATAACGGATGTCAACAAGACTTGTTCCCGCTTTTTTGCCAGACCTGCCGAAACGTATATAGGAGTCTTGGCTTCAGAAATATATCCGGATTTTTCTTCACAGCTCGTTTTTTTGAAAGAAGTGCTGGATAACAATTCGTACAGGGAAAAGGATGTTTTTTTCCCACAGACAGAGCTTTATACCCATTGGATAGTTTATTCTCCGGAAAAAGATGAAGTGGTAGGTCTGTTTACAGATTCCACGGAGGCCGTGAAGACCAACAGGGCATTGGACCGTAGTGAGAAGCTCTTTAAGAGCATCTTTGCCAATATCCCGGCAGGAGTGGAAATCTATGATATGGATGGATTCCTAATTGACCTGAATAATAAGGACCTGGAAATATTCGGCGTAGAAAATAAACAGGACGTGATAGGAGTCAACTTCTTTGAGAATCCGAATGTACCGCAGCATATCCGTGACCGTGTGCGGGATGAAGATTTGGTAGACTTCCGTCTGAACTACTCTTTTGAACGGGCAGAAGGTTATTATCACCCCGACCGTCGGGATGCGATAGATATATATACGAAAGTCAGCAAGCTCTATGATAACGAAGGTAGCTTTAACGGCTATATCCTGATCAGCATTGATAATACGGAACGTATTGATGCGATGAACCGTATCCGTGATTTTGAGAATTTCTTCCTTCTCATATCGGATTATGCAAAGGTGGGATATGCCAAGCTGAATCTGCTGAACCGGAAGGGATATGCCATAAAACAATGGTACAAGAATTTAGGTGAAGAAGAGGATACTCCATTGGCGGACGTGGTGGGAGTCTATCGTAATATGCACCCCGAAGACCGTGAACGTATTTTTGATTTCTATCGGGAGGTCAGAAAAGGAAACAGGAAGCACTTTCAGGGAGAAATGCGAATCTGCCGTCCCGGCAAGAAGAATGAATGGAACTGGATACGTATGAATGTAGTCGTTACGACATACAATCCGGAGGAAAATGAAGTGGAAATCATCGGTATCAACTATGACATTACCGAACTGAAGGAGACGGAGAAAGAATTGATCCTGGCACGTGACAAAGCCGAAATGATGGACCGTCTCAAAAGTGCTTTCCTCGCTAACATGAGCCATGAAATACGTACTCCTCTGAATGCTATCGTCGGCTTCTCCGACTTGCTCGTCGATACGGAAAATATAGAGGAACGGCGGGAGTATATTCAGATTGTGAAGGAGAACAATGACCTGCTTTTACAACTGATTTCGGATATACTCGACCTGTCGAAGATTGAAGCGGGTACATTTGAGTTTACCAACGGAGATGTAGACGTGAATATGCTCTGTGAAGATATTGTCCGCTCCATGCAAATGAAGGTGAAGGAGAATGTAGAACTGGTGTTCGACCCGCACCTTGCGGAATGCCGCATTATTAGTGACCGTAACCGACTGCATCAGGTGATTTCCAATTTTGTGAACAATGCGATTAAATTTACCTCGGAGGGTAGTATCCGTGTAGGCTATAAGCGGAAGGGAGAAGAACTGGAGTTCTATGTACAAGACACGGGAGTTGGTATTGATGCAGAGAGCCAGACACATATTTTTGAACGCTTTGTAAAGCTGAACTCCTTTGTACACGGCACAGGCTTGGGACTCTCCATCTGCCAAAGTATTGTGGAACAAATGGGCGGACAGATAGGGGTGGAATCCGAACCGGGAAAGGGTTCGCGTTTCTGGTTTAGCCTTCCTTGTTTCGTGGTGATGTCGGAAGAATAGGTAAGAATGATATAAAAAAGTAACGGTCTTGACGGGAATCCCGTCAAGACCGTTACTTTTTTATATAGAGAGTCGGTTTCTTATATTCCGAATGAAAGTTTATCGATAGACTGATAGACGATACTTGCAATACCTAGCCCGATGATGCCCAGTGTGCAGAGTGCCAGTCCCCACTTTGTACAGCGGTCGCTGCGGAAAGCCGGAATCGGGTTATCGGAAGGTGTGATATACATTGCTTTTACAATCAGCAGATAGTAGTACAATGAAATCACGGTATTAACCAGTGCAATGAATACCAGCAAATGGAAACCAGCCTCGAAAGCTGCCATGAAAATAAAGAACTTCGAGAAGAATCCGGCAAACGGAGGAATACCTGCCAGTGAAAACAGGGAAATAGTCATCAGAAAAGCCATTTTCGGGTTCGTCTTATAAAGTCCTGCATAGTCTTCGAGAGTAAACTTCTGACTGCGCAATGCTACGATAGTGATGACGGCAAATACTCCGAGATTGGCAGCGGCATATACAAGTATGTAATATACCAGAGCAGTCATTCCCTGTGCCGTTCCTCCGATCACACCCAGCATGATATATCCTGCCTGCGAAATACTGGAGAACGCCATCAGGCGTTTCAGATTCTGCTGGCGGATAGCGAATATGTTGGCGATGGTGATAGAAGCGATAGTCACCCAGTAGAGTACTTCCTGCCAGTCATGTATCATCGGTGCAAATACTTTGATCAGAATAGCCATCAGCACAAATGCTGCCGAACCTTTGGAGATAACACTCAGATAGGCGGTAACCGTACTCGGTGCACCTTCGTAAACGTCTGCCGTCCATAAATGGAACGGAACCAGAGAGAGCTTGAACGCCATACCGGTAAAGAAGAATACAAAAGCCATGATTTGCAACGGATTTCCGTCGATATGAGCAGGAAGATCATCGAAATACAGTGTTCCTGCGGAACCGTAAATCATTGACAGACCAAACAGTAACAATGCGCTGGAGAAGAGTGCGGTAAGGATATACTTAGCACCGGCTTCAGCGGAGTTATGGCGGTATTTATCGAAAGCGATCAAGGCTGCCATCGGGATGGAAGCTGTCTCCAGTCCGATGAAGAACATCAGGAAGTGTCCGGCGGAAATCATGAGATACATACCGAACAGGGTAGAGAGTATAAGTACATAGAACTCACCTTGTTTGAATGAAGTATCGTCGCGTTTCATCCATTCGTGTGCCATCAGGAAAACAATCAGTGTGCCTATGTTCAGGATTGATTTGACAACCGTGTGCATGGGTACATAGTGATACATACCGCCAAAAATGTCGGCAGCCGTGCCGGGAACCAGATTGATCGCCGTATGGATGGCCATCAGGATCACTGGTAGCATAGTGTTCAAGACAGGTCTCGTCCCTTTTTGCTTGTGTGCGTCCGGACTCATGAAGAGATCGGCAAGGAACAGCAATAGTAAAACTGCTACGAGCGACAGCTCTTCCCGCATATGTAGAAATTGTGAATAATCCATCTTTATAAATTAAGAATTAAAGATTAAAAAATAAAGGTTATGGGATGAGTTGTGAGACTACAGGGAGTACACTTTCACCAATCATGTGGCTTACCCAGAAAGGAGCCATACCCAGTCCGGCTACACAAACGATGAGGCAGATAACAGCTACCCGTTCATCCCAGGTCGCGTCTGTCAGCGCGAGATGATGTTTGTTGGTGCAGGTACCGTACAGAATCTTGCCTACCAGGCGCAGGATATAGACTGCCGTGATCACGATGGATGAGCAGGCGATGATGGTCAGTGTACGGTGGAATACGTCATTGTTCTGGAAAGAACCTACGAAGATAGTCATTTCGGCAATGAACCCGCTCAATCCCGGCAGACCGAGATTGGCAAGACCGGCAATCACATAACATACACTGAGGAACGGCATCACTTTCATTAATCCGGCAAGTTCGCGGACATCACGGGTGTGTGTACGTCCGTAGATCATACCGATCAGGGCAAAGAACAAGGCTGTCATCAATCCGTGAGAAAGCATCTGAAGAATGGCTCCTGTCGCAGTAGTCTGATTCAGCATCAGAATGGCGAAAAGTACCAGTCCGCAGTGAGAAACGGAAGAGTAGGCGTTGATGTATTTCAAGTCTGTCTGTACGCAAGCGGAGAATGCTCCGTAAACAACGGAAATACCTGTCAGTATCAGGAATATCCATGAAAGCTCATTAGCGGCTTCCGGCATCAGATACATGGCGATGCGGAAACATCCGTAACCTCCCAGTTTCATCAGTACTCCGGCGTGCAGCATGGATACAGCTGTCGGGGCGGAAGCGTGACCGTCGGGGCTCCATGTGTGGAACGGGAAAAGAGCACCCAGTACACCGAACCCGAGGAAGGTAAGCGGGAACCAGATACATTGCTGTGCAAAAGGAATATTATGTAGCTGCGCTATTTCCAGCAGGTTCATGGTGGTAGCTCCCGAACCGAAATAGATTCCGAGAATACCGATCAGCAGGAAAGCGGAACCGCCCATCAGCATAAGGGTCAGCTTCATGGCTGCATATTCTTTACGTCCCGAGCCCCATACACCGATCAGCAGGTACATAGGAATCAGCGCAATTTCGTAGAACATGAACATGGTGAATAAGTCGATGGATATAAAGAATCCGAAGACTCCCATAGACAACAGCGTGAACCAGAGGAAATATTCTTTTGTCAGAGGTTGCAGACGCCAGGAAGCGAAAGTACCTGTGAATACAATAACGGCAGACAATAACAGCATGGCCACCGAAATACCGTCAACGCCTACCGAGTAGGAGATGTGAAGCGGTGCATACCAGAGTGTATCTGCACGGAATAGCATTTCTGCCGTGTTGCCGGCACTGCGTTCTCCCAAATACATAAAGGTAAGTACGACGGAGGCAATCAGAAGTGCCGATGCGCCGGTAACCATAACCCCCCGAATCGCTTTGATTCCCCGTGCTGCCCAAAGTCCGGCAAGCATCAGTAAGGGGATGAGTACGAAGATTGATAAAAAATTCATAATTGAATTATTAAGTTTTAAGTATTAAGTATTAATTCGCAGCGACTTGTTGCGCAGCTTAATATCTAATACCTGATAGTTAATACTTGCTATAGAACTAACAGCAGGATAAGCGCCAGCGCTCCGCAAAGGAACACGTATGCATATTGCTGTACCTGACCGCTTTGAAGACCACGTATCTCGTCGCTTGTCGTATTCGTAGCCCATGCCAGGAAATTAAAGAATCCATCCACTACATGACGGTCGAACCATGCGATAGGAGTCGAAATGCAACGGAAGATGATCTTATGCGTAATAAACTGGTATATATCATCAATATAAAAACGATGATAAGCGGCCGTCCATAATCCATTGAATCGTTTGGCAAGTGCATTGGCAACAGGCTGTTTGGCATTCTTATACATCCATGTGGCAATCCCGATAGAAATAATCGCAATTACAACACTTGTAACAGCTACCGACGGATCGAGGTGAATAGAGTAAGACTCCCCATTCGAACTGATAAAGTGTCCGAAAGGTATGAACCCTGCACCACAAGTAACAACCGCCAGAAACATCAACGGAAAAGTCATAGCCAACGGACTCTCATGCGGGGTATGATGAGCATGAAGCTCTTTATTTTCTTTGCCCCAGAAGATGCCGTAGTAGAGGCGGAACATATAGAAGGCGGTCATTGCGGCGATTACTGTCATCACCCAACCCATTGCAGGGCTATATTGGAAGCAGGCAGCCAGAATCTCATCTTTTGAGAAGAAACCGGAGAACGGAGGAATACCGGCAATGGCGAGACAGGCAATCAGGAATGTCCAGTGAGTAATAGGCATATATTTGCGTAGTCCTCCCATAGCTGACATTTCGTTGGAATGTACTGCATGGATAATGCTGCCGGCACCCAAGAAGAGTAATGCCTTAAACATGGCGTGTGTGAAGAGGTGGAACATGGAAGCCATGTATCCCAGTCCTCCGTGGTGCGGGTCCATAGAAGTACAAACGCCCAGTGCTACCATCATAAAGCCAATCTGTGAAATGGTCGAGAAGGCCAGTACACGTTTGATATCCGATTGTACGCAAGCCACGCTTGCCGCATAAAAGGCGGTGAAAGCGCCCACCCAGGCAATCATGTGCAACACATCCGGTGCATAAGCAATGAAAAGCGGGAACATACGCGCTACCAGATAAACGCCGGCAACTACCATCGTAGCCGCATGGATCAAGGCACTGACAGGAGTAGGACCTTCCATGGCATCGGGCAGCCAGATATGCAACGGGAACATGGCACTCTTTCCGGCGCCACCGATAAACATCAGTCCCAAAGCCAATGGAAGCATGGAAGCGCCGCCACTGATTAATGATACCGTATCCGGTGTGAAACCGAATGTGCCACCGTAGTATCCGTAGATCAAAATACCGATGAGGAAGCCTAAGTCAGCAAAGCGGGTGACAATGAACGCTTTCTTGGAAGCGGCAATGGCAGCGGGCTTTGTATAGTAAAAACCAATCAGCAGATAAGAGCTGACACCTACCAGTTCCCAGAAAAGATACATCTGGAAAATGTTTGTTGCAACCACCAGTCCCAGCATAGACATCGTAAACAGGGACAGGAAAGCGTAATAACGTTGGAAGCCCGTCTCGCCTTTCATGTAACCGAAGGAGTAGATATGCACCATCAGTGACACGGTAGAGATGACAATCAGCATCATCACGGATATGGGATCTAGCAGAATGCCCAGATCAAATCGTAAAGTCTCGGTGAAAGGAAGCCACGTAAAATTATAAGGTATCAATGTGGCAAATGTTCCGTCTTCCAAACGAGGGGCGGAGAAATATTGGAAAGCCGTAACGTATGATAGTACTGCTACTGCTCCCAGTATCAGCGTACCGATAGCGCCCGCTGTCCGATGAGACATCCATTTTCCTCCGATTCCCAGAATGAGGAAGGAGAGGAAGGGAAGAAGGAGTATTAGAATTGTTAGTTCCATACAGTTTATTTTAATTACTTGTTTTATTATTGTTCATATTTATCGCGATATCCATCCGAATGGAAATTGGGTCATGCCACTTCGGCACTACCACTTCAAGTCGTCCAGATTGCGGACCTGGATGCTCCGGAGGTTACGGTAAATGTTAATCATGATGGCGATAGCTATAGCCGTTTCCGCAGCCGAGATGGCGATGGAAAAGAGTGCAAAGAAATAGCCTTCCATGCCTCCCGGAAAGAGAAAACGGTTGAACACGGCGAAGTTGATGTCCGTGGCGTTCAGCATTAACTCTACAGAAATCAGGATAGCCAGCGTATTACGGCGGGTAAAGAACCCATAGATTCCTGCAAACATCATGATGGTAGAAACTACCAGATAATATTCCATGTGTATCATATCTGAAATTATTAGGTTTTAAGTATTAAGTATTAATTCCTTGCGGTTCATTGCGCAGCCTAATACCTGATACTTAATAGTTAATACTTACTTATTTATCTCTTTCGGGCGATCATGATACCACCGATGATACAAGCCAGCAATAAAATACTGATTGCTTCGAAAGGCAATATATAACCATATTTGTCACTGCTTAGCAGGGCATTACCGATGGCGTGGATGTTGATCTCCTGTGGTGCCAGATTTCCGGTTTGCAGGAAGTTGTGCTTCAGGGTGATAAACAAGATAATCGCTAAACCGGCAACCATCGTAAAGAGTCCTGCCAGAAACCTGCTTCGTTTCAGTTTCTCGGCGCGGTCACCTTCTCCACTGGTCAGCAGGATGGAGAATACATAAAGAACGACGATACCACCGGCATAAACCATAATCTGGACAGACCCCAGAAAAGTGTAACCCAGCAGGAAATAGATGCCGGCCGTGCCGAAGAGCACGAAGAGCAGATAGGTGGCTGAGCGGACAATACGTTGGGTAGTCACCGTCATGATGGACATTGCAATAATAAATGCTGCCAAAAAGTAGAATACTACTGTTTCAAGTGTTGATCCCATATCTAAACTTCTTTTTTCTTTTCAATTACTTTACTACCGGCATGATTCAGTCGCAGGACAAGCTTCGTCCGGTCAAAGACGGCGTGTTCGAAGTTCTGGTCGAACGTGATGGCGTCGTGCGGACAAGCGTTGACACACAGTTGGCAGAACATACAAGCTCCGAGGTCATATTCATATTTCGCCAGTATTTTCTTCTTCTTGCCGTCTTCAGTCTCAATCGTTTCGCTGGTTACGGTGATTGTATCGTTCGGACAAGCCATCTGACACAATCCGCAGGCTACACAGCGGTGTTCGTTATTCTCATTGTGGGGCATTGCCAGTGTACCGCGGAACCGGTCGAACATTTTCAGCTCTTTCCGGTTTTCAGGATACTGTTCGGTCACCTTCTTACGGAAGTATACCTTGATACTGGTTTTCATACCCGTTGCCAGAGTGCTGATACCATGTATCAGTCCTCCCAAGTACGTATATTTTTGATCTTTATATTCCATAATTCTTATTTTAGAAGTGGAAGCCAAAGGCAACACAACATGCCATTAATAATAGGTTTGCCATAGAAATAGGAACCAGATATTTCCATTCCAGATTCAGAATCTGGTCGATACGCAGGCGTGGGAAAGTCCATTTGATCCACATTAAAAGGAATACAACGAAGAATGCCTTGGCAAAGAACCAGATGAAGCCGGGGATATAGTCCATGACAGCGTTGAAGCCGTCCAGACCGACGATATGCAACGGCATCCAGCCTCCCAAGAAGATGGTAGCGGCCACGCTGGCTACGATAAACAGATTCAGATATTCCGCCAGATAAAAGAAACCGAAGTGCATACCGGAATATTCCGTATGATATCCGGCCGTCAGTTCACTTTCCGCTTCGGGAAGGTCGAACGGGCCACGGTTACATTCTGCATTTCCGGCAATGAGATAGATGATGAAAGCGATCACGGCAGGAATATGTCCTTTGAAGATAAACCATCCGTCAGCCTGTCCTTCTACGATTTCGGAGAACTGCATGGTGCCCATCAGTACGACCATCGTCATGATGCTCATACCCACTGACAACTCATAACTGATAATCTGTGCGCCGCTTCGCATGGCACCGATCAGCGAAAACTTGTTGTTACTACCCCAACCGGCAAGCAGAATACCTACCACACCGATGCTGGAAGCTGCCAGCAAGAAAAATACGCCCACATTAAAATTCAGAATTTCCGCTCCTTTATTAAAAGGAATACAAGCGAAAGTGAGGAACGAGGCGATAATTACCATGAATGGAGCCAGATTGTAGAGGAAGCGGTCGGCATCCTTCGGAGTGAAAATCTCCTTGGTCAGCATCTTGAGTACATCGCATACCACTTGAATAGAACCCCATTTACCGACACGGTTCGGACCGAGGCGGCACTGGAAGAAACCACAGACTTTACGTTCCATGTAAATCAGTACGATAGCCAGAATAGCATATAGTGCAATGATGCACACGCCGACAGCTACGCACTCTATAAAGATGGCCCATCCCTCCGGCATAACGGAGAGCAGCAGCTCATGTATCCAGTTTGTTACTATACTAAAGTCGAACATATATATTTTAATTATTAGGTTTTAAGTATTAAGTATTAATTCCATGCGGCATATAGCGTATTGCATAGTCGGTTAATACTTACTACTTTATACTTAATACTTGTTTTTATCTCTTGTTTATCGGTCGATGTCCGGAACTACATAGTCCAGTGTTCCTCCGATGGCAATCAGGTCGGCAATTTTCGCTCCGCGGCAAATCGTGTCGATTGCAGCAACAAGTGGCAATCCCGTAGCACGATAGTGCAGGCGATAAGGCATTTTGTCACCCTGACTTTCGAGAAAGACTCCGAATTCTCCGCGGCTTCCTTCTACGGCGGCATAATAACTGCCTTCGGGAACGCGGATGATCGGTTTCATCTTTTCCTGATACGGTCCTTCGGGAATGTTGTCTATCAACTGCTCGATAATCTTCAGACTCTCCATGATTTCGTCCATACGTACCAGATAACGGGCGAAACAGTCTCCTTCCGTATAAACAATTTCCTGGAAGTCTACTTTGTCATATACACCGTACGGTATCCGCTTACGTACATCGCAAGCCCAGCCCGAAGCACGGCCTGTCCCTCCGGTACAACCGAATGAGATCGCATCTTCACGGCTTAACACTCCGACGCCCTTCATACGGCTCTGAGCAATAATGTTGCCGGTAAATATGTCGTGGTATTCGTGAATGATACCTCTCATATAAGGGATAAATTCTTTCACCCGCTTGACGAAGTTAGGATGAAGGTCGGCTTGTACACCGCCGATGGTATTGTAGTTCATGATCAGACGTCCGCCACAAGTCTCTTCAAAAATGTCGAGAATCTTTTCACGGTCACGGAATCCGTAGAAGAAAGCAGTCAATGCTCCAAGGTCCATGGCGAGGGCGGAGTAGAACAGTAAGTGAGAATCGATACGTTGCAACTCATCCATAATGGTACGGATGTATTTGACACGGTCGCTCACTTCGATGCCCATCGCTTTCTCAATACACATACACAAAGCGTGACGGTTCTGATGTGCGCCCAGATAGTCGAGGCGGTCAGTCAATGCCAGTGTTTGCGGATATGTAAGACTCTCGTTCATTTTCTCAATACCCCGATGGATATAACCGCAGTTTGCATCGATCTTACGAATAATTTCACCTTCAAGAGAAACGCGGAAACGCATTACACCGTGAGTTGCAGGGTGTTGCGGACCGATGTTGACTACATACTCTTCTTCTCCAAAGAGTTTCATTTCTCTGTTTTTAATCGTTCCGTCCGGATTAAGTTCTATTTCCTGTGTTGTATCGAACGTCTCTTCGTTAGCCATACAAAGCGGATTATCTTTCTCCGGATCATTATCTTTACGCATGGGGTATCCTACCCAGTCATTACGTAAGTAAAGGCGGCGCATATCGGGATGGCCTACGAAAACAATGCCATAGTAGTCGAATACTTCACGTTCGTAGAAATCGGCTATTTTCCATATATCGCTGACTGACGGAATTTCCGGTCGTTCACGGTCGGTAACGGCTGTTTTCAGTGCTATCCGTTCTCCCGTAACAGTCGATTCCAGATGGTAGACAACGCCTAAACCACGGAGTTTCTCCGGTGCGTCTTTTTCGTCTGCTACTCCCCAGTCCATACCGGTGAGGCTTTCAAGGAAGTCCATCTGTTTTTCATTTCGCAAGCGCAGCATTTCGTCGTGTAACGCTGCAGGGACTATAAATTGTATTTCTTGCATAATTCTTCGTTCCTCATTCTTCATTTCATAAATTCCGGTTTCTTCTCTTTTCTGTTCGTTCCACCAAAGAATTTCTCTATTTTCACTTTGCGTTGTAGTTGCATCATGCCGTAATAGAAAGCTTCCGGGCGCGGCGGACATCCGGGGATATATACATCTACCGGAAGAATCTTATCCACTCCGTTCACCACATGATAAGATTTCTTGAAAGGGCCTCCGCTGACAGCACATCCGCCTACGGCTACCACATATTTCGGGTCGGGCATCTGATCGTACAAACGTTTCAGTACCGGTGCCATCTTATTGGTGATTGTTCCGCAAACCATGATCATATCAGCTTGGCGCGGACTGGCACGTGCTACTTCGAACCCGAAGCGGGCCATATCATAACGCGCGGCACCCAGTGCCATGAATTCGATACCACAACAGCTGGTTGCGAAAGTAAGCGGCCACAGTGAATTACTGCGTCCCCAGTTGACAAGGTCGTCCAGAACCCCGAGGAAAACGTTCGCTCCTCCGGCATTAAGTTCCTTGACCAACTTTTCCAATGATTCATTGTCGATGAATTCATCATACGGAATTGATTTTATTTTCGGTTTTTTGGTTATTTCCATTCCAAAGCTCCTTTCCTCCAGGCATAAGCAAGGCCCAGAACCAAAATAATAAAGAAGAAGAGAATACTAACGAGTCCTTGAGGTCCCATGTCACGCATTACTACTGCCCACGGGAACAGGAAAGCCGTTTCCACGTCGAACATCAGAAACAGGATGGCAAACAGGTAGTAACCTACACGGAACTGCATCCATGATTTACCACGCGTTGGTATACCACATTCATAAGCTTCAAACTTTTGTACATTGTACGAACGTGGTGAAATAGCTCGTGAAAGGGCTATTACTACACCGACAAAAGCGAGCGCTGTCAGTAAAACAACAACTAAAAATGTAAAATTCATAATTTCAATAGCTGTTTAGATTGAATATTATATAGAAATAAACAATTAGTTTCTCCACACCCGGATGAAACCAACTGTAATGAATTGACGAATAAGATAATGAATTGTACCGTCTAAATGACGATCTTCCTTAAACCATATATATAATATGTAATAGGATCGTAAAAGTACTTGGGAATATGGAGTGAATGAGTCTGAGACGTGTTTTGCTGGCTTTTGTATTCACGGAAATAAGTAATCAGCAATTGCACGCTTTTATCTGTAGGCACGTGTGCAACATCCGCGTGACTCATATCACAAGACTGGGTAGAATAGAAATAGTGAAGACGTTCAAGAGCATTATGAACAGGATGATCCTGAGATACGTAGCACTTCTCCTGGCGATATGTCGGGGGGGCTACTCTGCAGTTATCTTCCATTGCTTCATTAGAAACAACATGGATCAGCAAAGCAAGTACCAGAAATAGTCCGTATTTTAAGCTTTGTTTCATCTTCCTCTTTTAACGGCTGCAAATATAGGATTAATATTCATGTTTTTTGCAAAGTCGGGGTTACAAAAAAGTATTTTTTAACTTGCTTTATTTCAAGTCCGTTTTTATTTCAGTGCTGCTCTGGAGAATCTTCTTCCTTTATGGTATGCATCTGTTCTTATTTGGTTAAAAGATGTAATAAAAAGAACGATTTACGTTCTTTTTGACGAATTACCCAAAGAAAATTCATTTTTTTGCAAATTGTATATAACACATTGATATGAAACACACACTTTGCTTTATAACAATCTTACTGGGTTCTTTGTTGAATCTTTATGCAAATAACGAGAATGATTCTCTATTGAAAGTTTTAGATAAAGTGATTTCTGAGCGTCTTGTGTATACAGAAAAGAAAGAAGCTACTATCAAAGAGCTGAAAGCAAAAAAGAAGGAACAAAAGACCTTGGACGATATGTATCGTCTGAATTCCGAGATTATTAGCCAGTACTCAACATTTGTCTGCGATTCGGCAGAACAGTATATCAATGAAAATATTGAAATAGCCCAAAAAATGGGTAATAACACCTACTTACTGGAAGGCAGACTGCAATTAGCTTTTGTTTATTCATTATCGGGGTTGTTTGTTCAGGCTACCGATATCTTCAAGTCTATTAAATGCGATACATTACCAGATTATCTGAAGGCTTTATATTGTTGGAATCATATCCGCTACTATGAGAACCTTATTAAATATACGGATGATGCCCGGTTCTCAAGTGAATATATGGTACAAAAAGAAGCCTATCGGGATACTGTGATGACTATTCTGTACGATCAATCAGATGAGTATTTTAAAGAAAAAGCTGTCAAGCTTCAAGATGAAGGAAAATTTTCGGAGGCTCTTGAGATATTAATTAAGATATATGATAAGCAGCAACCGGAAACTCATGGCTATGCTATGATGGCTATGGGACTTTCAAGAGCCTATAAGCTGTCCGGGAATCTTGAACTGGAAGAAAAGTATCTGATATTAGCTGCTATGACAGATACCAAACTGGCAGTCAAGGAGAATGAGGCATTACTGACTCTGGCGGTTAACCTGTATCATAAAGGTGACATTGACAGAGCTTATAATTATATAAAGGTGGCTTTGAGTGATGCTATCTTTTATAACTCCCGATTCAAGAATACGGTGATTGCGCGTATTCATCCCATTATAGAGAGTACTTATCTCTATAGACTGGAGAAGCAGAAGCAGAATCTTCGCTTTTACATTTTGCTGACCAGCTTATTGGTCGTAGCTCTTGCCCTTGCATTATATTTCACTTACAAGCAGACGAAGATTGTTTCCCGGGCCAAGAAGAATCTAAAGTGTATGAATGAGGAGTTGGTGGCATTGAATAAAAATCTGGATGAAGCCAATCTGATAAAGGAAAGGTATGTCGGCTACTTTATGAATCAGTGTGCCGTATATATAAATAAACTCGATGAATACAGAAAGAATGTCAACCGGAAAATAAAGACCGGACAAGTCGACGATCTTTATAAGTCTTCCTCCCGTCCTTTTGAGAAAGAACTTGAAGGACTATATACTAACTTTGATAAAGCATTCCTGAAACTGTATCCTAACTTTGTCGAAGAATTTAATTCCCTGTTGAAGCCCGAAGAACACTATAGACTGGAAAAGGACCAGTTGAATACGGAGCTACGCATATTTGCCTTGATACGAATGGGGATTACAGACGTTGGACAGATTGCTGTATTTCTGCATTACTCCGTACAAACAATTTATAATTATAAGAGTAAAGTGAAGCGAATGTCTGTCCTGGATAGCAATCTATTCGAAGAAGAGGTGAAAAAGCTCGGTTCTTTGTCTCAAAAATGATTCTATTTAGTTTACCAAAACATGATAATGATTGTTTTTCAATATGTTGATTTCTAAGTTGTTAATTAAAATACAGTCTTAAAAAAGTCTACTTTACAGCCTACTTCCCATCAGAAGTAGGCTTTTTTCATCTCTATATTTGCATCACAAGATTTTTGATAACTGAATACTAATTCTAAAGAAACACAACTATGAGCTTTTCAGAAATGTATCTCACTTATTATTCAAAACTGGTTCGGTTTGCAAGAGAATTTGTAATACTGGAAGAGGATGCAGAAAACATAACGCAAGATGTGTTCACAGACCTGTGGGAAAGACGAGATTCTATGGATCACGTCGAGAATATGAATGCATATCTTTTCAGATTGGTAAAGAACAGATGTCTGGACCATTTGAAACATAAAATATTCGAGCAAAAATATGTAGAAGTTATGCAGACTTCTTTTGAAATAGAGTTAAATTTGAAGCTACAATCTTTAGACAGGTTTGATGGCTCTGATATGTCAGTGGGGAATGACACTGAAATACTTGTTCGGGCTGCAATCAACAGTTTGCCGAAACGGTGTCGTGACATATTCTTGTTGAGTCGTATGGAAGGACTGAAGTATAAAGAAATCTCCGAACGCTTGGGAATTTCCGTCAATACAGTTGAATGTCAGATGGGAATAGCGCTCAAAAAATTAAGAGTAAAGCTCAGTATGTGTCTGGCTGCATAACTTTTAATTAAATTATAGATATTCTTTTAGGGGTATTTGTTGAGTTAATCGTTCTTTTGTAAAAAGGACGTATAAATGAAAAATAATATAAATAAGTATTTTGCAGGTGAATTGACTTCCGGAGAAAAAAATGAATTTCTGTTGGAAGTAATCCATGACGGGGGACTACAAGAGGACTTTTTAGAATATCAGCATCTGGTAGCACTAATAGACTGGTTGTCTCCGAAAGAGGATAAGGAACTTGCTCAGCGTAAGTTATCTGAATTTATGAATCGGATAGAAAAACGCAAAAATAAATAGGCATTAGATACCATGAATAAAATTAGTATCCTGTTATTAGCTGTTTTTATTTGTTCGTATGTTCATTCGCAGCAGCCATCTTTCGTTGACGGATATCATGGAGGGATATACGGGCACTATCCGGTGAAGTGGAAAACCCAGTTTATCGTAGACCAGCTGACCATGCATCCCGACTGGCGAATCTGCATGGAGATAGAACCTGAGACGTGGGATACGGTTCAGGTACAAACCCCCGAAGCTTATCGTCAATTTAAAAATCTCGCAGCCGGCGAGCAAGTAGAATTTACGAATCCGACCTATGCGCAGCCATACTGCTACAATATTTCAGGTGAAAGTATTATTCGTCAGTTTCAATATGGTATATCCAAGATAAATAAACATTTTCCGGAAGTAAGTTTTCTGACTTATTCGGTGGAAGAACCTTGTTTTACAAGCTGCTTGCCGCAGATACTCAAGTCGTTAGGATTTAAGTATGCTGTTCTCAAATGCCCGAATACGTGTTGGGGAGGCTATACCAGTGCTTATGGAGGAGAACTGGTCAACTGGATAGGAACCGATGGAACTTCCATACTGACCGTACCCCGTTATGCCTGCGAGAAGCTGGAACGAGGATCTACTTGGCAGACGACTGCCTGGGGAAATTCAGAAGAATATTTAAACGCTTGCCGTGATGCAGGAATCGAGCATCCGGTAGGTATGTGTTTTCAGGATGCCGGATGGAAAAACGGACCGTGGCTGGGTAGTGGAAAGAAAATCAAAAACAATTCCAAATATGTAAGATGGAAAGATTACATAGAGAATATTTCCATTGGTAAAACAGATGATGATTATCATTTCTCGCAAGAAGATATGCGTGTTAATCTGATGTGGGGCAGCCAAGTGATGCAAAGGATTGCACAGGAGGTACGTACTTCCGAGAATAAGATAGTGATGGCAGAGAAAATGTCCGTCATAGCTCATTTGGAGAATGGCTATAGCTATGCTCAGGCGGATGTGGATGAAGCCTGGCGCACATTGATGCTGGCACAACATCATGATTCATGGATTGTACCGTATAATGGTTTACATAGGTATGGTACATGGGCAGATGCAATCAAGCGGTGGACGGATCAGACCAATACCATTGCTGATAAGATAACGGAAGCATCCGTACGGAGCTTTGATCAGGGAAATACGCCTGTAGACAGTCAGCAGGGATATATACGTGTTTATAATACTCTGGGAATCCAACGAACAGAGATGATGAATATCCTGCTTCCAGATGAGTATGCAGATGACGAATTGGACGTTTGTAACTGGAAAGGAAAGAAGATAGGTTACTCTATAGAAAGAGAAGGTGAAAAAACAAGATTGTTTTTTGAAGCAGAAGTTCCCCCCTTCGGCTACTCCACGTATCGTATCAAACAAAAAAGGTCAGGTAAAAGAACGGTTTCAGGAGGTCAGTGTGCAGTGAACGAACGGGAATATATAGTCGAAAATGAATTGTATAAGATTGTTTTTGACTTGTCGAAGGGAGGAATTATTAAAAGCCTGATTGCAAAGAAAGAGGGAAACAAAGACTTTGCCAAACAATCCGGTGAGTATGCTTTAGGTGAACTGCGGGGATACTTTTATGAAGAAGAAAAATTCCGTTCTTCTACGGAGACACCTGCAAAGATGACTGTTCTGAGAAATAATTGCTATGAGACGAAGGTAAAGATAGAAGGCGAAATCGCTACACATCCTTTTACGCAGATTGTGACTCTTGCCCGCGGGGATAAGCGTATTGACTTTGACCTTACCATCAACTGGAGAAAGAATGTGGGAATCGGTGAATATCGCGAAACACACTGGCGGGACAATCGCAGAGCATATTGTGACGACCGGTTTAAACTGAGTGTCTTGTTTCCGGTAGATCTTGGTTCGTCTCGTATTTATAAAAATGCGCCGTTTGATGTTTGCGAAAGTAAACTGGATAATACTTTCTTTAATACCTGGGATCAGATTAAGCATAATATTATTCTTAACTGGGTGGATTTGGCGGAACAAAAAGGAGATTATGCGCTGGCATTATTGTCAGACCATACTACTTCTTATTCTCACGGAGAAGATTACCCGTTGGGTTTGACGGCACAATATTCCGGTCCGGGACTTTGGGGACCTGATTATAAGATTACAGGTCCGTTGAAAATGAAATACGCCATTATCCCTCATCGTGGGAAGTGGGATAAAGCTTGCATTGCTACTAGTAGTGACTGTTGGAATGAACCATTGTTAGGTTCTTATCATTCGTCGGCAGAACTGGAATCAAAATCATTTGTTGATTTGCGCAATACCGGTTATCAGATTAGTGCAGCCGGACTGCAGGACGGGAAGATCATGCTGCGTATGTTCAATGCGGAAGGAGACAATGCACAGCGAAAAATTACTTTAAATATGCCTTTATCCCGGATAGAGGAAGTAGATCTGAATGGAAACTGCCTGGAACAAAAGAAGATAAAAACACGTGCCGGAAAAACTGAAATGATTGTTTCAATGCCCCGTTTCGGTATAAAGACTTTCGTACTGAATTGATTTGTAAATATATTCTATTAATAGTAAACTGAAATATTTTTATGTATAAAGCTACTGCTAATCTTTTAATTGCTTGCTCTTTTTTATGGATGACCGCTTGTTCATCGACGGATACAGTTACAGCAGATCTGGTTCCGACTGATTATGTAAATCCGTTTATCGGCGCCAGCACCAGTGTGGGGGCTGCAGGTGTTTATCATGGATTGGGTAAGACTTTTCCGGGAGCGACCACTCCTTATGGTATGGTGCAAGTGAGTCCGAATACAATAACAGGAGGTGATAACGGCTCCGGTTATAGTGATGAACATAAGACAATTGAAGGATTTGCCTTTACTCAGATGAGTGGTGTGGGGTGGTTTGGTGAATTAGGAAACTTCCTCGTCATGCCTACCACCGGTGAATTGTTGAAAGTAGCGGGTAAAGAGAATAATGACAGTATCAAAGGATACCGTTCTGCCTATGATAAAGCAACCGAGACTGCGAAAGCGGGATATTACTCTGTAGAGCTGACTGATTATAAGATCAAAGCAGAGACTAGTGCTACACCCCATTGTGGAATATTGCGGTTTACTTTCCCTTCGAATGAACAGTCCCGTATTCAGATCGACCTGGCACGCAGAGTGGGCGGTACTTCCACAGCCCAATATGTGAGGGTGGTAAATGAAAATACGATTCAAGGCTGGATGAAGTGTACTCCTGACGGTGGCGGATGGGGTAATGGAGAAGGCAGTGCCGATTATACCGTTTATTATTATGCGCAATTCAGCAAACCATTGAGTAATTATGGGTTCTGGAGTGCGGATATCCCTGATAATTGGGTACGGAAACGTGATGAAGTCGTTAGTATTCCTTATCTGACACGTGTTTCACAGACTCCGGTGATAACAGGTAAGAAAGAACTGGAAGGCAAACATCTGGGTTTCTTCACCGAATTCCCGACTACGGAAGGAGAAGAAGTGGAAATGAAAGTAGGCATCTCTTTTGTAGATATGGAGGGTGCTGCCAATAACTTTAAAAAGGAAATAGCTTCTAAAAACTTTGATCAGGTGAGACAGGAGGCGAATGATTTATGGAACAAAGAACTTAGCCGTGTACAGATATCCGGAGGTACGGATGAAGAGAAAACGGTGTTCTATACCGCTTTGTACCACACAATGATCGATCCACGAATCTATTCGGATGTAGACGGACGCTATGTAGGCGGAGATAAAGAGACATATGCAGGTGACAGTACATTTACCAAACGTACTATATTCAGCGGTTGGGATGTATTTCGCAGTCAGTTTCCTTTGCAGACGATTATCAATCCGCGTCTGGTAAGTGACGAACTGAACTCGTTGATTACTATGGCTGAGCAAAGCGGACGCGAATATTACGAACGTTGGGAACTGCTGAATTCTTATTCAGGATGTATGCTGGGTAATCCTGCATTATCCGTATTGGCTGATGCCTATATAAAGGGAATCCGCACTTACGATGCTGAGAAAGCTTATCAATACGCAGTCAATACATCACGCAAATTCGGCAATGATTTGTTAGGCTATACTCCTGAACCATTAAGCATTTCATACACTTTGGAATATGCTTATGCAGACTGGTGTGTTTCTCAACTGGCTAAAGCATTGGGAAAAGAAGATGAAGCCCGACGTTTCTATGAAAAAGGACAGGCTTATCGCAATATATTTGACAAGGAAAAAGGATGGTTCCGCCCACGAAATGCGGATGGTTCCTGGGAACCTTGGCCGGAGAATGCACTGACAAAGGAATGGTATGGTTGCATTGAGTCCAATGCTTACCAGCAGGGATGGTTCGTGCCGCACGATGTGACGGGCATGGTCGAACTGATGGGAGGCAAAGAAAAAGTGATAGCGGATCTGACTAATCTGTTTGATAAGACTCCTTCCAACTTGTTGTGGAATGAATATTATAATCACGCCAACGAACCGGTACATTTTGTTCCTTTCCTCTTCAACCAGTTGGGTGCGCCATGGGATACGCAGAAGTGGACACGTCATATTTGTGAAAAGGCGTATGCCAACAAAGTAGAAGGGATTGTAGGAAATGAGGATGTTGGACAGATGTCGGCATGGTATATTCTGGCTGCTTCCGGCATTCATCCTTCTTGTCCGGGGAATACGCGGATGGAAATAACAAGTCCTGTTTTTGATAAGGTAGAGTTCCGACTGGATCCGAAGTATTATTCAGGAGAAACATTTACAGTAATTGCACACGATAACAACACAAATAATCTATATATACAGAAGGCATTGTTGAACGGCAAGGAATACAATAAGTGTTATCTGGATTTTGCAGATATTGCAGCCGGAGGAACATTGGAGCTGTTTATGGGTGATAAGCCTAACACTGAATGGGGGATCTGATTAAATAAAGATCCCCAAAACTAATTGTTACTTTAAAATCTTGATAGCATGATGAATAAACTTGGTCTTTTTATAGTATCGGCAGTGTTTGCTCTTATCCAGACGGGATGTGCGGAGCAGAGTACAAAGATGTCGTTGAACAGTTCGAACCCGCAGATTCTTTGGGAAGTGAAACCCCAGGCGGATTTGGAGAATATGACCGGAGAACAGATATCTACTCCGGGATTTGAAATGTCCGATTTTATCAAGGGTGTAGTACCGGGAACTGTTTTTACTGCTTATGTTGAAGCAGGAATTGTTCCCGATCCTAATTACGCCGATAATATTTATAAAGTAGACGAAACGTTTTATAACCGTCCGTTCTGGTATCGTACAGAATTTGAGCTTCCGGCATCTTATTCGGAAGGAAAGCGTGTATGGCTCCATTTTGACAATACCAACCGCTTTGCTGATTTCTATTTTAACGGCGAGAAGATATCAGGAACGAAAACATCTGTGAAAGATGTAAGCGGTCATATGTTGCGTTCAAAATTTGATGTGACTGATTTGGTTAAGAAGTCCGGCAAGAATGCGATAGCCGTCTTGATCACCGATCCCGACCAGAAAAAGACGCGTAAAGCTAAAGACCCGTATGGAGTTGCTTGCAGCCCCAGTTATCTGGCAGGTGCCGGTTGGGACTGGATGCCTTATATACCAGGACGTCTGGCGGGTATCACAGGTAATGCCTACCTTGCTGTTACCGGAGATGTAATTATGGAAGACCCGTGGGTACGTTCCGAGTTGCCGACTTTACAGCAAGCTGAGATATCCATTTCAACAGATATCAGAAATGCTTCTTCTTCTCCGAAGGAAGTGGTTGTTGCCGGAGTTATTCAGCCGGGAAACATTTCCTTTTCTAAAGATATACGGGTAGAGGGGGGAACGACAGCCAAATTATTTATAGATAAAGAAGAAATAAAACAGCTGGTCATTGATAACCCGAAACTTTGGTGGCCGAATGGTTATGGTGAACCTAATCTCTATACCTGCCAACTGACTTGTTCGGTTGACGGACAGGTGTCGGATGTAAAGGAAATGACATTCGGTATCAAGAAGTATGAGTATAAGATGGTAGATAACGTAGTGGGATATCCTGTACTGACATTCTTTATCAATGGGCAGAAGATTTACCTGAAAGGTGGAAACTGGGGGATGAGTGAGTATCTGCTTCGTTGCCAGGGGGAAGAATATGAAACGAAGATCCGTCTGCATAAGGAGATGAATTACAATATGATTCGTCTGTGGACAGGTTGTGTGACCGATGATGAATTTTATGACTATTGTGATAAATACGGAATAATGGTATGGAATGACTTCTGGCTGTATGTGGCATATAATGATGTAGCCCAACCGGAAGCATTCAAGGCGAATGCCCTTGATAAAGTCAGACGTCTCAGAAACCATCCTTCCATCGCTATCTGGTGTGGAGCCAATGAAACGCATCCGACACCCGATCTGGATAATTACCTGCGTGAAATGATTGCCAAAGAGGATAACAATGACCGTATGTACAAGTCATGCTCCAATCAGGATGGATTGTCCGGAAGTGGCTGGTGGGGAAATCAGCCTCCAAGACATCATTTTGAAACATCAGGCAGCAATCTGGCATTTAACACACCGGCTTATCCGTATGGTATTGATCACGGTTACGGTATGCGTACGGAGATAGGTACGGCTACTTTTCCTACATTCGAAAGTGTGAAAGAGTTTATCCCGCAGAAAGACTGGTGGCCTCTGCCTACTGACGAGCAGTTGAAGAATGATGACGATAACGTATGGAACAAGCATTTCTTCGGTAAGGAAGCATCCAACGCCAATCCTATAAACTACAAGAATTCAGTGAACACCCAGTATGGAGAATCATCCGGACTGGAAGAGTTCTGCGAGAAGGCACAGTTGCTGAATATCGAAGTAATGAAAGGAATGTATGAGGCTTGGAACGACAAGATGTGGAATGACGCCGCCGGACTTCTCATCTGGATGAGCCATCCTGCCTATCCTTCGTTTGTATGGCAGACTTACGATTATTATTACGATCCTACAGGTGCTTACTGGGGGGCGAAAAAGGCTTGTGAACCTCTGCATATCCAATGGAATGCTTCCAATAACAGCATAAAAGCAGTCAACACTACGGCGAAGGACCTGAAAGGGGCAACAGCCAAAGCTACCATCTACGACCTGAATGGAAAGGAAGTTACCGCATACGGCCAGACAAAACAGGTAGACGTGGCAGCCAGCGATATAGCTGAAGCATTTACGTTGAACTTTAACCCCTTCAATCTGGCTTACGGAAAGAATGTCATTGCATCTTCCTCAACAAGTGCTTCTAAAAGTGCTTCGATGGTGGCTGACGGAGGTGCCGGAAGCCGTTGGGAAAGTGCATACAGCGATCCTCAATGGATATATATTGATCTTGGCAAAGAGGAGAAAATAGAAAAAGTAATTTTGAAATGGGAAGCGGCTTGCGCTAAGAAATATGAGCTGCAAGTTTCGAATGATGCGAAGGAGTGGAAAACCGTTTATACCAATAAGGAAGGAAAAGGCGGCACGGAACAGATTGAGCTGGAACCGGTTGCTGCCCGTTATGTAAAACTGGCAGGTATCAGTCGTGCCACATCATTCGGATATTCATTGTTTGAGTTCGAAGTCTACGGTGAGAAGCCGAAGGGAATAGAAGAACTGACTCCGCTTCATTTCATTAAACTGGAACTGACAGATGCCAAGGGTGATCTGCTCTCCGAAAACTTCTATTGGCGGAATGGCGTGAGAGACCTTGATTATACCTTGCTGAATACACTTCCGGAAGCTGATTTGTCTTGCCGGCTGGTCGATAAATCGATGGCTGACGGAAAGATGAAAATAGCTGTGAAGAACAATTCCGGTACGGTGGCTTTTGCCAATCGGGTGAGACTTGTCAATAAGACTACACAAGAACGCGTGCTTCCTGTTATCATGTCCGATAATTATGTAACGTTGATGCCGGGCGAAGAAAAGGTGATCAGTATGGAGGCAGCACCCGAACTGCTGAAAGGGGGCGTGAGTGTATTGGTGAAACAGTACGGAAAAGCAGAGCAGAATAAACTGGATATATAAAAGTAGAGATGAAGATATTCTGGTTGTTATCTTTGATTTGCCTGAGTTGTGGCTGCCTGCAGGCACAGACAGCAATCCCCCGGTTCGAAAAGGGGGAGCGTGTGGTATTTGTGGGAAACAGCATTACTCATGGCGGACATTATCATTCATTTATTTGGTTATATTACATGACCCGCTTTCCCGACCAACCGATTACTATCATGAATGCCGGAATTGGCGGAGAGAGTGCATGGGATATCAAAGACCGGCTGGATTATGACGTTTTCGACAGAAAACCGACTTATGTGACACTGACTTTCGGTATGAACGATACCGGTTATGATGTTTACATGAAAGACAATGCGAAAGAACTGTCGGAAGAACGGATTGCAAAGTCGTTGGAGAGCTATCGGGAAATAGAAGAACGATTGCTGGCTAAAAATAAAATAACCAAGGTGCTGATAGGTGGTTCTCCTTATGATGAGACCTCCAGGTTCAATCATTTTATTTTGCACGGAAAGAACGACGCTATTCTTAAAATAATAGACGCCCAACGGGCATCGGCAAAAAAGAATGACTGGGGCTTTGTTGATTTTAATCAATCGATGAGAGAACTAAGTCTGAAGGAACAGGAGAAAGACTCTACGTTTACTTTTTGTAGGATAGATCGAATCCATCCGGATAATGATGGTCAGATGGTCATGGCTTATCTGTTTTTGAAAGCGCAGGGATTGGCGGGAAATGAAGTGTCGTCAGTCTCTATTGATGCACATCGTTCATCTATAACGGCTCGTAAGAACTGTAAAGTTTCAAAATTGAAGAAGAACGGAAGCAATTTAACTTTCGACTATCTGGCTGAGGCTCTTCCTTATCCGCTGGATTCTGTATCGAGAAGTGGCTGGGGTAGTAAAAGGTCGCAACGTGATGCCATGCAGCTCGTTCCGTTTATGGAAGAGTTCAATCAGGAACGCTTTCAGGTGACGAATCTGGAGAAAGGAACTTATCGGCTGACGATTGATAATCAGTTTATTGATGATTTTTCAGCGGAACAATTGGCGGATGGGATAAATCTGGCAGATTACCCGAATACTCCCCAATATCAACAAGCTATGAAGATTATGTATCTGAATGAGGAACGGTTTGAAATGGAGAAACGTTTCAGAGAATATTTGTGGACCGAATATTCTTTCTTGAAAAAGGAGGGACTGTTATTTGCAGATAATCAGCAGGCTATTGATAAACTTAAAGAATATTTGCCCAAAGATGTTTTCCTTCGGATGAGTTATGACTGGTATGTCAAAGCGATGCATCCTGAGGTACGTGAAGTCTGGGGTAATTATATGAAAACCATTGTTGAAACCATTTATAAAATCAATAAGCCTGTCACTCATACAGTGAGTCTGACAAAGATTGAATAATGGTCATGATGTGTAGATTGCAAAAAACTCTTTAATTGGACAATATGAATAGATTAATTGGAACTCTCTTGCTATTGATAGCATTTTCTTCCTTTACCTATGGAAGAGGTAATACCCGTGTTGTGAATCTGCGTTGTGACAAGATGGAGAATCCGATAGTGATTGAGAGCCGGCAACCGGTACTTCAATGGCAACTGGCGTCAGATGAAAGAGGAAAAAGGCAGACGGCCTATCGTATCATTGTATCCGGCAGTCTGAAACAGCTCAATAAAGGAAAAGGTGATTATTGGGATTCCGGTAAAGTCAGTTCATCAGAGTCTGTCATTAACTATCGGGGGAAACCTTTGTCATCCGGAGCGCAGCTTTATTGGAAAGTGATGGTCTGGGATGAAAATAACACTCCTACGAAATGGAGTGAGGCATCGAGCTGGAATATGGGATTATTGAAACCATCCGACTGGAAGGCAAAATGGATAGGGCTGACAGAAGATTTATATCCGGATTCGACGCTGACATATCCGGCACCGTATTTTCGTAAAGAGTTTGCTGTTAAGAAAGCCGTCAAAAAGGCTGTGGTATATGTCTGCGGATTAGGTTTCTATGAAATGTCTTTCAACGGAAATAAAATAGGCGATCAGGTATTGGCTCCTGCCGTTACGAATTATGATAAAAGATCGTTGAAAAAACTTTTGTATCATTATGATGACCAGTCGACGCAGAGAGTACTTTATAATGTATTTGATGTCACTTCCCATTTGAAGAAACAAAACAATGTGATTGGTGTCGTATTGGGTAATGGCTGGTATAATCAGCGCGACCGTATTGTGGAAGGTCATATGTGGTATGATGTTCCTAAACTGATACTGCAACTGGAGATTGAATACAAAGACGGAAGCAGGGAAACAGTGGTGTCCGACCCTTCATGGAAAACGACTACGGGGCCGATTCTGCATGATGCCATATTTACAGGTGAAGTTTATGATGCCCGTCTTGAACTTGGTTCGTGGAACCGGGAAGGTTATGATGATTCTGCCTGGAAACCGGCTTTAGCGGTTCGTCCTCCTACGGGTGCTTTGCAGGCACAAACGATTCCATTTACGAAAGTGATGGGAACGGTAGATACCCATTTTGAACAGGCAAACGACTCTTTGTATATCTTCACTCTGCCCGAAACCGTTTCGGGCTGGTGCGAACTTTCTGTGAAAGGTAGGGCAGGAGACTCTGTGAAACTGCGTTTCATCAGTGATGAGGGCTTGAACTATGGGCAGGAAGATGTATATATACTGAAAGGCGGGCAGGAAGAAAGATGGGAACCCAAGTTTACCTGGCATGCGTTTAAAAAGATAGAAGTAATTGCGACAAAAGGAGTCGCAATCTCCGGGCAAAGTATACAGGTGAAATCCATCTATACGGATATCAGGAATACAGGAAGCTTTGAATGCTCTAACGAACTTTTTAATAACATCTGTGAGGCTTATAACCGTACGATGCATGCCAATTTCAAAGGCATAATAAGTAGCGACCCGCACCGCGAACGATTGGCTTATACCGGTGACGGACAAGTCATCACGGAAAGCCTGCTCTATTCGTATGACATGACTCGTCTTCTCAGAAAGTTTGTTACTGACATTAGTGATGCAAGCAATAAGAATACAGGCTATGTTCCCCATACCGCACCTTTTGGCGGTGGAGGCGGAGGACCTGCATGGGGATCGGCTTATGTAGTCATACCCTGGAATTATTTCTGTCACTATGGTGACACTACACTCTTACGGGAACATTACCAGGGAATGAAGCATTGGGTTGAATATCTTCAGACCCGTACAGATGACAAGGGGATAGTCGTGAGGGAGGAACCGAACGGATGGTGTTTGGGTGAGTGGTCTACTCCTCACAACAGGATTGAAATTCCTGCCTCATTGGTGAATACGGCATACTTCTATCATGTCACTTGCATCATGGCGGATGTTGCGGGTATTCTGAACAAGAAAGATGACGAGCATCATCTGCGTACACTTGCCGAAACGATCAGAAAGAACTTCAACGCTGCATTTTACAATGAAGCAACCCATCATTATGGGGAGGGAAAACAAGGGGCCGATGTATTTGCGCTGGCATTCGGACTTGTTCCGGAAGGTAAGCGGGAGAAAGCGTTCGCAGCTTTGCTCGGACATTTGGAAAAGGTCAATTATCACTTTGATACAGGCATACTTGCCACTCCACTTTTACTGCAGGTGCTGACGGAAAATGGAAGGGCAGACCTCGCTTATAAGTTGATGAACCAGCGTGACTTTCCAAGTTATGGTTATCTGGCTGACAAGAAGAATAATACACTTTGGGAAACATGGAATGGAGATGGAAACGATGAAGGTTGCGGACATTGCCATCCGATGTTCGGAAGTGTCGTGGCATGGTTCTATCATTCACTGGCAGGCATCAAGCCCGATCAGTCTGATCCGGGGATGAAGCATTTCTACATTGAGCCGATGATAGTGCCCGATTTGAAATATTGCAGAGCTACGTATGACAGTCAGTATGGCAAGATTAGTTCGGATTGGAAGATAGATGAGAACGGAAATCTGAATCTTAAGATAGAAGTTCCTGCAAATACATCCGCTACGGTGATAATTCCTGATTGGGGTGGCAGAACGGTGCTGGAATCCGGAAAACCGGTAAGTGAAGTCAGTAATATTGTAATAGATAAAGTGGATTCTGCCCGGATGGAGGTATCATCGGGCGTCTATCACTTTGTCATTCTTAAGTAAGTCATTTAAAAATAGAAGATGAATAGTATGAAACGATTGTTATGTTTAGGTTTGATTTGGAGTTTCTGTTGTCTGTCATTGACGGCGTATGGAAATGAGAAGACTCCGCCTTTCCATCTGGTGGAGCTAAAATGTGAGAATCTTATTGACCCGTTGGGGATTGATAATGTAACCCCTCATTTCAGTTGGAAATTGAAAGGTGACGGAGTGAAGGGCGGGCAAGCCTATTATGAAATACAGGTGGCTTCGGACAGTATTTTGTTGTTGCAGGATAAGGCGGACTTGTGGAACACCGGGAAGTTGAAATCCGATGCTTCGGTAATGGTGCCTTATCAGGGAAAAGCGTTAACTTCCCGTTCCTTATGTTATTGGAGAGTACGTGTATGGGATTCCAAAAAACAAGCTTCGGTGTGGAGTCCGGTTGCCCGTTTTGGTGTAGGCATTTTGGATAAGTCGCAGATGCAGGGCGAATATATCGGGTCGTCTGCCGAAGGTGGTAAGATTTGTGCTCCTATTCTACGCAAGAAAATCAATATGACGAAGGGAGAGACTTCTTTTTTGCATATAAATACGTTAGGTTATCACGAAATTTACGTCAATGGAAAGAAAGTAGGCGAAGACGTCCTTACACCTGCTGTTTCACATTTGACCAAGCGTTCGCTGATTGTCACTTATGATATCACTCCTTATCTGAAAGAGGGAGAAAACGACCTGCTCATCTGGCTCGGTCAGGGATGGTACAAGACAACTACTTTCGGAGCGGCTTATGAAGGTCCGCTGGTAAAAGCAGAGCTGGATGTGTTGAGAAATGGTAAATGGGAAGTAGTGGCGAAGACAGACCGTTCATGGAACGGGCGCGAAAGCGGCTATTCAGATACAGGTACTTGGCGGGCTTTGCAGTTCGGCGGTGAGAGGGTGGATGGAAGAATTCTTCCGAGAGATCTTTCGTCACAGGCGTTGGATAAAATGAAATGGGCTCCTGTGGTGACAGTGAATGTTCCCGATCATATCGCTTCGCCTCAAATGTGTGAAGTGAACAAGATACATCAGATTTTGCAAGCCGTTTCGGTCAAAAATCTGGGCGAAGGTACATGGTTGGTAGATATGGGAAAAGTTCAGACCGGATGGTTTGAAATGCAGATGCCTGTGTTGCCGGCAGGTCACGAAGTCACGATGGAATATAGTGACAATCTGACGAAAGACGGTGAATTTGACAAACAAGGTGAAAGTGATATATATGTATCCGGTGGCAAGCAGGGAGAATGTTTCAGAAATAAATTCAATCATCATGCCTTCCGGTATGTGCGTATCTCCAATCTTCCGCAAAAGCCGGAAACGGGTGCTATGAAATCTCTGCAGATTTATGGAGATTACAAACAGGCTGCTACTTTTGAATGTTCGGATGCCGACTTGAATGCTATCCACGATATGATTCAGTATACGATGAAATGTCTGACGTTCAGCGGCTATATGGTAGACTGTCCGCATCTGGAACGTGCCGGATATGGGGGGGACGGAAACTCGTCAACGATGTCTTTGCAGACGATGTACGATGTAGCCCCGACTTTCGAGAACTGGATACAGACTTGGGGAGATTCCATGCGTGAAGGAGGAAGTCTGCCGCATGTTGGTCCTAATCCGGGTGCCGGTGGCGGTGGTCCGTATTGGTGCGGATTCTTTGTACAGGCTCCGTGGAGAACGTATGTCAACTATAATGATCCCCGACTGATCGAGAGATATTATTCTCAAATGAAAGAGTGGTTCAAGTATGTGGATAAATATACGGTAGATGGTTTGCTGAAACGTTGGCCCGATACCAAATATCGAGACTGGTATTTGGGTGACTGGCTGGCACCGATGGGGGTAGATGCAGGCAATCAGGCTTCAGTGGATTTGGTTAGTAACTGTTTCATCAGCGATTGTCTGGGCACTATGTATAAGACGGCCTTGACATTAGGTAAAAAAGAAGAAGCGGAAGGTTTTGCCGCCCGTAGAGAGAAGCTCAACAAGCTGATTCATGAGACTTTCTATCGTGCGGATGAAGGAACTTATGCTACAGGTTCGCAGTTGGATATGTGCTATCCTATGTTGGTAGGTGTTGTGCCCGATTCTTTGTGCGATAGAGTGAAAGAGAATGTGGTTGCCATGACCGAAGAAAAGCATAAAGGACATATCGCTGTCGGTTTGGTGGGAGTACCTATCCTGACAGAATGGGCTGTTCAGAACAAAAAAGTGGATTTCTTCTATCAGATGATGAAGAAACGCGACTATCCCGGCTATTTGTATATGATCGATCATGGTGCAACGGCAACTTGGGAGTACTGGAGCGGAGAACGTAGCCGTGTACACAACTGTTACAATGGCATTGGAATCTGGTTCTATCAGGCTTTGGGAGGAATACGTCTCGATGAGGCTGAACCGGGATACCGCCATTTCTATGTCGATCCTCAGATACCGAATGGTGTGACTTGGACAAAAGCGACGAAAGAATCGCCCTACGGCACTATTGCTGTCAATTGGGAATTGAAAGGTAACCAACTGAACCTTCAGCTGACGGTTCCGGCGGGAACAACTGCCACGGTTTGCATTCCTGACGATGCGGTTTCATGCAAGATGGGAACGAAAAAGGTGAATATCAAGAAGAAAACAGTGTTGGTAAAGGAAGGAAACCATCATTTTGTATTTGGACTGAATAAGTTGTAATGGGGGAATCTGTGGTACTCCCTCTATAGAAATAAAAACTATTATTTGCCGTCATCTGTCACATAATGGGGCATAATGGTTTGAATATGAATGGTTAATGCTGTGACAGCAGTATGTGATGACAGTGTGATGGCAAATCTTGCCGTCACACTGTTTTGCATTAACGGCTTCTTATGTTCAGTTCTATATAGAGCTTTTTAGTTTCTGGAGCTTGAAACTAGAGTTTCGACCGTTTGAAACTAAAGTTTCCTCTATTTGAAACTAGAGTTTCAGCCGCTTGAAACCATCGGTTCCGGCGTAGGAAACCAAATGGATCTGCGTATTGTCTGATTACGGGAGATGGGAAATGGGATTGTAATGTGATGGCAACATTTGCCGTCACGTTGCCGTCACCTATTGCTGTCACGGATTTATTGGTTGATAACCAGTATGTTATCGCTGTTTGGTGACAGGTGATGGCAAATAATCGTTTTAATTCTCGTAGAAGAGAAGTGAGGTCATTCGATTATTTTTCATTTCTCTTTAGTGGTATTCCGGCTCTCGGACGTTCATAGTATATAGTTCAATAGATATTAGGTAAAAGATTAGGATTGGTGTTTGAAATTCCACAATATTCCTCCGGTTTGTTTATTCCCATTCTTTGTTAATGGCCGGAGGAGTTGCTGGAAATCCTCTGTTTTGACTAAAGTGAAAAATATGATATCATGAAAAATGTATTGGTAATACTTGCGAGTGTTGTGATTTGCTTTCTGTCAGGGTGCTCGAATGTGAAAGATGTGCCTTCGATAGCAGTTATTGAAAAAGGATTTCGTGAGATCCCTGATAGTATTCGGGTGGGATGTTATTGGTATTGGATTTCGGATAATATCTCCAAGGAAGGAGTGATTAAGGATTTGTATGCCATGAAGGAGGCGGGAATTACCCGTGCCTATATTGGCAATATTGATATAGGCGGGAATTCTTATGGAGATGTGAAGATCTTTACGCCCGAATGGTGGGAGGCAGTGCATGCAGCACTGAAAACTGCAACAGAACTGGACATAGAAATAGGAATGTTCAATAGTCCGGGATGGAGCCAGTCGGGAGGACCGTGGGTGAAGCCGGAGCAGAGTATGCGTTATCTGGCAGCTACCGATATGCAGGTGAAGGGTCCGCAAACTCTCTCGTATACAGTGCCCGAATACTCAGATTCCATGCAGCTGGTTCGTGTCATTGCCTACCCTGCACAAAGTAACGTGTTTAGAAAAGAGTGGAAAGTGCAACAGAAAGGATACGAACCGGTTATCTTTGATATGCACCTTGATGAACCTCAGCCGATCCGCAGCTTTACTTTTACGACGAACAATTATGTATGGACGAAAGCCGAACTACAAGCGAAAGTAGGTGATTCTTATCAAACGATCCGGAAATTTGAGATAGATCGCACCAATGGTATGCGGTCTGTTGGATTTTTTACAAATGCTCCGGTCGTTCTATCTCTTCCTGCGACAAAATCCGGTGATTTTCGTCTCTTGCTGGATAAACCGATTAATTCTTATGGAGATATAGAAGCCACAGTCGCTCTTTCTACCGCGAAAATGGTGGAACGATATCCAGAGCAGTCTTTAGCGAAGATGTATCAGCGGCCTGATCCTAAATGGGACTCATATATGTGGGCTAAGCAGGACTGGTATAACGATTCGGAAGGATTTGTAATACCACAGGATAAGGTGACGGATCTGACAGCTTCTCTTTCGTCAGACGGAACTCTGACTTGGAATGTACCCGAAGGCGACTGGATTGTTTCCTGTCTGGAAATGAAAACGACCGGTGTGACGAATACACCTGCTACTCCTGAAGCTACCGGACTTGAAGTGGATAAGATGAGCAAAAAACATCTCAGCGCACACTTTGATGCCTATATGGGTGAAATCCTTCGCCGTATTCCCAAAGCAGATCGTAAGAGTCTGAAGATTGCCGTGCAAGACAGCTACGAGACGGGTAGTCAGAACTGGACCGATGATATGTTAGAGCGTTTCAAAAAGGTTTATGGATATGATCCTCTGCCATATTTGCCGGCTTTGTATGGTAAAGTCGTTGGTAATGAAGATGTGTCTTCACGCTTTCTTTGGGATTTGCGTCGTTTGATAGCCGATGGCGTTTCGTATGATTATGTAGGCGGACTGAGAGATATCTGCCATCAGCACGGACTTACTACCTGGTTGGAAAACTATGGACATTGGGGATTCCCTGGAGAGTTCCTGCAATATGGCGGACAGTCGGATGAAATCAGTGGTGAGTTCTGGAGTTTTGGTGATTTGGGAGTGATTGAGAACCGTTGTGCCTCTTCCTGCGGGCATATTTATGGTAAGAAACGTGTCTGGGCTGAATCATGTACGAGCGGAGGGCCTAACTTTACTCATTATCCGGGCAATATGAAAGCGCGAATTGACCGCTTCTTTTCTGAAGGAATCAATGCCTCTTTGCTTCATTTGTATATTCATCAGCCCTATGAAGATCGTAATCCCGGTGTAAGTGCCTGGTTCGGAAATGATTTTCATCGTAAAAATACGTGGTTCAGTCAGATGGATTTGTTTACGGATTATTTGCGGCGATCGAATTTCCTTTTGCAACAAGGTCTTTATGTGGCGGATGTTGCTTATTTCATTGGTGAAGATGCTCCGAAGATGACAGGTTCGATAGATCCCCAACTGCCTACAGGTTACTCTTTTGACTTTATCAATGCTGAAGTTCTTTTAACGAGAGCTACAGTAAAAGATGGCTGCTTGACTTTGCCCGATGGAATGAAATACCGTTTATTGGTGCTGCCTAATCAGAAATCTATGCGTTCCGAAGTCTTGAAAAAGATTAGTGAATTGGTGCATGACGGTTTGGCTGTTTATGGCGATGCTCCTGAATACTCTCCGAGTTTGTCTGGTTATCCTGAAGTTGACAAGGAAGTACAACGGATTGGAAAAGACTTGTTTACTACTGATAACTATGGAACAGGAAAAGTATTCCATCGGGGCGTCGGCCTGCAGGAAGTGCTGGATAAACTGAATATCCGTCCCGATTTCTTCTGTAAAACGAATGCACCAGTCTTATTTATACATCGTACTTTGCCGGATGCAGAAATTTATTTCCTATCCAATCAGCAGGATAAAAAGATCACTTTCGATGGAGAATTCCGCGTTTCACAAGAGCTGTCACCGGAACTTTGGAGTGCTGCTACAGGAGAGATCCGTCGTTTGTCGGATTTTGAAAATACGGGAGATCATACCGCTTTGCAAATGGAACTGGAAGGAAATGAGAGTGTTTTCCTTGTCTTCCGCAAGAACGATAAAGCAACGGAAAAGAAAAATAATTTCCCAGTGAAAGAGACTGTCTATAGTGTAGATACTCCTTGGAAAGTCACTTTCGAAGCAGGTAAACGTGGACCGGAAGCACCGGTTGTCTGGTCTCAACTGACAGATTGGATGAATTCGGAAAATGATAGCATCAAATACTTCTCCGGACAGGCTGTTTACGAAACTGCTTTCACATTGGAAGAACTCCCGCAGAAGAGTTTGTATCTTGATTTGGGTCATGTAATGGTCATGGCAAAAGTGACTTTAAATGGGCAGTATGTAGGTGGTGTCTGGACTTTCCCATATCGCCTGAATGTGACAGAATATCTGAAGAAAGGTGAGAATAAATTAGAAATAACGGTGGTCAACAATTGGCAGAACCGTCTTATCGGTGACCAACATCTTCCGGAAGACCAGCGTCCGACGTGGACGACAATCAATCCGTGGAAAGCTGATTCGCCCTTGCAGTCTTCAGGTCTGCTCGGTCCGGTGGAGATACAGGCTTTCGATTATGAAATAGCTAAATTGAAATGAATCGCTTCTGATTGAAAATAAGAGCATGGATAAGAAGTTGTTTACCGTCATAAGCGGTTGTTTGCTTTCGGGAGTTGTTGAGGCAGCTCAGACGACGAAACCCAATGTGATTATCATATACACTGATGATCACGGAACTCTTGACGCTAATTGTTTTGGAGCTACCGATTTATGTACCCCAAATATAGATGCGCTTGCTGCTCGTGGAGTGAGGTTTACTCAGTTTTATGCAGCACCGGTCAGTTCTGCATCGCGTGCTTGCCTGCTGACCGGGCAATATGCCAAACGTGCAGGTCTGACAGGAAACGCAGGATGGAAGGGGCTTCCGCTCGGGAAAGAAACAATGGCAGAGCGAATGAAGGCGAATGGGTATCAGACTGCTTGTATAGGAAAATGGCATTTGGGTTCGTGGAAAGAATATACTCCGAATGCTCGGGGATTCGATTATTTTTGGGGATTTTTAGGTGGATGTATTGATAGTTACTCTCATTTCTATTATTGGGGCGGTCCCAATATGCACGATTTGTGGAGGAATGGACAGGAAATTTATGAACCTGGCAAGTTTTTTACTGCGGAAACGATAAAAGAAGTCCGGGGATTTATTAAAAACCGTAATAAAGAAAAGCCCTTTTTTCTTTATTGGGCAGTGAATATCCCTCATTATCCGTTACAACCGAGTGAAAAGTGGCTTGAGTATTATTCAAAACTTCCTAATCCTCGCCGGATGTATGCTGCTTTTGTTTCGACGTTTGACGATTATTTGGGAGAATTGCGTACTTTCCTGACTTCTCAGGGGTTAGAGGAGAATACGATTCTGATTTTTCAGTCGGATAACGGTCATAGTACCGAAGTGCGTACTTTTGGTGGCGGAGGATATTGTGGTGATTATCGGGGAGGTAAATTTTCTCTTTTCGAAGGCGGTATCCGCGTACCTGCTATTGTATCATGGCCCGGACATTTTCCGGAAGGTGAAGTACGTGATCAGGTTGCTATGAATATAGACTGGTTTCCAACGATTGCAGAGCTTTGTGACTTGGATACCCAAGGATTGAAATTGGATGGAAAGAGTTTAGTGCCTTTGATTGAAGGTAACACTTTGGAAACTCCTCACGAGGTGCTTTATTTCGACTTTGAGAAACAATGGGCTGTACGTTGTGGTGACTGGAAACTTATAAATAATGTGATTGATGTTCTCCCGAATGATAAAAATAAAGTGCTTGAGGGGTTGTATCTGACAAATCTGAGAGAAAATCCTACTGAATCCATAAATCTAAAAGATAAATATCCGGAGAAAGTCAAAGAATTATTGCTGCTTCGTAAAGAATATGAGGAGTCACTCTCTGGAGAGAAGAATAAGTGATTCGGAAAAACAACTTATTAGCAGATAATTTTTCATCTTCATTTAGTGGTATTTTGGTACTGAACCGTTCTTAGTCTAAACGTGGTTTTTCATAGATTAAAGGTTAGTATAGGTGTTTGATTGTTTTTTAGGTTTTTTCTTCCTCCGGCTAATGGTTTCTCTTTTATTTAGATGCCGGAGGAACCTTATGGTTATGTTGGTAAATAGGTAGATACTTTTTTAAGGTAAGAAGTATTTGTTTTCAGCTAGTTAATTTAGTAGATCAAAAAGTAGAAGATAAAAATGAAAAAGAATCTGTCATTGCTATGTCTTGTAGCTATGCTGTTTGAAGTGCATACCGCTTTAGCCGGTGATGTGAAGACGGAGAAAGTCACATTAGTAGGAAAAAGAATTGTAGAATTTGTCCCTGAAGGCTATGATGCCTCCCAAACTCCATCATTAATGTTGGTACGTGAACCGGAGAAGATTGGAGAAGTACCGCAGAATTGGACCTTGATACCACAATTTACATCAGTTGACGGTAAAGCTAACGCTTCATTGAATGTGCCTGCAGGAACCAGTTTGTATGGAGGCGGTGAGGTGACAGGTCCACTGTTGCGTAACGGGCAGAAAATCAAATTATGGAATACGGATAATGGAATGTACAGGGTAGACGGTGGCTCACGCCTGTATCAAACTCACCCATGGGTATTAGGAGTCCGTCCAGACGGTACAGCTTTCGGAGTTTTGTTTGACAGTTTTTGGAAAGCAGAGTTAATTACCAATTCTGATAAAATAGAATTCAATACCGAAGGAGCTCCCTTCCGTACATATGTGATAGATCGCAAAACCCCACAGGAAGTATTAAAAGGGCTGGCTGAATTGACAGGTACTATTAGTATGCCTCCAAGATGGTCACTGGGGTATCATCAATCACGTTTCTCCTATGTACCGGAGGCTAGAGTAAAAGAAGTAGCCGATACATTTCGTGAGAAAAAGATTCCATGTGATGTGATTTGGTTTGACATCAATTATATGGATGAATTTCGTGTATTTACCATCAATAACGGGGATTTTCCCGATCCTAAGCGTATGAATGATTATCTGCATGGCAATGGATTTCGTTCTGTTTATATGATAGATCCCGGAGTGAAGGTAGACGAGAATTATTTTGTATATAAAACAGGGAAAGGGCAGGATGTATTTGTACGTGATGCTTATCGTAATGAATTTCATGGCAAAGTATGGCCGGGTGATTGTGCTTTTCCCGACTTTACGCGTCCCGAAACACGTACATGGTGGGCAGGTCTTTATAAAGACTTTCTGGCTAATGGTATAGATGGTATCTGGAATGATATGAATGAACCCTCTGTTTTTGACGGGCCTGGTGGTACAATGCCGGTGAGCAATATTCATTTAGGCGGTGGAAACTTGCCTACAGGTACACATCTGATGTATCATAATGCATATGGAAGATTGATGGTAGAAGCATCTTATAATGGTATTTTGGCTGCTAATCCGGATAAACGTCCTTTTGTACTTTCACGTTCCAATATTCTTGGCGGACAGCGCTATGCAGCAATGTGGACGGGAGATAATGAAGCTACTTATGAACAAATGAAACTATCTGTTCCAATGTCTATCACTCTCGGACTATCCGGGCAACCATTCAATGGTCCGGATATAGGTGGATTTGCAGGAAATACAACTGCTGATCTTTGGGGACATTGGTTGGGATTCGGTGCATTTTTTCCGTTCTCTAGAGGACACGCTTCCTGTGATACAAACAACAAAGAACCTTGGGCATTTACTAAGGACATAGAGAGAGAGTCACGTATTGCATTAGAACGACGCTATCGTTTGATGCCTTATATTTATACCGCTTTTCATACAGCTCATACAGACGGACAGCCTGTTATGGCCCCTGTCTTTTTCGCCGATCTGAAAGATCAGGCACTGCGTGCTGAAGAACAAGCCTTTATGTTGGGCACTGATATACTGGTAGTTCCTGCTTTTGCAAAGAATCCTTCTTTACCGAAAGGTATCTGGGAAGAACTGTCTTTAATTAAAGGTGATACAAAAGGAAAATATCAATCGACATTGAAAATGAGAGGTGGTGCTATTATTCCTGTTGGCAAAGTGATTCAAAACGTAAATGAAAACTCATTTGATCCGTTGACATTGATTGTTTGTCTAGATAATGAGGGCAAGGCAGAAGGTACTTTGTATTGGGATAAAGGTGAAGGCTGGGAGTTTCAGAAAGGAGATTATAAGCTATTCTCTTTTGAAGCGGGGCTGGAAGACGAGCATCATTTGACTTTGAAACTGGTAGATAGTAAAGGAACTGGTCGGATAGATCTGGGCGTAATAAAAGTGGAAGTATTACATAAAGGTAAACTATATAAAGGCAGTGGAACTTTAGATAAAACTATTACAATTAAAGTCTGATTGTATGTAATAGCGTTACGGAATTTTTAAAGGATTTTAATAAAGAGATATTGCAGACCACAAAAAAATGCAATTTTGTTTAGTGGTATGCTGTTCTTTAATCGTTCTTATTGAAAAAAATAAAGAAAAATATGTAAATGCAATCTAATAAAAAAAACTAATAATAATGAATATTACCGTTCACAGAGTTTATAAACGATTTATTAACCGCTATTTCTTTTGTATATGAAAAGCTTATTTTATCTATTTTTACCTATTGCAGGTGTATGGTTGTTTTCAGCTTGCGCTAATTTAGAGCAAATTGAAACGACAGATCTTGATCGGGAGTCTGTCTTTGCGGATAGTGCATATACGGCAGGTTTTCTTTCTCAAATTTATGTAGATGTTGGTTATGATGTTAAGCCTAATCGATACACAACAAATGCTTTTGGGGTGACGAAAGAGCATGGAGGCTTACAGACTGCTTGTGACGAAGCTGCTTATAAAGTTGTTTCTGAAGTGACTAACGATGTAATGTTTGCTACCGGGACTCTCAATCCGCTTAATGCATTGGAAGATGATGTTTGGAAGAAGGCATATACTAATATCCGGAGGGTGAATTTATTCATGAAGTATGTAGATGGTAGTCCGTTGCTTGAATCTACCAAGATTCAGTATAAAGCAGAAGCCCGTTTCTTACGTGCATGGTATTATGGAATGATGTTGCGTCATTATGGTGGGGTACCTTTGCTTGGTGATACTATATATGAGGTAGCAGATGATATGAAGACAAAGCGTGATACATATGCTGATTGTGTGAAGTATATTGTAGATGAATGTGAGTTGGCAGCGAAAGATTTGCCTGTTGTTTTCAGTGGTATGAATAATGGACGCGCTACAGCTGGAGCATGTAAAGGGCTGATTTCACGTATTCGCTTATACGAAGCGAGTAAATTATTCAATGGTAGTGATTTTGGTATATCTACTAGTTGCCCAAAAGAATTGGTTGGTTATCCTGAATACGATAAAGAACGTTGGAAAGCAGCTGTCGATGCAGCTCTTGATGTGATAAAACTGAACCGTTATGCTATTTATACACGCCATATAGAAGCTAAAGGATACAATCCCGGGAAACCTGAACCAGGATGGGGATTTTATGCAATCTTCCACAATAATGACTTTTGTACAGTGCCTGATGGAGCCAATGGAGTGACGTATACAAATGGATCGTACTGTGAAATGATATTTGAATGTAGACCAGGCGAAGGTAATCAGCGTGAAGCGTTGTTTGGACCTCCGACTTGTGGTGGTAATGGTAATGGTGGTTATATTTATCACGATTTAGTAGAACAGTTCCCAATGAAAGATGGAAAACCAATAGGAACTAGCAGTGAATATCCTTATGACCCCATGAACCCTGCAGAAGGCCGTGACCCACGTTTTGCCAATACAGTTGTTTGGAATGGTAGCGTAATGATGAGTGGAGGTGATAAAGACCACGTCGTCTATACTCATAAAGGGGTGGGATCAACTACCGATGCTTTTGGAAGTGGTACGCCGACTGGATATTATATTCGTAAATTTAGTCATCGTCAATTAGCGGGCAATTGGTTTGTAGGTACTTCTCAAGCGTTTGACCTGATTCGCTATGCTGAAATTTTGTTGAACTATGCAGAAGCGGTCAATGAATATTATGGTCCGGATCATGAAGATGTTTTAGGCGAATATACTATAAGTCCTTTGGCAGTGTTGAAGTTGCTTCGTGAGCGCGCCGGAATCGATGCTGGAAAGGATGGCAGGTATGGATTAGCGGAAGACATAGATAAGGATTATGTGAAAATGCGAGATGCTATTCGCTTGGAACGTCGTATTGAACTGGCTTTCGAGGGACATCGTTTTTTTGATGTGCGCCGTTGGATGATTGCTGAGGAAACTGAAAATAAGCAGATGCATGGATTCGAAATTACGAAAAGTATAACAGAAAAAGGTAAGAAGGTTCCGGTACGTAAACATACCTTCCGTAAAGCAATGTACTTCCTTCCTATTCCTTATAAAGAAACGGTGAAATCTGACGATTTAGTACAAAATCCTTATTATGAATAATTTTGAGAAATAAAATATAGTATGAAATTAAATATGCGATTTACAATGGGGGTTTTCTTTACATTGGCAATAGCTGTCAGCTCTTGCGATACGTTTAAAGACGAAATAACCCCTGAAAATTATTCAGAAGTAGCTAAAAAAATAAATGCTAACTGGCAATTGTCGGCTGTTTCTAGAAATGGAATAGACATTACGGACATGATGGATTTTACGCGTTTCCATATTGTGCTGAATGAAGATAATACATACGAGATAGAAAATTATTTACCTTTTATTGTAAAGGGTAATGGTAGCTGGAGTGTAGATGATCCCATATATCCGTTTCATCTTCTTCTTAAAGAAAATGGAACCGAGAAAGAAGTGAAAACACTTATTGGGTTTCGAACAGTGGATGGAAAACGTCAGATGACCATCACTTTGAGTCCGGGATGTCATACAAATAAGTATATCTATACTTTTAAGCAAGTAACAGAATAACGTATTAAAGTAATTTTATGAAAACGAATATCAAAAAAAATAGGATTGCTTGGGTAGGGAGTAGCATTCTGATGGCGCTTGTTGTAGTCGGATGTGTTTATCTTGATAAAGTTAATATCAACCAAGGCACGGAAGAGAATCCCATTTATTGGACAAAAGCAGGAGAAATTGCAACTTTTACTATTGATGCGCATATCGAATGTGCACAAGATCAAACGAGAAAATTTCTTATGGCAATCTTAGTTCCGAAAAGTTGGAATGCACGTGAGAATACGACAGTGACCTATACGGCTACTGGTAAGGAAGATGGAGTAACCCCGTTTCCCATGTCACCTGTTGATCCCCAGTTAGTACCTAAAAATGTGGATGTACCTTGGTCGGAAGTGTTGAGGGCTGAATATGGTGTGGGCACCAATGTATTGAACGATATGGAATGGGTAGCTTTTAGTACGAATAAGATCTATACGATGCTTGAGCATGAGAACGCTACTATCAAAATAACGTTGAAATGTAAAACCGGACCTAAAAATCTCCGTTTTAAGCCTGCTTTCTTTATTAATTTTGCGGAAGACGACTTTCCTGGAGATGAAAAATATAGAAAGTATGTATCTAGTAACGAATGTTTCGAAGTGGTAGAAGGGGTAGGAGAAGTAACAGATTTCTGTGCTTTTCACTATAATAAAACTGAACCATTGGCTGCATTGCAAGATGACTTTGTGACATTCACTTTTCTAGGTGATACATATGAGAATAAACTTAAGGATGCTGACGCTGTCTATATGGAAGCTACAGCATATACTGATAATGGAAATACGTATGAAGTAAAGGAAAAGAGTGCAAAATCATTAATGCCTAAGGAGGAGAGTGCTGTCAGTAATACCTTTAATTTAACAATTTGGCCAGCTGAATATTTTGGTATTCCAGAGGGGGAAACAATAACTCGTATTGAATACATATTCACAAACAAGGACGGTACACTTAATATTACGGGTACTGATGATAAAATAGCTGCAGAAGGGGGAGAGGCAGAAGGTGAAGAAGAACCTTTTATTTGCGAACTTGCCTGTGAATAAAATCATTAGGTGCTTATTCTTTTTATTAATGCTAAAAGAAAGATAAATTATATGTATAATATAGTAACTAAAAAAAGTGGACGGTTTTATTTTGTATTGCTTACTATGGGCATGCTTTGGGGAATAATGATATCTCCGAAAGTATTTGCACAGGAAGTAAGTAATGCTAACATTACTGGTAAGGTGGTTGACCAATATGGTAATCCGGTTTCGGATGTAACGATCACCATGAAAAATAGTGATTTTAAAGTTGTAACAGGGACTGATGGAGCTTTTACATTTCAAATGAAAAAAGGAGATGTATTGCGTTTGTCGCATCCGGAGTTCATTCACAAAGAAGTCAAGGTTAATAAGTTGAAGAATACTGAGCGCGTATTCAAGGTAACATTAAATGAACAATTTATTAAAAATAAGGAAACTGTTAGTGGTCCTTACGAGTCTAAAAATAAAAAAAACTTTTTAGGATCTGCTGCTACTGTGTATACGGATAAATTGTCATCTATGATGGGGACAACCATTCTGCCAGCCTTACAAGGTCGTATGGCAGGTTTGAATGTTAGTCAATTTGCGGGAGCTCGTGCACATCAGATTGCTGCTAATTCAAGAAATGATCTGGCTGGTAGCATCCCTTTATTTGGTGAAGGATTTTATAGTGACAACACTGAATTCAGCGTCGGTTCGCGTGGTAATGCCCCGATAGTGGTTGTTGATGGTATCCAAAGAGAATTATATTCACTCGACCCGGAAGCAATCGAGTCAGTATCTATCCAAAAGGATGCATTGTCATCAATGTTTTTGGGTATGCGTAGTTCGCGTGGTGCTTTACTGATTACGACTAAAGAACCTATTAAAGAAGGTTTCCAATTGTCCTTTACAGGGCGTTTTGGAGTACAGAGTGCATTGAAAACTCCTAAACCTTTATCGTCTTATCAATATGCATATCTGTTGAATGAAGCATTGCAAAATGACGGAAAGGATCCGCTTTATTCATATGATGACTTTAATAAGTTTCGTACGCATTCTAGCCCATATACACATCCTGATATAAATTGGTTTGATGAAATCTTGAATAAAAATGCAACTACACAGGCATATAACCTAAATGTGACAGGAGGTAATAAGGTTACACAATATTTTGTTAGTATAGGTTATCAAGGTGAAAAAGGATTGTTTGCAAATCCTAAAGATGGCGATGCGCATGATACTAATTTATCATATTCACGTTATATGATTTCTTCAAAAATAAACATTAACATTACTGACGACTTTACAGCAAAAGTTACTTTGCTTGGTCGCGTGGAAGATGGTAATCAGCCTGGTGTATCTTATGGAAGCTTGTTGAATTCTATTTATAATACTCCTAATAATGCCTATCCTATTAAAAATCCCAATGGAACATGGGGTGGTAATAAAACATTCGATAATAACTTGGTGTCACAATCAATAAACTCAGGTTATATTAAGGATAGCGCACGAGATATGGTAGGAGGTGTTAACTTGAAATACGATTTTGGCAAATTTGTAGAAGGTCTGTCGGTTCGTATGGTGGGTAATGTTTCTATTCAGAATCGTTCGTATGTTCAAAGAAGCAAACGTGCTCCGGTATATGCTTATGGATTTGATAAAGAAGGGAAAGAAATTTATACTTTGCATGGAGTCACAAATACGCAATCTAATTTCTTTAATTCTGTGACTAGTTACCAGCAGATGTATGGTCAGATTGCCGTTGACTATAACCGGCGTTTTGGAAAGCATGGAGTAAAAGCCACTTTAATGGGCGATACTCGTCAAACATTGGTCAACTATGATTTGCCACAGTTACCTTCCAATATTATAGGTGACATAGCTTATGATTATGCAGAGAAATATTTTGTACAGGCTGCTTTGAGTGAAAGCTATTTCAACCGCTATGCTCCGGGCAACCGCTGGGGAACCTTCTATGCGTTCGGTCTTGGATGGGATATAAGCAAAGAGAATTTTATGGAAGATGCTGATTGGTTAAATCAGTTAAAGATACGCGGAACATTTGGTAAGACGGGTAATGGTATGGATAACTCTGGTTATTATGGATATCAACAAACCTTCTCAAGCAATGTAGCGGCAGGTTATCCAATGGGAACGAACTTGGGTGCGGGAAATCTTACAATGGAAAATGCCCCATTGGCAAATCCGTACTTGACATGGGAAAAAGCGTATAAGTTGAATGTAGGTGTTGATTTGTCATTGTTTGACAATCGTTTGAAACTGACTGCAGATTATTACAATGATAAATATTTTGATTTGTTGCAAAGCAGAGGTAAGAGTATCCAGTTAATCGGACAATACTATCCGGCAGAAAATATAGGTAAGGTGCGTCGTTTTGGTGGAGAACTCTCTGTGACTTATCAAGACCGTGTGAACAATTTCAATTATTATGTTTCCGCTAACTGGAGTTGCGATCAAAGTAAATTGCTTTATATGGATGAACAGTATGTTCCGGAAGAATATTTGCGCCAGACAGGTCGTCCTGTAGGAGTAATGTACGGATTGGTAGCCGATGGATTTTTTACCTCCAAAGAAGAAATCGAAAATAGTCCGGTAATCGAAGGATTTAAAAATATTCAGCCGGGTGATGTCAAATACAAAGATTTGAATGGTGATAAAGTGATCAATGAGTTTGACCGTACTGTAATTGGCGGTGATAAACCGTACTCTTACTTTGGAATTGATTTGGGCTTTGAGTGGAAAGGATTGGATTTCTCTATGCTTTGGCAGGGAGCTTATAACCGTGATTATTATTTAGGTGATGTGACTTTGACCGAAGGTTTCCAACAGAATGGTCAGTTTTATGGTCAGGCATATGAAAATATGTTGGGACGCTGGACTCCGGAAACTGCTGAAACAGCCACGTTACCAAGACTGACGGCCGGTGGAAATAATTATAACCGTGGTAATGGCTGGAATTCTTCTTTTTGGTTACGTTCCGGAAACTATATCCGTTTAAAAAATATCAGTCTGGGATATAATCTGCCCGATTCATTTTGTCGTAACTACTTAGGTGGTTTGCGTGTAAAACTGTTTGTTAACGGACAAAACTTGTTTACGAAGTCTGCGTGCGATTTAGTTGACCCGGAAGTTAGTTTCACAAGCTATCCGTTGCAACGTTGCATTAGTACAGGTATTAATATCAGATTTTAATGAATTATTGTATGGTACGAAATAAATATTTAACATTTTTGGGTGCAGGCTTGTTGTTCATGGCTTCGGCTTGTAACGATGGATATGAGAAAGAACCGGTGGAGCAATTTACACTTGATTATTTGTTTTCCAGAGTTGATTCGGCTGGTGTACAATCCAGACGATTTCTGAACAATATCTATTATGAACATTTATATAGTGGATACAATCGGGTAGACGGTGATTTCTTGGATGCTGCTTCGGATGATGCTGTCTCCGTCAACAATAATGACCCGGCTGTTTATAAATTGCTAATGGGACGCTATTCGGCATTGACTCGTGTGACAGATATGGAATGGAGTGAATATTATCAAGGAATTCGTAAAGCAAATATCTTGATTAACAATATTGATGTAGTTCCTTTCAATCTGAAATATACAAATGCGTTGGGAGAGGTAAAACCTTTGAATTATACAATGAAGGCGGAAGCTCGTTTTTTGAGAGCTCATTTCTACTTTGAATTAGTGAAACGCTATGGCGGTGTTACTTTGGTGGGAGATCGGGTATACGAATTAGATGATGATATGGAACTTCCTCGAAATACATTTGCTCAGTGTATTGATTATATTGTTCGTGAGCTGGATGAAATAAAGAATGACCTTCGTTCATTACCGATGCCGGATGGCGGTGATTATGCACATACACCTACGAAGGAGGCTTGTATAGCAATGAAAGCCAGGGTGTTGCTGTATGCAGCTAGTCCTTTATTTAATGAGAGACCTATAGAACCAGGAAATGAATTGATAGGATATGCTTCATATGATCCGGAACGATGGAATTTGGCGGCTGAAGCGGCTAAGGAGCTAATTGATGAGTTTGGGCCTAATGGTAAAAAAACGCTAGATTTGACAGCTGATTATCGTAATATATTTACAGAATTCTATAGCTCAACGGGTAATCCAGAATTGATATTCTTTCGTCCTATAGGTAAAGGAAAAGGTCTTGAAACGGCTAATGGTCCATTGGGATTTTCCGGAAATGCTTTGGGATATGGAAACACTAATCCGACACAAAATTTAGTGGAATCATTTCTAATGAAAGATGGAAAAACTCCGGGTAATAGTACAAAATATAAATATAATGCGAATGATCAATATAGAGATCGTGATCCTCGTTTGGAATTAACAGTATTGCATCATGGTTCTTTTTGGTTGAATACAGAGCTTCAAACAAACTTCGGTGGAGCGAATAATCCTACAGGGGCAGAATATAGCCGAACTAGCTATTATATATCTAAGTTTATGAAAGATTATAAAACGCGAGGTGATTATGATGGTGAAGCATTACATCTGTGGGTGATGTACCGTTATGGAGAAGTATTACTGAACTATGCTGAAGCATTGAATGAATATCAGTCAGCACCTTCACAAGAAGTATTTGATGCCATTATTGCATTGAGGAAACGTGCGGGTATCGAAGAAGATGATAATTATGGTTTGGGAGCATTAGAGTCGATGAATAAAACTGATATGCGTAAAATTATTCAGAATGAGAGGCGTATTGAGATGGCTTTTGAAGAACAGCGCTATTGGGATATCCGTCGTTGGAGAATAGCTGAAGATATTTTCAAAGCACCTTTGGAAGGTTTGAATATTCAAATTGCCGGTGCTGTAACGACTTATCATAAAATAAATGTACTGTCAGCTACATTTGATGTGAAGCGTTACTTCTATCCTATTCCGTACTCGGAAGTGATAAAGAATAAAAATATGGTTCAAAACCCGAATTGGTAATATGTTATGAAAAGAATACTTTTAATATTATTAAGTATAAACCTGTTTGCGTTTGCCTTTGGACAATCGATAACAGTAAAAGGAAAGGTTTCTTCCACTGATGGTGAACTGCTTCCGGGAGTAAATGTAAAAGTGAAGGATGCGACAATTGGTACAATTACGGATTTTGACGGTAATTATCAGTTGAAGGTAAACAAGGGTGAAGTGTTGGAATTCACTTATATTGGCTTTAAGAAACTTGCGATAAAAGTCGGAAATCAACGAGATTGGAATGTAGAGCTAACACCGGACTTAACTAATCTTGATGAGGTGGTGGTGGTAGCTTATGGTAAGGCTAAGCGTCTTACGATGACTGGTGCTGTAAGTGGTATACAAGCACGTGAAATTCGTAATGTACCGACTAGTAGCTTGCAGAATGCATTAACCGGGAAACTGCCGGGATTTTTTAGCCAACAACAATCCGGACAGCCGGGTAAGGATGCTTCCGATTTCTTTATTCGTGGTGTGAGTTCATTGAATGCGGATGGTAATAAGCCATTGATTATAGTAGACGATGTTCAGTATACGTATGATCAGTTGTCGCAAATCAATGTGAACGAAATCGAAAGTATATCTATCTTGAAGGATGCTTCTACGACAGCTATCTATGGTATTAAGGGTGCTAATGGTGTATTGGTGGTGAAGACCCGAAGAGGAGAACAAGGTAAGCCTCAAATCAATGTACGTTTGGAAGGCGGTATGCAGATTCCAGTGCGTACTCCAAAATTTTTGGACTCATATAATACGGCCATTCTTGTGAATGAAGCTTATGAGAATGATGGTATGCCCAGGCCATTCTCAAAGGCAGATGTGATGGCTTTCAGAGATCATACAGATCCTTATGGACATCCGGATGTAAATTGGTATGATGAGATTTTTAAGAAAAGCGCTTTTCAGGAGAATGTGAATGTGGATATTTCCGGTGGTTCTAAAAGATTGAAATATTTTGTTTCTGCTGGTTATTTTACACAAGATGGTATGGTGAAGGATTTTGGAACGAAGGATAGTGGAGTGAACTCTAACTATTTCTACCGTCGTTTCAATTATCGTACTAACATAGACTTTGCTGTGACGGATAACCTGAGTATGCGTTTGGATATATCATCGCGTTTTATGAATATCAATGAACCTTGTAATATGAATGCAACAGGTGAAATTTACGATTTCTCAAAAATGCATCCTTATTCAGCTCCAGTATTGAATCCTAATGGCTCTTATGCTTATCTTAATGATACAGAAGGATATAAGCCAACTTTGAATGCTCGTTTGGCAAATGAAGGTTATAAGCGTACCCGTCGTAATGATAATAATATTCTGTATGGAGCTACTTGGAAAATGGATTTCCTGACTGAGGGACTTTCTGCCAATTATCGCTTGGCGTATTCAAGTGTAGATGAGAATCATCGTCAGGCGAACCGATCTCAATATCCTACCTATCATTACGATTCGTCAACTAATGGATATGTAATTAATCCGAATAAGGTGTATGATTATGGAACGTTTTCGGTGACCAGTGGTACGGATAAGGCTACCAAAGACTTGAATATCCAGGCTTCGGTGAACTATGCTCGCGTATTTAATGGAGGAGATCACGACATCAGCGCTATGTTTCTGTACAATCTTCAGACTACTACAGTAGATAGAGATGGTCTTGTATCAGCGGCTGTTCCCAGCAACTTTGAGGGATATACCTTGACAATGGGGTATAAGTATAAAAGCAAATATTTGATTGATCTCAATATGGCTTATAACGGAACCGACCGTTTCGGCAGGAATAACCGTTTTGGATTCTTCCCCGCAGTGGGCGTTGGTTATGCCATTTCGGAAGAAGACTTTTTTAAGAACGTAGATTGGCTGGCAGATAAAGTGCAACTTTTGAAAGTGAGAGCCTCTTATGGTCTGGTTGGTTCGGATGTGGCAGCAGGTAACCGTTATTTGTATGATCAGGTATATCAGAAGGGCGATGGTTATTCCTTTGGTGATTATCCAAAATTCACAGATGGTTATAAAGAAGGGGATTTGGGAACTCCTAATGCTACTTGGGAAAAGGCAAAGAAGTTTGATATCGGTTTAGATATGAACTTTTTAGATAAGTTCTCGTTTACTATCGACTACTTTTTAGATAAACGTTATGACCAATTGGTGACGAGAAATGATGTTCCGTTAGTTCTTGGTATCGGCTTTTCTCCGAACAATATAGCTAAGACAACTAATCAGGGTTTTGACGGGCAGATTAGCTATCAGGATCGTTTTGGTGATTTTGATTTTAATACAAATTTAGTTTTCTCTTATGCAAAGAATAAAGTCGATTATAAGGCTGAAGCTCAGCAGAGATATCCGTGGTTGGCAGAGACCGGAAAACCATTGAACCAGCCGTTTGGTTATAAATGGATTGGGTATTATACTCCGGAAGATGTTGCAAAGATACAATCTGGTGCTTCAGATGCTCCGGCAACTCCTTATACAGATATCCCAGTACAAGCCGGTGATTTGAAATATGCTGATTTAAATAATGATGGAACGATTGATGATTATGATAAAGGAGCTATTGGTAAACCGAACTTACCTTCTACTACTTTAGGATGGTCGTTTGGTGGATATTGGCGTGGATTTAGCTTCAATGTATTGTTCCAGGGTTCATTCGATTATAGCTTTGCTATTAATGGTACAGGTATTGAGTCGTTCAAGAGTCAGTTCCAACCTATCCATACAAGTCGTTGGACATTGGAACGCTACCAGAACGGTGAACAAATTGATTTCCCGCGTTTGACAACCAATCCTTCTACAATTAATAGTGCCAGTACCTATATGTCAGATTTTTGGCTGATTAATGCTTGGTATATTCGTTTGAAAACAGTCGATTTGGGATATCAACTTCCAAAGAAGATATTGCCGAAAGCTATAGACAATATTCGTTTCTATGTGAATGCTTACAATTTGTTGACATTTACAGGTTATGATAAATATCAGCAAGACCCTGAAATTAAAACAAATACAGCAGGTGATGCATACATGAACCAACGTGTTGTGAATTTAGGTGTGCAATTGACATTCTAATTAACTGATAAAAGATATAGTTATGAATAAATATAAAGTTGGAAAATTCTTAATACTTCCTTTGTTGTGTGGAACATTTGAAGCTTGCGACAAATTCGAAGCTTTTCCTTTGGAATACAAGAACACTCCACAGGATGATGCAGTGGAAAATGTATTAAATTCTATAGATCCGGCATGGGAATTGGAACTATTGGAGCGTAATGATTATGTGGTGGCTTTTAAGGATAAGAAATACGATAAGTTATTTACTCGTACCTTAGGATGGAATGGAGGGGATGGAGTGCTGACGACTCAGTTGCCTGATGGAAATACCTTTTGGTCATTTAATGATAGTTTCTATGGAGTTGTAGATGGAGAAACCCGGTCACGTGATGGAAATAAAGTAAACTTCCCACGTAACACTATTATGGTACAAACACCTGGAGATAAGGAAGAAAATCTTGTTTGGTTAGCTGATTTTATTCAGACTAATGATCCTGATGCCCCGCGCTATTATCAGGCACGTACTCATATTCGTCATCCGAAAGCATCTAAAACAGATGAGCAGATTCAAGAAGGAGATATTGATCAAAACTGGCTATATTGGGCTGGTGATGCTACAGTATATAATAATCAACTGCAAGTTCTTTGGAATGGAGTGGATAATACAGATGAAGAACATCTGATGAGACATGAAGGTATTTGCCTGGCTACTTATAGTTTAGAGGGAAAGCCGGGTGATGAAAGCTATATGAAACTCATAAGTGCGAATCATCATTTTAATGATGCTGATATTTATGGATATGGTTCTACTTTGTATGAAGATGAAGACGGACATATTTATTTATATGGTTCATATAATAATTATGATGTTATAGTTGCACGTACGGCTACACATAGTTTAGATAGTCCATGGGAATATTATGTATGCAATGAAGAAGGAGAATATTCTTGGCAAAATACTTATCCAACTCAGGAACAAGTTGCTCTTTCAAAAATTCAGGCAGAGGATTGTAGTATGCCTTGGGTTTTTAAGAAAGGAGATAGCTATTATATGGTAGCACAAGCCAAATGGTTTGGACGTGAAATGTATATTTTTCGGAGTGATAAGCCTTATGGTCCTTTTGTAGATCGTAAAACTTTATTCGGATTTCCGAATACTCTGGATAAATTGGGTGTACAGACTTATGGTAATTTGTATATGGTGAATTTACATCCTCATTTGTCGCGGGAAGGTGAATTAGTATTTTCTACTAATACGGATCCTGCTGATGGCTTTGGAGGGAATTTTAATGCAGTAGGTAGTGCAGATCTTTATCGTCCTTACTTCTATCGTGTATATAATTGGGAAAAGCTTTTTGAGGAATAAATTCAATAGGTATTAAACTCATTTAATAAGGAGGATCATTTCTAGGCTTAAAAAGCAGGAAATGATCCTTTTCAATATTATGGAAGAGTACTGATATCCCATTGAAATTACTGTTTGGTTACATATAAAATGAACAATATGAAAAAGTGATAAGAGACTTTTTGTCAGACAGACATAAGAATAGAAGTTTTTTATTTAAATTTGTTCATAACTCTATTTTTAATCAAGAATGGAAACAGACATTAATATTAAATACTTAATTGCAAATAGGCAAGATAAGCTTTGGGGTATAACTGTTACCACGGTTGGCTACCAACAAATAGCACCTCATGCTGTTTATCCACCGATGAATCATCCCACACAATATCTGTTTTCTACTCATAAAGGGAGAACGTTGGATGAATATATATTATTGTATATTGCCAATGGAAGTGGCACTTTCTCTTCTAACAAACAAAAAAATATACGCCTGACTACAGGCAGCATACTACTGCTCTTCCCAGGTGAATGGCATAATTATGAACCAGACCCTTCTACCGGATGGGATGAATATTGGATTGGCTTTCAGGGTGACAATATGGAAACACTCGTTCAGAATGGTTTCTTTTGTGAGCAAAAGAAGGTATTTAATGTGGGACTTTCACTGGAAGTGATACAACTTTTTCGAATGGCAATTAGTGTGGCGACTGAACAAAAGGCTGGATTTCAGCAAATCCTTGGCGGAATAACCAATCTTCTGCTGGGCATGACACATTCTCTTGATAAATTGCAGTCTTTTAGTCAAAGCCAACCGATGCAATTGATCAATAAAGCCAAACTTATCATGTTTGAGAATTCCCATACAAATGTAACAGTGGAGGAGATTGCAGGTAGAATATGTATGAGTTATTCCAGTTTTCGCCGAAATTTTAAACAATATACCGGATTATCTCCTCATCAATACTTACAAGAGATCCGCATACAAAAAAGTAAAGAACTGCTTGCGACCACAAACCTTAGTTGCCAGGAGATTGCCTATAAAACTGGCTATGAGAGTCCTATACATTTTAATGTCACTTTTAAGAAGAAGACCGGACTCACTCCTGTAAAATATCGGGAATATTATCAAAGAAATGAGTTTCATACGCTTAACTGCTCAGAAATAATTGAAAAATAGTCATTTATATAAAGACTAAGATCATTTTCATAAATCCGTATTTTCTTCCTTCTCGTAACTTTGCATCAACTGATACAAATCAGTAGTTGCTTCTATTCACTGGTTTATTTAGTTTAATATTAATTGTCAGTCAAGCAAACATCGTAATGTTTACATAGAATGCTGATGGTTAGTACGTATAAAATATATAATTAAAAAAATAACGTAATGAGAATAGTAAGAAATACCGCTTTCCTGACTACCTTTTGTTTTCTGTTGACTACTATTGTAGTTGCTCAAAATGTAGCTGAAAAAGATGTAAAAGACACCTCTGTATCGAAAGACGCTCTGCCGGAATGGCTGACGAAGTACAACAATCAGGAGATTCGCGAAAAGTTCTCTAATCCCCCCATGTTCTATGCTCCTCACACTTTTTGGTTTTGGGATGATGTGATAAAGGATGAAAAACTTGCGGCATCTATGGTTAAAGAAATGGCTAAACAACGTTTGAACCCCGGATATGCACATCCTCGCTCAGGAATGGATCCCAATGTAACTGCACTTCCTCTCGAACAATACCTTGAAGAACCATGGTTCAATAGCTTTGGGAATGCATTGCGAACAGCAAAAGATAATGGAATGACTTTCAGCTATTGCGATGATTATAACTGGCCGAGCGGTCAGGCAGCAGGGAAAGTCTTGGCACAATGCCCTGAACTTAAAGCTCTCTATTTATCGCCCAAACGCTATCACGTAAACGGTAATATAGAAGTAAAATATGATTCTGTTGACTTTGCAGTAGCAGCAAAATTAGTTAATAATGAAATGATTGATGCTGCAACATTACGCATTATAGGTGAAGGGCATGATATCAGATGGACTGTGCCCGGTGGAGACTGGGTTGTATATACATATACAATAAAGCATCACCCGGGAATAGATGGAGGAAGGGTCAATTATTTAGATCCGAAGTTGATGGAAGTGTTTATACCAATAGTGCATGAGCAATATGAAAAGCATTTCAAGAACGATATGGGTAAGGGAATGCCGGGCGTATTTATAGATAATGAAGGTGATTTCGGATGGAAGATGGCATGGTCTGATCACTTGGCGAAACGATATCAAGAGAAAAAGAAACGTGATATACGCAGTTGGTTACCTTTGCTGACCGAAGAAGATAAAGACGGCTTGTTTGTTGTTGCCCGTCATGATTGGTTCGACGTCGTTTCGGATGTATATAATGAATGCTATTTTACTCCGTTGGTTAGTTGGCTGAAGGAACGTAATATGTATTATATCTCAAATTTATGGGAAGAATCGCTCCAATTACAGACCGCAGGTGTGAGTGACCTTATGAGGACTACGCGCGCTGTAACAATGCCTGGTAATGATTGCCTTGATATGGTTTCACAGGAAGTACATGACTTCAAGGAAATTCAGACTGTAGCAGAACTTGAAGACCGCCCGTTTATGAGTGAGATCATGGGTGTAGCAGGCTGGGTTCAGACCCCTGAAATGATGAAAATGACTGTTAATTCTGTCACTTCATTTGGAGTCAGTCATATCGTTCCTCATGGAATATACATGAACAGAAAATTGGAGACCGTACCTTTCCCAGCGGATTGGTACAATGAAAATCCATATTGGAATTATCTGCATTATTGGACTGATTTCTCACGACGTGCATCTTTCGTCACCCGCCAAAGCAGCTTAGTAGCAGATGTTCTTCTGGTCACTCCGCTTGAAAGCATATGGGCTTTTTCAGAAAATTACTTCTTGGAAGAAAAAGGAATACATGATCCGTGGGATGAACGTGCAGAAGAGGCTAACCGCATCCATTCTGAAGCAATGAAAAGAATGAATGTAGAAAATATAGACTTTTTGATTGCTGATAAATATTATTTGGATAAAGGTAAAATACAGTCGTCAGGGACAAATACGAAGATAGAAATTAAGAATCATGATTTCCAGGCTATGGTAATGCCATCTACATATATCATGTCACGATCGGCTTTTAAGAAAATCTTCGATTTTGCAAAACGGGGAGGCTTGGTTGTTGTATTGGGGCAACTCCCTCATGGTTCTCCTGAAAAAGGACTGAATGACAAAAGAATGGAAGACTGGTCTAAAGCATTGAAACAACTACCCAATGTCATTGACGTATCCTCCGAAAGCGATAAAATGGGAGCAATGATTCATGCTTTGAAAACGAAAATGAAACCGCAAATGCGCTTGGAAAATGCGGGTAGGCTATATACAGCTCAAAGAAAAACAGGTCATGCTAATTTATATTGGTTTGCCAATAATACCGATACATTAAAGCATTTTACCGCATGGTTGAGAGATGGCAAGGGAACAGCTGAAATCTGGGATTGTGAAACCGGGGAAAAGAAGCATATAGCCTCTGAAACAGAAAACGGATACAGTAAAGTGTCGTTGACATTGAATCCTTACGAAGCATATTGGGTTGCATTTAATCCTGATAACAAGGATATTGTAAAACCTGTACAGCCACAAACTGTTGTAAGGGAAGAAATGATTGATACTAAGTGGACAATTAGCTATCCGGATAAGAATGTAGTGTATAAATCAACAGCAAAAGTCTACTATGCAAACGATTCATTACCTGACAGGGGGAAATTACAACCGGAATATGACGATTCCGGATGGTATTACTTTTCTCGATATTATGAGCAAAACATCAAAAGTAAGTATGCTTACTGGAGAATGAATATCCCTATCGGAGCAAAATCAATAATAGTGCCTTCTCATATGCTAGGTAAAGAAATTTGGTTGAATGGAAAAGAAATGAGTATAACAGACTCCATTATTTCTTTGGATTCGGATGCAAGGCTTTTGGCATTCGTTCTCGATCGTAAAAACGAGGAACTGGTCGTTGCGCCTTTCAAATTTATAGTTGGAACAGTAGTAAATAAAGACCTGGAATCATGGTATTCATATGGTATCCAACAATATTCTGGATTTTTGGATTATGAAATGTCGATAACTGTAGATAAAATATCCTCTGGAATCTATCTTGACTTGGGTAAGGTGAAATATATGGCTGAAGTATTTGTTAATGGAAAATCGGTAGGAGCTCGCTTGTGGCCACCTTTCAATTTTAATATTAGTGAAAATCTGAAGCCGGGCGAAAATAAAATTAAGGTCAAAATAGGGAACTTGATAGCCAATGAAATATGGATAAAAGATGATATGGGCAAACTCCGTGAGTGGAACTGGGCATGGAAAGAAGATCCTGATTTAAGTAAATACAGTGCCGGACTGTTTGGCCCTATTAAATTGATTCATACCGAAGGAAATACAAAATAATATCATCGAATACTGACTAACAATATTGGGAGATATAGAAAAAAAATAAAGATATTAGTGGTAAATGCTCTTTCATTCGTTCTTATACTAAAGATTTTGTTATTTGATAAAATGTATAAAGTGTAATCTGAAATGAACAAGTTATTTACGTTTTCATTATTCTGGTTATTGTGTGCGACTAGCGTTGCGGCACAAGTAAAACTATCTCCGATATTCTCGGATAATATGGTGTTGCAGCAGCAAACAAAAGCTCCTGTATGGGGGGAAACTAAACCTTATAAAAAGGTAGAGATTACTACTTCCTGGGATCAAAAAAAGTATACGGTACAAGCTGACCCTCAAGGGAAATGGAAGACGGAAGTCGCAACTCCGGTAGCCGGAGGTCCTTATAGCATCACTATTTCTGATGGAAAAAAGGTGAAACTTTCTAATGTGATGATTGGGGAAGTCTGGGTTTGTTCCGGACAATCCAATATGGAGATGCAAGTAGAAGGTTGGGGGAAGGTAATGAATTATCAGCAAGAGAAGGAAGAAGCGGAGAATTATCCGAATATCCGGTTCCTGTTGGTTGAGAAAGCAACGAGTCCGCAGCCGATAAATGAGATCAAGGCCGCGGAAAACGGCTGGCAGGTTTGTACCTCAAAGAGTGTAGCTGACTTTTCTGCGGCAGGTTATTTCTTTGGACGCGATTTACATAAATATCGGAATGTTCCTATCGGTTTGATAGACACTTCTTGGGGAGGTACGTATATAGAGACATGGACAAGCAAGGAAGCGCTGGCAACCATGCCGGATATGCAAAAAAAACTAGACGTACTGAATGGACTTCCGATAACAAAAGAAGACCGGGAGAAGAAGTTCCATTTGGATGTGGAAAACTGGAAAAAGGATGTTGCGAAGATTGATAAAGGATTTGTAAATGGTGAAGCCGTGTGGGCAGCTACAGGCCTGGAGGATAGTGCGTGGAAGACAATGAAAGTTCCAGGTCTGATGCAGGAGCAGGGATTAGAAGGCTTTAATGGTATTGTCTGGTTTAGAAAAACAATCGATATTCCGGCTAATTGGGCTGGTAAAGAGTTAACTTTGAATGTAGGTGTGATTGATGATAATGATTTTACCTACTTCAATGGTGTGCAAGTTGGTCATACGGAAGGATGGATGGCACCCAGAAGCTATAAAATTCCGAAAGAACTGGTGAAAGGCGGAAAAGCTGTGATTGCCGTACGTGTAATGGATACCGGTGGTACGGGTGGTATTAATGGCAGCCCTGAGAGTATTTCACTCCATCGTTCTGAAACGGATGCAGTTCAGTTGGCCGGAGACTGGAAATATCAGATTTCTTTGAATATTAAAGATATCCCGCAGATGCCGGTTAATACGGCAAATGAACCGAATGTTCCCAGTTTCCTGTTTAATGCAATGTTGAATCCTCTTATCCCATTTGCTATTAAAGGAGCTATCTGGTATCAAGGAGAAGCTAACACAGGACAGGCATATCAATACCGTGAATTGATGCCGTTAATGATAAAAGACTGGCGGGATCGCTGGGGATATGACTTCCCGTTCTATATGGTACAACTAGCTAGTTTTACTGCTCAGCAAACTGCTCCCGTAGATGCAACCTGGGCAGAATTACGGGAAGCTCAGACGCAGACCCTGCATCTTGGGAATACCGGGATGGCTGTGACAATTGATATAGGCGATGCTTTCGATATTCACCCGAAGAACAAGCAGGAAGTAGGAAGACGTTTGGCGTTAGCTGCACGGGCGCAGACTTATGGAGAGAAAATTCCATATTCCGGTCCTATGTATGATACATATCAGATTGAAGGCAATAAAATACGTATTTACTTCAAACATACGGATGGTGGCTTAAAAACTAAAAACAATGAAATTCCGAAAGGATTCACTATTGCCGGTGTCGACCATAAATTTCATTGGGCTGACGCTGTGATTGACGGTAACTCGATTGTCGTTTCTTCTCCGGAAGTTGCTTTCCCGATAGCTGTACGTTATGCCTGGGCAGATAATCCAATCTGTAATTTATATAATGGGGCTGATCTTCCGGCGTCTCCGTTCCGTACGGATGACTGGCAAGGGATTACTTATGGCAATAAATGATCATCGCTTCCTGTCATTTATCAACTGAAATATATGTTACACATTAAATAAAAACCATGAATAAACTTATTTATTTAGTAATCTTCTCTTTCTTTTCAACGGGGATATATGCCCAGATGAAAGACCTGGTACAATATGTGAATACATTGCAAGGTACCGATTCTCATTTTGGGTTAAGTTATGGAAATACATATCCTACTACAGGTATGCCTTATGCTATGCATACCTGGTCGGCACAGACAGGAAAGAATGGTGAAGGCTGGAAATATCAATATTTTGTAGATAATATCAGAGGATTCTGTCAATCTCATCAGTGTAGTCCGTGGATGAGTGATTATGCTGTTTATTCGTTTATGCCGATGGTAGGTGATCTGGTGGTTAACCAGGATAAACGCGCTACGAAGTTCAGCCATGATAATGAGATTGCGAAGCCGCATTATTATAAGGTGACATTGGATAATGGCATCACGACCGAAATGGCTCCTACTACTCGTGGGGTACATCTGCGCTTTTCTTATCCTTCAACCGGAGATGCTTATCTGGTTATTGACGGATATACGGATATGAGTGAGATTAAAATCGATCCGGCAAAAAGACAGATTTCCGGTTGGGTAAATAACCAACGTTTTGTGAATGATTCGAAATCTTTCCGTAGCTACTTTGTAGTGCAGTTTGATAAAGCGTTCGAAGATTATGGTGTATGGGAAAATCAGAAAGACGAGATATTCCCTCAAAAACAGGAGGGAGAAGGCAAAGGATATGGTGCCTATATTAAGTTTAAGAAAGGATCAAAAGTTCAGGCGAAAGCGGCTTCTTCCTATATCAGCGCAGAACAGGCACTGGTTACTTTAAACCAGGAACTGGGGAAGGATAAGAATTTGGAAACTACGAAAGTTCGTGGACAAAAAACATGGAATGAATTACTGAATAGAGTATTGGTAGAGGGTGGAACGGATGAACAGATGAAAACTTTCTATTCCTGTCTTTTCCGTGCCAACCTGTTTTCTCGTAAATTCTACGAACGTAAGGAGAATGGAGAACCTTATTACTATAGTCCGTATGACGGTAAAGTATATGATGGATATATGTATACGGATAATGGCTTCTGGGATACTTTCCGTTCTCAGTTCCCATTAACCAATATCCTTCATCCGACTATGCAGGGACGATATATGAATGCACTCCTTGCGGCACAGGAACAATGCGGCTGGTTACCTTCCTGGTCGGCTCCGGGTGAAACTGGTGGTATGCTGGGCAATCATGCCATTTCATTATTGGCGGACGCTTGGGCAAAAGGAATTCGTTCCTTTGATCCGGAAAAAGCATTGAAAGCCTATGCGCATGAGGCTATGAATAAAGGACCTTGGGGTGGTGCTAACGGACGTGGTTTCTGGAAAGAATATTTTGAACTGGGATACGTTCCTTATCCTGAATCAATGGGATCGAGTGCTCAGACAATGGAATATGCATATGATGACTTCTGTGGTTATCAATTGGCTAAAATGGTTGGCAATAAACATTATCAGGAAGTTTTTGCCCGTCAGATGTATAATTATAAAAACGTATTCGACCCGTCTATCGGATTAATGCGCGGAAAAGGTACGGATGGTAAATGGCAGGAACCGTTTGATCCGCTAGAATGGGGCGGACCATTCTGTGAAGGTAACGCATGGCATTACACATGGTCGGTGTTCCATGATGTGCAAGGATTAATAGACTTGTATGGAAGTGATGAGAAGTTTACCACAAAAATGGATTCCGTATTTATTCTTCCCAGCGTCATTAAACCCGGCACATATGGAGGCGTAATTCATGAAATGAAAGAGATGGAACTGGCCAATATGGGACAATATGCTCATGGTAACCAACCTATCCAGCATATGCCTTATTTATTCAGCTATGCCGGTCAGCCATGGAAAACCCAGTATTGGGTACGTCAGATTGTTGAAAGACTTTATAATTCTACAGAAAGAGGTTATCCGGGTGATGAAGATCAGGGGGGAATGTCCTCATGGTATATATTAAGCTCTTTGGGCATCTATGCTGTGTGTCCGGGTACGGATGAATATGTAATTGGAAGCCCTTTATTTAAGAAAGCTACAATAACACTGGAGAACGGAAATAAATTTGTGATTGAAGCTCCGGATAATAGTAAAGAAAACTTGTACATACAGTCGGCAACATTGAACGGAAGATTGTTGGATAAGAACTTTATTCGTTATGATGATATATCAGATGGTGGAGTGCTGAAATTTGAAATGGGAAGCCAGCCTAACAAGGAAAGATGTACTTCCAAATATGCGGCACCTTTCTCCCTATCTAAGAAAGACAAGTAATGAAGAACGATCAAGTCTGACAGGTAATACAATAAAGAATATTTAGAATGAAGCATAAATTTTTATTTAGCCTTTTATTAGCTTTCGCTTTGGGAGGAGAAATGGTTGTGGGGCAGACTTCGACGGGTGATTATGCCCGTCAGGTCAACACATTGATTGGTACAAAAGGAACAGGGCTGACATCCGGATATCTTTATCCGGGGGCTACCTATCCTTACGGAATGGTACAGTTTACACCTTCTTATTTTTCCAAAAGTTCAGGATTTGTAATCAATCAGCTGAGTGGTGGCGGTTGTGACCATATGGGTAACTTTCCTACTTTTCCTGTGAAAGGAAAACTGAGTATGTCTCCTGACAATATCCTGAACTATCGTGTCAATCTCTCTGAAGAAAAAGGGCACGCAGGCTATTATGAGACCATGGTACAGGAAGATATCAAGGCTAAACTGACAGTGACCGAGAGAACCGGTATGGCAAATTATGAATATCCTGCCGGACAACAGTATGGAACAGTGATTATCGGCGGGGGGATTTCTGCTACTCCGATAGAACAGGCTGCTGTGGTAATCACTGCGCCGAATAAGTGTGAAGGATATGCGGAAGGTGGCTATTTTTGTGGTATTCGCACCCCGTACAAAGTGTATTTCGTTGCAGAATTTGATACGGACGCCTTAGAGACCGGAACCTGGAAAAGGAATGAACTGAAACCAAATACCTCTTTTGCAGAAGGCGAATACTCTGGTGTTTATTTCACCTTTGACGTCAGCAAGAAGAAAAATGTCCAATATAAGATTGGGGTATCTTATGTTTCGGTAGAGAATGCACGTGAGAATCTGAAGGCGGAGAATACCGGATGGGATTTTGCGCAGATTCAGAGTCAAGCAGAAGCTAAATGGAATCATTATCTGAGTAAGATTGAGGTAGAAGGCACCAATCCTGATCGTACTACCCAATTCTACACACATCTGTACCGTTCCTTTATTCATCCGAATGTATGCAGTGACGTCAATGGAGAATATATGGGAGCGGATTTCAGAGTGCACAAATCCCGTTCAAAACATTATACTTCTTTCAGTAACTGGGATACCTATCGCACACAGATTCAGTTATTGGCGATGCTTGATCCGGAAGTTGCTTCCGATATTGTTATTTCCCATCAGTTGTTTGCAGAACAGTCAGGCGGCTCTTTCCCTCGCTGGGTGATGGCGAATATAGAAACCGGAGTAATGCAAGGAGATCCGACTCCGATTCTGATATCCAATGCGTATGCTTTTGGTGCTCGTAACTATGATCCGAGACCCATCTTCAAGATTATGAGAAAAGGAGCTGAAGAACCGGGATCCAAGTCTCAGAATGAAGAGACTCGTCCGGGCTTGAGACAATATCTGGACAAAGGGTACTATAATGCTTCCGCTCAGTTGGAGTATACATCTGCGGACTTTGCTATCGGACAGTTCGCTTTACACGCTGTTGGTGATGAATTTTCAAGCTGGCGTTATTTCCATTTTGCCCGCTCCTGGAAAAATCTGTATAATCCGGAGACAGGGTGGCTGCAGTCGCGCAATCCGGATGGATCATGGAAATCATTAGGTGAAGACTTCCGTGAATCGACTTATAAGAATTATTTTTGGATGGTACCTTATAACATTGAAGGACTGGTAGAGATCATTGGCGGCAAGGCAAATGCAGAAAAGCGTCTGGATGAATTCTTTACCCGTCTGGATGCCGGTTATAATGATGCGTGGTTTGCGTCGGGTAATGAACCGAGTTTCCATATTCCGTGGATATACAATTGGATCGGTCGGCCGTATAAGGCTCAGGAGGTTATCAACCGGGTTTTGAATGAACAATACTCCAGCAAGATTAATGGTCTGCCGGGTAATGATGACTTAGGTACAATGGGAGCTTGGTATGTATTTGCTTGCATTGGTCTGTATCCGGAGATTCCGGGTGTCGGAGGCTTAACGGTGAATACTCCGATCTTCTCATCTGTAAAAGTACATTTGAAAAAAGGAGATATCGTGATTAAAGGCGGTTCGGAAAAAAATATCTATATTAGATCAATGAAACTGGATGGCAAGCCATATGACAGTACATGGATAGACTGGGATCAGCTTTCCAATGGTGCTACTATCGAATATGGCACATCAAACAAACCGGATGTAAAATGGGGAACCAAAGTGCTTCCTCCATCTTTCCCTTAATTAGGTTTAACTATTAACTCTTATAAAGAATGAAAAGAAGATTCTTACATACTGCCTGGTTACTGATGGCCGCTGCGATGGTAACTTCGTGTGGTGAAAAGAAACAGACAACCGAGTTCCCGGACTGGGCATGGGCTGATTTTCAGCGTCCGGAAAATATAAATCCGATTGTTTCACCGGATGCGACAAGCTTATTTTATTGCCCGATGAGGCAGGACTCGGTAGCATGGGAAGCCGGAGATACTTTCAATCCGGCTGCTACGATTTATGATGGAAAGGTAGTTGTCCTTTATCGGGCAGAAGATAATTCGGCAGTCGGTATCGGTTCGCGTACTTCCCGTCTGGGATATGCTTACTCTGATGACGGATTACATTTTAACCGGATGCCGGTTCCCGTCTTCTATCCGGCAGATGACAGTCAGAAAGAACTTGAATGGCCGGGTGGTTGTGAAGACCCCCGTGTTGCGATGACGGAGGACGGACTGTATGTAATGCTTTATACGCAATGGAATCGTAAACAGGCGCGTCTGGCGGTAGCCACTTCCCGCGATCTGCAAAAGTGGGAAAAGTATGGACCGGCTTTTGCGAAGGCTTATGACGGACGTTTCTTTGACGAATTTTCAAAATCGGCTTCTATCGTTACAAAACTGGTAGATGGAAAACAAGTGATTGCCCGGATCGACGGTAAATACTGGATGTATTGGGGTGAAAAGTTTGTGAATGTAGCCACATCAGAAGATTTGGTGAACTGGACACCGATGCTGGATGAGAATGGTGACTTCCTGAAGGTCATCGTCCCCCGTGAAGGCAAATTTGACAGTGACCTGACAGAGTGCGGTCCTCCGGCTGTGCTGACTGATAAAGGTATTCTGTTGCTTTATAACGGCAAGAATAAAGCCGGTGCGGAAGGTGATACACTGTATACTGCCAATTCTTATTGTGCAGGGCAGGCGCTGTTCGATGCAAAAGATCCTGCAAAATTGATTGACCGACTGGACAAGCCGTTCTATATTCCTGAATCTGATTTTGAAAAGAGTGGTCAATATCCTGCAGGAACTGTATTTATAGAAGGACTTGTGTTCCACAATCAAAAATGGTTCTTGTATTATGGCTGTGCTGATTCGCGTGTAGCAGTTGCCGTATATGACCCGTCTAAAAAATAAAGAAATATTCCATGAAGAAGATAGGACTCTCTCTGTTTTGTATTTTTCTTGCGCTGCAAATAGCAGCGCAGGAAAAAAGCTATTTTACTAATCCTGTGATTCGGGGAGATATGCCCGATCCTTCCATGATTCGGATAGATGATACATATTATGCTACCGGAACATCCTCGGAGTGGGCTCCTTTTTATCCGGTGTTCACCTCAAAAGACCTGATCAACTGGAAACAGACAGGACATATCTTTAATGAGCAGCCGTCATGGACTTCTAATTCTTTTTGGGCACCGGAATTGTTTTATCACAATAATAAAGTATTCTGTTACTATACAGCCCGTCAGAAAAGTACTGGAATCTCATATATAGGGGTAGCTGTTGCAGATTCCCCTTTGCATGAGTTTAAGGATTACGGCCCGGTTGTAGAGTATGGGACAGAGGCGATTGACGCTTTTATTTATGATGATAATGGTCAGCTGTATATTAGCTGGAAAGCTTATGGGCTGGATAAGCGTCCTATTGAATTGCTGGGATGTAAGCTCTCTGCCGATGGACTGCGCTTGGAAGACGAACCATTTTCTTTATTGGTAGATGATGAAGAGATCGGTATGGAAGGTCAGTACCATTTTAAGCAGGGAGATTACTATTATATAGTATATTCTGCTCATGGCTGTTGCGGTCCATCCAGTGATTATGATGTATATGTGGCACGTTCCAAAAGTTTCCGCGGGCCCTATGAAAAGTATAGTGGAAATCCTATTCTGCATGGTGGTGAAGGAGATTACAGGTCATGCGGACATGGTACGGCTGTGAAAACTCCTGACGGACGTATGTTCTATATGTGTCATGCATATCTGAAAGGGGAAGGATTTTATGCCGGTCGTCAGCCTATCTTACAGGAAATGGAAGTGACGGATGATCATTGGGTACGTTTTAAGACAGGAAGTGTAGCAGTTATGAAGCAGCCTGTCCCTTTCAAAGGTACAAGACAAAATCCGATACCGGGCTTTGAGGATAACTTTAAGGGGAATAAGCTGAAGGTTGACTGGACATGGAATTATCCTTATTCAGATATAGATGCTGTGCTAAAGAGTGGAAAACTGCTCTTATCCGGCACTCCGAAAAAAGGAAATAACTATGGGACGGCATTATGCTTGCGTCCCCAGTCTTCTCATTACAGTTGCGAGACAAAACTGACGAATGTCAATGAGAGTCTGAAAGGACTGACATTGTATGGGGATGATAAGAACCTGGTCGTTTGGGGAACCCAAGGAGATAAAGTTCTTTTGAAAGTAATCAAAGAAGGTGTCGAATCGGTACTTTATGAATCGGCTTCTGCCGGTAGAAATATATATCTGAAGATAGAGGTCGAACAAGGTTGTATTTTCCATTTCTATCAAAGTAGAGATGGTAAGACATGGCAATCTGTACGGAATACTCCTTTTAAGGGAGAATCTTTAATCCGATGGGACAGAGTGCAACGTCCCGGGGTGCTGCATAGCGGCGATAAGAATGTTCCGGCAGAGTTTGCCTATTTTAAAATGAAAAACTTGAAATAACAGAGATTGAATTGTAATTTCATAAAATATTAATTGAAACATGAAAAAGTTTATCGTATTGGTAGCAGCTGTCTGTATGGCATATACTGCTACATTTGCACAAACAGTAAAACCTTTCAAAGAAGGTGAAAGAGCAGTCTTTTTAGGAAATAGTATAACAGATGGCGGACATTATCATTCATACATCTGGTTGTATTATATGACGCGTTTTCCGAATATGCCTATCCGTATATTCAATGGCGGTATCGGAGGAGATACGGCATTTGACATGAACAAACGTCTGGATGCAGATATTTTTGCTATGCAGCCTTCCGTATTGATGGTTACATTCGGTATGAATGACTCCGGATACTTTGAATACAATGGTGATAAAGCGAAGGAATTTGGGGAAGAGAAATATCAAGAGAGCATTAAGAACTACCAGCAAATGGAAAAGCGTTTCAAGGAACTGCCCAAGACACGTATTGTAATGTTGGGAACTTCTCCTTATGACGAAACTGTTCAATTGAAAGAAGGGAATCTTTTCAAGACCAAAAATGAAACTATCAAAAGAATCGTAGAATACCAGAAGGAATCTGCAGCAAAGAACGGATGGGAATTCTCTGATTTGAATGCGCCGATGGTAGCTTTGAACCAGCAATTCCAGCAGAAAGATCCTGCTTTCACTCTCTGTGGCTCCGACCGTATCCACCCGGATAATGACGGACATATGGTGATGGCTTATCTTTTCCTGAAAGCACAAGGTTTTGTGGGTAAAGACGTAGCGAATATGGAGATTAATGCCAATAAAAAGGAAGCTGTGAAGGCTGAAAATTGTACAGTCTCCAATATTAAGAAGATTGGTAATGAATTGAGTTTTGATTATCTGGCTGAGGCTTTACCTTATCCTCTGGATACGATTGCCCGTGGATGGGGACAAAAGAAAAGTCAGGCAGAAGTTACGAAAGTAGTTCCTTTCATGGAAGATATGAACCGTGAGATGCTGAAAGTATCGGGCTTGAAGGGTAACTATAAACTGCTGATTGACGATGAAGAAATCGGTACATGGAGTGCAGGCGAACTGGCAAAAGGCATTAACCTTGCAGCCGAATCAAAAACGCCTCAATATCAGCAGGCATTAACTGTAATGCATCTGAACGAATATCGCTGGGAAATTGAAAGATCATTCCGTGAGTTTGCATGGACACAATTCGCATTCTTCCAACAGAAAGGATTGCTTAATGCGAATAACAGAAAAGCTATCGAGGTGATGGATGAAAACGTGGAAAAGAATGCATGGTTGAAGGGACACCGGGATTCATATACCCGAATGATGTCTGACGCTGTTCGTGAAGCTCGTCAACAGGAAATGGATGTTCTTATTTCTAAGATTTATGAGGTAAACAAACCTGTAGTAAGAAAGATCGTTCTTAGAAAGATCTGAGTGTGATAAGGTTTTTTAAGGTGAAAAAGGTGTCGGCTGAAAAGCAGGCACCTTTTTTAATTATAGCAGATTGCATATTCGATAGCCAGCTCCGTCCGATTTAATTTCTTTTCCAGAAGTCGGAACTGAACAGCAACAATACCGTAAATAACTCCAGACGTCCGAGAAGCATCAGAAAGGAGAGTAGCCATTTGGCTGCATCAGGCAATTCACTCCACGAGAAGGCAGGTCCACACGTGCCGAGTCCCGGTCCCATGTTTCCTATACTTGATATGACCGTTCCGATAGATTCGAGAAATCCCACTCCGAAGCCCATCATGACAAGAATGCTGATAATGGCGATGATTGCATACAAAAATGTAAATGCCAGTACGGTAGACTGGATAGAGGGGGAGATCACCTGCTTATTCACCCGTACGGGCAATACTGCATTGGGATGTAGAATATGTTTAAATTCATTTTTGGCAACTTTGAAGAGGATAACCATGCGGATACATTTGATACCACCTGTCGTACTGCCTGCACAAGCACCCATTATCATAACGATAAGAAGACAGCCCCAGAGAATGGAAGGCCAGAGCATATAGTCGGCAGTGGCAAAACCGGTTGAAGTCTGTAGGGAGATTACTTGGAACAGAGATTTACGGAATGCCTCTTCCGCTCCCATCGAACTGGTCTGATAAAGCCAGACTGCTATGAAAACCGTGAAAAAGGCAACAGACATGAAATAAAACTTCAGCTCGGCATCATGGATAAACTTCTTTATTTTCCCATTGAACATCAGCAATAATAGCGTGAAGTTGACTCCCGAGAGGAACATGAAAACAGATATTACATAGTCTATGTAAGGTGAGTGGTAATACTCGATACTTGTCTGCTTGGTAGAGAATCCACCTGTACTGGTCGTGGTGAAAGCGTGGCAGATACTGTCGAAAAGCCCCATACCCCCGAATACCAGTAATATAATCAATGTCCCCGTCATACCGGCATAGATACCCCAGATCCATTTGGCGGTAACACCAATACGGGGATGTACTTTGTCATGAGTCGGCCCGCTGGCTTCGGCGGCAAATACCTGAATACCTCCCATACCAAAAATCGGAAGAACGGCAATCGTAAAGAATACAATTCCCAGACCACCGATCCACTGAGTCATTGCCCGCCAGAAAAGGATTCCGTGAGGCATTGATTCTATATTATTCATGATGGTAGCACCGGTACTGCTAAAGCCGGACATTGTCTCGAAGAAGGCATCAGTGACACTTGGAATATACCCGCCTATATAATAAGGCAGCATTCCAAAAAGGGAGAAAGCAATCCAGGCTACACTGACAATCACATATCCGTCGCGGCGGTTGAGTGACTTTTCGGCCCCTCTTCCGATAGCGAGCATAATCACCCCTACAAAGGCCGTGATAGCTGATGAAAGCAGAAAACTGTTTAAATCATCTTCCTTGTAAAATAGTGAAACACCACCGCAACACATTAACATAGCCGTTTCTATCAGTAACAGAAACCCCATGATGCGATATATCATCCTCGAATTAATCATATCTCTAACTAATAGGTAATAACTAATAGGTAATAACTAATAGGTAATAAGTAATAGGTATTAAGTATTATGCGCCAAGTATCAGATATAATGTCAAGTACAAGTAGCTACGGTTATTACCTAATACTTATTACTTATTACCTAATACCTATTACTTAATTAAAGAATTTCTCAATCTTCTTGATCATCATACTCAGACAGAATACAACGACATGGTCTCCGGGACGAATCAGCGTATCTCCGGTTACGAGTACTCCTTCGCCGTTGCGGATCATACCTCCGATGGTTGTTCCTTTGGGCAATCCCAGGTCCTTGATTAAGTTTTTAGTAATCTTTGCTCCGGCGGGTACGGTAAATTCAGCCACATCGGCGTTGGCAAACGTCAGGCATTTGACATTGGATACGTCGGCATCCAGCATCATCTGATAAATGTGGCTGGCGGCAATCATTTTCTTATTGATGACCGTGCCGATATCAAGACTTTCCGCCATGCCGATATAGTCGATATTCTCTACTTCCGCTACCGTCTTTTCCACTCCCATACGTTTGGCGGCGAGACAGGCGAGGATATTCGTTTCCGAATTGTCCGTCAAGGCGACAAATGCTTCGGTATTCTTTAAACCTTCTTCGATGAGCAGGTCCATATCACGGCCGTCACCGTTGATAATCATTGTTTTATCGTCCAATAATTCAGTCAGCCGGTTGCAACGGTTGATGTCGTTATCTACAATTTTCACCTGCATATAATCCGGCACGTACTGAGCGGTACGGACGGCGATACGGCTTCCGCCCATGATCATGACGTTGCGTACATCGGCATAATCCTCCTTGCCGGCTATTTTCCGGATATAAGGAATATATTTGCGTGTAGTGGTGAAATAAACAATATCGTGCAGTTTGATGACATCGTCTCCGCGTGGAATGATGGTTTCCGTTCCGCGTTTGATGGCTACCACGTGGTAAGGGATGTCCGGCGCACCCAGTTGATGGAGGGGAATATTCAGTATTTCCGCTTTTTCGCGCATCTTGGTACCGATCAGTATCAAGGTGCCTCCGCAGAATTCCCACCATTGACGTACCCAGCTCATGCGCATGGAAGATACGATTTCTTTGGCAGCGAGCATTTCCGGATAGATCAATGAGTCTACACCCAGTTTCCGGAAGAATTCCTTGTTTTTGGGCAGAAGATATTCGTAGTTGTCGATGCGGGCGACAGTCTTTTTGGCACCCAGATTGGTGGCTAGCATACAGGCAGTCATATTCCGGCTTTCGTCGGGGGTGACTGCAATGAACAAGTCCGCTTCTTTCACTCCTACCTCTTTCAGTCCCGAGATGGAAGAAGGAGAAGCCGTGACAGTCAGCAAATCGAAGTTGGCGCTGAGGGCACTTAGTTTTTCTTCGTCATCGTCCATCAGGATAATGTCCTGTTTTTCCCGGGACAATAATTTAGCCAGGTGGGTGCCTACGTTTCCGGCACCTGCGATAATTATCTTCATTTTCAGTTGGTTAATTCTTTTATTTTGCTCATGTCGGGCAGAAGTTCACATTGCTTCAGCAATTCCTTTGTCAGGCTGTCTTCATCCATTCCGCAGAGCTGATATAGCTCGGCTACCGTGCCGTGTTGCACGAATTTATCCGGAATTCCGATGCGTTTGACTGTCGGGGTATATTCATGGTCGGCCATGAATTCAAGTACGGCACTTCCCATTCCTCCCTGAATCGTTCCGTCTTCTATGGTGACGATGTGGCGGAATTTACGGCCTACTTCGTGCAGCAGTTCTTCGTCCAGCGGTTTGAGGAATCTCAGATCATAGTGGGCGATGCTTCTTCCCGATTCGGCTTCGGCACGGGCGATGGCACTTCTTGCTTTATTTCCGATGGGCCCTATGCTGATGACAGCTACATCCTTTCCGTCCTTCAATTTCCGGCCTTTGCCTACAGGAATTTCTTCAAGCGGGCATTCCCAGTCCACCAATACGCCGCGGCCACGCGGATAGCGGAGTACGAACGGACCTTTATCCGGCAGTTGTGCCGTGTACATCAGCCGTCGCAGCTCATGCTCATTCATGGGGGAGGCGATGGTCAGATTAGGTATCGGACGCAGATAGGCCATGTCGAACGCACCGTGGTGTGTCGGACCGTCTTCGCCTACCAGTCCGGCACGGTCGAGACAGAGAACTACGGGAAGATTCTGAATAGCCACATCATGGATCATATTGTCATAAGCCCGTTGCATGAACGATGAATAGATGTTGCAGAAAGGCTGCAAGCCATCCTTTGCCATTCCTCCGGAGAAGGTGACGGCGTGGCCTTCGGCAATACCCACGTCGAAAGCCCGCTTGGGCATTTTCTCCATGAGGATGTTCATCGAGCAGCCGGAAGGCATGGCGGGAGTCACACCTACAATTCTTGGATTGGCTTCCGCCAGTTCCACCAGTGTATTTCCGAAAACGTCTTGAAACAGGGGAGGCATTCCTTCCGTATTGACTACGAAACGCTCTCCGGTGACGGGATCGAACTTGCCGGGAGCGTGCCATTCGGTGGCGTGTTTCTCGGCAGGGGCGAAGCCCTTTCCTTTGATCGTGTGGAGGTGCAGTATTTTGGGACCTTTGAGGTCTTTAATGTCACGCAATACCCGCGAAAGGTTCTTTATGTCATGGCCGTCGATAGGACCGAAGTAGCGGATGTTCATCCCTTCGAATATATTCTGCTGCTGGGCGGCCATTGACTTCAGACTGTTGCCGAAGCGGATCAGTGCCTTGCGGCGTTCATCGTTCAGGATGCCGAGCTTGAATAACAGGCGGGAAGCCTTGAAACGCAGTTGGTTGTAGCGGTTCGAGGTTGTCAGGTTGAACAGATATTGTTTCATACCGCCGACACTGCGGTCGATAGCCATGTCGTTATCATTCAGGATAATAAGCAGGTTGTTCGGGGTGGTAGAAGAATTGTTCAATCCTTCAAAAGCCAGTCCTCCGCTCATCGAACCGTCTCCGATGATGGCTATCACATGACGTTGGTCGTCTCCCTTTTTGGCGGCGGCGACGGCCATGCCGAGGGCTGCGGAGATCGAATTGGAAGCGTGTCCGCAGGTAAATGTATCGTATTCGCTCTCTTCGGGAGAAGGGAAGGGGCGAATACCTCCCAGTTTCCGGTTGGTGGAGAATGCTTCACGCCGTCCTGTGAGGATTTTGTGGCCGTATGCCTGATGTCCCACGTCCCATACAATACGGTCATAAGGTGTATTGTAGACGTAGTGCAGGGCTACGGTCAGTTCCACAGTTCCGAGGCTGGCAGCGAAGTGCCCCGGATTGCAGGAGAGTTCTTTAATAATGTCTTGCCTTAATTCATCGCATACTTCCGGCAGTTGGTCTACTTCCAGACGGCGCAGATCATCGGGGCTGTTGATTGAGTTTAGCAAGTTATATATCGGTTCATTCTTCATGATTCGAGAAAATTTGGTGCAAAAATACGAAAAAGAAAGCGGAAGCCCTTTCTTTTTACCTAAATTCTTATTGTTAAAGCGAAGTACGAGGGTGGAATGGCATTCGGTCGTTGGTATATTGAGGTATGTGCCGTCGGGTTCCCGGAAGAACTGTAACTTTCTTTTTATTATGTGAAATGTGGATTAATATTACTAATCAAATAGAATCTCTATTAGGGAAATAAAAGTTGTATGAAAAAAGAGAACATGAACTTGCAGAAACGTTCATATCGTTATTAATAAATTTGATGATCGTTTATTATAAACGTGTCTTCCGTTTATTAAAAACTCCAAAATGAGATTTTGCAGGAAAAAGATCGAAATTATGCAACAAAAAAGGCTGCAAACTTCATAGAGCTTGCAGCCTTTGGGCTATATCAATCGTCTTATTCCTTAGTGTAATGAGAAGGAATAAACTGTTTTTGTTGTAATATGATACTGTATTTTATCCATGTTTTCTATTCTTTTATATCCGTTATTCATTGATTTTATGTTTTCGGTCTACAAATATACAACATAAAAAGCCATTTGTCAAGTCCTGAATAGATTTGCGATTAAAATAAAGCGGAATATCGTATCTTTGTCGTACTTTTGCAAGAGAGAAACAATCGAAAGAAGGAGAATATATGGATTTTCAAACAAAGGTAGAACTACCGGCGGGCTTGCCGCCTGTCAGTCATGCGGAACGGATTCTTTTGATGGGGTCTTGTTTTGCAGAGAACGTGGGCAGGTTGCTGGCTGAAAATAAGTTTCGTGTTGATATGAATCCTTTCGGGATTCTCTATAATCCGCTGTCGGTCTCTACGGCTTTGGTGGAGATATTGAAGGGGAAGGTGTATCAGGAGAAAGACTTGTTCCTATATAAGGAGTGCTGGCATAGTCCGATGCATCATGGTTTGTTTTCTGCGTCATCGCCGGAGGAAGTACTTGAAAAGATAAACACTCGCTTGTCGCAGGCCCACCGCTCAGTCCACGAGCTAGACTGGCTGATGCTGACTTTCGGCACTGCCTACGTATATGAACAGAAAGAAACAAGGCAGGTAGTCTCCAATTGCCATAAACTGCCGGAGAACTGCTTCAACCGCCGGATTCTTTCGGTAGATGAGATCGTGAACGAATATACTTCGTTGATTACCAGTATGGTGGCGCGTAACTCTCGCTTGAAGGTCTTGTTCACGGTCAGCCCTATTCGGCATATACGTGACGGGATGCATGCCAACCAGTTGAGTAAATCGACCTTATTGCTTGCCATCGACCGCCTGCAACAGCTCTTCCCGGATCATGTGTTCTACTTTCCTTCTTATGAGATTGTTTTGGATGAACTGCGTGATTATCGTTTCTATGCCGATGATATGCTCCATCCGTCTCCGCTGGCTGTCCGTTATTTGTGGGAACGCTTTTCGGAGGCCTTCTTTGCTGTCGAAACGAAGCAGGTGATCACTGCCATCGAAGATATTACTAAAGACTTGTCACACAAGCCTTTCCATCCAGAGTCGGAAGCGTATCAACGCTTTTTAGGACAAATAGTGTTAAAAATCGAACGACTTAACGGAAAATACCCGTACTTAGACTTTCAAAAAGAAACAGAACTATGTCATATACGATTGAATCCATAGCCGAATATATCGGTGCACGCCGTGTTGGAGAGCATGAAGCGACGATTGATTGGCTACTTACAGATAGCCGCTCTTTGAGTTTTCCGGAAGAAACCCTTTTCTTTGCTCTGACCACCAAACGTAATAACGGTGCACGCTATATCCCCGAACTATATGATCGGGGAGTGCGCAACTTTGTGGTTACGGAAGAAGACTTTAAGAGAATGGAGAATGGAGAATGGAAAATGGAGAATGCTATGCAGCAGGATGGTGCGCAGCCCACTCTCAACTCTCCACTTTCCATTCTCAATTTCTCCAATTTCTTGATCGTGGCGAATCCTCTGAAGGCTTTGCAGAAACTTGCCGAAGCTCATCGGGAGAATTTCAAGATTCCGGTAATCGGTATCACGGGCAGTAATGGAAAGACCATTGTGAAAGAGTGGTTACATCAATTATTGAGTCCGGACCGTTGCATTGTCCGTTCGCCCCGCAGTTATAATTCTCAGATCGGCGTTCCCTTGTCCGTCTGGCAACTGAATGAAGAAGCCGAACTGGGCATCTTCGAAGCCGGTATCTCCGAAATGGGAGAGATGGGGGCCTTGAAGCGAATGATTAAACCGACCATCGGTATTCTGACTAATATAGGCGGTGCCCATCAGGAGAATTTCTTCTCATTGCAGGAGAAATGTATGGAGAAGCTGACACTCTTTAAAGATTGCGATGTGGTGATCTATAATGGAGATAACGAACTGATCAGTAATTGTGTGGCAAAGTCGATGCTGACAGCCCGTGAGATTGCATGGAGCTGCAAGGATATCGAGCGCCCTCTTTATATCAGCAAGGTGACAAAGAAAGAAGACCATACAGTGATCGCTTACCGCTATCTGGATATGGATAATATCTTCTGTATTCCTTTTATAGACGATGCTTCCATCGAAAATGCGTTGAACTGCCTGGCAGCCTGTCTCTATCTGATGACTCCTGCCGATCAGATCACCGAACGGATGGCACGGCTCGAACCGATCGCCATGCGCCTGGAAGTAAAAGAAGGCAAGAATAATTGTGTACTCATCAACGATAGCTACAATTCGGACTTGGCTTCTCTGGACATAGCGCTGGATTTCCTGGTACGCCGCTCGGAGAAGAAAGGGCTGAAACGGACACTTATCTTATCGGATATTTTGGAGACAGGGCAAAGTACGGCTACGCTTTACCGTCGGGTGGCACAACTGATAAAGAGTCGGGGCATCAACAAGCTGATCGGTGTAGGAGCGGAGATTTCTTCGTGTGCCGCTCGCTTCGAAGGTACGCCGGAACGATACTTCTTCCCCGATACAGACGCCTTGCTAAGATCAGGCATTTTCAAATCCCTTCACTCGGAAGTCATTCTGATAAAAGGTTCCCGCGTATTCAACTTTGATCTGGTATCGGAAGAGTTGGAACTGAAAGTGCATGAAACGATTCTGGAAGTGAATTTGGGTGCGATGATTGCCAATCTGAACCATTATCGCTCCATGCTCCGCCATCCGGAGACGAAAATGATTTGTATGGTGAAGGCTGCTGCCTATGGAGCCGGTTCATACGAGATTGCCAAAACATTGCAGGAGCATCATGTAGATTACCTTGCTGTAGCCGTTGCCGACGAAGGCTCCGAACTGCGTAAAGCGGGCATCACCTCCTCCATTATCATCATGGACCCCGAACTGACATCGTTCAAAACGATGTTCGATTATAAACTCGAACCGGAAGTGTACAACTTCCATTTGCTCGACGCACTGATTAAGGCAGCCGAGAAAGAAGGAATCACCAACTTCCCGATTCATGTCAAACTGGATACGGGCATGCACCGTCTTGGTTTTTCCGTCGATGAGATTCCGTTGTTGATCCGTCGTCTGAAAAGTCAGAATGCGGTTATTCCCCGATCGGTATTCTCTCATTTTGTGGGAAGTGATTCGGCGCAATTCGATTTCTTCACTCGCCAGCAGATTGAATTGTTCGAGAAAGGTTCGCAGGAATTGCAGGAAGCCTTCTCACACAAGATTCTGCGTCACATCTGCAATACTGCCGGTATCGAACGTTTCCCTGGTGCGCAGTTTGATATGGTGCGCTTGGGAATAGGACTCTATGGGGTGAGCCCGATTGACAATTCGATTATCAATAATGTAAGCACGCTTAAGACTACGATTCTTCAGATTCGGGACGTGCCCGGAGAAGATACGGTAGGCTATAGCCGGATGGGACATCTGACGCGTCCTTCCCGCATTGCGGCAATTCCTATCGGTTATGCCGATGGCTTGAACCGGCATCTGGGACGTGGCAATGCTTACTGTCTGGTGAATGGCAAGAAAGCTCCCTATGTAGGAAATATCTGCATGGATGTCTGTATGATTGACGTGACGGATATTGATTGCAGGGAAGGGGACAAGGCTGTCATCTTCGGTGACGACCTGCCGATAACCACACTTTCGGATAAGCTGGGGACGATCCCTTACGAAGTGCTGACCAGTATCTCGAACCGTGTGAAGCGAGTCTACTTTCTTTAATGAATAATTCTTTAATGGATAATGGACAATGGATGAACTAATGAATAAAAAATGGGATGCGCAATCATCTGCAAAGCAAATTATCCATTATCCATTATCCATTATCCATTAAAATAATTATCTTTGCACCAACTAATAAACCTCTTATAAATATAAACATATGACAAACTTATTATTATTAGGCTTTTTGCCTAGTGGCTCTGAATGGATCATTATTGCTCTTGTTATTCTTCTCCTTTTCGGTGGTAAGAAAATACCCGAACTGATGCGTGGCTTAGGTAAAGGAGTAAAGAGCTTTAAAGATGGTGTGAACGAGGCAAAAGACGAAATCAATAAGGCAAAGGACGAAATCGACGCACCGGCAGATTCAGCTAAGAAATAATAAGCAATGGCAGAAATGACCTTCTGGGATCATTTGGATGAGTTGCGTCGGGTACTTTTTCGTGTTATCGGAGTCTGGTTTGTATTGGCAATCGGCTATTTCGTAGCGATGCCTTATTTGTTCGACCATGTAATACTGGCGCCTTGCCATAATGATTTTGTATTTTACGACTTACTACGCTTTATCGGTCAGAAATTCGATTTGACTGATGAATTTTTTACGCAGGAGTTTAAGGTGAAGCTTGTCAATATCAATTTGGCAGCTCCTTTCTTTATACATATGTCGACAGCTTTCTGGATGTCGGTAGTGACGGCTATGCCCTATATTTTCTTTGAGGTCTGGCGTTTTATCAATCCGGCCCTTTATCCGAATGAGCGGAAAGGGGTGAGGAAAGCGTTGACCATAGGAACCGGTATGTTCTTTATCGGCGTACTTATGGGATACTTTATGGTATATCCGCTGACACTCCGTTTCCTCTCAACCTATCAGTTGAGTTCGGAAGTCGAGAACATCCTGTCGCTCAATTCGTATATCGATAACTTTATGATGCTGATTCTCTGTATGGGACTGGCTTTTGAACTTCCGCTGGTGACTTGGTTGTTGTCTTTGCTGGGAGTCGTCAACAAGTCTTTCCTGCGCAAATATCGCCGTCATGCAGTTGTCATTATCGTAATAGCTGCCGCTATCATCACTCCGACGGGCGACCCGTTCACACTGAGTGTTGTAGCTATTCCGCTTTATCTGCTCTATGAAATGAGTATTCTGATGATAAAGGATAAGAAGGAAGTTCCTGAGTTGGAAGAAGAGGAAGAAGAAGGCGTGGCAAAAGTCTGATAAGCCAATTATTTATCGTTCGTTTCCCTACATCTGAAGAAGATATTCTTCAGATGTAATTTTTATCATGTACCTTTGTCGTATGGAAAATGAAGGAAGAGAATCTTATGAAATCCTTTTAGCCGTTTGTAAGGCGGATCATTTGCAGCTGACTGTCGGCTACAAACAGATGCGCGACTTGCTGGAAAGGCTTTGTCGCCTACATATGCACAACGGTAGTCTGCAGATGACCGATCTTTCCGCACGAATTAGTTTTGTAGCGGCCAAAGTGGGGCTTTCTGTAGCGGAGCAAAACAGGCTGCATACCTTCCGACTGACCTCCAATGCCATTCTGAACCGGCAACAGGAACCTACCCGTGAACACCTTCTGCGGGATGCGAAAACGCTGGCTTTCTTCATCCGTAAACTTTTTGAGGAAGATATTCCACAGGAGCTGTATCGTTTGCTTCCCCGGACGGATGCAACTTATATCGTGGCTCCTCCGGCACACAAGCAGGTGCAGCGGATGCGCGTCTGTTTCCAGTATTCGGACGAGCAGTATCTGTATGTGACTCCTTTGGATGAAATAGCTGACGAACCGTTGCGTGTCCGTTACAATATTCCTCAGATCAATGAAGAATTTGCGGAAACCTGTCAGTTGCTCTGGCGCCATGCACAACTCAACTTGCTGGATGTCGCTGTTGACGAAGCTGGAACTCTGACCCCTTCGTTCATTGTCCTTGAACCGGATTATCTGATTGATATCAGTTCATTGGCAGAATGTTACCGCGACTATGGACATCATCCGGCAAACTATTTCCTTTCCCGTCTTCAGCCGATAGAGAATGCACGCCCGTTGCTTTTAGGAAATATAGCCAACCTTTTCCTCGATGAATGGATACATACGGAAGGGGAGGTGGATTATCTGAAGTGTATGCAGAAAGCTTTCCGGCGTTATCCGATTGAACTGGCTGCTTGTGCCGACCTGCGTGATCAGGAGAAGGAACGTCAGTTCTTTGATGACTGCAAACTTCACTTCGACCATATCCGCGAGACGGTGAATGATACTTTTCATGCCGCCGGCTACGAACTGGACAAGACGGATGCCGTGCTCGAACCTTCTTATATATGTGAAGCGCTCGGCCTGCAAGGGCGGCTCGACTATATGCAGCGCGATATGTCTTCTTTCATCGAAATGAAATCGGGAAAGGCTGACGAATATGCGATTCGCGGAAAAGTAGAGCCGAAAGAGAATAATAAGGTACAGATGTTGCTTTATCAGGCAGTTCTGCAATATTCGATGGGGATGGATCACCGGAAGGTAAAGGCTTATCTGCTCTATACACGCTATCCGTTGCTTTATCCTTCCCGTCCTTCATGGGCGATGGTTCGCCGTGTGATCGATCTGCGTAACCGGATTGTAGCAGATGAATATGGTATCCAGTTGCGGAACAGCCTGGAATATACGGCACAGAAACTGGAAGAAATAAAGGCCTCGGTACTAAACGAGCGGGGATTGTCGGGGCGTTTTTGGGAAACGTATCTGCGTCCTTCTATCGATAATTTCCAGGAGAAGTTGAAATCCCTCTCTGCTTTGGAGAAAAACTACTTCTATGCACTCTATAATTTTATAACGAAGGAACTTTATACGTCCAAGTCCGGTGATGTGGATTATGAGGGACGTACGGGAGCCGCTTCTTTATGGCTTTCCACTTTGGCGGAGAAATGCGAATCGGGGGAGATCATCTATGATTTAAGAATTAAAGAGAATCACGCAGCCGACGAACATAAATCCCACCTGTTGCTGGTGCCGTCCGGAGAACTTCAGGGAACGGTGGCAGATGATGCGCAGCACACCCTGCCCAACTTCCGTCAGGGCGATGCCATCGTGCTTTACGAACGGAATGCGGATACGGACAATGTTACCAACAAGATGGTATTCAAAGGCAATATCGACTATCTGAACGAGAATGAAATCTGCATCCGTCTTCGTGCTACCCAGCAGAATTCCTCCGTACTCCCGTCTGATAGCCTCTACGCTATTGAGCACGATGCGATGGATACTACTTTTCGCAGTATGTATCAGGGACTTTATGCTTTTATGTCTGCTACAAAAGAACGTCGTGACTTGCTGCTCTCTCAACGGGAACCGCGATTTGATGCGGCATTGGATACGCAGATAGCCGAAGCTGCCGATGACTTTACCCGCATTGCCTTGAAAGCAAAAGCGGCGAAGGATTACTTCCTGCTGGTAGGGCCTCCGGGAACCGGTAAAACGTCTTGTGCACTGAAAAAGATGGTCGAAACCTTTTATAAGGAGGAAGGAGCCCAGATTTTATTACTCTCGTACACCAACCGTGCGGTGGATGAAATCTGCAAAGCACTTTCTTCCATTCGTCCGAAAGTCGATTTCATTCGTGTGGGAAGCGAGCTTTCATGTGACGAGAACTATCGGGAGCATTTGATAGAGAATGAACTTGCTACCTGTACACGCCGTACCGAGGTTTACGAACGTATTAACCGCTGTCGTATATTAGTCGGTACAGTAGCGTCTATCTCCGGTAAACCGGAACTTTTCCGATTGAAGCATTTCGATGTGGCTATTGTGGATGAGGCTACTCAGATACTGGAACCGCAGTTGTTGGGTATACTTTGTGCCAAAGGAGAAAACGGGAAAGAGGGCGTTGGCAAATTTATCCTGATAGGCGATCATAAGCAACTTCCGGCTGTCGTCTTGCAGAATACGGAACAATCGGAAGTATACGATGAAACCTTGTCTGCTGTCGGACTGAAGAATTTGAAAGATTCTCTGTTTGAAAGACTGTATCGTACAGCCCGTCAGCATACCGATGCGTATCGTACTTACGATATGCTCTGCCGTCAGGGACGTATGCACCCCGAAGTGGCTCTGTTCGCCAATCAAGCTTTCTATGAAGGGCGGCTGCTACCTGTCGGACTGCCGCATCAACTGGAAGATTCCGGAAATATCAACCGGCTGTCTTTCTATCCTTCTCAGCCCGAACCGATGGGCTCTTCTGCCAAAACAAACCGTTCGGAAGCAAAGATTGCCGCCCGTCTGGCCGCAACTATCTATAAAGAACATTCGGAAGCATTTGACGCCTCCCGTACATTGGGAATCATTACTCCATATCGCAGTCAGATAGCTTTAATCAAGAAGGAAATAGAAGCTCTCGGCATCCCCGAACTGAATCAGATATTGATTGACACTGTAGAACGATTTCAGGGAAGTGAACGCGATGTGATTATTTATTCATTTTGTGTGAACTATCCGTATCAGCTGAAATTCCTTTCCAATCTGACAGAAGAAGACGGAATTCTGATTGACCGGAAGCTGAATGTCGCCTTGACACGTGCAAGAAAACAGATGCTGCTGACAGGTGTGCCGGCACTGCTGGAACGTAATCCGCTCTATAAAAGTTTATTAAAATTAATAGAGAGCCTCCGGGATATTGCATAATTTTTGCAGTCGTTAGTTTTTATTCTCTCTTTATGCAATTCATTAACACCTATTTGTTGAACAAACCCCTATCTTTGCAATACGTTTTTTTCATAGAGATTTAGATTTAAGGTTAGAAGAATTGTGGAAGTCGTGAGACTTCCCTTTTTTTCATCTTAACGTTTACTATCCTTCATTGTTTGAATGTGCAATATGTTTTATTAAAATAGTACAGAATGGCTATGGAGAATAAGTAAACCTAAAAAGCCTTCTTCGTGAGAAGAGGCTTTTTTGTTTTTGGAGCTTTTTGAATAAATAATTGGTTAAAAAAACAGGAGGACAAACTCATACTGAGTGCCCTCCTGTTTTTTATTCTATATAATTATATCGGATTAATCCAATACGATAGGTTTGTATTTAGGAACCAGTGCCTTCATGATAACCCAACCGATCAGGTAAGCTACTGCGCATACGCAGAAGATTACAAAGTAACCGGCAGGCTTGCCTTCGAAGCCCATGAATGTCATCGCAGGATGTACAAACTGTGATCCTTGTTCCAGCAGCTCTTTCGTCATTTCCACTTCTTTACCGTCAACCATAGTTGTTCCGGAAGCATATACGAATAAGTTACCTGCCACTTTCTGAAGAATCATTGAACCGATACCACCGGCCATACCACCGATACCGGTGATACTTGCAATCGCTGTTCGGGGGAACATATCACCTACTGTAGAGAAGATATTAGCCGACCACGACTGGTGGGCTGCTCCGCCGATACCGATCAGGATTACGGGGAACCACGGAGAGAATGTTCCCAATGGCTGTGCCAGCAATACCACTAACGGGAAGAATGCGAAAATCAACATCGCTTTCATACGTGCAGCATACGGGTTCATACCGGTCTTGTTGATGAAGATAGTAGGAAGCTTGCCACCGTAGATGGATAACATCGTGATTGCGTAAAGTGTGAAGATAAGTCCCATTCCCAGAGGATCGGAAGTTTTGATACCGAACTGGGAGTTCAGGTAAGACGGAGTCCAGAATAGGAAGAACCACCATACACCGTCGGTGGTAAATTTACCAAAGATAAATGCCCAGGTCTGTTTGTAGCTGAAGCATTGCAAAAATCCCATTTTCTTTTCGTCCTTTTCCTCAGTTTTCGGACCGGCTATTTCATGCTGGTCTTGTTCGATATATTCAAGCTCGGCTTTGTTTACGTGCTTGCTCTTTGAAGGAGCATCGTACATAAATACCCAGAAGCCCATCCAGATAAAGCCAAGTCCACCAATAACGATAAACGCCATTTCCCAGCCGAAAGCTTTGGCAAGAATGGGAATGGTAAGCGGAGCGATCAATGCACCGATAGAAGCACCGGCGTTGAAGATGGAAGTAGCATAAGCACGGTCCTTCTTCGGGAAGTACTCGGCAGTTACTTTAATAGCAGCGGGGAAGTTACCGGCTTCTCCGAGAGCAAGTATACAGCGTGCAGCCAGGAAGCAGTACATACTGACAGTAGCGATGGTTACCACCACGTCTCCGGTGGCTCCGGCAAGTTCGGCAGCGCTGTGCAGTCCTACCTGTGCTTCTGTTACAACACCACAGACTGCGTGAAGACAGGCACCGGCAGACCATACGCCGATAGCCCAGAGGAATCCTTTCTTCGTTCCCATCCAGTCCACAAAGCGACCGGCAAAGAGCATACATATTGCGTAAACAATAGAAAATACGGAAGTGATAGTACCGTAGTGTGATTCATCCCAGTGAAATTCCGGTTTGATAAATTCATCCCAGGTGAGCGATAGTACCTGGCGGTCGAGATAGTTAACTGTAGTAGCAAAAAATAGCATCGCACAGATTGTCCATCTGTAGTTTGTCATTTTTTCGCCTGTTTTTTGAAATGCATTCATGATAATGGATTTAAATAGATTTTGATTTGCTGACAAAGGTCGGTATTTCAGCTGGATTTTTTTTGTAATAATTGGTCAAAATCATGTATAATTCGTTGCATTATACATATTATTTGTACATAGTAATGTATTATCGTAACAATTTGGTCTCTTTGGGGGAAGAATATGACAAATCCGGAAAGCTTCATTCCTTCCCCGTTTCGAGGAAAGAATGAAGCTTTTCGGATCACTTGATATGTGCTAAAGAGCTGCGCAAAGATTAGCGCATTTCTGTATATTTGATCTTATCCATGTCGCCATAGTCAAGATTTTCACCGGCCATACCCCAGATGAACATATAGTTGCTGGTTCCGGCAGCTGCATGGATAGACCATTCCGGTGCCATGATAGCTTGTTCGTTCTGCATCCATACGATGCGTTCTTCCTGAGGTTCGCCCATGAAGTGGCAGATGGAGTTGCCTTCCGGCACGTTGAAGTAGAAATATGCTTCCACACGGCGAGTGTGAGTATGTGCCGGCATGGTGTTCCATACACTACCCGGTTTCAGTTCTGTCAATCCCATTTGCAGTTGGCAAGGGCCTTCTTCAAGTACGTTGTTAACAATCAGCTGGTTGATAACGCGGTCGTTGCTTTCTTCCATTTTTCCTGCCGGGAATGAGTTGGCTTTCAGAGAACCTTTGCGTCCGTCGATAGTGATCAACTGAGTTTTGTACTCCTTGTGAGCAGTAGCGGAGTTGATGTAGAATTTTGCAGGTTTGCTGGCATCTTTGCTTTTGAAAGTAACTTTCTGCTTGCCTCTGCCTACATACAAAGCATCTTTGAAGTTCAGTGTATATTCTTTGCCGTCAACAGTTACGATACCTTCGCCACCCACGTTGATGACACCCAGTTCGCGACGTTCGAGGAAATACTTAGCTTTCAGCGGATCGATAGTTTCAAGTACCAGTTCTTTTGTTGCAGGTACGGCACCACCGAAGATGAGGCGGTCGTACATGGAATAAGTCACGTTGATTTGATCAGGAACCATTACTTTTTCCATCAGGAAGCTACTACGCAGGCGGTTTGTATCATACGTTTTCACGTCTTGCGGATTGCAAGCCACTTGCATCTTGTAATTTACCTGGGCAGAAGCAGACATAGCTGCGATACCCATCATCATTGCAATTGCTAATTTTTTCATCTTTCGAATCTTTATTTGGATTATATTTATATTTAAACGTTAGCTGCGTTTTTCGCATCATTTCTTTTCATACGGATGCGGTTGTAGACTGCCATTCCCAGTGCAAGGGCTACGAGGATGGCAGGACCGACAATCTTCACACTGTAAGTCAGATGGAAGATACCCCAGCAGAAGAGGCTGGAAGCAAAGTCGAGCGCTCCGCCTTCAAAGCCGGCGGGGATATTTACTGTCGGGTCACCCGTAGCGGCATATACGTCTTTGGCAGCCATCGTGAAGAATCCTGCCAGTTCTGTTACGAAGTACAGACCTACGATCAATGCTACCAGTCCGATGATGAATGATTTCACCACATTACCTTTGGTGATGGGCAGAATCATGGGGAATAGGTAGAACATACCGGCCAAAGAAGCCAGCGGCAAGAAACGGTTACCCGGAAGGATCACTGCAAGGAAGATAGTAACCGGGATCAAAAGCAGGGATACAACCAGTGTTGTCGGGTGGCCGATAACCAGTGCAGGGCTCATACCGATGCTCAGACCTGTATTGTTCTTATATTTTTTAGCGATGAGTTCGCGGGTTGCATCAGAGATAGGTTTCAAACCTTCAATGAAAAGGCTGGTGATACGTGGAATCAATTCCATAACCGCTCCCATTTTGATACCTAATCCAAGGATACCCGGAATGCCGTCCAGTACTTCTTTCCAGCTGGCACAGCCCAAAGCTCCGATACCGCAACCAATCACGATACCCAGGAACAGCGGTTCACCCATCAGGCCGAATTTCTTCTTCATTCCTTCGGAGTCGATATTCAGTTTGTCGAATCCCGGAATTTTATCTAAAAGTTTGTTGATTACAATCGCGAACGGAACGAAGCTCTGGCAGAAAGGCTGAGGGATAGAGATACCGTCCATCTTATCATAGAACTTCTGAAAAGCAGGAGCAGTCATGTCTGCCATAACCAATGTTATAATGTAGCAAATGATAGCGGCGAAAAATCCCCAGAAAATACTATCGGAGGCGAAGTATACGATAGCCCCGATAAATGCGAAGTGCCAGTAGTTCCAAAGGTCAATATTAACAGTACGGGTTGTTTTGGTCAGTAGCATTAATAGGTTTACTCCCAGACAAACAGGGATAATGAAAGCGCCGACTGAAGTATTATAGGCTACTGCTGCCGCCGAAGGCCATCCCATGTCGAAAATACCGAGTTCCAATCCGTAGATTTCTACCATCTTACTTAATGCCGGACCAAGACTACTGGTCAACAGGGCTGTGACTACAGATAAGCCGACGAAACCGACTCCCACCAACAAACCGCTTTTAAGCGCTTTGGGGAGTTTAATACCGATACATACTCCTAAAATTGTGAAAATGATCGGCATCATTACTGCCGCTCCCAGACCGATAATGTACTTGAATACTTCTTCCATTCTGTTCTATTTTTTCTCTGTTTTTAATGATAAATTACTGTGTTTCCCCAGAGGGTATTAGTTGTAAACCGTGCCAAAAGTACGACCTTTTCCGCTTTATTCCAAAACGAAACTCTTAATTTATCAGTTAATGCATCAAAAATGGACATTTTTGACGTTTACGTGCACAAAATTAGTCGTTTCCGTGCACGAAAAACAAAAAATACACCTTCTTAACTAAAAAATCCCACTCTGTTTGGAGGAAATACACTACTTTCGTAGCATGAAAAAATAGCATATATAATCCTTAAAACAATAAACCATGAGACGAAGCTCTTTTTATAAATTTTTGATATTAGTAATAATAATGTCAAGCACCATTTCACTGTCGGCACAGCAGGTGGATGAAAAACTGCCTTGGTCGGTGCGGATGACTGAATCGGAGATGATCCGTTGCCCGGAATCCTGGCAGCTCGATTTTCAGCCCAGACTGAAATGGGACTATTGCCACGGACTGGAATTGGGGGCGATGCTTGATGTATACGATACTTATGGCGACAAGAAAATACGCGATTATGCAATTGCTTATGCAGATACGATGGTGCATGAGGATGGAAGTATTACTGCATACAAATTGACCGATTACAGTCTGGACCGTATCAATTCCGGAAAAATCCTGTTTCGTATCTATGAGCAGACCAAGGATGAAAAGTATAAGAAGGCATTAGACTTGCTCTATAGCCAGTTTGCCGGACAGCCTCGTAATGAAGACGGAGGATTCTGGCATAAAAAGATATATCCGCATCAGATGTGGTTGGACGGACTTTATATGGGAGCTCCTTTTTATGCAGAGTATGCTTTCCGTAATAATCGCCCGCAGGATTATGCAGACGTCATCAATCAGTTTATCACCTGTGCCCGTCATACGTATGATCCGAAGAATGGGCTTTATCGTCATGCGTGTGATGTAAGTCGCACGGAGCGCTGGGCCGATCCGGTGACAGGACAGTCAAAACATTGTTGGGGACGTGCATTAGGCTGGTATGCGATGGCGTTGGTAGATGTGCTGGATTTTATTCCGAGGCATGAGGCCGGAAGAGATTCGTTGCTTGCAATCTTGGATAATGTAGCGGTTCAGGTAAAGAAACTACAAGACCCGGAGACCGGTGGATGGTATCAGGTGATGGACAGAAGCGGCGATCAGGGTAATTATCTGGAATCATCCTGTTCGGCAATGTTCATTTACAGTCTGTTTAAGGCAGTACGTATGGGATATATCGATCCGTCTTATCTGGATGTAGCAAAGACTGGTTATGAAGGTGTTCTGAAAAATTTCATTGAAGTAGATAAAGATGGAGTGGTGACTATAACGAAGGCCTGTGCGGTAGCAGGGCTGGGGGGGAAGGTTTATCGTTCCGGCGATTATGATTATTATATAAATGAAACGATCCGTAATAACGACCCGAAAGCAGTAGGACCATTTATTATGGCAAGTCTGGAATACGAACGTTTGCAAAAGTAATTTCTATCGATGAAAAGGAGTATTTTGAAAGGAATGGCGTTGTTTCTTCTGCTTTGTTCAGGAGGAACTTTGGCCTGTGCACAACAGCAAAAGCAAGACACAATAGTCGTGTCACGAGACGGAACAGGAAAATATCGGGATATCCAGGAAGCCGTGGAAGCGGTACGTGCTTTTATGGATTATACGGTGACTATCTATATAAAGAATGGTATATACAAAGAAAAACTGGTGATTCCTTCATGGGTGAAGAACGTGCAGCTGGTAGGTGAAGATGCCGAAAAGACGATCATCACGTATGATGACCATGCCAATATCAATAAAATGGGCACTTTCCGCACTTATACTGTAAAGGTAGAAGGAAGTGACATTACTTTTAAGAATCTGACTATTGAGAACAATGCCGCTCCTTTGGGGCAGGCAGTTGCGCTCCATACCGAAGGAGACAGGCTGATGTTTGTCGGCTGTCGTTTTCTGGGAAATCAGGATACTATTTATACAGGATCAGAGGGTAGCCGCCTGTTATTTACTAACTGCTATATCGAAGGAACTACAGACTTCATCTTCGGCCCTTCTACAGCCCTGTTCGAATATTGCGAACTGCATAGCAAGCGCGATTCATACATCACCGCGGCTTCTACTCCGAAAGAGGTGGAGTTTGGCTATGTTTTCAAGAACTGTAAGCTGACAGCTGCTCCCGATATCAAGAAAGTCTATTTGGGACGGCCTTGGAGACCTTATGCTGCTACGGCTTTTATTAATTGCGAGTTTGGCGGACATATCCGCTTGGAGGGTTGGCACAACTGGAAGAATCCGGAAAATGAAAAGACTGCCCGTTACGCTGAATTTAAAAACACGGGTGAAGGTGCGGATACTTCCGGACGTGTGAAATGGGCTAAACAGCTGACTGATAAAGAAGCGGTGCAATATACTCCGCAGAATATATTTAAGGAATGCAGTAACTGGTATCCGTATAAATAAGATATTATAATCAAAGAAAAAACAGGATGTAAATGGGGTTCGTTTCATTTACATCCTGTTTTATTTTATAGATTGGATAGTCAATATCTCAATTAGTCTTTGGTATATTTTCCATCAACCATATCCTGGTAGGTCGGGTTATAAAGAGTATTCTCCTTCACTTCCCAGCTGGATGCCGATAGAGATGGAATCGCATTCTTTAATCCCGAGAAATCAGCCAATGCACCCCACCACTTGATGGTAACACTGCCAATTTCAGTCACATTGGCAAAGTCTTCGAGATTTGTCCGGAGTTTGAAAGAACTGGCTGCTCCTGCATAAGAGGCACCATTGAAAGTAAGACTTTTGATCTTTTTCAGTACCGGGACAGATATGCCTCCGTTTCCGATATATTGGGTATAACCGAAGGTGAAGTTTTCCGTAACCTCCGTCAATTTGGGGAATGAAGCGGATTTAAAATAGTATCCGGTTGGGACATTGAATGTGCCGATTCGTTCCAAATCCTCAAAAATCAGATTGACAACGCCCTGTGAACCTATACCGGAATAGGTGAATGTTCCGATTTCTGTGACATTTTTCAATTTCCAATCACCCTCTGCCGAGTATTTGTATCCCGAAACTTCCAGTTTTCCTTTAATTTGGGTTGGAACCGTAAATGTTGGTATAAATGCATCCGTTTGAGAAGCAGCATTGAAATTTACATTATTTAATTCAGCCGATGCTTTGACAGTTGCTAATTGTCCGCATCCAAGAATTTGAAGTGAGGGTAAATTTTCTATTTTAGAAACATCAAGTGAAGGTAACAAGTTCAGATAGTATAAATAGACTGAAGTTCCTATTGACGATAACAAAGGTATTTCTAAAGAGGTCAGAGCTTTCAGATATTCAATGTCTAGCTTTCCACCTACGCTTTTTAAGGCAGGGAGAGAAAGCGTTTCGATGCTCATAGCTGCCATTTTTATGATTAGATCGTTATTGACATTTTCCAGCTGAGGCAGCTCGATTTCTTCTGTAGATGAATTGGAAGTGCTTCCAGATAAGGAAAGAGCACTTACGGACTTCAGTTTAGGCAGACTGATTCGGGTTGCTTTATCCAAATTTGATGTTGTAAGACTGCTACCACATTCTATAAGTTCAGGGAGTGACAGTTCGGAAACAGCTCCCAGACTTGTAAGTGCAAGTCCTCCGTCAACTTTGGCTAGTTTGGGCAACAACAAGGTTTCTATCTTGGTGTACTTTTCAATTTGCATATTGCCACGTACCTGTCTCAGTTCGGGGAGAGAAAATGTGGTGAGATAGCCGTTACCCGAAGATGTTTTGACAATAAAATGTCCGTCACAAGTTTCTAAAGCGGATAAATCCGTCATCGCAAGCATACTCGCATCAATATAAGTTGTTCCCACCGTTCTCAGTTTGGGGAGTAAGAGTGCTGTCACTTGAGAAGAATTAATTTGTAATTGCCCCAGAGACTCAAGTGAAGACATCACTACGGCTACTCCTTCTTGCGGAGTGGTGGCTGTCACGGCGGAGCCGATAGACAGACCGCCTGCATATATCACATTTTCAAGTCCTGTGAGAGAGGCAGCGGCAAAAGTGTTGTTTATGACGATATCATAACGAACACTGGTCAATCCGGATAATGGCGACAAATCAGTAATGGGGTCGTCAGTAGTTCCATTAATAGCGCCAAGGATCAGACTGCCTTCGATGGCTGTAATTCCTGTTTCGGCAAAAGCGTTTACGTCCGACTGGGTCAGTAGCACTACGCTGCCTTCACTGTTGACAGCCGTACGTTTCACGGTATATGTATAATCTTTGAGCGTCTGATTATGTGATACCACACGGAATACATGTTCATGATCCCAGTCGCTGATGGTGGCTGGTGACGGGAAAAGATCGGCCTGTTCGCTGACTGTGTATTCTGCTCTGGCGTCTTGCAGAGATTCACTTTGAGGGATGCTGACAATAATCTGTTCACCGACAATGGCAGCAGAGTATTTGGTACCATTGGTTGCTGTCAGTGTAAACGAACTTATATAGTTATCAACCCCTTCGAAGATTTCATCCGAATCGTCACTGCATCCGCAAAGGACGAAGAGGAAGAGAAGAGTTCCTAATTTGAATATATTTTTCATCGTTATCTATCTTTATTTGTTTTTAGTCAGGTTGTAATCTGTAAATCCGAGTACTTCGGTCGAAATTTCACCGAGCCATCCGCTTTGGGCATTGACGCCTACTTGTACTTTGATAAAGTCAATATATTGCAGATTTGCCGGTTTCCCGTCATAAGTAACGGCATCCGAAATGCGGAAGTAGTTGTTTCCGTCTCCGGTGATCATGTCGATTTTGCTGTAGTTGTCAACATATCCCCAGTCATAATCCCGGTTTACCCAGTATGTTCCACTTCCGGAAGTGTCCTCATTTCTGGCCTGGAGACAGCTTCCGCGTAATGTGTAGCTATCTGCTGATATCCATGACGGATATTTGGGATTGAGGTCGACGCTGCCTTTTTTTCCTTGGTTGTCCGTCCATGAAACAGGCATTCCGGCACTTTTAGGGCGATAATAAGTTACGGCGTAATCTTGAATAGTTTCCGGTTTGCCATATTCCGAACCTTTCAGTTCATACCAGGTGTCATTCGGTTTGCCGTCTCCGTTTTCATCCTGCATTACCCATACGATACCGGGTTCTGAAGAGTTGGAGAAGGAATTGCCTCTGACCGCGAAATCATAATTTCCTTTATTGTCAATGCTGTGGTCGAATCCTACTACGACGTAACCGCCGAATCCGCCCAGAGAGATATAGGCATTGTTCCCGAAAGCGGTTTCTGCTGCTGCGCAGGCGGCTTCCATTGTAGTACCGGTTGTGATTTGCCCTACAAACTGTCCGGGTGCTGCGATGATTTCATAAACTTTGGAAGAACTTGCCTGACTCGCTGCAGTAGCAGCACGATAGTATGTGCCTTCTGCCGGACAAGCAGTTACTGTAATCTCTTGCGATACTTCTCCGATGTACTCGCTTTTGGCAGTAACAGTCAGCTTATAAGTACTTTGTTGCGTTGGGGTAAAGATAAGGACCGGGTCATTGCCTTCTTGCAGAGGAGCTTCCTGACCTGCCATAGTCCATGTATAGGTAACATCGATGGCATTGGTGATGTCCAACGGCATTAAGCGTATAGAACGTCCGATTGACATATTGAATGTTGTCCGGTCAAAAGCCCAGCTGAATGGGAGCTCGTCTGCACTGCAATTCTGCACTGTAAATTCGATAAAGTCGCTCCCATCCTCATTCTCAGTAGTAAACTTGAGGTTGAAGATGCCTTTCTCCTGCGACTGGAAAGTGTAATCTTTCTCGGTAGAGACTTCTTTATCATTGACGGTCCATCTATAAGAGGTAGGGATAGATGTCTGAGGTACGGTCGGGGCGAAAGCCAGTTCTTTTCCGATCAGTATTTTGTATCCGCTTTCTGCTCCGGCAAGAGATATATAAGGGATTTCTTTGTCAACCACATCAATACGGAGCTCCTCTTCGGCAGTTCCATTGCGGTTGGATACGCTCAGAAGAACGAATACTTCGCCGGTTTGTCCGGCCTGATAAGTCAGATAGGTGTCCCGACCGACAATTTTCCCGTCGATGCTCCAGACGAACAAAGCTCCGTCTGCATGTTCATAACTTGGACTGATTGTTACTTCACGCCCGCTTTTCACTGTATAGACACCGGTTTCGTTATCTAATACAATTTTTGGGGCTGACTGTCCTGCAAGATTTTCATCATCGTCATTGCGGCAGGAGGTCAGAATAGCCATAACTCCGAATAAAAGTAATAGTTTTCTCATACAATTTATTAATATTAAAGTAATTAATACAATGAGTCTTATTGTACAAGTAGAGCCGTTCACTTTACCGTACAACTATTCGGAACAATCTGCACGCTGCTTACTCCCTTACATGGGGATAAACAGAGAAATGAATACAAATGTTATTTTAGGAATTGTTTTTGTATATTTTGCTCCCGTTTTCCGCAGGTACAAAATTGTCCAAATGTGGAGATAGGTCTTCTGGCTCGTTCTGGTTTTGACGCCTTCCCGGTTCGTTTTATTACCAGTGGCAGATGGATGTCAAAACCTGTTGTCTGTTTACTGACAACTGAGAACTTACAGCAGCGGAAACTGCTGCCGATTTACACGGCATTCCCTTTTTCATTTCGCTTTATGCCCATTTAGGGATAATTAGAAAATCTTCACGCCGCAAAGATACAATTTTATGGAATAAAATAGCGAAATTACACGATTATTCCACCAAAATGAACGATTTGTTCCTCCTTTATCTCGTGAAAACTTCGTAATATTGCACTGGATTCATGGATGCAGGTGCATTACATACGATGCCGTTGTCCGTCTCTATTAATGTCGGATAATCTTCTGTCGGTATTTAAGCTGCAGACTGATTAAGAAGAATGATGAGTGTGAAGAACAAAATATATAATCGCATAACTGGTATACAATATTATGAGAACCGGAAATAAACTCGCTTTACTATTTCTTTTTTTTCTTCTTTTCTCCGCTTTTCGTGCGGATAAACCTGTATTGACCATCTTTACGATAGGTGACTCTACGATGGCTAACAAAAATCTGTACGGTGGAAATCCCGAACGCGGCTGGTGTATGGTGCTTCCCGGATTTTTTTCAGAAGATATACGTGTTGATAATCATGCCGCCAATGGCCGCAGTTCCAAAAGTTTCATATCTGAAGGCCGATGGGCAAAAGTGATTTCCCAGGTAAAGAAGGGAGATTATGTCTTTATCCAGTTCGGGCATAATGATGAAAAGGCTGATTCTACACGCCATACTGATCCGGGAACGACCTTTGATGACAATCTCCGTCGTTTCGTCAATGAAACTCGTGCCAAAGGAGGGATTCCTGTGTTGTTCAATTCCATTGTTCGTCGTAATTTTGTACAGCCGGAAGATGCCTCGATTGCCACAGATGCCCGTCGTGCTCCGGGTGAACAGGAACTGCCGAAAGAAGGAAACGTCTTGTACGATACGCACGGTGCCTACCTTGATTCTCCGCGTAATGTGGCAAAAGAGATGGGAGTAGCGTTTATCGATATGAACAAAATTACCCATGATCTGGTGCAGGGACTGGGCCCCGCAGAGTCGAAGAAGTTGTTTATGTTTGTCGAACCTGAAAAAGTTCCGGCTTTCCCGAAAGGCCGGGAGGATAATACCCATCTGAATGTGTACGGAGCACGGAGTATCGCCGGGCTGACTGTAGATGCCATCGCAAAAGAAATACCGGAACTGGCAAAATATGTCCGTCATTATGATTACGTAGTGGCACAAGACGGAACAGGTGATTTCTTCACAGTGCAGGAAGCGATAAATGCAGTACCCGATTTTCGCAAGAATGTGCGTACTACTATCTTGGTCCGTAAAGGCACTTATAAAGAGAAGATTATTATTCCGGAATCCAAAATAAATATCTCTCTGATAGGAGAGGATGGTGCGGTACTGACAAATGATGATTTTGCCAATAAGAAAAATGTGTTTGGTGAGAATATGGGAACTTCGGGATCGTCGAGTTGTTACATTTATGCTCCCGATTTCTATGCGGAGAACATCACTTTTGAAAACTCGGCAGGACCGGTAGGACAGGCAGTAGCCTGTTTTGTATCTGCCGACCGTGCGTTCTTTAAGAACTGTCGTTTTCTCGGTTATCAGGATACCCTTTATACGTATGGCAAGCACAGCCGTCAATATTACGAGGATTGCTATATCGAAGGAACGGTTGACTTTATCTTCGGATGGTCTGTAGCCGTATTCAATCGTTGCCATATTCATAGCAAACGTGATGGTTATGTGACGGCACCCTCTACAGATCAAGGCAAAAAGTATGGATATGTCTTTTATGATTGCCGGTTAACTGCTGATCCGGATGTTGCCAAAGTATATCTGTCTCGTCCGTGGCGTCCGTATGCACAGGCTGTATTTATCCGTTGTGAACTGGGTAAACATATCCTTCCGGAAGGCTGGCACAACTGGGGAAAGAAAGAAGCGGAGAAAACCGTATTTTATGCCGAATACGATAGTCGTGGTGAGGGAGCCAATCCGAAAGCCCGCGCAGCTTTCTCTCGTCAACTGAAGAATCTGAAAGGCTACGAGATGGAAACGGTTTTGGCAGGTGAAGATGGCTGGAATCCGGTAAAGAATGGAAATCGGATGGTGGAAGTGAAACGCTGACCGGATCGGAAAGTAACATTATTTGATCAAAAATAAGAGAACGATTCTGTTAAATAAACACTGAATATAGATGTAAGTTCAGCTAAATCATTATCTTTACACCATTCAATATATGTGTGTAATAATGATAAAAAGAATCTTATATCTAATTCTTTTGTGCCTGACCGCGCCTGTAGTGCAGGCACAACAACACAGTTTTTTCACCCATTATTCTACCGAGGATGGGTTGTCTCAAAACACAGTGATGAGCATGTTGCAGGATCACAAAGACAACCTTTGGTTTGCCACATGGGATGGAATCAATCGTTTTGATGGCTATAACTTTAAAACTTATAAAGCACGTCAGGGCAATTACATCAGTCTGACCAATAACCGTGCCGACCGGATGTATGAAGACCGGTACGGCTTTCTGTGGTTATTGACTTATGACAACCGTGTCCACCGTTTTGACCCGAAAACGGAGACGTTCGAACAGGTTCCGGCAGCAGGTGAGGAAGGTAGTACATACAACATTCACGCTATTCAGGTATTGCCCGATGGTACGGTCTGGCTGCTGACGGAACATGATGGAGCTATCCGTGTAGTCACGCTTCCTCAGAAGAACTATACGACGAAATCAGATATTTATTCAACGAAGTCCGGTCTGTTTCCTGCCGATCACTTTTATCAAGTCTATCAGGACAAAGCCGGCAATCACTGGCTGCTGACTGATAACGGCTTGGGAATGATACGCTCCGGTGAGCAGCAACCAGTGAACTACTTTGTGGAGACGAAAGGGAAACAGGACGGTATGAATCAGGCATTTTATGCAGTCCGGGAATGCGAAGACGATATCTGCTTTGCTTCAGACAGAGGGAGAATCTGGTGTTATCAGAAACAGGGCGGAGAGTTTCGCCTGCTCGAACTTCCGACAAAAGCCCGCATTACTTCCATACACACTGTGGGCAATGACAACACTGTAGTGACAACAGATTCGGACGGATTCTTTCTTTGCAACCTGAAGACAAACAAACATACGCATTATTCTCCCGTGACCTGCAAAGAGTTGTCCGCTCAACCGATTCTTTCGGCTTATGTAGACCGCACATCAGAGGTATGGTTCGAACAGGAAGAGCCGGGAGTCGTCGTTCATTTTAATCCTGCCACCGGTGTGGTAAAGCGTGAACAGATGCGGGTGGAATATAGTAACGCTGATCGTTCGCGTCCCGCTTTCCATATTCATGAAGATATCCACGGACATATATGGGTACATCCTTATGGCGGAGGATTCTCCTATTTTGATCGTGAGCGGAACTGTCTTGTTCCTTTTTATGATGATTTGGGCAGTAACAACTGGCGCTTTTCTAACAAGATACATGCCGCTTTTTCTGATAAACAGGGGAATTTGTGGCTTTGTACCCACTCCAAAGGGCTGGAGAAAGTAACATTCCGCAACGTACCGTTTTCAATGCTGACTCCCGTTCCGCATGAATATGAATCTTTGAGTAACGAAGTGCGGTCGGTATGCGAAGATAAACAGGGGAATTTGTGGGTCGGACTGAAAGACGGAATGATCCGCCTGTACGACTCGAACCGGAAATATATAGGTCATCTGACAGGCAATGGAACCATTTCGCCGACAGGTACGCCTATGGAGGGTACAGCCTATTTCATTTTGCAGGACTCGAAAGGAATTATCTGGATTGCTACCAAAGGAAACGGTTTGGTGCGTGCCGAACAGACTTCTCCTGCAGGTATGTCTTATAAGCTGACCCGTTATCAGCACGACGCCAACGATATGTACAGTCTGAGTGACAACAATGTATATTGTGTTTATGAAGATCATCATGGTCGTATCTGGGCGGCTACTTTTGCAGGCGGTATCAACTATATTTCCCAGGGAGAACATGGAGAGACCGTCTTTATCAATCACCGGAATAACCTGAAAGGATATCCGATTGACGTCTGTTACAAAACGCGTTTTATCACTTCGGATAATAACGGACGTCTTTGGGTAGGTACTACCACAGGCGCCGTTGCCTTTGATGAGAATTTCAAAAAGCCGGAAGATATACAGTTCCACCACTTCTCGCGTGTCCCGAACGATACGAAGAGTCTAAGTAATAATGACGTGCATTGGATTATCGCTACCCAGCAGAAGGAACTCTATCTGGCGACTTTCGGAGGGGGACTGAATAAACTGATTTCCATCAGCGAAGACGGTCACGGTGAATTTAAATCCTACTCAGTGCTCGACGGACTTTCTTCGGACGTCCTGCTTTCCATCCGTGAAGACCATAAACAGAATCTTTGGATTAGTACGGAAAATGGAATCTGTAAGTTTGTTCCTTCCGGCGAACGTTTTGAGAATTACGATGAACGCAGTATTAGTTTCCGTGTCCGTTTCAGTGAGGCGGCTTCTACGCTGACATCCGACGGAGATATGTTGTTTGGAACCAGTAACGGATTATTCATGTTCAGTCCGGATTCTATCCGGAAGAGTAGCTATGTGCCTCCTGTAGTCTTTTCCAAGTTGATGGTAGCGAATGAAGATGTAATTCCGGGAGAGAAGTCCATATTGAAAGTCGATTTGGATGATACACAGGAACTGGTGCTTTCTCATGATGAGAATATCTTTTCCGTTCAATACGCTGCACTCGATTATACGAATCCGCAGAACATACAGTACGCATACATTCTCGATGGTTTCGAGAAGCAGTGGACTTTTGCCGACCGGCAAAGAAGCGTAACCTATACTAACCTGCCGAAGGGAGATTATATATTCCGTGTCCGTTCTACCAATAGCGACGGGGTGTGGGTGGACAATGAGCGCATCTTGAATATTACAATCCTTCCTTCTTTTTGGGAAACACCTTTGGCGTATGTGCTGTATGTCTGTTTTGTGCTGCTGATCATTTTCGTTGCGGTTTATATCCTGTTTACCATTTATCGGTTGAAGCATGAGGTGTCTGTAGAGCAACAGATTTCTGATATCAAGCTGCGTTTCTTTACCAATATATCCCACGAACTTCGTACTCCTCTGACGCTGATTGCAGGTCCGGTGGAACAAGTCCTGAAGAACGATAAACTGCCGGCTGATGCACGGGAACAGCTGGTAGTGGTCGAACGGAACACAAACCGTATGCTTCGTCTTGTCAATCAGATTCTGGACTTCCGTAAGATTCAGAACAAGAAGATGAAGATGCAGGTGCAACAGTTGAATGTCGTTGCCTTTGCCCGCAAGATTATGGATAATTTTGAGTCGGTGGCGGAAGAACACAACATCGATTTCCTTTTCCAGACAGAGAAAGAGGCTTTGAACCTTTGGGTGGATGCCGATAAGTTTGAAAAGATTGTGTTTAACCTTCTGTCCAATGCGTTTAAGTATACTCCTAACGGGAAAATGATCACCGTCTTTATCCGTGAAGATGAGAGTACGGTGTCTGTCGGTGTACAGGATCAGGGGATTGGTATTGCCGAAAATAAACGGAAGTCTCTCTTTGTACGCTTTGAGAACCTGGTGGACAAGAATATTTTCAATCAGGCAAGCTCCGGCATCGGCCTTTCTTTGGTGAAGGAACTGGTAGAGATGCACAAGGCTACGATCTCCGTTGACAGCCGGCTTGGTGAAGGAAGTTGTTTTAAAGTGGACTTTCTGAAGGGCAAAGAGCATTATAGTAGTTCAGTGGAGTTTATTCTCGAAGATTCGGCTGCTCCGCTGAGCATGGAACGTATTGTGGATATCGCTAATTCTTCGCTTCAGACAGAAGCTGCCATCGTAGATGCGCCGGACCTGGAAGTATCTGCTGCTAAAGAAGAGGCTGAGGAAAGTAGTTCGAAAGAGCTTATGTTGCTGGTAGAGGATAATCAGGAATTACGTTCCTTCCTGCGCAGTATTTTCGCTTCAACTTATCGGGTGGTAGAGGCTTCCGACGGTATGGAGGGGTGGAGCAAGGCTTTGAAGTATCTGCCGGATATTATTATCAGCGACGTCATGATGCCGGAGAAAGACGGTATAGAAATGACGCGTGAACTTCGTGCGGATATGACGACCAGCCATATTCCTATCATCCTGCTTACTGCCAAGACGACGATAGAAAGTAAATTGGAAGGACTGGAATATGGGGCGGATGATTATATCACCAAGCCTTTTAGTGCGACTTATCTTCAGGCTCGGGTGGAGAATTTGTTGATGCAGCGTAAGAAACTGCAGAACTTCTATCGTGATAGTCTGACGTATGTGACGGTGTCTGAAACTCCGCTTGCTCAGGGGGAGGCTTTAGCTGGTCATGCATCTACTGAACCTGATAGTGGTGCAGCGGAAGAGCCTGTGATGCCGGAAATGTCTCCTAATGATCGTAAGTTTATGGATAAACTGGTTGACTTGATGGAGCAGAATATGGATAACGGGGAATTGGTAGTGGATGATTTGGTTCGTGAGCTGGCTGTCAGCCGTTCGGTGTTCTTCAAGAAGTTGAAAACGCTTACGGGACTGGCTCCTATCGAGTTCATAAAGGAAATACGTATCAAGCGTGCCGCACAATTGATTGAAACGGGAGAGTTTAATATGACTCAGATTTCTTATATGGTCGGTATCAATGACCCGCGTTATTTCAGTAAATGTTTTAAGGCGCAGGTCGGTATGACTCCGACAGAGTATCGGGAGAAAGTCGGTCGGTAATTGGAGCTTTTTGCAGTTTTATCTCCTTAGAAGTTTCATTGGATAAATAGCGTTCAGCCGTTTCAGCTTTCTTCGGAAAAGCCTTGATAGAAGGTGATAGCGGCTGAAGGCACAATTTCGTACCCTTGCGTAGACGTGCTCTGAGCGGGGAGGCGTGGTTTCAGTTCTTTCAGGTTTATAGTTTGAGTTTCTGTCTTTATAGTCGATAAGCTATGTATATCTTAAATTCTGAACAAAGGCTGGTTGATATGTAGGCAAAGGCTGACTGACGTACGGGCAAAGGCGTGCTGACCCGTCGGCTCAGGCTTGCTGACGTGTAGGCTTAGTTTGCTGACCTCCGAGCTAAAGTTTGCTGACAAATAAGGTGAGAATGATAGAAACAGCACTGAAAATATGATGAATGAATAGAGCCTCTGTTTAAGTAAAACAGACCTTTTACTTTTAGTAAATAGAACTTCTGATTGGAACAAACGCAGGCTCTGTTTTTGAAACTGAAAGAGCTGAATGCTGAAACCTCTTTTCAGAGACTACTGCTTTCAGCTGTATCTCCTTTTGACAGGGATTTTGCGGAGATTACTGAAAGAACTGAATACATGGATTTCAACTTTATTTAGTAGGTGGCTGATATTTTCATTGTTAGCCTGACAGGCAGTTTTTTTTATAAATTTGTATTAGAGTAAATAGAAAGAAGTACAAGAGTTGTTATGATGATGTACTAGAGTCACTCCAAGGATGTAGAAGATTTAAGGAAAAGATGTATAAGAATTGAATGAATGGTGTACAAAATGCGAGCGAATGATGTACCTTCTTACTTCTTTGGAAGAATAAAAAAGATAGCGATACTCGTATTTGGGCATCACTATCTTTTTATTTTCTCTCTCTAAAATTGTAGAGAGACCTGAAACCTAAAACGACTTAATTAGAACCATCTTGGATCTCCGATTCCTATATCTTTTAATTCGGCATTGCCTACTGTAAAGTCACCGTTTGCTGCATCTGTAAATTGTGGGTCTAATTCGTATTTAGTATTAGAATCATCATAATATTTGGACTTATCTGCTGGAGCTATCAAGCCTGGACTATTATAATAGTTGTTGTTTTCGAATGTCGGTTTTGTAAAATCGCTATTATCGTTAAACACACCTCCTGTTCCATAAACTATATTTTTCGTGAAATTGATAGAGTTGCCTGTATAACGCACGTATAATAACCGTCTGCCTGATCCTGATACTCCGACTATTGTGTTATTTGTTATATTGACAATAGTTGATGTAATATTAGGGAAGTTAGTATTTTTATCCATACGGACAAATTCTCGGCTTGCACAACTATTATATACTGTGCTGTTAGATAATGTGAAATCTTTGATTACACCTGAGCGACAATCGAAGAAGTCATTGCTGCTTGTTATGTCATGGAATAGACAATTGTTAAATGTCATTTTATCGACTAGAGTAGCTTTATTCATATAGAACACTCCTTTCACATAGTTTTTGATTTCACAGCCTTCTACATTAATGATCCCGTTTGCACCAGCATCTTCGAAGATGATAGCTTGATCGCCTGAACCACCAGTACCATCAAGAATGATATTTGTTACAGAAAGCCCCGCACCTGTCTTTAAACGTATATGTCCATTCAATGTAACTTTTCCTCCTGATCTGGCTGTAACAATAGAAACAGTTTTAGTGATATTGAAATTCAGAGAAGCGTCAGCACCTAAATATGTTCCATCTAATAAAGCAAGAGTTTCTCCTCCTTCTAGGTTAGTAAGTGCATTGATTAATCCTTCACTGTTTTCAATTAGAATAGCATCCCCTGTATCAACAGGAGTAGTGAAAGTTATTGTACCACGAGTCTTATTACCATTCATTAATTTGGCAGTATAGCTAGTTTCACCACTCAGACCTGTAATGGTAGCTGCCCCCGCAGTAATGTCTTCTGAAGTGACATTATAAACGATATCTCCAGGAGTAAGTACAATGGTCTGAGCATATTCACCTGCAGGCCAGCGTAATATTACTTGTGTCGCTTCTATCTCTTCAGGGACAACAGCATAGAATATTTGTTCTGCGTCAGTCTTGAATGTTGCAGAGCACCATTTGGAGTCCTCTCTGGATTTATCTGACATGATACCTTTTACACGGACTACATAATCAGTTTCACCATCTAATCCGGAAATAGTGTAGGGAACTTCTTTACTATCAATAGTGTAGGTCTTGACCGGAGTTGCGCCTTCTTCAATCGTTTTACCCGTATACAATTCGATGACATACTGATCTGCATTATTGGATAAAGTCCATGATACAATGAGATTTGTCTTATTAGATACCCTTGTCGTGAGATTGACAGGGGAAAGAACGCGGTCAAGATTCAAGTTGGTTATCTCATCGATGTCTTCGCACGATGTGAATACCGAACCTCCTAATAGGAAGGCTGCCAGTAAGATGACTATATTATTAATATATCTTTTCATGATGTTTTTTATTAGAATGAATTTAGAAGGTATACCAAGAATAATTACTTAGAGTTCCGTTGCTAGCCTCGATATTGTAATCGAAGATAGGCCAGTACATAAACTTATCCGGATCATTAAGATAAAGTGATTCGAGCTTTTTATCTGCTATTTTATCTTCTTTAATCCATTCCTTTTTAAATTCGTAAGTACCTGATGGAACGCCAGTCTCACCATGATTCAGTCCGTAAATTTGGAGTGCGGCATTCTCGGTGATGTTTTCTTTTTTATTGCGTATCCATTTAAAGTCTACCATATTGTAGTAAAGAGTGTTGTTCAAATCACTGTAATCACCAGACAAGGTACGTAAGTCACGCATTTTTTGTTTGGTCTCATCCAGTTTGCTCTTCAGTAATCCCCAGCGGATTAAGTCTGCTTTGCGAAGCATCTCACCGCAGAATTCGAAAGCACGTTCGTCTACAATTGCTTTGAACATAGCATCTTTACTACCAGAAACACTTGTGACATAAGCATCTACTTCTGTGCTCCAATCCGTCTGAGCAAAAGCTCTCTGACGTATCTTTTTCAAATACGGAGCTGCTGCGGATGGGCTATTCAGTTCATTTTCCAATTCTGCACGCATCAAAACGACATCTGCATAACGCATATATTGTTTGTTAACACCATCATCATCACTGATACCTTCTCTATCCATCCACTCATAACGATACTTTCCGAAATACCAGCTGTTTAATGCGTTCAACTCCTGAACATTAACAGTTGTCTTTGACCATAAATAAGGAACGCAAGTTACGTCACGGCGTTTGTCATTAATTGAATAGTCGTAGAAGAAGTTAGGAGTAGGACCTGCATCACCTCCTCCGGTAGGGCCATACGTATCTTTCTGATTATGCTTCACTCCGAAGGTTTTAACCAAGCGTCCGCGTGGAGTCGGGGTATTGGCAAATGGCATTTCCCAAAGAGATTCTCCTCCTGCGGCGATCACGTCTTTACAGTTGTTGATAAAGATATCTTCAAAGTTATCTTCCAGTTTGCAATAGGTACCTTCCTTTTCCATCACTTCTTTACATGCCTGCAAAGCAATGGGGTAGAGAACGTCTTTTGATAATTCAGGATCGTTGCTCAATTTATTAGTTCCATCTTCACGAACGGAATATCCGGCTGCCTGCATACAGATGCGTGCCAATAATCCTTTTACAAATGCTTTGTTGATATGCTCAACCGTTGCCGTAGCACTTGTTTCTGTAGGCCATGCTACTATCTTTTCAGCCTCTTGCAAGTCTGTAATCAGTTGCTTGAAAATCACGTCTTTGCTTGAACGTGGAACATACAATATCTCTTGCGAAATAGGTTCGAAGCGTGCAGGAACATCTCCCCAGCAGTTTATTATATCCATATAGATAACGGCTCGCAACGTAAGTGCTTCACCTAATAATTGTGCCATCCGGCTGTCCGATTCGGTGTTCCCATATTCGCGTAATCCTTCAATAGCCAGATTGCAACGTTCTACGGCTTCATATAATTTAGACCAGGGGTCTTTTGATTCAGACATATTAAGCTGTCCGTTATTTGAGGTACAGGCATAAGTTGCTATCTGACTTTTTTCATTGTTGCTGTCGGAACTGTTATACCATTCGATATCAGTGTTGAAACCATACCAAGGCAATATACGTCCGCGATAAGAGTTCGTTTCGCCGAAAGAATGATAAATACCGGTAATTGCACCGTAAGCCAGTTCATACTTGGAGAAGATTTGAGGGTCATACATGGTAGACTCAGAACGGGTGTCCAAAATATCATCGCAAGAGATGGTCATCAGAGAACCTCCCAGTAATGATAATGCAATAGCTGTTGAGTATATTAATTTCTTCATATTATTCTATAATCTGATAAGTTAAGTTAGAAAGTTAAGTTAGCACCGATTACGTATTGACGGCTCTTGGGGTATGCAGAGTAGTCTACTCCCGGAGTCAAGGCTGTCTTGTTACGGGTAGATACTTCCGGATCGAAACCGCTGTAATTAGTCAGGCAGAACAAGTTGTATCCTGTTACGTAGAAACGCAGATTCTGGATACCGACTTTATTCAGCAAGACTTTCGGCAATGTGTATCCCACAGAAAGTGTGCTCAATCTCAGGAAAGAACCGTTTTCTATTGCCCAATCGGACAATACAGCTTTTTGCATAGCCGGAGACCACATGGTGGTGGTAGCATTCATTTCTGCCAGTTTTGTAGGATCATTGCAGATTGTACCGTCTGCATTCAGGTTGGTCCAGCGTGAACCTTCTGCCATGATGTCTATCATATTACGGTATTTATATTTACCGGTACTGGTATATTCGATCTTGTTGGCATTGTAGATGTCGTTGCCTACGCTCCATACAAAGTTCGCTGTCAGGTCGAAACCTTTGACACGGGCATTGATATTGAAACCACCTGTATGTGTTGGATTTGTATTACCAATGATGCGTCGGTCTTTAGCTGTTACCTTATTATCTTCGCTGCCATCAATGTTTTTGAGTTTCATAGCTCCCGGGCGCAGGTATTTAGAACCGATAACTTCGGAACAGTCTGCTACACCTTCATTCAATACCCATTTTCCATCGATAAATCCTTTGAAATCACTTACTTCATAACGACCATCGCTGACATATCCGTAGATTTGTCCTACTTGTCCATTTACATATACCATGTAGTCAGAACCGATTTCGGTAGATGCCCAGTTGGAAGCTGCGGCATATTCACTCATTGTACCCAGTGACAATACCTTATTCTTGTTGAAACCGATATTTGCACCGATACTCAAACCATAATCTTTGGTATTGATGACACTCCAGTTGATGGAAGCTTCAAAACCTTTGTTTTCAGTTTTACCCATATTACGGAATTGGGTATCATATCCACTGCCTGACGTTGGAAATTCAATCAACAGGTCTTTGGTGGTATTCCAATACCATTCAAATGTTCCGCTCAATTTACCGCCAAGTAAAGTATAGTCCAGACCGACATTACGAGTGTGGGTAGTCTCCCATTTCAAATCAGGGTTGATCATCTGCTTACCTGTACTCCAGTAGCTTGTTTCTCCGTTTACCCAACCGGTGGTTGAAGAGGACCAGCTTCTGGATGTCTGATCAGACTTGATATTATTGTTACCTGCAGTACCATAGCTGAAGCGGAGTTTCAAGTCGTCCAACCAAGAACGGCTGTTTTCCATAAATGATTCAGAGGAGATACGCCATGCGACAGCTGCCGAAGGGAAGTATCCCCAGCGGTTGTCTCCTAAGAATTTGGAGGAACCGTCGGCACGGAACGTTGCACTGACAAGATATTTGCTTTTGAAATCATAATTGGCACGTCCGAAGAATGACAATAGGACATCATCGGCATTGTAATATTTGTCAATAGAGAAAGCGGTACCCTGGCTGCTGAATTTGAAAGCTTCATCAGCAGTAAAGAAGTCGGGATAATACCGCACTTCATCCGTGTTGGTGGTATTCTGCTCTTTAATGTATTCTATACCTCCTAAAATATTCAGATTGTGATCTTTAGACTTGAACAGCTTTTTGAAGTCATAATTGGCAGTCGTTGTATTGCGGAACTTTTCTCTTTCCTTATCTGTAAATGTAACGATCGGCTGGTAATTACCGTTGATACGTGAGTTATACGTTGTTACGCCATAAAAGCGGTTATCATTGTTGATATTATGTTCTAAGCCGAATTCTGTTTTCAATTTCAGGTTATCGATTAGTTCCCAAGTGAAGCTGCCATTGTAGTTGAATACTTTGCGGCTTTGTCTGCGGTCGTTGTCAGTGACAGATTTCAGCGGGTTGGTTAATTGGGAATCTTCATCATATCCGTCACTCAAGTCTGCGAAGTTGAATGGAGAATAGATCATAACATTCTTCATACGTGAGTCGGCGGTCGATACCTCCGATTTTGATTCATTGGCACCAGCTCCATTGATAGAAGTATTGGAGTAACGGATAGAGAAATCCAATGTAACTCTTTTATGAGGCTTGCTGTTCACCTTCAGGCTTAAGTTGTCACGGCTATAATCGGACCCTTGCATGATGGCTTTGTCGTCAATATGACTATAGCTGAATGCATATTTAGTCTTGTCACTTCCTCCGCTAATGCTGAGGTTGTGGTTAAAGGTATGTCCGGTACGTCCGAATATCTGATCTTGCCAGTCGATAGCATCTACATTGTCATACAAATCAATATCCTGGTAATTGCCAAAGTATTTGGTATAATCACTCGGGTTGATTTCATCTGGTTTCGTTGAGTTCTGGTCGAGCATGGCACGTTCGTATTGCCATCTTGTGTAATCACCGGAAGAAAGGGTTTTCAGCTTCTTGCTCATTTGCTTCCATGCATAATAAGCATTATAGTTCACACTGATCTTTCCTTCTTTTCCACTTTTGGTAGTTACGATAATAACGCCATTTGCGCCACGTGAACCATAAATAGCAGTAGAAGAAGCATCTTTCAGCACAGTGATGTCTTCGATATCTGTAGCAGGTATGTCGGAAATAGATTCTACAGGGAAACCATCCACAATAAATAATGGAGTGTTGTCACCTGTAATAGAGCCACCGCCGCGTACGCGGATTCTCATTTCAGCATCGGGAGAACCTTCTGTTGTAGTAATTTGTACTCCGGCCATTTTTCCTTGCAAGGCTTCGGTTGCGTTTGCAACAGGGATAGCCGCTAAAGTCTCGGAGTTAACTGTGGCAACAGAACCTGTCAGGTCTTTTTTTCTGGCAGTACCATAACCAATTACTACTACTTCATCCAATGCTTTTGCATCGTCTGTAAGAGTTACGTCGATTTTGCTTTTACCTTTGATTGCAACTTCCTGTGTTTTCATACCGATATATGAAACGATAACAGTTGCATTGGCAGGAACCTTTAGAGAGAAATTACCATCAAAATTTGTGATTGTACCATTGGTAGTATTCCCTTTTTCTACAATGGAAGCACCGATAATCGGTTCTCCGGCTGTGTCTTTCACATTACCATTTAAGGTAATAGTCTGCGCTGATACGCTGAGCGATAATGCTGCGAAAATCATTAGCAGCAATGTGCGCATGTTTTTCATTCCTTTAGGCATCTTTTGTTCTTTTATATTAGATTATTAATATTCGAGTGTATCCACTCTTAGAGTTCTCACTGGTGCAAAATTATGGTTTTGAGGCTTGTGGGATGTGTAATATTTGTTTTTACGATAGTATTTTTTGTTTTTCCGGCATAAAATAAATAAAGACGAGCGTTTATGGGGAAATGTACTCTCGTCTTAATCTTTTATAACTGTTTATTCGGGCTTTTAGTTTTATTTTCTAGAATCCGCGGGATGCAGATGATTTACCAGTTCATTCAGATATACCTCTAGATTGGTGTATTCTTTACTCAAACTATATTGTGCGCCGTCGCTTGGATCATTCGGATTCAGATTGTGCTTTTTCTCCCATTCGTCCGGTATGCCATCTCCGTCGGAGTCGGTTGGGGCCGGTTCGGATTTATATTCGGGCCAGCCTCCTACATCTATCGGTTGGTCAACCATTCCGTTGGTGCTTCCATGAGACCCTTCATAAGTGTAATTCCCTTTGCGGGTTTCTTCTACGATTCGTTGGTCTACGGCATCGCGGCGGTGAGAAGCTCCGGCAAATTGCAGTACATCTTTATAGGCTTTCTTTGCCGGTTGCAATGAAGTATGCTCTGCTATATCAAATGCTTTTTTGGATAATAAATTCTTTTCCGGTGCGAAGTCGTTCTTGACGATCAGACCAAATGTATTATCCATATTGACTTTATAAAGAGCTTCTTTCTGCTTGTCAGTCAGGCTGGGACAGGTGGCGTCCATAAAGTTTCCTTTGAAGTGGAAGATTCCATGTACCCCTGCCTCATTTTGATTTTTGCCGTCGTCCGCATAAGCGGTGAACAGGCGTCGGTATGAACCTTTGGTAGCACTATAGGGACCCGGCTTATAGTAATTATTGAGAAAGTTGTACGAACCGCCTTCACCGGCATAAGCCCCGTCACTACCATAATTGTAGATTACATTATTGAATAATTCCACCTTTTCTTCTTCCGGTTTGCCTGTATAACGGCTGCCGCAGAGTCGTGGAGTACGATTGGTGTGATGTGCCAGCAGATTATGATGGAAGGACGCTTTTTGTCCACCCCAAATGCCACCATAGCCATGTGCTCCTTTCTCATGAATGGAGTTGGCGAGGCTTTCGCTGATGATACACCATTGAAGGGTGAAATGACTGTTATCGTAGAAAGTGGCACATTCATCCGTGCACCAGCTCAAAGAGCAATGGTCTATGATTATGTTACTGTTTCCTTTGGTACCGTTCATTGCATCGTCACCTTTTTGCTTGATGTCCGCTCCCATACGTGAACGGATAAAGCGGACAATCACATTGTCTGCTTGAATGGAAAAGGTATAGTTCTTCAGACAGATGCCATCTCCGGGAGCTGTTTGACCTGCGATTGTCACATCTCCATTGTTGAGTTTTAAAGGTTTCTGCAATTCAATGATGCCGCTGACAGCGAAAACGATCGTACGGGGGCCCTTTTTGTTGATAGCCCAGCGGAAAGTTCCTTCCGAGCCGTCATCTGCCAGTGAAGTTACAGTGTATACCGTTCCACCGGCACCTCCTGTTGTATATTTCCCTGCACCGTCAGCACCCGGGAAGGCCGGAACTTTTGAACGGTCGGGAGTAATATTCTCTTTGTACGAATTATTAGTATTTGTATTCCCTTGAATAGAAGAGAGCATAAATAAGGCACATAGCCCTGCTAGGATTTTTTTGTTCATAGCTACTTAGTTATTGGTTGGATATAAGGAGTTTACCAAACTATTCAGATAGACTTCGAGGTTGGTATATTCCTTGCTTAAGTTATATTTGTTTCCGTCACTGCCGTCGTTGGGATTCAGTCCGTTGGCTGTTTCCCATTCGTCCGGTATCCCGTCTTTGTCACTATCCTGCTGTGCGGTGGTAGTGGATGCGTATTCACTCCATCCTTCCACATCAGTTTGTGTATCGATCAGTCCGTTCGTTCCTCCGTTTGAGCCTGCGTATGTGAAAGTGCCTTCCTGGGTTTCTTTTACAATGCGTTTGTCAATATGGTCACGCAGATTGGAAGCACCAGCGTATAGTAATACGGACTGATAGGCATCTTGTGCAGACTGAACGAACGAATAATCATCTAAGATAGGAAAACGCAAAGATACAAGCAAATCTTTTGTCGAAACTTCGTTGTTTTTTACGCAAAAAGCGGTGGAGGAGGTATTATCTGCATTCGCATTGGCCAATTCTGTCTTTTGTGAATTAGATAACTTCTCATGTGTTTCGAAATAATTCCCGTTTACATAGAATTTTCCATATACTCCTTTTGCCTGTTGATTCTTGCCATCATCCAGATAAGCGGTGAAAATACGGCAATGTACTTTTGCCGAAGCATTAACAGGTCCCGGCTTATAGTAGTTATTCATGATATTATAAGAACCTCCCTCTCCTGCATAGGCTCCTTCACCAGTCCAATTATAGATTACATTATTGCATAAATCGGCTTTTTCCATATCTTCTCTGTTAGAGTAGCGACTTCCGCAGAGGCGGGGCGTGCGGTTGCTATGGTGTGCCAGCAGATTATGGTGGAAGGTTGCAGGGCTTCCTCCCCATATTCCGCCATATCCATGTCCTCCTTTGTTATGAAGAGAATTTGTCAGACTCTCGCTGATGATACACCATTGCATGGTAAAGTCGGTATTTCCATAGAAGGAAGCACATTCGTCTGTACTCCAGCTCATGGAGCAATGGTCGATAATAATATTCCTTTTGCCGGGATAAGAATCTTGATACCCATTCATCGAATCATCTTCCGTCTTGCATTCATCCCCCATACGTGAACGGATAAATCGGATAATGACATTGTTTGCGTTGACACGTAAAGTGTAATTTTTCAGGCAAATACCAGGGTGGGGAGCGGTTTGACCTGCGATGGTTATATCATCATTCTTTATTTGCAGCTGTTTGCTTAAAGGGATGATTCCACCAACAGCGAACACAATCGTCCTTTTGCCCGACTTTTCTATCGCCCAACGGAGAGTACCTTCTGAACCGTCATCTTTGAGAGAAGTTACTGTATATACTGTTCCTCCGGCTCCACCGGTAGTTAGTTTTCCAGCTCCTTCGGCACCGGGAAAAGCTGCGACTGTCGAACGGTCGGGAGTCGGATACTCCGGCAGCTGATCCTCTCCCGAATCATCCGGATCAGTAGAATCTCCCGGCTGTTCTGTTGGAGGATTTGTGTCCTGTTCGAGATTTTCTTCCGAACAGGCTGTGAATGATATGAAGACAGATGCAAGAAAAGCTCCTAAAAAAGTTTTATTCATGGCATTAGTTCTTTAAAATATGGGTTGTACTCACGTATTGTGTTAATTATATGGTTGCAAATGTATAGGGAAGAAAAGACGTCGGTGTGCAATATTTGTTTTTCACATTGTATTTTTTGTTATTAGATTCAATTAGAGCATGGTTTAATGTACTTTACTCTGTCCCATTCACCGATTTTTATCCGGCATTCATCGGCTTTCTGACCGGAAATCATCTGAAAAGCCTGTAAGAGCACAAAGAAATGATGTATCTTTGAACCATCAATCATTAATCATAGAAACGATGGAACAGAAATCTAAATTCTCATCTGCTACAGTTTTTTCAGGAAAACTTCTGATAGCTTCATTATTTATCCTTTCAGGAATTTTGTTATTCGCCCGTAATATGGGTTGGATTACTGCTGAATTGTTCAATATAATAGTATCATGGCATTCTCTCCTTATTATATTGGGAATTTATTCGATGATACGACGCCATTTTGTTGGTGGAATTATCCTTGTATTGGTAGGTGTTTATTTTCTGTTAGGAGGTCTTTCGTGGTTGCCTGAAAATTCTCAGGCAATGGTCTGGCCGCTTGCCTTGATCGTAGCCGGAGTTTTATTCCTCTTCAAATCCCGCCACAGAGGACCGTGGGATGACAAACAGCGTATGTTTCGTGACCATAGAGAATGGATGAAGCATGGGCACCACGGTCATGCGGGCATGAACTTTGCAGACAATCAGCAGCAATGTGAGTCGGAGGATGGTTTTCTGCGTTCTGATAATACTTTTGGGGCTGCACGTCATGTAGTACTCGATGAACTTTTTAAAGGAGCAGTCATCCATACCTCTTGTGGAGGAACAACGATTGACCTGCGCCATACTCATATCGCACCGGGAGAAACATATATCGATATCGATTGTAGCTGGGGAGGAGTTGAAATATATGTTCCTTCCGACTGGAAAGTAGTATTTAAGTGTAATACTTTCTTTGGCGGATGTGATGACAAACGCTGGCAAAACGGGAATATTAATAAGGAAAGTGTATTAGTCATTCGGGGAAGGCTTTCTTTTGGGGGACTGGAAGTTAAAGACTAACGTATGAAAACACATCCGATTATAGATTATCCTTATCGCTGGGTGCCGATGCTGGTGGTAGCGCTGGTATTGGTCGTGGCTCAGGTAATGATAATGAGTGTATACACAGGTGCGGACTATGTGCCTGCTGTCATAGACGGAATAGCGACAATCGGTTGGTTGATGGCATTAGGTTATTTGGCCTGGTTTGTTGTCGGAGTAGTCTCTATCTTTCAGACAGAAGTCATTACTCTGGTGGCAGGAATACTGATCTGGATAGCCGGCAGCTTTATGGTTTACGATATTGTAACAAGGATAGCCGGTATACCTTATATCACTTTTGCATCTACCATCCCTTTTCGTCTGTTGTTTGGCATTCCGACCTGGGTCGCCATTCTTCTTTGGTATCGCTTGATTGTTGCTAAAGAAGATGCACTGAATCAGGAACTGGAAAAAGAATTGATAATGCATCAACCGGTTAGCCTGCCGGAAGAACCGCAGATAGAACAGATCGACCGTATCACAGTGAAAGACGGTTCGAAAATTCATTTGATTAAAACGGATGAATTAACCTACATACAGGCGTGTGGAGACTATGTTATGCTGATTACTCCTTCGGGGGAATATCTGAAGGAACAGACGATGAAGTATTTTGAGACTCATTTGCCTTCCGATACCTTTGTTCGTGTTCATCGTTCAACGATTGTCAATGTTACTCAAATCTCCCGTGTAGAACTGTTTGGGAAGGAAACGTACCAGCTTTTATTGAAAAACGGAGTTAAACTTCGGGTAAGCCTTTCGGGTTACAGATTGTTGAAAGAACGGTTAGGGATATAAAAAATGACTGTTTTATGATTGAATGACTAATTTTTACTCCTTTGTTTGAGTGTCTATCGGTCAGCTTGTATTTAATGTGGTAAATACAAGCTGACCGATAGACGTTTTTACTCCAATCTTACCAAATTTTACTCTATAAGAAAATCTTCCTGTCCTAACTTTGCCATATCAATCGTTTGTTAACTCAAATTGTATATATATGGCTTATAATTTATTCAGAAGAGGTTCCCTTTGTTTTGTATTGGCAATGTGTATAGGTATGACAGCCCGGTCCCAGCAAAAGGCTGTACTATGGTATGATAGTCCTGCCAAGTATTGGGAAGAAGCATTACCTTTGGGAAATGGTCGCCTGGGAGCGATGGTGTATGGAGATCCTGTAAATGAGGAAATTCAATTGAATGAAGAAACTGTCTCTGCAGGTTCTCCTTATAAGAACTATAATTCAGAAGCGAAAGAAGCTCTGCCGGCTATCCGAAAACTGATTTTTGATGGAAATTATGCCGAGGCACAATTAATGGCCGGTGAAAAGATACTTTCCAGGAATGGTTTCGGAATGCCTTATCAGACAGTCGGGAGTTTGCGTTTGCAGTTTGAGGGACAGGAGAATTATACGGATTATCGTCGTGAGCTGGATATAGACAAAGCACTTGCTACGACAACTTATCGAGTGAACGACGTCGAGTATAAACGTGAAGTCTTTACCTCCTTTACAGACCAGCTGGTGATTGTTCGTCTTACAGCTTCCCGACCTGGTATGCTGACCTTTACTACCGCATTGACTTGTCCGCAGGAAGTGGAAGTTTCTGTTTCCGGCAAGAACAGTATCAGTATGAGAGGCACCACGAAAGGCGACCATTACACTGAGGGAGCGATACGCTTTGCTGCTGATCTGAAACTAGAACTACAAGGCGGGAAAAGTATAGCCAAAGACTCTGTGCTATCCGTAAGTAATGCCAATAGTGCCGTGATCTATATTGCTATGGCGACTAACTTTGTCAACTATAAGGATATTTCTGCCGATGCAGAAAAACGTAACCGGACTTATCTTAAGAATGCCGGAAAGAACTATTTGAAAGCACTTCAGGAGCATATTGCAGCATATCAGAAATACTTCCGTCGTGTATCATTGGACTTGGGGCATACTTCTCAGGCTGATAAACCGACAGATGTCAGGGTAAAAGAGTTTGCTGTATCCAATGATCCGCAGCTAGTCTCACTTTATTTCCAATTCGGTCGTTATCTGCTCATATCCTGCTCACAACCCGGGGGACAACCTGCGAACTTGCAGGGGATCTGGAATGATAAACTGAATCCGGCGTGGAAGTGTCGGTACACTACGAATATCAATGCGGAAATGAACTATTGGCCTGCAGAAGTTACAAATCTGAGTGAAATGCATGAACCGTTTCTGCAAATGATCAGGGAATTGTATGAGAATGGGCAAGAGGCTGCCCGCGAAATGTATGGCTGCCGTGGATGGGTGCTGCATCATAATACTGATTTATGGCGGATGAACGGTGCTGTTGACAGGGCTTATTGTGGCACCTGGCCTACTTGTAATGCATGGTTGTGCCATCATTTGTGGGAACGTTATCTATACTCGGGAGACAAGGATTTTTTGGCCAGTGTATATCCTATCATGAAAAGTGCATCGGAATTTTTTGTGGATTTCCTTGTCAGAGATCCTAATACGGGATATATGGTAGTAACTCCAAGCAATTCTCCCGAAAATGCTCCACGTCAGTGGAAGGGAAAAGCCAACTTGTTTGCCGGAATTACGATGGATAATCAATTGGTATTCGATCTTTTTACAAATACGGAGGCTGCTGCACGTATTTTAAATGGAAAAGACGAACTGTTCTGCGATACTATCCGCTCTTTGAAAAAGCAACTTCCTCCTATGCAGGTCGGACAATATGGCCAATTGCAGGAATGGTTCGAAGATTGGGATCATCCGAATGATCATCATCGGCACATTTCTCATTTATGGGGGCTCTTCCCCGGCTTTCAGATTTCGCCATATTCATCACCCGTACTTTTCGAGGCTGCCCGAAATACGCTGATACAAAGGGGAGACCCGTCTACCGGTTGGTCAATGGGATGGAAAGTTTGTTTCTGGGCAAGATGCTTGGATGGAAATCATGCGTTGAAACTTATTACAGATCAGCTGAATCTGGTATCTCCATTAGTTCAGAAAGGACAGGGAGGAGGGACTTATCCTAATTTATTTGATGCCCATCCCCCTTTCCAAATCGATGGTAATTTTGGTTGTACTGCCGGTATTGCCGAGATGCTTGTACAGAGTCATGACGATGCCGTTCATCTGCTGCCGGCACTACCCGATGTCTGGAAAAATGGAGAAGTGAAAGGGCTTCGCATACGGGGAGGATTTGAAATCGTATCCTTGAAGTGGAAAGAGGGGAGAATCGAGTCTGCAGTTATAAAATCCGTTATTGGAGGAAATCTGCGTTTACGGACCCATAATATGCTGAAGGTAAATGGTAAGGATTACTCTGAGGCGAAAGGCAGCAATCCGAACCCATTGTTTGCCAGGCAGCAGATTAGCCGTCCGTTAATCAGTGAAAAGGCTCCGCTGAAAGGTATCAGTTTGAAGCAGGCGTATCAATATGATGTTCCTACTGAAGCCGGCCAGACTTATACGCTGACAGGATATTGAGAGTTGGTGAGGAAAGACTAGTAAAAAATGCAGTTTAAAATATGGATATAAATATGTTCTTTAGTCGATGGTATTTAACAATCTTGTTTTTATTAGGGATGTTGGCCTGTTCCGGAGGAAATGGATCGATTAATAAACCGATAGAATCAAATGAATCAGGTGAAACTTCCATTCGGAATTTGCCAGCTTTTCCGGGAGCGGAAGGGCATGGACGATATACTTCTGGCGGACGCGGTGGGGCTGTGTATATAGTTACCTCATTGGAGGATAATGCACAGGAAGGAACTTTGCGTTATGGAATCGAAAATCTGAGTGGAAAACGCACGATCGTTTTTCAGGTATCAGGAACCATTCATTTAAAAAAAGAATTGAAAATTAAAAATGGAGATTTAACTCTTGCCGGACAAACAGCACCTGGAGCAGGAATCTGTTTAGCGGGGTATCCGGTATCTATGGAAGCTGATAATGTGATTGTACGTTTTCTTCGTTTTCGTATGGGAAATAAAGAGGATGTAAGTGCGGATGGTGCAGATGCGTTTGGTGGCCGGTATCATAAAAATATTATAATTGATCATTGTTCCATGAGTTGGTGTACAGACGAATGTGTTTCTTTTTATCAAAATGAAAATTTCACATTGCAATGGTGTATTATCTCGGAGAGCTTGCGTCTGGGTGGGCATACCAAAGGTCCTCATGGCTATGGAGGAATTTGGGGTGGTATGAAAGCCTCTTTCCATCATAATTTATTGGCACATCATGATAGCCGCAATCCACGCTTGGGACCAGGTGTGAACTCTACTAAAGATAATGAAATAGTTGATATGCGTAATAATATCATATATAATTGGTGTGGTAATTCTTGTTATGGTGGAGAAGCAATGCATGTGAATATTGTGAATAATTTCTATAAACCCGGACCTGCAACACCTAAAGGAACTGCTAAGCGTGGACGTATTATTGCTATTGATAAGAAAGTGAGTGATTCGGAAAAGAAATCATATCCGGCGATATTTGATACTTGGGGAGACTTTTACATAGAAGGGAATGTAGTGGACGATGGGCGTATCAGTAGTGAAAAGGACTATCTATTCTGTCTTAAAGCTACAGAAAATAACTGGGAACAGGGCGTCTATAACCAGATAGATAAAAAATACGGAACGTTGGATGAGGCTACAAAGACTGCTTTAAGACGTGAAATTCCTGTAGAAACAGGTGTAATAACTACGCATGATGCCCGAACTGCCTTTGAACGTGTAATGGATTATGCTGGATGTTCTTTACAGCGTGATGTGTTAGATGAACGTATTGTCAGAGAAACAAGATCGGGCACTGCCACTTACCAAGGAAAGAATGAACATAATGGGCAGGGAATGGTAGATGGAATTGATTGGAAGAGTGGAAGCTACCCTAAACCGGGAATAATTGATAGTCAGGAAGATGTAATTCCTGTTGGCGAAGCCATAGCTTGGCCTACTCTTGTACAAGGAACGACTCTCACAGATTCAGACAATGATGGTATGCCTGATATTTGGGAGTTGGAACATAACTTGAATCCGAATGACCCTTCCGATCGCAATGAAAAAACAGTAGACAGTAATAAGGAATATACTAATCTGGAAATGTATATGAATAGTTTGGTATGCACAATTATTGAAAAACAGAATATTTGAGTATTTAGACTTGAAATCTTTAGCTTAGAATGTTCAAGTGATAAAATAGTGCACTAAAACACTCAGAAATTCCCCTTTCTTCTTATTTTATATCCCTTATTTTGCACATAGAGAATAAATCATAAGAAATGCAAAACAAGATTATTGATAAGCAAACATGAAATAATTGATATAATACCCACAATATTAATATAAAATTGAATACTATGAGAATTATGAAATTTATGACATTCGGCTTCATGCTGAGTGTAGGGATATCTCTCTTTACGGGGTGTTCTGATGATGATTCAAAATCTACCGTCTTATTACGTCCGGTGACTACTCTTAAAGCCAGTCATAATACGGTACAGTTACAGTGGCAATATGTTGAGGATGCTACAGAGTATATTATAGAGTTGTATAGGGCGATTGATGACGGTTATGAGCACTATAAGACTTATACTACTGATCAGACTTCTTACACTATTGAAGGACTCGACTGGGATGAAAAATATAAGATAAAGGTAAAAAGTTCGGGGCATAACAAAGAATCAGCTTATTGGGAGACAAGTGAAATAGCTGTTAGTTATCCGACCAAGTTGGGGGAGACTAAAACAATAGATAATGCAGCTAAAATTACCTGGCAAGAAGGAGGAAATACCATTACTGCACTAAAAGCCTTTTCGGAGGATGGTACGGAAGAAAAGACATTTACTGATATTGATTATGCTTCGGGTGCAGCTATCATCAAAGGTCTGACGCCGGAAACTTCTTATAAGGTATGTGCTTATTCAGGAGCAGAACAAACAGTAGATACTTACGAAGGTCGTGTGACCATAACAACTCAACCGGCAGAAGACTATGATGCACAATATGGTCAAGGCAAATGGATTGATCTTCGTGAAATATCAGATCCTTTATACTTTAATTCTGCTGAGTTTTGGGATTCTCTAGAGGAGGGTACAGCTCTAATTTTGTCAGGAGGTAGCCGATTCAATTTAGGAGAAAGACCGGCGTTAAATAAATCCGTAACCTTTGTTACAGCTCTTACTCTAGGCGAAAATGCAAAATTCTATATAAGAAATGCGTTTGCTTTAGCTTCGGATAGTGAGGTGAACTCGCTTACTTTTAAGGGGATTGATTTTGTAGGTGTTATTGATGATGATTACAATATACGTCCTGTAGAGGAGGAAACAAGTAAGAGTTTTAGTGCCAAACAGGTTTTTAACGAGAACGGTACTAATTCTACGTTAGCTACCTTGAGTTTTATTAATTGTAATTTTGCCAGCTTCCGTGCATTGGTACGTCTGCAGGCCGATAACGATCGTGTTGAGAGTCTGACTTTCAGAGGGTGTACTATTAATGGAATAGGTGATCAGGGTGCAATATCTACTAATAATAAAGCTCTTACATTCAATGATATAACTTTGGAAGATTGTACGGTAACAAATGTTGTTATGTTGGGAGACTTGCGTGTATCTTCCAGCGAACTGGTTTTTAATATTACCGATTGTACTTTCTGCTATGCTCCACTAGAAGGAACTTCTAACCAACTTATCCGTATCAGTAAAAATACAGCTAAAGTAAATGTGAGTAATACTATCTGGGGACCACCGGCGTCTTCAACTAATGGCATTGTTACGAATACAGCAGGTACACAAGCATCTCGAATGAGTGATTCGAAAACATTCAACCCGACTGTTTCCAATACTTGGAAGACAAACTTTAATATGGATAGCGGTTGTCCGTTCGTTAATGCTTCGGATGCAGGTATTAATGAAGAGGCCATGTTCCAAGATGCGGCAAATGGTAATTTTAAAATAAAAGGTCAATTTGGAGGTTCAACTTCCGCTGGAGCTGTTAAATGGAGAAACTAATGAATAAAAACGAACGAATAATTTCCTTTTTTAATCTTAATCAAATAATAACTAATAAAAGATATTCGGTTTTATGAAACACAAAGAAAATTTATTGGGTAAAAGGAGCAGTATATTCCTGCTGTTTCTGATGTGCGTCCTGCTGTCCTATGCACAGACACGAAAAATCACGGGACAAGTCGTTGACGGAAATGGTGAACCTGTTATTGGAGCCAATATAGCCGTAGATGGTGTGAAAGGAATCGGAGCTATCAGCGATATGGATGGTAACTTTTCTATCAATGTGCCGGAAGGCAAGAAGTTAATAGTATCTTTCATCGGTTTTATAACTGAAACTGTCACTCCTAAATCAACAACGGTGAAAATTGCCTTGCAGGAAAGCAGTGTATCTCTGGATGAAGTAGTATCTATTGGTTATGCCAATCAGAAACTGAAAAACGTAACAGGTTCTGTAGCTACGATTTCGGCTTCAGAATTAGAAGACCTGCCTGTTTCTAATATGTCAGAGGCTTTACAGGGAATGATTAACGGTTTGGAAGTATCATTAGGGTCTCCTCGTCCGGGTACGAATGCCGATGAAGTATATGTACGTCAGTCCAGAACCTTCAATGGGATATCTAAAGATGGTGGTAATGCTGTTCCTCTGATTATCATTGATGATGTAATGCAGCTGGGGGATAATGGACAACCGTCTATGGAACAGTTTAACTTGTTGGATCCTTCGGAAGTGGAGTCTATAACTGTTTTACGTGATGCCAGTGCCGCTATCTACGGTTCTCGTGCTGCTAATGGAGCTATTCTGGTTAAAACGAAGCGAGGAAAATCAGGAGTTCCTAGAATTACTTACTCCGGAAAATTTGCGTTTGCTGATGCTGTCAGCCATTCGAAGGTATTGAGAGGATCTGAATACGGAAAATTCTATAATGCGTTTGCAATTGGAGCGGGAAAGGCTCTTGACTACTCTGATGTAGATAAACTTTATAGTGATGTTGAATTGGCGGAAATGGATAATTTGAATTATAATTGGCTTGACAAAGCTGGTTGGCAATCGTCATTTACTATGAGTCATACAGTAAATGTGAATGGTGGTAATGACAGAGCTACTTACTACGCTGGTGCCACTTATTATGATCAGGGTGCCAATTTGGGAAGTCAGGATTATAAAAGATATACTTACCGTGCCGGAGTTGATATTCGTCTGACTAATGATATTAAATTGTCGGCTACAGTTTCTGGTAATGAACAGAAATCCAATCAGATTTATACCAAAGGTGCTCGTTTTTCCATGTATGGGCAAACTGGTAATTCTACCAAGTCCGATTATAATGCCTTGCATCACATGCCGAATCACATACCTTGGAGTGTAACTCTTCCGAATGATGATGGCATAGAAGAGGAATATTGGCTGGGACCTATTGCAAATACATTCAATTCTCCCAGTTTCAATCGGAGTAGCATTACATCATGGAACTATTTTGCATTGAGCGAAAGCGGTTCGTATAGTGAAAGTGAATCCAATAGTTGGAATGCTAATATTTCATTAACCTATGAAGTCCCTTTTATTAAAGGTCTGAACTTACGTGCCAGCTATTCTTCTTCTCATTCTAATTCGGTAGGTGAACAAGCGAGTTTTCCTTACGAACTAGCCTATGTGAGCAGACAAATGTCTGCCGATCAGCATCTGGTATATACTATGCCGAACACTTCGTTTAAGAGAGCGACATTTGCTTCAAATACTCAGTTGGCTTTTAAAGATAATGCTTCAGAAAGTACACAGATGAACTTCTATATCAATTATGATCGTACATTTGGGAAACATAGTATTTCAGCTATTGCGGCAATCGAACGTCGTGAGGCATCTAATAACGGAAGATCATTACTTTATGCAGATATGGCTTATGATATATCAGATACTTTCCTGGGTATTGGTGGTCCTTCTATTGTTAAACCTGATGGTACGTCAGCACTTCAAACGGATAATACTGTAACAACGAAAGGAGAATCCGGATCATTGTCTTATCTGGGACGTGTCAGCTATAGTTATGAAGATCGTTATTTGTTACAATTTCTATTTCGTTCGGACGCTTCAACAAAGTTTGCTCCTGAAAATTATTGGGGATTCTTTCCCGGTGTATCTGCCGGATGGATTATTTCTGAGGAATCATGGTTTAAAGAAGCAGCTCCCTGGTTTGAATATCTGAAGATGCGTGCTTCATGGGGACGTACAGGTAGAGATAATATCAAGATGTGGAAATGGAAGGAACAGTATAAAATGGACTTAAAGGGTGCGCAGTTCGGTCAGAACGGCGGTGTATATGGTACTAGCCTGTTGCCGCAGGTTTCTCCCAACCGGAATATGAAATGGGATACTTCCGATAAGTTTAATCTCGGATTTGATATGCGATTCTTTGGTGGACGCCTGAGTGCTACTTTTGATGCATATTATGATATTAATGATGATATCCTGAACCAGTTTATGGCTAGTCAACCGGGTATTCCTATTTATGCAGGTGGTTCGTACGCTGAAGAGAATTACGGTCGGGTAGATACATATGGTGCGGAATTATCTCTTAATTGGCGTGATAAAGTGGGACCTGTAAGTTATAAGATAGGCATGGATTTTGGAATTAACGGCAGTAAAGTGAAAAAATGGGTGCCGAATTTGAGATATAATCAATATGCGTGTGTTTCTGATTGGGAAGAAGGTATGTCCACTACGCTGCCGGTATGGGGGTATAAAGTATGGAAGGGTACTTCATCTGGAGATGGTATACTTCGCACACAGGCTGATATTGATGCTTATTGGAGTTATCTGGAAACAAATGCTAAGGCGTCAGGAACGACTCCGAAATATTTGACTGTAACCAGTAAGGATGGAATGAAAACCGGAATGCTGGCTTATCAGGATTTAGGCGGAGAAATGGTCGATGGAACTCAGCAAGCTCCTAATGGTCAAATTGTAGAGAAACAGGACTATGGTAAACTAGCTAATAAAAATAAGACTTACAACTTCACGACTAAACTGGCGGCAAGCTGGAAAGGATTAACCATCTCGGCCAATATTGCTACTTCATGGGGTGGGGCACGTTTCCTCGATGTGTATACTATTAAAACTGATGCAAACAGTATGGCATGGGCGCCGGATGCTTTTTGGTCGGATATGTTTGACGAAGTGACCAACCCGAATGCCAAATATCCGAATTTGGGTGTAAACAGTTTAGTCGCAGGATCTTCCATCGCACAGTCTGATTTTTGGCAAGTGAGTACATTCCGTTGCTATGTTCGTAACATAACGGTTGGTTATTCTCTTCCTAAAAAATGGGTGGCCCCGTTGAAAATGGATGGTGTACGTTTGAGTCTGACAGGCAATAACCTGTGGGATTTCTATAATCCATACCCCAAACACTATCGTAATATGTACGATGCGACAAATACAGAGTATCCTACTTTGAGAACATGGTCACTAGGAGTTAATGTTACATTCTAACTAAAAATATAAAACGATGAAAAAGAAAAAACTATTATATATTGGAACTTTGACATTGTCATTGTTTATGTCTGGTTGTAGTGATTCCTTTTTGGATATGAACAATTATGGGGCTTATGACAACTTTGACTCGGAGACAAAAGTAAATTGGTATCTTGCCAGTTTGTACTATAACTGTTATAGAGGATATACCACTCCCGGATATGAAATTATCGGCTGGTATGGAGAGGACTGGAATTTTATGACAGATGAAGAGTGGGGAATTAAAACATCCAGTAAAATCGATCCTAATAGCAATTATAGTACCATTGACGATATTAAAACGTGGGAAATCAGTTCGAATAAGTATTATGATCCACTTATAGCAGGTTATTTTGGTACAAAATTAAGTAGTAATGTAACCAATTCATCCTATACCCGTATTCGTAATTGTAACATTCTTATTCGCGATATTGAGGATGCTTCGGTGACAAGAGAAGTGAAGAATCATGCAAAAGGTCAGGCTCTTTTTCTACGGGCTGCACAGTTGTTTGACTTAGTTCGTCTATATGGACCGGTTCCAGTTGTTACCACTGTATTGAACGCAACTGCCAACGGTGATAAAATGCCTCGTGCATCTGTAACTCAATGTGTGGAACAGATGGTGAACGATTTGAATGAGGCAGCCACTCTCTTGCCGGATGAATGGCCGGCGTCTGATTATGGACGTCCTACAAGCGGTACGGCATTGGCTTACAAGAGCCGTATATTGCTGACTTATGCAAGTCCTATATTCAACAAAGACTGGGATAATCCGAAAAGTATCCGTTGGGAGAAAGCTCTTAAAGCATCACAACAAGCAGTGCAGAGCATGACACTTAATGGACTGGATGGGTGCTCGGATGCAAAAGGCTGGGGAGAATTGCTAGCCAAAGATGACAATTCATTTAATAAAGAGGCCGTTTTTGTAAAGCTACTTTCCAATGATTATGTATCAGGTAATGCGGAAACGAACAGATGGGAAGGTTCTACCCGCTTAAGTTCCCAGAGTGGAGGGGGTGGAAAAGCTGTCCCTATGGAGTTGATCGACCTGTTCCCTATGGCAGATGGTACACGCCCGAAGGAAGGAGATAAGATAGCTAATGGTAACATACGTTTTATCGAGAACAGGGATCCCCGCTTTTATTATACATTTGCATTTAGTGGAATGCAGTGGGGATATAACGGGAAATTGGATGATGTGGTCTGGGCTTATCGCTGGAGTAAATCAGCGGAAGGTAACAGTTTCTCATATAGTGATGGAAATAATGTAGCCAGTCCGGTATTTGTCCGTAAGATGAGTGGAACGAATACGGTGCCTGAAAGTAATTACGGCAAATCCAGCATTGATATTTATGATTATCGTTATGCAGAATTAATTCTTAATCTGGCCGAATGTTATGCGGCTACCGGAGATATACAGAACTGTAAGGAGACGCTGGCTCAGTTGCGTAAGCGGGTTGGCATGTCGGAAGGAAGTCAATATTATGGTTTGAATGAAACAGTACAGGACAGACATTCTGCTTTGGAAGCCTGCCTGTATGAACGCCGGATAGAACTGGCTTATGAAGGCAAACGCTATTGGGACATTTGGCGTTGGTTATTGTATGACGGAGGACAAGGGGAAGGGTTGAAACTTAGCTCTACCAATACTTGTACGACATTGGGAATTAAACAATTGAATGGCTCTACACGTACATCTAAATATTTGGACCTTAAAGATGGAACGTATGTTCCGGGTTCAGGTGACGTATTGCAAGATGAAAGAATCAATATCAAAGCTAATCCGGATGATTCAGATTTTCAGGAACAAGTAACGAAACTGGCAGACTTTTGGGAAGAAAACTTCCAGTTTGGCGACCCGACCAGTCCGGCTGATAAGGATGCAAACAATAACCCCGTTTCTATATTGTGGAGACCGAATTATTATATTCATGGTTTGGCCAAGGATGTTTTGGACAATAATTCATGGCTGGGACAAACCAGAGGCTGGACAGATCAGAACGGTGCTGCCGGAACTATAGAATGGCAAGATGATGAGACTCTAACCGTAGATTAAAGCTGTTTTCAGGATTAGATTAAAGGCCATAGTAAGAAGTATTTCACGACACTTCTCTACTATGGCTTTTTTATGCTCCATTCTCTGGAAATGTATTCTGACCGGATATAAAGAACAGATGAACGGACAAACGACTATTTTTTACTCCTTATCTGTCAATATTTGAACTTAAAGGTAGTGGACTTCCACTACTTTTGCTCCTGTTGACAGAGAATGTGAAATGAGTAATACAATTGAAGAATGAAGAAGATACGAATTATTTTAGTTGGAATGGTACTAAGTCTGATTTCAAGTACTTTTGCCTGTGAAGCGGGAAAACATACAAATGAAAACATTATTGTTTCGGCAGATAGTCCTTCCTTTTTTCATGCTGTCGTAGCAGCGGATGGAAGTGGTGACTATCAGACAGTACAAGCAGCTGTTGATGCAGCTCCGGAGAATTTGAAATCACCTTGGCTTATATTTGTGAAGAATGGTTCTTATAAAGAATGTGTAGTAGTTCCGGAAACAAAACCTTTCATTTATCTGATCGGACAGGATAAGGAAAAGACGATTATCCATCATAATTTGAATGTTGGTGGAAAGCCGGCTGATGATTCAAAGAAGGAAGATATGGAATATTGGTTACATTCGGTGCACAATCCTCAATCGGATGTTTATCAGCGTGAAGGCAGTGTAGTCAAGGTTAAGGCTCCTAATTTCTATTCTGAGAATATATCTTATATCAACGATTGGGGAGTGGATGCTCAAAAAGGACCGCAAGCATTGGCTATGAATAGTCAGGCAGATCGAATCGCATTTAATAACTGTATATTCCGTTCTTTTCAGGATACATGGATGACTACAACAAATGATACCCACCGTCATTATGTCAAAGATTGTTGGATTGAAGGCGCAGTGGATTATTTCTATGGAGGAGGGGATGTACTGGCAGAACACTGCACATTCTACAATGTGCGCAGCGGCTCTATTATTGTTGCCCCTTGTCATAAGAATGCCAAATGGGGATATGTTTTTCGAGATTGCATTGTTGATGGTAATGAAGCTGCTGCTGATGTGAAAAAGTGGGGTGTCAAGCTAGGACGTCCGTGGCATAATTCTCCTAAGACGGTATATATTCATACTACTATGAATATTCCGATATCTCCCGAAGGATGGACAAATATGGGAGCTATTCCTGCTTTGTTCGCTGAGTATGATAGTCGCGATGCCGTTGGTAATGTGCTAAAATTGGAGAAACGTAAGACAGAATATGAAGGTCGTGGAGAAAGTGCAACCAAAGGAAGTTGTCGTGCGGTGATTACAGCAGAAGAAGCCGAGACCTATACTTACGAAAACATTATCACCGGAAATGATCAATGGAATCCTCGCTTGATGATGGAGAAGCTTCCTGCTCCGAAAGTTCTCGGTAAGAAAAAGCAGACATTGAAGTGGGAAGCTGTAGATGGTGCAATCGGCTATATTGTTTTCGATGGAGACAAGATACTGGACATGACTTGCGATACCTCTTTGACTCTTCCCGGATATCCGGCTGTCTCATTACAGGTTTGCGCTGTCAACCGTTATGGTGCTTTGGGAATAAAAGCCACCTTTCTGCAATGATAGAATTAATATTCAATAGGAACCCGATAAAATAAATAAAAAAGAGATGAATGGATTTTTGAAAAAGGATTTGAGAGTCGTGCTGACAGGCATATTGATATTTATATCGTATCAGGCTTATTCAAATCCGGAGAGTGGAACAAAAGAACAGGGAGATGTATACAAGAATCTTCCGTTTTCAATGCCTGAAGTGAGCAAACCTTCCTTTCCCGATTACGAGGTTAATATCCGTGATTTCGGCGCACTCAGCGATGGTGTGACCTTGAACACAGAGGCGATAAACAATGCAATCAAGGCGGTAAACTCCAAAGGAGGAGGGAAAGTAATCATACCCGAAGGACTATGGCTGACGGGGCCCGTCGTACTTTTGAGTAACGTTAATCTATATGCCGAGAAGAATGCTCTCATTGTATTTAGTAGCGATACATCTCTATATCCCATCATCGACGCTTCTTTCGAAGGGCTGGACACCAAGCGCTGCCAATCGCCGATTTCGGCAATGAATGCTGAGAATATAGCCATCACCGGCAGTGGCGTTTTCGATGGGGCAGGAGATAGATGGCGTCCGGTCAAGAAAGATAAGATGACGGAACGGCAATGGAAAAATCTGGTGAGTTCGGGTGGTAAAGTGGATGAGAACGGAAAAGTATGGTATCCTGATGTGGGTGCTTTGAAAGCCTCTGTACTTGTAACCGGACAAAATAACGGGCAGAAAGAAATAACCGATGAAGAGTGGACTTACATGAAAAGTTGGTTGCGTCCTGTCATGCTGAGTATAGTAAAGAGCAAACGCATTCTGCTGGAAGGAGTGACCTTCAAGAACTCACCGGGCTGGTGTATCCATCCTTTGTCCTGCGAATCTTTGACTTTGAACGATGTGAAGGTGTTCAATCCCTGGTATTCGCAAAACGGCGATGCGCTGGATGTGGAGTCGTGTAAAAATGTACTGGTCACTAATTGTTTCTTTGACGCAGGGGATGACGCTATCTGTCTGAAATCGGGCAAAGATGAGGATGGACGCAGGCGGGGAGAACCTTGTGAGAACGTGATTATTAAGAATAATACGGTTTTGCATGGGCATGGTGGATTCGTAATCGGCAGCGAAATGTCCGGTGGTGTCCGGAATGTATACGTGTCGGGCTGTTCTTTTGTGGGCACAGATGTCGGTCTGCGGTTTAAGAGTACTCGCGGACGTGGTGGCGTAGTAGAGAATATTTTCATAGATAATATCAACATGATTGATATTCCCAATGATGCTCTGACGATGGATTTGTATTATGCTGTCAATGACTCTCCGGAAACTCCGATACCGGATGTGAATGAGGAAACTCCTGTTTTCAGGAACATTTATATTTCAAATGTTCTTTGCAGAGGTGCGGGACGGGCAGTATATTTCAACGGGCTACCGGAAATGCCTCTTAAGAATATCTTTATCAAGAACATGACTGTAACTAATGCCAAGAAAGGTATTGTAATCAATCAGGCTTCTCAGGTGAATATGGAGAATATCAAAGTGGAGGATCCCGAGACTCCGGGCATACAGATAGAAAATGCTACAGGCATCATTATTAACGGGAAAGAATATAAAAAGGATTCCGGAAAAATGCTGCTTTCCGGAGATCAGCGGAATTAACAGATTCGGAACTGTTACTAACTTGGTGGAACTTAGGGATAAACAAGTCTCCTGCTAGCTAAAATCTTTTATGTCTTTAGTCGTTTTTCTTTCGTAGCACCTAGGTGAGACGAATGTATCACTTAGGTGCTTCAGTTGTTTGACCTGGGTGCTACAATTGTCTGACTTAGGTGATACGAAAGAAAATAGCCGGTTATGGTGATTAATGAATGCGTACGGTCGGCTTCTTTTTTTTATTTATTCTTCTCTTTATATTCGGAAGGCGTGATACCTACTACCTTCTTGAAGCATTTACTGAAATACTTGGGGTCATTGAAACCGGTCATATAGGCTACCTGTGAGAAATTATACTCCCCGCTGTCTATTAGCTGTGCTGCACGTTTGATGCGTACTTCACGTATGAAGTCTACAGGAGTCAGTCCGATGATGGACTTCAGTTTTCGGTAGAAGATGGTGCGGCTGAGCATCAGATGCTCTGCAAATTCGTCGATGGTCAGTTCGGCATTATCCATCTGTTCTTCTATGAACTCCATTACTTTTTGCATGAATTGCTCGTCGTAGGGAGTAATCTGCGGTTGCGACGGGGTAAGAGCTTCTGCGACAGCTATTTCTTTTCCTTCCGTCAGTTTGGCCATATAGATTTCCTGCAAGGATTTGCGTTGGCGGAGCAGTGAAGCGATACGTGTTTTCAGATATGTGGCGCTGAAAGGTTTCGTGATATAGTCATCTATGCCTTGCTCCAGTCCGGCAATCCGGTCATCCAAAGAGGCTTTTGCCGATAATACAATGATGGGAATGTGGCAGATGTTATTGTTTTCTTTGATTCGCCGAATCATCTCCAGACCGTCCATAACCGGCATCATTACGTCACTGATGATAAGATCGGGGATATTATCAACTGCGTGTTGCAATCCTTCTTTTCCGTTCGAAGCGGTGATAACAGTATAATTCTCAGACAAGATGTTTTTTAAGAAAGCTTTCAGTTCCTCATTGTCCTCAACCACCAATATAGTAAGCGTATCCGGAGCCGCATTATTCTCCATATCTTCTTTGTCTTCCGCTTCTGCTCTTTTCTCAGTCTGTAGGCTGCTGTCCGGATGAGTAACCGGACTTTGGCTGTCATTCAGAATAAATTCCACCTGACTATCTTGTTCGAAGACTTCTTTTTGAAGAGGCAGAGTTACCATGAAAAGACTTCCTGCTTCCGGCTCGCTCGTTACTTTGATTGTACCGTGATGCATATCGACCATTTCCTTTACCAATGACAGACCGATGCCGGAAGACGGTTGGAGCATATTCTGCTGTGCCAGCGTTTCGAAGCGCTGGAACAAAGTACGCAGTTTAGTCGGTTCAATCCCGATGCCTTCATCCACCACAGAGATAGTCACTTTATCCGTCTGTTTTGTCACTTCTATTGTTATCGCTTTTTCAGCCGGTGTGTATTTGAATGCGTTGGATATCAGATTAAAGAATATCTTTTCAAACTTATCGCGGTCTATCCATGCATATATTGACTTAAGTTCGCTTTCCAGCCGGAAATTAATCTTCTTTTCTTCTGCAATCAAGCGGAAGTTGATCATTACTTTTTCAAGAAGTGGAATCAGGTCTGTCTTCTCCACCAGCACTTTCATCTTCTGATTCTGTATCTTGCGGAAGTCCAGAATCTGATTCATGAGACGTAACATACGTTCGGCATTCTTTTGTACCACAGTCAGGTGCTCACGGGCTGTGGCGGATAAGTCTTCATTTTCCAGAACTTCATTGACCGGACTGCTGATCAGAGTCAGTGGTGTCCGAAGCTCATGAGATATGTCAGTAAAGAAACGGAGCTTGATATTGGATAGTTGTTGCTCGATATCCACTTGGTGGCGCAACCGATAAATATAAAAAAGTACATATACAATACTGCCCGTAAAGAGAACGAAGAGAATAACGTAGAGTAGCCATGCCCAGCCCGTTTCCCAGAAAGTGGGCAGTACGTTGATGGATAAAGTGCGGATATTGTCCATCCATACGCCGTCGCTGTTGGTGGATTTGATTTGCAGTTTATATTTGCCGTTCGGCAAGTTGATGTAGCTGGCAGAACGGTTCTTGTCCCCGTCATGCCACTCTTCTTCCAGTCCTTTCAGTCGGTATGCGTAACGGATTTCTTTGGAATCGACATAATCGAGTGCCGCAAACTGGAAAGTAACATTACGCTGAGAGGGGGTGAGGCGTAATTCTTTCAGATCGTCAATGGCGATAACAGAAGATTGCCCCTGCACTTTCAAACCGGTAAAGACAATGGGAGGAACATAGGAACTTTTCTGCATCTCTTTGGAAGAAATCTCAATGAAGCCCTTGTCTGTACCGAATACGATTTGATTTCGCGCGTTGATCACCGGTGCCGCTTCTGAAAAGCTAAATTCCTGGTGCAGAGAGTTAAGTCCGTAATTCTCAAAAGTCTCTCTTTGAGCGTCGAATTTAGAAATGGCATTTTCCGAAAGAATCCATAAGTTGCCTTGTTGATCTTCCTGCATGGCTTGTACCAAGTCCGAAGCCAGTCCGTCATCCGTTGTATATGTCTTGAACTCAATCTTGTTGCTGAGCAGATTCTTGGATACGATTTGACTGATGCCTCCCGTAAAACTGGCTATATAGGTTCGTTTTTGCTTGTCGGTGTACGTATGCATCACATCATTTCCGCTCAGGCTGGTACTTACTCCTGACTCGCAACAGTTACGATAAAACTTGATTTCTTCCGGTCTCTCAAACTGATTGGAGAAAGTCAGTAGTCCGTTGGTGGTTCCTATTAACAGCACACCGCCCGGCGCTTCGGATATGTGGCGGACTTTCGAAGCGTAGCCAGTCGGGTAATTCTTCAACTCATTATCGCTGTGTATAAATTCTGTCTTACCGTTCTTGTTACAGGTCAGCAGATTGATTCCTCCACCGTAGCAGCCTATCCAAATACGTTTATGGCTATCTTGAAAAATGGAATATACGCTGTTACCACTCAAACTGTATGGCATATTCGGTTGGTGAGTGAATTGTTGTACGGAATAGGAGTCCGGCGACTTTTTCTTTAACAAATAAATGCCGTTTTCTTTTGTTCCTATCCAGATATTGCCTTCATGATCTTCAAGAAAGCAATATACGCTTGTAAAGCTATGCTTGTCTTTGCTTATTTTTCCTTGTGGCGTCAGATAGCCTCCCAACTGTCCGTCCGGTTGGTACACTCTGATAACCTGTGCCTTCGAAGAGACCCACAGCCTCTTTTCACTGTCGCATAAGAAAGCGCGGGTCTCGAATCCATCGTCAATATGCACCAGGTTATAGGTATGTGGAAAGAAGGACAATTTGTAAATGCCGCGTGCACTGGTCAGCCAGCAGTTGCCTTGATTGTCCAGTGTGTAAAAGCGGACAAGCGGACTGAAAACAGACTTCGGATTGTTGCTGTCCTTCAGCATGGGCTTCAGTTCTTTCTTTTCACGGTCATAATAAGACAGGTTCCCTTCCGGGGGGAGAACCCACAACGTGTGTTGCTGGTCTTCAAAGATCACATTCTTGTTTTTCCGTTCATATCTGATCACTTCATCGGCCGGTGTGAACAAATGCTGCATTTCCTCGGTAGATGGATTATAACGGATCACTCCTGTCGTTTTGGGGAAAATCCATAGTTCCTTGTAATGGTCTTGATAAACAGACTGTACGATGCTGGAAGGTTGCGTTGATGTGCGTATATCAATTAACTGAAATTCTTTTTCTTTTATCTTATAAATAATCAGTCCGTTGTCTGTAGCCAGCAAAAGTGTATTGGAGTCAAACTTCTTGACTTCGTTAATCATCGAAACATGATAAGGAATCTCTATGAATTTGAATTGTCTGGTCTTAAAGTTGTAAGAGGCCAGTTTGTCCGATTGGGAAACCAGATAAATAATTCCATCCGCTTCTTTGATGTATTGGAACGGGAAATCGCTGTCTACCTGCTTCTTTCCTATGATAGAAATTCCCTTGTTGGTCAGTATCCATTCATCTCCTTCGGAATCTTCGAAAACGGTATATATCTTGTCTCCCTTCAAGTTTTGTTTGAAGGAGCTGTACAGAGTGATTCCTTTCCCCTGTTTGCAAAGTTGGTCATCTATGCGGATGGCGGCACATTCGTTTTGAAAGGTGATCCACGAGATTCCTTTGGAAAGGGTATAGATATGGTCGGCATAATTATTCACTATCATCGTTTCTGCTACCGAGCCCAATACATCGATAAACTTCTCTGTCTGATTGTCGAACATATACACCCGTCCGTCGTAGGCTTGGCACCAGATATCCCCATATTTCGTTTCCGCTATCTGACTGATCCGGTTGGTATTCAGAATATAGCCGTCTTTGTAAGATGTCTTATAGTTTTTGAATGTATATCCGTCGAATTTATTCAGCCCGTTCCAGGTGCCGAACCATAGGAATCCTTTTTTGTCTTGTATGATCGTCTGTACTATTCCTTGTGACATTCCGTCATTGACGGAATAATGCTTGATCTGATAGGTAGGCTGGGCTACTAATATGCAAAAGTTAAAAAGGGAAATAAGAAGGAGCCATGCGCGTTTCATAATATCGGTGTTTTTTGTTAGAACAAAAATAAGTAAAAGGATGGAAAACAAGAAGCCCGAACGCTACATTGAACGGATAATACGAAAGTTTGCCTATTTTTTCCTCCCTTTCGCTGTCTTGTCTGCCTGCTTATGTTAAAAATCCTCTTTATATTCTGTTTTTAGAACATAAAGAGGATAGTTTATTGACGAGAGTCGCATGGGGTATGGTGAGATGAAATCATAATTGGGGAATAATTGCACAAGACTTTCACAAGTATCCTCCCGTCAATGCTTAAAATCACACAAAACTAACTAAATAGTTTCTGCTTTCGCAATAAATATTAATTTATCTTATGCACTTTATGTTTTTTTTAATATATTGAAGATATTTTGGGGCATCTTTCCGTAACTCGCTGTTTTTTCTTATGTTTGCCACACAAATAACAAATGAATTAAATAGATATGTCTTATCAAATACAATATAATGATTTCCCAACCTTTCTGCGAAAGTATTTTCCTTACAAAGTGCAGAAAATATCATTAAATGCCGGCTTTACTTGTCCCAATCGGGATGGGACGAAGGGATGGGGCGGTTGTACGTATTGCAATAATCAGACTTTCAATCCGGACTATTGCCGGACGGAAAAGTCGATTGCTACCCAACTGGAGGAGGGGAAATGTTTCTTTGCCCATAAATATCCGGAAATGAAATATCTGGCGTACTTCCAGGCATATACCAATACTTATGCAGAACTGGAAGGACTGAAACGTAAATATGAAGAGGCGTTGCAGGTGGACGGGGTAGTAGGATTGGTGATCGGTACGCGTCCGGATTGTATGCCGGAAGAACTGCTCCGGTATTTGGAAGAACTCAACCGTCATACATTTCTGATGGTGGAATATGGTATTGAGAGTGCCGGTGATGAAACTTTGCGGCGTATCAATCGCGGACATACGTACGCGGATACAGTAGAGGCTGTTCAGCGTACCGCCGCCTGTGGCATACTGACGGGCGGGCACGTCATCCTCGGCCTTCCGGGAGAGACACATGATACAATGGTGGAGCAGGCAGGAATCCTTTCCGCGCTTCCTCTGTCCACACTCAAAATTCATCAGTTACAGTTGATTCGCGGTACTCGCATGGCGCATGAATACGAAGAAAATCCGGAAGGCTTTCATCTGTTTACGGAAGTGGACGAATATATTGACCTGGTGATTGACTATGTAGAGCATCTTCGTCCGGATCTGGTATTGGAACGTTTTGTTTCGCAGTCTCCCAAGGAACTGCTGATTGCTCCGGACTGGGGACTGAAGAATTATGAATTTGTAACTCGTTTGCAAAAAAGAATGAAAGAAAGGGGAGCTTATCAAGGTAAGAAGTACAGGGATTCAGAAAAAAGAGTTATTTTTGCGGAAGATAACTTCACCACAGAATAAATCTCTGTCCTCAGAGGATCATAGCTGGTGAGCAGAAATTAATTAAAGTTGAAGAATGGAACAGAAAACAAGAATTAAAGGAAATGTCCACTATGTGGGAGTAAATGACCGTAATAAACACCGTTTTGAGGCGTTGTGGCCGTTACCCTATGGAGTTTCGTATAACTCTTATTTGATTGATGATGAAATGGTGGCGTTGGTGGATACTGTAGATATCTGTTATTTTGAAGTCTACTTGCGCAAGATCAAGCAAGTAATCGGCGAACGCCCTATTAACTATTTGATTATAAATCACATGGAACCGGATCATTCGGGCTCCATACGATTGATTAAACAACACTATCCGGATATTATTATTGTCGGCAATAAACAAACCTTCGGCATGATTGAAGGATTTTACGGTGTTACCGGCGAGCAATATCTGGTGAAAGACGGAGACTTCCTTGCATTAGGCAAGCATATGCTTCGTTTCTATATGACCCCGATGGTGCACTGGCCCGAAACGATGATGACATTTGATGAAACAGACGGAATCCTTTTCTCCGGTGACGGATTTGGATGCTTTGGCACCGTAGACGGCGGATTTCTGGATACCCGTATCAATGTAGATAAGTACTGGGGCGAAATGGTGCGTTACTACTCCAATATCGTTGGCAAATACGGTAGTCCGGTACAGAAAGCCCTGCAAAAGCTGGGAGGACTGCCCATCACTACCATTTGCTCTACACACGGACCGGTATGGACAGAGAATATTTCCAAGGTGATCGGTATCTACGACCGCTTGAGCCGTTATGATGCGGACGAAGGTGTGGTTATCGCTTATGGCAGTATGTATGGAAATACGGAACAGATGGCGGAAGCTATTGCTGCGGAACTTTCTGCACAGGGAATCAGAAATATTGTGATGCACAATGTGACGAAGAGTGATCCTTCTTATATTCTTGCAGATATTTTCCGTTATAAAGGATTGATTATCGGTTCTCCGACATACAGTAATCAGATTTTCCCGGAAGTGGAATCGTTATTGTCCAAGATTCTGGTTCGCGAACTCAAAGGGCGTTACCTGGGATACTTCGGTTCCTTCACTTGGGCAGGAGCTGCTGTGAAGCGTATGGCTGAATTTGCGGAAAAGAGTAAGTTCGAGCTGGTAGGCGATCCGGTAGAGATGAAACAGGCGATGCAGGATATTACCTATACCCAATGTGAGAACCTGGCACGTGCGATGGCGGACCGCTTGAAAAAAGACCGCTAAATAAAAAATGAACAATTATTTACTAACCTATAAAACAATCGACTTATGAGACTTATTATTCAGCCGGACTATCAGTCCGTATCTCAGTGGGCTGCACATTACGTTGCCGCAAAAATAAAAGCTGCCAACCCAACTCCGGAAAAACCTTTTGTATTGGGCTGTCCTACGGGATCTTCACCTCTGGGTATGTATAAAGCTTTGATCGATTTAAATAAGAAAGGAATCGTTTCTTTCCAGAACGTCGTAACATTCAATATGGATGAATATGTGGGCTTGCCGAAAGAACATCCGGAAAGCTATTACTCCTTCATGTGGAATAACTTCTTCGGCCATATCGATATCAAAAAGGAAAATACGAATATCCTGAATGGTAATGCTCCCGACCTGGATGCAGAATGTGCACGCTATGAGGAAAAGATTAAGTCTTATGGTGGCATCGATCTTTTCATGGGTGGCATTGGTCCCGACGGACACATTGCATTCAACGAACCGGGCTCTTCACTGACTTCCCGTACCCGTCAGAAAACGCTGACTACGGATACAATCATTGCGAACTCCCGCTTCTTTGACAACGATATTAACAAAGTTCCGAAGACAGCTCTGACTGTTGGTGTAGGTACTGTGCTTTCTGCCAAAGAAGTGATGATTATCGTAAATGGTCACAATAAGGCTCGCGCATTGTATCATGCAGTAGAAGGTTCTATCACTCAGATGTGGACTATCAGCGCTTTGCAGATGCATGAAAAGGGTATTATCGTTTGTGACGATGCTGCTACGGAAGAATTGAAAGTAGGTACTTATCGTTACTTCAAGGATATCGAAGCAGGTCATCTGGATCCGGAATCATTGATCAAGTAATAGCATTGACTATATAATGAAACGGGCTGCATCACTTAGTGACTGCAGCCCGTTTCATTATATAACGGAGTTATTTTCCGGAGGATTAAACCCCTTCCAGCCAGCCTTTTCCCTGACGGACAATTTCCGGTTCATCTTCTGTGCACTTCACTACTGTAGAAGGTTCTATGCCTCCTATTCCTCCGTCGATTACCAGATCCACGATATCGCCGAACTTCTCGTCAATCAGTTCGGGGTCGGTCATATATTCCAGATCTTCATGATCTTCGTATGGCAGTGTGGTGGTCATAATAGGGGCATCCAGTAAGCGGGCGATTTCACGGATGATGTTGTTGTCCGGCATACGGATACCTACCTCTTTTCGGTTGCGGAAGATTTTGGGCAGCCGGTTGGTACCATTCAGGATAAACGTGAACGGGCCGGGGAGATTATGCTTCATGAGCTTGAACTCATTATTACCCACTTTGGCATACTCGCTGATACTGCTTAGATCATAGCAGATGATAGACAGGTTGTTTTTGCGCGGGTCAATATCCTTGATCCGGCAAATCCGTTCGATAGCACGTTCTTTCAGCCCGTGGCATCCGATGGCGTACATCGTATCCGTAGGATAGATGATCAGTCCGCCGTCGTTCAGGATGTCGGTTACCCGTTGCAAGTCCTGCGGGTTATTGTTTTTATCGTACAGTTTCAGAAGCATACTCTCTTCTCCTTCTCTTATTTAAGTTTCTTCTTTAAGAAATCAAGTGCTTTCTCTGTAGCTTTTTCCGTCACTTTCTGTTTGATGGAATCTTTGTTGGCAGTCGTGGCTGAATCCAGTCCGAGCTTTTCTCCCAGTTTGCTGATTGCTTCGTCGGCTACCGATTCAAGTGCCTGATTGGCCATACTTTTTGTATCGACACTGACTTTCGGGGAAGTGAATGAACCTCCGATCTTCAGATCGAGTGTCATCAGCTTGGAAATGCCGGTGGATGCCGGAAGCTTGATCTTGCCGGAGTAGTCGATGGTCTGGTCGAGTCCTGTGCTACCGGAAAGATTCAGATTATAGTCACCCATTTTGATATCAAACGGTTTGGTTTCCACCCGTCCGTCTTTGATGGTGAAGTCCAGTGTCATATCTTTCACTTTCATTTCTTTCAGACTCGGCTGGCTGATGGCGTCGGCTATCTGGTCGATTGCTTTCACACCACTCAGACTGAGGTCGCGGGTAGACAAGCTGCCGTCTCCTTGCATCGTTTCCAGTACCGGGCTCATGGCTGCGTCCAGGTCGGTCAGCACATTGATGCTGCCGGAGAAGTTTCCTTTCAGGTTCTCAAAGATAGGAGCCAGTTGCTGAACCATATCCAGTTCTTTGTATGCTTGTGAGAAGCTGATATCCGACAGTTTGAATCCGGCTTTCATTTCCGGTTTCTTCGCATTGGCAGTAGAGTAATATCCGTTCATCACCACGTTGCCGCCCATAGTGCCCATAGAAAGATTCTTCATATCTACCTTTCCGTCTTTGACAATAAGTTTACCGTTCATGTTGTTGAATGTCATCTTGTCAAACAGCACCTGTTTCAGATTGGCGTCCATCTGGAAGTCGATATTGCGCGGAACTTCTATCACGCCGGCAATCGCCGTGGAGTCTGTAGCAGCAGCTTCAGTAGTTGCCACGCTGTCTGCGGAGGCTGTCATGAAATCATTCAGATTGAAATAATTGGAATGGATGTTCAGCGTTCCTTTCAGCGTAGTACCTTTCAGAGCATAGCCGATATAGTTCTCGAAACGGCTGTCGGCAGTAATATCGTTCTTACCGATATTGACCGTCGTTTCGCTCAGTTGCAGATATTTCGGGGTGAAGGTAAAGAGTGATTTCTTGATATCCACATCCGGCATATCCTGCATTTTCAGTTTCATATTGGTCAGACCGATGGTTCCGGAGGCTTTCATGTTGTCGTACTGTTCTTTCTCTATATAAGAAAGGCGTCCGGACATTTGCATATCGGCGTTGATGGTTCCGTTCAGTTCCATATCTCCCAAAGGATATACCTGTTTGATCATACCCAGGTCGAGGGTACCTTTTGCCTCAGCTTTGAAATCGGGGTCGCTGATCGGTGTTTTCACGTCCGCAGTCAGACTGAAAGGATTCCCTGCCAGCCGGAAGCTGAACGGGTTGATTTGGATGGTGGTCAGGTCTATATTCCCTCCCGGATTCCGGACGTTGGCACTAATGTTGATCTGGTCGACTCCTGCGGGCAATGCCGGATAACGGAACATAGCGTTCTTGACTTGCATGTCGATGTTGAATGCGGGGACAGTATCTCCTTGCAGCATACCTTTGGCTGATGCGGCAAGAGTAGCGGTTCCGTCTGTTTTCAGACTGGAGAATTCCGTTGCGTAAATGGCAGGAATCAAAGACAGTATTTCCTTGAAGCCTACATCATTGGTGTTGAGTTTGAGATCCATGTCGATGGCGGGATCTTTCAGTTCCACCCAACCGTCGATACCTGCCTGAATGGCGTTGAGGCGAATGGTATTGTCTTTCAGTGTATACTTGTTGTTGGCAAGATCGGCATCTACATCCATTTTGGCGGAGATGTTGGCGTTTGCAAGGAAAGGAATACCATTCATCTTGTAAGTCAGTGATTTGGTTTCCGCTTCCAGTTTCAGCGTAGTGCGGTCACTGCCCAGGTCACCGGCACAAAGGGCGTTGAAATCACGGATGTCGGCATACATTTTACCTTGCTGGTCGTCATAAATCAAATTCATGTTCTTGATGACGAAACGTTGCAGCTTGACTTTGAAAGGAGATGACTCTTCTTCCGCGGCAGGCGTTTCCTGGGTGTCTGTCGTGTCGGGCTTCATGATATCCCAGTTGGCACGACCGTCCGGCAGGACGATGGCGTGCAGGCGGGTATCTTCTATGAATACTTTGGAGATGTCATAACCGCTGTCTCCGAAAAGGGAGAACAGATTGATGGTGGCAGTCACCTCTCCGGCTTGTACAAGGGTATCGTTTGCAAATTCTCCCGCGCCTTTCAGCCAGAAATCTTCGAGAGTGACAGAAGCCTGCGGGAAGTTGCGGAACAGGCTAATGTTGAGTTTCTTGAAATCAAATTGTGCATTGAGCATCTTGTTGCCTTCTGTTTTTACAATACCTGCTATCTTACCTTGGAAGGCGAAAGGAAGGAGGAGCATCAGAATGATTATTACCCCCACGACGATAGCTGCGATTTTCAAACCTTTTTTCATTTGCTTTTCTTTTAAGAGTTTGACGTACATACAAAGGCAAAGTTAATAAAAAGTTTTTGATGTAAAATGATATTCAGCAACTTTCACAATCGAAAGGCTTCTGATACACTACCGACTTATCATGATTTTTTCTTTCTGAGTTCCTCAGCAATCCTCCATTGTATGGCGGCTTCCACTTCTTTCCCCACTCTCAATAGGGCATCTCCGAAAAGTTCGTGTGCGCCGGCGTGCTCGGGTTTCAGACTTGTAGCCTTGTCCAGGTCGGTAATTGCTTCTTCTGTATTATCGATTTTCAGACGCAGTTTTCCACGGTTGTATACAGCTTTAAAGTTTGCAGGATGAAGGCTGACAGCGGTATTGAAGCAGTTTTCTGCATCAAAATACTCTTTGCTGTTGAACAAGGTGATTCCTTTCCGTATCCAGGCATCTATATAATTAGGGTCGAGGCTGAGCGCTTTGTCATAATTGGCAATGGCGGCACGGGCGTCGTGGGCTTGGGTGATACATTCATTTCCCATTAACAGATATTCGTGGGCATATTGCCGCAGACGTTCCTGCTGTTCCCGCATTTGCTCTTTGAGCTTTTTGTTCTGCTCCTGCAAGGTGTTGATAATCCCCAGTTTCCGACGGATTAATCGGCGGGGAACAGGCTTCTCTATGTCATAACGGGAGTGAATGGCACGGAAAAATTGCTCCAGACATTCCTCCATATCCCCTTTGTCGAATGCACGTGCGGCAGCGGCATACTGAACATCGGCCTGCGCCTGTTTCAGGGCCTTATCGATGGCTTGCCGGTCGTTGAACCGTCCGGCAAAGTTTACGATTTCGGGACGCACAAAGATATCCGCCCGGTTGATCGGTTTTTTGAGCTGGATGCCATCCAGCGAGGTGCAGCGGCTGAGTGCTACATACGCTTGTCCGCCAGCAAATACACCTCCCGTGAAGTCAATCACTACCCTGCTGAAAGTCAGTCCCTGACTCTTGTGGACGGTAATGGCCCAAGCCAGCCGAATGGGATATTGGGTGAAGCTGCCCAGTACTTCCTCTTCAATCTCTTTGGTCTTTTCGTTGTAGCGATAGCGGATGTTACGCCATGATTCCCGTTTTACATCGCATTCCTTACCGTCATCGGTGATGACGTATATCGTTTCTTCTTCCTCGTCGATACCGGCAATCACTCCGATGGTACCGTTTACCCACCGGCGGTCGAAATCATTCTTGATAAAGATGATTTGAGCACCCGGTTTCAGAACGAGTTCCTGTGAGGTCGGCAGACTGCTTTCGGGAAAATCTCCTTCAATGCTTCCCTCAAAGGTGATTGGTTCTCCTGCCAGCTCGGCCAGTTTCTTCTCATTGATCGAGTCAACCGTATCTCTTCGGGTGGCAAGCGTGATGTACATATCGGCTTCCGATTCTTCGATATGGCTTCCGTATCGGGTGTTCAGCAGTTGCAGGTCAGCTGCTCCGGCGGTGTTGGTACGGATATGGTCGAGAACGCTGACAAAGACGGAATCAGTCTGCCGATATACTTTCTGGAGTTCGATGGATACCAGGTCGATCTGGCTGAATACTCTTGCCGAGAAGAAGTATGGAGTAGGGTAGGCACGGTTCAGAATCTCCCGCTCGTCATTCTTCACGACAGGTTCTAGCTGGAAAACGTCGCCTACCAATAACAGCTGTTTGCCGCCGAAAGGTTCCCGTAAGTTATGCGAATATACACGTAAGATGCGGTCGATGGCATCAATGAGGTCCGCCCGTACCATAGAGATTTCGTCTATGATGACCAGCTCAATCTGTTCCAGTAACTTCCGGTGCGGTTTGGTATACTTGAAGAACTCGTGAATGCGTCCTCTCTGGAGACTAAAATTCGGATCGTCCGGCAGTAACGGATAGAAAGGGAGTTTGAAGAAACTGTGCATTGTACTTCCTCCGGCGTTGATGGCGGCAATGCCGGTAGGTGCGAGTACGACATGTTTCTTCTTGGTATGTTCGCAGACATAACGTAGGAATGTAGATTTACCTGTACCCGCCTTTCCGGTCAGAAAAACCGACTGGCGGGTATACTGAATAAGATTCAGGGCGTCCTGAAAAGCTGCGTTATTAGTGTCTACGCTCATAAAGTTAGTGACGGATAAGCTGATGTGCTGACCGGATAAATGAATTAGATAATCCCGAAATGTTTCATAGCCTTGCTGATGCCGTCCTCATCAATGGGGGCTGTCACATAGTCGGCTGCGGCTTTTACATCCTCTTTGGCCTGCCCCATGGCAACTCCGATAGCTGCATGGCGAAGCATGCTGATATCGTTTCCTCCGTCGCCGAAGGACATCGTTTCTTCTAGTTTGATGCCAAAGTGCCGGATGATTTCATCGATGCCTTTCTGTTTGGTATCGCCTTTGGCAGTGACATCCGCAAAAGCCGGATACCAGCGGCCTATTTCGCAAGTCGGGATGGATGGAAGCACTTCTTTTTCTTCTTCCTCCGTGATGAAGGGAGTCATTTGGATCACTTCCTTACTGCTTGCTTCTTCAAAAGAAACTGTCGGGATGACATTTACGTGCAGGAAGTCATAAAAGATCTTCTTCACCATCTCATTCGGTTGGCAAACAGAGATATTATGTTCCTCCACAAAGATGCAGGGGACTCCTTTCTTCTCGCAGAAAGCAGCCATTGCTTTTACTTCTTCCTGTGGGATGGCACTTTTATAAATTACTTCTTCTCCGACAAAACAATAGGCTCCGTTCATGGTTATATATCCATCGATCAGGTTCCGGTCCTGCAATTCGGAAAGATTGTTGATAATGGCTTTCGGACGTCCGGTAGCGATAAATATTTTAAGCCCTTTTGCGTGGGCGGCTTCCAATGCCTCAATGGTAGAAGACGGGATACGGTGAGTCTCAAAACTAACCAGCGTTCCGTCTATATCAAAAAATAAAGCTTTCGTCATAAATTCCTTTTTGAATTGAGTACAAATGTACTACTTTTGTCTCACATAACATAAAAACCTCATGCAGTATGAACTATAATTTTGATGAAATAATAAACCGTAACGGTACGGACTCCGTAAAATGGGATGCCGTAGAACGTCGTTGGGGGCGGAACGATTTGATTCCGATGTGGGTGGCTGATATGGATTTCCGCACAGCTCCTTTTGTTATCGATGCCTTGAAGAAACGTCTGGACCATGAAGTGCTGGGCTATACCTTTGCCTGCAAAGAATGGGCCGAATCCATTATCAACTGGCTGAAAGAACGGCATGGTTGGGAGATTCGTGAGGATATGCTGACGTTTACTCCCGGCATTGTCCGCGGACTGGCATTTGCCATCCATTGTTTCACGGAGAAAGGAGACAAGGTGATGGTCATGCCTCCTGTCTACCATCCTTTCTTTCTTGTGACGCAGAAGAACGAACGTGAAGTGGTTTACAGTCCGTTGGTATTGAAAGACGGGCAATATCATATTGATTTCGACCGTTTCCACAAAGATGTGCAAGGGTGCAAGCTGCTTATCCTGAGCAATCCCCATAATCCGGGCGGACGTGTATGGACGAAAGAGGAATTGTCACAGATTGCCGACATCTGCTATGAGAGCGGTACATTAGTGATCTCTGACGAGATTCATGCCGACTTGACCCTGCCTCCTTACAAGCATCCTACCTTTGCTTTGATTTCTGAGAAAGCACGGATGAACTCCCTTGTCTTTATGTCTCCGAGCAAGGCGTTCAATATGCCCGGACTGGCAAGCTCGTATGCAATCATTGAGAATGACGAACTTCGTCATCAGTTTCAGGTATATATGGAGGCAAGCGAGTTCAGTGAAGGACACTTATTTGCTTATCTCAGTGTAGCGGCGGCATACAGTCATGGTACTGAATGGCTGGATCAGGTCGTTGCCTATATCAAAGGAAATATTGACTTCACGGAAAGTTATCTGAAAGAGCGGATTCCTGCCATCAGAATGATTCGTCCGCAAGCATCCTACCTTATCTTTTTAGACTGTCGTGAGCTGGGATTAAATCAGGAGGAACTGAATCGCCTGTTTGTAGAAGATGCCCACTTGGCTTTGAATGAAGGAACGACGTTCGGCAAAGAAGGTGAAGGATTTATGCGGTTGAATGTTGCCTGTCCGCGTGATACGCTGGAGAAGGCTTTGAGGCAATTGGAACAAGCTGTCAACAACAGATAGAAGTTATTGTTGAATGCTTTACACAAATCCGGTTACATAATCCTTGTTTTTTATTCCTCACAAAAATATGCAGACACTCCACTACCTGATTACGGAAAAGGGCAATAATATATTTGATAACCATTTTAATTTATAACGATTATGCGAATATTCTTCCTGATATTCCTGCTTGCCTACGTAGGTGGCAATGTTTACATATTTATCCGTACATTGCAGATGCTCTCCGGTTTCTCGCTGGCTATGAAGATTCTGCTGTCTGTCATCTACTGGCTGGTAGCTTTCTCGTTGGTGATAGCTATGTTGACACGTCACATCGATATGCCTGCCATCCTGTCGAAATCCATGTTTCACATCGGTTCGGTATGGCTGGTATTTACACTGTACATGATTTTTGCTTTGTTGATAGCGGATGTGACGAAGATATTTGTGCCGTCACTGAATCACGGTTTCTATTATGCGTTGGGAGCGACTTGCTGTCTGCTTCTGTACGGTTATTATAACTACCGTCATCCGCAGGTCAACAAGATTGATGTCTCCCTTGATAAGCCAATAGAAGGTAACGGAATCAATATCGTAGCTGTGAGCGACGTCCATTTAGGGTATGGTACGGGAAAAGCCATGCTGAAAGAATATGTAGATATGATAAATGCGCAGCATCCTGATCTTATACTTATCGGTGGAGATTTGATAGACAATAGTCTTACCCCATTATATAAGGAGAATATGGCGGAAGAGCTGGCACGGCTGAAAGCTCCCTTGGGCATTTATATGGTTCCGGGAAATCATGAATACATCAGCGGTATTGATGAAAGCGTCCGCTTCTTGAAAGATACTCCCATACAATTATTGCGTGATTCCGTAGTAACATTGCCTAACGGTGTGCAGATCATCGGACGTGACGACCGTTCCAACCGTTCCCGTCACTCCCTGCCTACCTTATTAAAGCAAGCGGATCGTAGTAAACCCATCATTCTTTTAGATCATCAACCCTACAACCTGGCTAAAACAGATTCTTTGGGAATAGACCTGCAATTCAGCGGACATACACATCATGGACAGATATGGCCTATGAGTTTGGTTACAGACAGGATATATGAACAGAGTCATGGCTATCGCAAGTGGACCCAATCACATATCTATGTTTCCAGCGGATTATCTCTTTGGGGGCCTCCTTTCAGAATAGGAACAAACAGCGATATGGCAGTATTTCGTCTGAATCAGATGGCGAAATAATGAGAATATAATAAAAAGCGTTCTTGGGTGCGTTGAGAATTGAAAAGAATCGAGTATATTTGCATATAATCAATAGATTAAGAAGTTATGAGACGAACAGAAGTGATCGAACAAATCAAGGACATTATCCGTCATGTTGCTCCTACCGCTAAGACCATATTATATGGTTCTCAAGCGAGGAATGAGGCACGCAGTGACAGTGATATTGATTTGCTCATCTTGCTTGATGGAGAGAAAATAACTTTGAAAGAGGAAGAGGCGATTACTTTACCCCTTTACGAACTTGAACTAAAAACCGGTATATCTATCAGTCCAATGGTTATGTTGAAAAAACTTTGGGAAAACCGTCCGTTCAAAACACCTTTTTATATTAATGTCACTAATGAAGGAATTGTATTATGAAAGATGTTTTAGATGAAGAGAGCCGAAAAGCATTGATCGCCTACAGAATGCAACGTGCTTATGATACAATGAAGGAGGCTGAGGTGATGATTCGGGAAGCTTTCTATAATGCTGCTATCAACCGAATGTATTACGCATGCTATTATGCCACGGTAGCATTATTGCTAAAGAATAATATTCAAACACAAACTCACAATGGGGTTAAAACGATGTTAGGACTGCATTTTGTATCTACCGGAAAGCTTCCTCTAAGAATAGGTAAAACATTTACTACACTTTTTGAGAAAAGACATAGTGGAGATTATGATGATTTTATGTTTTGTGATAAGGAGATGGTTGACGAGTTGTTTCCACAAGCTGAATTGTTCATCAAATCTGTTGATGAATTACTAAAAGAATAAATTAGACTATTCAGACTCTGTAACTCTTTTCTCTTCTTAACTTGTTATATGTTTATCGATCTGATTATTGGAACGGAACAAACAGCGATATGGCGGTATTTCGTCTGAATCAGATGGCGAAATAGTACTCACCAAAGTATCAATATCAGAAAATATAACTATATTTGTAGCGTATCTCCGCAAAGGAGCTACGCTTTTTTATTTTGGAGATAGCGTTTTTATTATCTGCTGTGAAAATCTGGTAAATTTTTGTGCTTGCAGATAATAAGTAACCGGTCTCCACGTCTCTGTTGTATATAAATTTGTTATATACCTCATGGGCGTGGAGCTATTACTTATTATTCGAGCACGGGCTTACCAGAGCCTTCACAGGGTAATGTAGTAATAGTTTCCGCGCCTTTTTTTTCTTTGGGGCATACGGGAACACACAAATGAAAAAACAGAAAATTATGGATGATCCTACTTGTTCCTACCCCTGCCTGATGAAGCTTGATTTACAGGACTCCACCGACAAACTTGCCTTTCTTAAAGACAATTGGCCTAGCTTTGGACAAATTGAAAGCATTGATAAACTATCAAAACATGAACTTAAATGTACTCTCTGTTTTCTTAATGTCCTCATTGATGAGTTTGTAGATGATGAATATGTTTGTTCAAGTCGTGTTATGACTCGTTTGGTGTTGACACGTACATATGTTCAGAATAGTATGGAAATCATGGCATTAAAAGAATTACGATTGGAACAAGAGAAGTCGGATGGTTGAGAATAGGTTGATTCTAGATTTTCTCCACAGTGATTTAATAGCAGTTTTGCTCTCATGTTCTAACAATTCGCTTGTATCCCTTTATTCATCGTAGTTTCGGTTATGATAGCAGGCGTGGTTGCAAGTATGAGAGCAAGCGGTTGCTCTCACTCTGTCAAATCGTGTTAGTAAGTGTTTGTTTAATGCTATCTTTTGATTTGTAGGATGTTAATGGCTGATTTGTCAACTATTAACAATTGATTTCTCAGCTATTAATAATTGAGAAATCAGGTATTAATGACTGATAAATGATGTATTATTGACCAATAGATGATTTAGTGCTACTTGAAAGAACAGGTGAATCGGAACAGTTGATACGGTTAAGTTAATCAGATCGTGCGGTCAAGTAATCCCAATCGACAGTAGTTTCATTCAGTTTCAAGCGTCTGAAACTCTTGTTTTAAGGCTTGAAACTAGAGTTCCAAACGCTTGAAACTATCTGAAACAACCGTGATTTTGTACTTCCCTAATAATGGTTTTGAAACTTGGAACTACTTGATGTAAGAGCGAAAGATATGAAACTTGGAAAAGTGAGGGCAACCGTTTGCTCTCATGCTTGCCACCACGCCTGCTATCATAGTCAAAACCGCGATGAATAAAGGGATACAAGCGAATTGTGAGGGCATGAGAGCAAAACAGACCTGTTTTCACTGGGTGTGTTCTTTTCTGCTTCATAGGATTAAGAATAATCTGAAGATTAATAACAGACTGAAAAAATTCCCCTCCTTCTTTCTGCAAAGAGGGGAATTGAACTATATTGCCTTATCTTGAACTGAAAGTAGATTTAAATAATAACTTTAGTGTGTCTTGAAAGATAAATAATCTACCGGAATTAGCCGGACCTCGCTATTTAGTCCCGAAGGCATGGGAGCCCAGTGACCATAGTTGGCCGGACGATAATTCAGATCGACAATATTGATCTCTTTGAATTTGCGCCACTGTACTCCCTGCCTGTCCAGTTCGGCTATTCGGTTGGCAGGGAGGTTAGTGACTTCTATCTCGATGTGGTTTTTTCCTGATTTCAGCAGATGACCTACTCGTAGCTGATAAGGCACTGCCCATGCGCAGCCTGCTTCCTGTCCGTTGATCCGGACACGGGCACTTTCGCGTACGTCTCCCAAGTCGAGTACCCAGTCATCGGCTTGCAGAGCGGGCAATTCGATATCCAATGAATAAACACCGCTGCCCATGTTAATTTTGGCTGCCGGATGGTCGATGCCTGTCCATGAACAAGGGCGGTCGATGTCGAACGTACCCTTTATCTCCGGTTCGCTTTCGGCAAAGTGTAGTTTCCAGCCATGATCCAGGCTGAGGCTGAACGGTTGTTCCTGAATATATTTCCAGGGACGGGCAGCCTGCAGCGGCTGTTGATAAGTCTGCAAAATCACCGATTCGCCGGATTTCAGTTGGAGGTAGACTTGTGTCTGTTCTCCGGTCTGACGTACCTTTGCTTCTCCGCATTCGCCTGTCATGGGATTGAAGAGGGCAGCAGCTTCGGCTTTGGTTCCCAGTGTCACCCAGTTGTCTACTCCTTTATCTTGAAGAGAAGAGATAAAGTAATGGTGTCCGCTATCGTTCACTCTTCGGATGGCTTGCAGTCCGAACTTGATTTTCATTTCTTCCTGAGGGATATTACAACTTGCTAAGGTACGTGCATAATCCGTGCCTGTAATAATCTTGCCTTTGCCTACCGGAGTAACCGTTGTTTCGGAGAATGAAACGGAAGGTAACTTTTGCAGTGTCTGCTGATAAGTCTTGCGCTTCTGTTCCAGTTGACCGTATCCCGGTACGTCCGTCGGATAGTTTTCGAGGAATACGATGGTGGCTCCCTGTTGTGCCAGTTTCAGTAGATGAGCCAGAACGTCATTCGGCATCAAATGGGCGGCGGGTACGACCAGTGCTTTGTAACCGGTTCCGCCGGAAGTGATTAACTGTCCGTCTTTGAAACGGGTGCTGCGGATAAAGTTGTCCGAGATATAGTCTCCGTCATATCCGCTGTTATTGATACGGTGGATGGCATCTATAAATTTCGGGGCGAGCTTGGCCATGTGATGAATGCTGAATAGCAGCAAACGTCCCGGTTGTTCATCCCACATATCATAGACAGGCAGATAAATAAGGAAATCATTATCCGGTTTACCCATTTGCAGGAAACTTTGGCAACGGGTGATATAATCGAAGAACGAAGGGGCATCGTGCCAGATGCTGTTCGTCGGGTTCATATTGATAGAGGCGTAAAACAACCATCCCGGCCATTCGGCTTCTTTCGGCGAATAGGGAGTGCCGTGAAAGAACATATGATTAATGCCGGAGACGAACATCAAGTCCATATCCGGTTTGCATTGTGACAAAGAAGTGCGGAAATGCTCCGTCAGCCAGGTAAATGTTTCGGTAGAAGTATAAGGCTTCCCGGCGATATGGGCGGCAGAGGAGGCATATTTCAGCATCGACAAGTCCGAATCATTCTTTTTGGTTAATGAATCCTGACGTAAACCTTTGATATGAAATTGGGACAAACCGAATCCTTCACATTCGGGGATGTCTACAGCTGCGTAGACATCGATCAGGTTGGCAGGTGATCCGTGTGCCTGATTACGGGTGATGCTGCCATTCTTGTGTGCCCAGTCCGTCCATTGACGGGTGAAGTTCTCCAGCAATAAGTCGGAGATCGTCTCCCGATAGTCGGATAGGATGCGGCGGCTGACTTCCGGACGGCTTTCGTCCAGAAACTCCGGAAAATGTTCTTCCAGTTTATATCCCCGTCTGCGGGCGAATTGATCCAGAAAGTCTTCTGTCCAGTCTGCTTGATAGACTTCGTAAGAGTCGTTGAAAAACGTATGCGGATAGCTCGTCTTGCTGCTTTTGAAAGCACGGTCAAATCGGGAGAGATAGTTCTTGACGGCAGTCTTGGAAAGATGGTTCATCACGTATCCTTCCCCTCCGGGAGCGGCACGTTTCACTTTCTGACGTGTCTTGCTGTTATACAGCGCTATCACTTTCCATTTTCCGGCAGGGGCTTTCCATTCCAGTTTGTCTTTCCTGACGTGGGAAGTAAGGTTGATGCAGCGCCCGTTTTCGTCGTATGCCATTACGCGGCTTAAGACAGAATAAGGTTGCTGCTTCTTATCTGTTACATTGATATCTTGCACGATTTCTTTGCCTCCTTCTATATCATAAGTCTGGAAGATGGCTTTGCTTGCCGCGTCTTCGATGCTGACTTCCGGTCCTCCGAAGGGCCATCCCGTTCCGGTGTTCATATCGATCTCGATGCCGGTGCGTTTTCCTTCCGCTTGTGTGTGTTTGAGAACTTCCATCCAGCGGGGAGAAAGGAACTGAATATCGTTGGCGTCATTGCCCTGTACACCATAGATAGGAGTGATTTCTACGGCGCCCATGCCGGCACGCGCGTATTCTTCCAGATTGTAAGTCAGGTTCTTTTCATCGACAGCGCTTCCCAGCCACCACCATCTGGTGCCGGGACGGGCTTCTGCCGGAGCATCCGGCCACTGTTGCGCTTGTATGCTTCCACCTGCTGCGAGCATACAGAGGAGTATCAGTTGTTTCTTGTTCATTATTCTTGGGGTGTATGATAGTATTCAATGTTTTCTGCGTCGTCGGTCACAAAGAGCGGACGTCCGTCCGGCTGTGCAAAGTGGAAGCGGACACCGTCGAAAGTTATGTTCTTTGCGTGACGGATATAAAATCCTTTGGCGGGAATCGTTCCGAACATCCAGGGTTCGGGATATACTTTCTCCTGTTCGGGTGGAGTGCGCTTGCCGTCTTCTTCGCTGTATCCACCTTTATAATATAGGTGAATGTTGCGGAAAGTAACATCTTCGATGGATGCACCGGGGACACCGCTGATAATGGAAGAATACCGGCTGTCAGCGTTCCACACATTGATGTCGCTGATCAGAATACGCTTCATGGTGCCTATGGGTGTCCCTTCCGGACTACGCATACGTGCGCCCAGGCGGAGGAAGATAGGAGCATTGACGATATTCCTCATGGTGATATTGCTGATAACGATGTCTTCCAGATGGCCGCCGTCTACGGTTTCGAGCGCCAGTCCCCGACAATGTTCGAAGATACAGTTGGTGAGGACGATGTTGCGGAAGCCTCCGCTGCTTTCCGTGCCTAGCTTGATGCGTCCGGTACGGTATCCATGATCGGGGGCCTGCGGTTCGTCGAGTTGCCAGCTGCCGTCCAGTACGCTTCCCTTGTCGAATCCGCTGACGTAGCAGTCGCTGATGGTAACGTTCTCTGTATCCTTGAAACGTCCCAGCGCATAGGAGGCTTTCAGAACGATGGCGTCATCCCACGGGGAGTTGACCGTGCATTGGCTGATGCGTACGTTGCGGCAGCAGTCAATGTCGAATCCGTCCCGGTTGGTATCTACTTTCAGGTTAAGCAGGGTTAGGTGTTCTACACCGGTGGCAAGCAGGGCGAAGTGTCCGCAATGGAGCATGGAGAAGTCTTTCAGCGTGACGTTCCGGCAATCCTTGAGGCTGATCGCTTTGTTGCCTACACCCGGCAGGCGGCTTTCTTCGCGGGTCAGTCCTTTGCCGTAGATCAGTCCCGGACCGCTGATGGTGATGTTCTCCAGGCCGATTCCCCAGATCAGGGAGTTCTTCCAGTGGCTGTGCCCGAAGTCCTGGTATTTATTATGTTCATTGGGTTCCGCCATGTCGTATCCTTCGTCCTTTCCCGGAAAGGCGGCGATGAGGCGTGCACCCTGTTCCAGATAGAGGTGGATGTTACTTTTCAGCCGGATGGAATAACAGGCATATTCTCCGGCAGGCAGATATACGGTACCTCCGGCTTCTTGTGCGGCGGCTTCGATGGCACGGTTGATGGCGGGAGAATTAATCGTCTTTCCGTCTGCTTTTGCTCCGAAATCCCTGACATTATAGATTGCTGCCTGCATAAACAGGCAACCGGTCAGTAGGCTGAGTAGTAGATATATTCTTTTCATTTTCTTTACTGTTATACGCTAAATAGTAATCCATATAAATCAAGCATCAGTTTTATATAGGGCAAGTGTTCGTTTCCTAGGAGGAAACGCTCGTTCCCATTTAAAGAAACGCCCGTTCCCTTTTAAAGAAACGATCGTTCCCTCACCGGGAAACGACAGTTCCCATTTCAGGAAATGGCGGGAAACTATAAACCATTGAGATCTAACTATATAAAATGCTGTCGGTAAAGCTATAGGGTTTATGTTCATTTCCGTATTTTATAAGTTTATCAATCAATCTTTGAAAATAGCTCCGGTAGTATAAAATAATTATAGTCCGCTTTAGCGTTTTGCTCGTAGAAACAGAAATAAAGTTTACTGTTTGCTGCGAGCGGGCAGCGCCCTGCGAGGACAGGACGGTCTGTTCGTTTCCCCGATTCATAAAGCAAGAGGGGAGTCTTGTCCTGACGGCCGTTACTCAAACGGATATCGTCAGTGGGAGTGACTGCCTGCAAGGTGCGGAGTTTCATACTTTCACCATAATAACAGGTGAAGGCTTGTCCTTCTACGCTGAACACGTTTATATCCATGTCCGGCTGACAGTCTCCGAAGCTCCAGAATAAGTTGTCGGCCTGCTGCAAGGAGGTGACTGCTACTTCGAGGATAAAGCCGCGGGTATCCGGCAGGGCTTTCCACCGGAAAGTGATTCCTTTCACTTTTTCCTGAGGCGCCAGCCAGTGACTGTCGGTTCCTTTCGATATTCCCAGACGGAAAGTTCCGGCTGGAGGAGTCAGTTGCTGCGCCTGTACGTTAATGAGGCAGATTGCCAGCAGTACGACGGTCAGTAGTTGTTTTAACATAGTCGAAGTGGATATTACTTTGTTCATTTTCCTTTAGTTCGAGAGCATCTTTGTCTTTGACGTCCAATGTTATCTCCGATAGATTAAAGTTTCTCGTATAGCAGATTTTCCCCGGTTTATTGGTCTGCGCTTCGATGCCGTAAAGATAGAAGTTTTCCAGACGCAATGTATCATTCCAGCCCGAAGCGGAGATAAATTCATCTACATTTTCCGCTTTTACCTGCGAGAGGTATACGTCACGGAATCGCGGATACCCTTTTTCGGGTGGTTCTACCGGAGTCAGCATCACTTTCCAGTGCTCCGGAATTTCCTTGCCTTCATATTCTTTGGGCAAAGTGCTGTAGCTGTAACTCGGATTCCAGTTTAAGTCCGCCGCCAATACCTGACGGACATTTTCTGCGCTGACACGGGTCATGTAGATATTCTCAATGGTTCCTCCACGGTTCATGGCACTTTTCAGTCGCAGCACGGTATACGTGCCGACAGCTTTAAGGTCATAGCCTAATACATTGCGGATGCTGCCGGAAGTTTCGCTGCCGCAGGTGATCAGTCCCGCTCCTTTGCGGGCTGTGCAGTTACGCACTACCACATTCTCTGTCGGACGGTTCACACGTAGTCCGTCCGCGTCCCGTCCCGATTTGATACAAATATTGTCGTCGTTGCAGTCTACGTCGCAGTTCTCGATCAGTATGTTGCAGGAGGAGTCGATGTCGATGCCGTCCGTGCTTGGGCCGTGGCCGCCGATGTTATTGTTGATAGTCAGTCCGTCTATGGTGCAATAGTCGGAATAGAGAATCTGACATCCCCAGAATCCCGTGCGCATCAGGGTGAAACCGCTCAGTGTGATGTCCGAACTGCGTTCGACGAGGATTCCCCGTACACGTTTGCAGTCGTAATCCACTATCCAGCGTAACCCTTTGGCTTCGTATTCTTTCCTCATTTCCCAGTATTTATCCCAGAAGACTTTTCCACGGCAGTCCAGTGTACCTTCTCCGCTGATGGCGGCGTTCTTCTCGTCGACAATGTTGATCACTGCTGCCGGCCATGTCATCTCTATCCCTGCTATACGCGAACGAAATTCGGGATAATGGTGAATGTCGGGGCTGGCAAGCAGAGTCACCCCTTTGCCAATCTGCAGGTTTACGCCGCTTTTGACAAACAAGGCTCCTGTCTGGTAATACCCCGGTTGCAGGACAACCGTTCCTCCGCCGGAGACAGCGCAACTGTCGATTGCTTTCTGAATGGCCTCTGTGCTGAGTACGGTACTGTCTGCTACTGCGCCAAAGGAATTGGCGGATATAATCATCTTGTCTCCGGGAAGTTGGCGGCTGCCTACGCTGTCTGCCCACGATAAATCCGGTTGCTGAGGTACCTGCCCCCATTCGAAGTTGTTGCCGGCTTGTTTGGCAGGAGTGCACGCTATCATCAACGAGCCTGCCAGAAGTAGGGGAAGGATGTTTTTAATTCTCATATAGTCTTTTAATATAGGATTCTTTTAATTTCCATCCGGTTTCTCTATTTCCGTGAACGGTGAATCGTTCCAGTGGAAAGTATTCACATCGTCCGGATGTGCGGGATTGTATACCGGGTCTATTTTAAGATGCTTCGCCAGTTCGGGAACGGCTTTCTTCATCCCTTCGATGACGCATTGGGCGATCTGATAGGCACCGTAAGGATTAAAGTGCGTATTATCTGCAAAATCCCTGGTCTGTCCCGGATACGTTCCTGCCGGATAGTGGACGAAAGCACGTTTGGAGGTGTCCGGACCCAGCGTCTCGTACAGGGTGCGTGTCATTTCATTGAGATCGATCAATGGAACATTCTCTTTGGCTGCCAGCCAGCGCATCGCTTCCGGATAGTCTTCGTGTGTGTCGCGGATATGTCCGTTGGCGTCGAAACTACGACGCTGGGTAGGAGTGACAAGCACCGGATGCGCTCCGCGTGCACGCGCTTCGTCAATGAATGTTTTCAGACTGGTCATAAAGGAGTAGTAAGCCCCTTTGCCCGGACCTTTCTGCTTTTGGTCGTTGTGACCGAACTCCATAAAGAGGTAGTCTCCCTTCTTGATCTGGCTTAAAGCCTTCGCCAGGCGTTTGGCTCCGATAAAGGTATTTGCCGATTCGCCGGATTCGGCATAATTGGCGATACAGACATCGGTGCCGAAGAAGTGAGGAATCATTTGTCCCCAGCTGGCCCAAGGCTCGTTGTCCTGATCGACTACCGTACTGTTGCCGCACAGGAATACGGTAATCACAGACGGGTCGGCAGGTTCGATACTGATACTCTGACATACGGGGGCGTCACCGTTGAATTCCAGTGTCAGTTTGTCGTCCCAGTTCAGTTTTGTCTTTTCACGGGGTTTGATGCGTACCGATTCTTTGTCGGATATGCGTGGATTCCGCTTGTTGATGATAAATGTCTCATCTGTGAACTGCCCTTTCCTGGTGGGCAGATTATCGATAAAGAGACGGCGTGATTCGCCTCGCACGGTAGTTACGCCTGCCTGCTTCTTGCTTCCGAGGCGTACGGTTACTTTGTAGTTGCCGTCCGGCACACGGACAGAAAAGAAGAAAGGTGCTTTGCTTCCTTTTTCGGGAGTGGGTGCAAGGTCATATCCGTATCCTGTTTCCTCGCTGTAGCGGGGGGCATCTGCCAGTTGGAATGTACGGGCTTGTTCCTGAGCGCTGATAGCTGTTGCTGTCAGCAGCAGAAGTCCGAGAAATGTTGTTTTCATATCAGTTGTCAATGAGTTTAATTAATTTTCGGTTTTAGTTCGTCGGGTGAATCTTTGGTATAGGATTTCACGTCTCCCGCCACTTTGGTGAATAGTTCCTGAATCAGTTCCGGAGCGATATTCGCTGTCGGGCGGAAAGCATCGGAGTTCATATAGTCAAGGATGGCTTTATGCATCTGGCGGGCAACGACCCGTTTTTCCGGTTTCGAAGTGATGTCCATACTGGTCATCAGTAATTTACCGTTCAGTACGTTGGCTTCGAACAACATTCCGATTTTCCGGTTGATAAACCAGGTGTCTATGCTCTGAATGGTCGGTTGAAATTCGGCCGGAAAACCGGTGAACTGCATAACCTGTGCTTTGTTCAGCAGTTCCCACCATTGCAGGTTGCTGTGATATTCGGTCGGGAATTCACGGAAAAGCGGATGATATTCGTTGAGGAAGATGCCTGTGGTGTGAGGCGGACGCATTTTGAACCAGGAAGTATTCCAGAAAACAGGAGTGAAGTATTGTTTCACTTCCTTGCCGTACTGGATTTTTCCGGCTGCTGTGATCAATACGTTTCCTCCTTCTTTCAGGATGGAGATTGCCTTTGCGTCCAGTGTATCGGTGGTGTATACATTGCCCTGAGTCAGTTCTACCTGTGCGGGATATACCCAGAAGTCCCAGTCATTGACGGCATCGCTGCCTTCGATACGAATTTCCATATTCAGCTTCTGCGGTGTAGTGATTCCGCTCAGCTTCATGTCTACACTTCCCAGCGGACAAAGATTTCCGACTGGTATATTCTGAGTGCCTACAGTGCCGTGAGCGTATACTTTGCCATATTCATCCTTGATGCTGTATACCGTTTTGGCTCCCTGCAGAGGGGCTGCTCCGAAATGGGATACTTCGATATCTGCATGGAAAGTCTCGTCATTGGTATATACGAATTTAGCAATACGTGCCAGCGGGACGGTCGGGCTACAGAAACGTCTGAACTCATCTGCGTTGATATAACCTTTTTCCTCAAAGAAGACATCCAGAAGACCTACTAATGCAGTTCCCTGACCGGAATAGTCGTTCAGCGCCAGTAACTGGAAGCCTGCATAGTCGGGTGTACGAAGTGTTTTCTCGATTTCGTGTTTGTAGCAGATTGCCTGAAGTTTGCCCGAAGCCATCATAAAGTCGTGCCCCATGCTGCCCATGTGATTATCATTCAGAATATCACGGAAGATTTCAAAGTTCTTGGCCTTGTTTACTCCGGTGTATTTACGTATTTCGCTGAAATTCGGGAATGCACACCATTGTCCCGTTTCATGAGAAACGTATGGTTGCTTCACGGAATCGATTTTGGCGCGGTAGTCGGACATACTTTCCGGTTGCGAGCCTGCCCAGCTAAGTCCGCGTGCTCCGGCTTTCACATGATATTGATTGTGGGGCTGCCATTGCCAGCTGCCCCCTACGGAAGCTCCTGTATATACGTGGCGAGGGTCGGTCGCTTTCCAGTAATCAACGAATTTGCTGACCCAGGCTACCCAACGGCCCGAAGGTTCGTTGCCGCAAGCCAGCATACAGTAAGAGGCGTAATTGCCGTATTCTTTGGTCAAAGCGATGGTTTCGTCCATCAGATATTTGTCAATCGGTTGCCCGTTGCCCAGTCTCGGACCGTGGTTAGGCCAGCTGGGACCTTCGGGTTGCAGATAAAAACCAACGAGATCGGCAGCGATGAAGGCTGCTTCCGGCGGACAGAAAGAGTGGAAACGCATATGGTTCAATCCGTAGTTGCGGCAGATGCGGAATACCCGTTCCCAGGAAGCTACATCCATCGGCGCATAACCTGTAAGCGGGAAATCGCAGTTCTCCACTGTACCGCGGAGCATTGTCTTGCGTCCGTTGACGTAGAACCATTTGCCTTCTATCTTGAAATCACGCATACCGAACTGTACCTGTTTCTTTTCGGACTGCTTGCCGCTATTCAGCATGGCTGTCAGTTTGTAGAGTGCCGGATTGAACTCATCCCATGTCAGGAAGTCTTTTCCCATCGGTAGTTCCATTTCTACCCGGTTGTCTCCTGCCTGAATACGGAAGCTCTGCTGAACAGGGGAGATGTTGTGGCGGGTATCCGTATTAAAGCTTTCAGCAGAAAGTGTTATTTCTCCTTTGGCAGAAGAAGAGGATTTTACATTCATGCGTACCAGCGCTTTCCCATTGCTCAGATCAGGATATACCTGTATATCGTCGAAATAGACTTTGGGAGTCGTCTGCAGTTCGATTTTACCTACGATTCCGTTCCAGTTGCCCTGTGTTTGGTCCGTGATGCTATGTGAATCCGGACCGACATTGATCTCTTTAATCCGGTTGTCAACCCGGATAGTGATCTGGCACGGCTTGCCGGGAGTGACGGCCGAGGTCAGGTCGTATACATGAGGAACGCAAAGGCTATTTTGCATACCGATTTCTTTCGTGTTTACCCATACGGTCGTTTCAATATGCGGGCGTTCCAGAAAAAGGATAATCCTTTCCCCTTTCCAGTCGGATGGGATTGTCACTTTCTTTTGATACCAGGCGACACCTACATAGTGCTTGTCGGGAGTCAGGAAGAAAGGTAATTTGACTTGCCCTTCTATCCGGTATTTCTCCATGTAAGGATTGAAATAGTAAGAACTGTCATATAAACTTCCTGTCCATTGGGTACGTGCGGTTACATTGTCCCCTTTTAGCTTTTCGGGCATGGAACCGGGTAAATTGATGGATTCGTCGAGCGATTTATTGAACCATTGTTCTTTCATGCCCGCATCTTCCCGGTCGATCTGGAAATTCCATTTTCCGGATAGGCTGAAAGAGTGGTTTTGCCCTGCTACAGTCAGTACAGAGGCGAATACAATGGCAATACTTACTAAAAGTTGTTTCATGATATGTAGAATTGATATGTTTTTCACTACGTTTAAAAATCTGGTGCTAAAGTAGAGCTTTTGGATAATCAATAAAATAGAAAGATGTACAGATACATAGAATATTGTATCAAAAACGGCTTTTATGGCGGTTGGTGTACGAAACTACATGAATATGACAATATATCCATTATCATTCATTTCTGAAATTTTGCAGGATGCCATATCTTTGCGAAGTAAACTTTTTAATCTTAAAGTGAACCATGAAAAAAGTATTTGCCTGGATGGCTTTAACTCTTTGGTCGGTAATGACAATCTTTGCAGGTGAGACTGCTTATCTCTTTTCTTATTTCATTAATGACAGTAAGGACGGTTTGCATCTTGCCTACAGTTATGATGGTCTGAACTGGACTCCTCTGAACGGTGGACGTTCTTTTCTGACTCCGGCTGTCGGTAAAGATAAATTGATGCGAGACCCTAGTATATGCCAGTCTCCCGATGGAACATTTCATATGGTCTGGACTTCCAGTTGGACGGACCGGATCATCGGATATGCTTCTTCCCGTGACTTGATTCACTGGAGTGAGCAACAGGCTATACCCGTGATGATGCACGAGCCGAAAGCTCATAATTGCTGGGCGCCGGAACTCTTTTATGACGAGCCTTCGGAAACATATTACATCTTTTGGGCGACCACCATCCCCGGACGTCACAAGGAAGTGCCTACCAGCGAAAGCGAAAAAGGGTTGAACCACCGTATGTACTATGTCACAACGAAGGATTTCCGTACTTTCTCAAAGACGAAGATGTTTTTCAATCCCGATTTCAGTGTGATCGACGCGGCTATCGTGAAAGACCCTACACAGGGAGATCTGATTATGGTCGTCAAGAATGAGAACTCCAATCCTCCGGAGAAAAACCTGCGTGTGACACGCACGAAGAATATAGCCAAAGGTTTTCCGACAAAGGTATCCGCCCCGATTACGGAAAAATATTGGGCGGAAGGACCGGCACCTCTTTTTGTGGGTGATGCGCTTTATGTGTATTTTGATAAGTATCGTGACCATCGTTACGGAGCTGTCCGTTCGCTGGATCATGGTGAAACGTGGGAAGATGTATCCGATCAGGTTTCGTTTCCGAGGGGAATCCGCCACGGGACTGCCTTTGCGGTGGATGCTTCCGTCGTAGAGTCTCTGATAGCCAATCGGAGTTATAATCCGTTGATTCCTGATAATCTGGCAGACCCTTCGGTCTCCAAGTTCGGTGATACGTACTATTTGTATGGCACGACAGATTTGGATTACGGTTTGGGACGTGCCGGAACTCCGGTGGTTTGGAAGTCGAAAGATTTTGTAAACTGGAGTTTTGAAGGTTCCCACATTCGCGGTTTCGACTGGGCGAAAGGATATGAATATGAAAATGACAAAGGTGAAAAGAAGAAAGGATATTTCCGGTATTGGGCTCCCGGAAAGGTGATTGAACAGGAAGGAAGGTATTATTTGTATGTAACGTTTGTAAAGCCGGACGAGAAGATGGGCACTTATGTGCTTGTTGCCGATCGTCCGGACGGCCCTTTCCGGTTTGCCGAGGGGAAGGGACTTTCCTTACCCGGAACAGAGGAAATGGATAGCCCTGCTGTTGTACCGGATATTGACGGAGAACCGTTTATTGATGAAGATGGTAAAGGCTATATTTTTTGGCGGCGCAGACTGGCCGCCCGTCTTTCGGATGACAAACTGCACGTGGACGGGGAACCGGTAAGTATTAAAACCGCCCGTCAGGGATATTCCGAAGGACCGCTGATGTTCAAGCGTAAGGGCATTTATTACTATGTGTATACATTGAGAGGTCATCAGAACTATGCCAATGCTTATATGATGAGCCGTGAATCTCCTCTGACAGGCTTTGTAAAACCGGAAGGCAATGATATCTTCTTATTCTCGGCTCCTGAAAATCAGGTCTGGGGACCGGGACATGGCAATGTGTTCTATGATGAGGGAACAGATGAATATATCTTCGTCTACCTTGAATATGGAGACGGTGGTACTACCCGTCAGGTATATGCCAACCGGATGGAATTTAATGAAGACGGAACAATAAAAACGTTGGTGCCGGTTATGCGGGGAGTAGGCTATCTGACTACCCCGCAGGAAACGAGGAAAAATGTGGCGCTTCAATCTCATTTTTATGCTTCCAGCGAGAAAGCGCCGCGCACTTCAACGGTCAGTATCGAGACACAGCCCAACCAACCTTTGCCGGACAAAGGTTCAGTGAAGAATTACACCCGTACGCATACTTATCAGGCTGCTCATGTGGCAGACGAATCAAACGGAACCCGTTGGATGGCGGCTGATACCGACAGTAGTCCCTTTATCACAGCGGATTTGAAAGAAGTACGAAAGGTGAGTGAGTGTCATTTCTTCTTTACCCGTCCCACAGAAGGGCATACATGGAAACTGGAAAAATCTGTAGATGGGAAGAACTGGCAGATATGTGCCGAACAAGGGAAAGTGCAAGCCCGCTCTCCACATATTGCCGATGGTATCGGTGAAGCCCGTTATCTCCGTCTGCACATTCACCGGGGGGACGCAGGCTTATGGGAATGGAAGATTTATGAATAACTAAAACAGCGTAATAACTATAATGACAGAGAATATGAAGAGCAAAATTCTGACAGTCTTTTGTGCCGGTATTTTGGCCCTTTCCGGGGGAATGCAATCCGTAAAAGCACAAACTTCTTCCTGGTTCAACGATAAAGACCTGACATTGACAGGAGTTTACTATTATCCCGAACACTGGGATGAAAGTCAGTGGGAACGTGATTTCAAGAAGATGCACGAGCTGGGATTTGAGTTTACGCATTTTGCGGAGTTTGCATGGGCGCAGCTGGAACCGGAAGAGGGACGCTATGATTTTGCCTGGCTGGATAAAGCAGTAGCTCTTGCCGCCAAATATGATCTGAAAGTCATTATGTGTACTTCGACTGCCACGCCTCCGGTATGGATGAGCCGGAAGTATCCCGAAATCCTGTTGAAGAATGAAGACGGTACGATTCTTGATCATGGTGCCCGTCAGCATGCCTCATTTGCTTCGCCGCTCTATCGGGAATTATCGTATAATATGATTGAGAAACTGGCACAGCATTATGGCAATGATTCCCGTATTGTCGGATGGCAGCTTGACAATGAACCTGCCGTACAGTTTGATTATAACCCGAAGGCGGAACTGGCTTTCCGTGATTATCTCCGTACAAAATACAATAACGACATTCAGCTGCTGAACGACGCATGGGGAACCGCTTTCTGGAGCGAAGCTTATTCGTCTTTTGATGAGATAACCCTCCCTAAGCGTGTCCAGATGTTTATGAATCATCATCAGATTCTGGATTACCGCCGTTTTGCCGCAAAGGAGACCAATGATTTCCTGAATGAACAATGCCTGCTGATCAGGAAATATGCGAAGAATCAATGGATAACTACCAACTATATTCCCAATTATGACGAAGGTCATATCGGTGGCAGTCCCGCACTCGACTTCCAGAGCTATACACGCTATATGGTGTATGGCGATAACGAAGGTATCGGCCGTCGCGGTTATCGGGTGGGGAATCCGTTGCGTATTGCATGGGCGAATGACTTCTTCCGTCCCATACAGGGTACATACGGTGTGATGGAGTTACAACCGGGACAAGTAAACTGGGGCAGTATTAATCCGCAACCACTTCCGGGAGCTGTCCGTCTGTGGATGTGGAGCGTATTTGCCGGTGGAAGCGATTTTATCTGTACATACCGTTATCGGCAACCTTTATACGGCACGGAGCAGTATCATTATGGAATAGTGGGAACGGACGGCGTAACCGTTACTCCCGGCGGAAGAGAATATGAAACTTTTATAAAAGAAATCCGGGAACTCCGGAAGCATTATGCTCCCCGCGAAACGAAACCTGCCGATTATCTGGCCCGTCGTACCGCCATTCTTTTCAATCCCGAAAACTCCTGGAGCATCGAACGGCAGAAACAGAACCGTACATGGGATACTTTTGCACATATCGAGAAATATTACCGGACTTTAAAGTCATTTGGCGCCCCTGTTGATTTTGTCTCCGAACAGAAGGACCTGACAGAATATCCTGTGGTGATAGCTCCTGCTTACCAACTGGCTGATAAGGAATTAGTAAATAAATGGATTGCCTACGTGAAGAATGGCGGTAATCTTGTATTGACCTGTCGTACAGCACAGAAAGACCGTTATGGCCGTTTGCCGGAAGCTCCTTTCGGTTCAATGATCACTCCTCTGACCGGAAATGAAATGAACTTTTATGATTTGCTGTTACCGGAAGATCCGGGTACTGTTGTCATGAATGGAAAGCAATATATGTGGAATACATGGGGAGAAATACTGATTCCCGCATCAGATTCGCAGGTTTGGGCGACGTATGCCAATGAATTCTATGAAGGTGGTCCTGCCGTCACGTTCCGCAAGCTGGGCAAAGGCACGGTGACATATGTCGGAGTGGACAGCCATAATGGTGCATTGGAAAGAGATATCTTGAAGAAATTATATGCGCAACTGAGTATTCCCGTGATGGATTTGCCTTATGGAGTTACGGTGGAATACCGGAATGGTCTGGGGATAGTGCTGAATTATGCTGATCGTCCTTATACATTCAACTTACCTGAAGGAAGTAAAGTTTTGATAGGGACGAAAGAGATTCCGACAGCAGGGGTATTGGTGTTTTCATTATAATGTGTTGGTTCAGGATTGATAAGATTAAAAAGATAAATAGGTGATGAAACAAATAGTTGGATTAGTGTTGATTTTGTGTTGTACACAGATGTTGGCTCAGGAGGCTTTTCCTGACGGCAAAGTAATCCCTGACTGGTTCAGGGATAATAAGGAAGTGAATGTGAATGCTTTAGGAAAGAAATATAGCATTACCAATTATGGAGTAGTGAATGATAGTACGATTGTACAGACGAAGAAAATACAGGAAGTCATTGATCTGGCTGCTCAGAATGGTGGTGGAGTTATAGTCGTCCCTAAAGGTACCTTTTTAAGCGGCTCTCTTTTCTTTAAGAATAATACTCATTTACATCTGGAAGAAAATGCAGTATTAAAGGGAAGTGATGATATCAGTCATTTTCCGGTAAAAATGACTCGTATGGAGGGGCAAACCTTAAATTACTTCATGGCTTTGGTAAATGCAGACGGACTGGATGGATTTACTATTTCGGGAAAGGGGACATTGAATGGAAACGGACTTCGGTACTGGAAATCATTCTGGTTACGGCGTTCTATAAATCCGGATTGCACTAATATGGAAGAGATGCGTCCTCGCATTATTTATTTGTCCAACTGTAAAAATACTCAGATTGAGGGGATCAGAATTATGAATTCTCCTTTCTGGAGCACTCATTTCTATAAATGCAGTTTTTTGAAGTTGTTGAATCTTCGTATTACTTCGCCTGCCAGTCCCGTAAAAGCTCCCAGTACGGATGCTGTGGACCTTGATGTTTGTAATAATGTGCTGATAAAGAATTGTTATATGTCTGTCAATGATGATGCGGTAGCACTGAAAGGTGGAAAAGGACCTTGGGCAGACAAAGATGCCAATAATGGAGAAAATTATGATATTATTATTGAAGACTGCACTTATGGATTCTGTCATAGTGCCTTTACTTGCGGTAGTGAATCTATCCTTAGCCGAAACGTGATTGTTCGCCGTTGTAAGGTAGATAAGGCACGTGCTCTTCTAACCTTTAAAATGCGTCCCGATACACCACAAAAATATGAATATATTCTGGTAGAGGATATTACAGGGAATGTGCAGAATTGCCTGAATATAGCTCCTTGGACACAGTTCTACGATTTGAAAGACCGCAAGGATATTCCCCTTTCTTATTCTAATAACATAACGATGCGCAATATCGATATTGACTGTAATGTATTCTTTAATGTAAAGAAGTCCAGCCAATATAAATTGTCTGATTTCTGTTTTGAGAATCTCACAGTGCGGGCTAAGAAAGGAAAAGTGGATCAGAGTGTAATAGATTCATTTACGATGAATAATGTGAAGATAAACCAATAAAAGGACAGAACGATGAAGACATTTTCACTCTTTATCTTTAGTTTATTAATCAGTATTGGCTATTTGTCGGGAGCAGACTGGAATGTGCAAATTGCCAGATATAAACAGGATAAAGCTTGTGCTATCAGCTATACTTTTGACGATGGCCTGGCAGAACACTATACACTTCTTGTTCCCCAATTGGAAAAGAGAGGTTTTCGGGGAACATTCTGGGTATGTGGTTCTAATATAAATAAGGATAACGAGAACATTACCGACACTACACGAATGACTTGGCCTCAACTCAGGGAAATGTCAGATAATGGTCATGAGATATCCAATCACGGTTGGGCGCATAAAAACTTCGCACGTTTTCCTATCGAAGAGATCGAAGAAGATATTTTTAAGAATGATAGCGCTATATTTGCCAATACAGGTGTAATGCCCCGCACCTTCTGCTATCCCAATAATAATAAAAAAGCGGAAGGACGGAGAATTGCCGTACAGAATCGTGTAGGGACAAGAACTCACCAGCGTTCGATTGGGAGCAAATCGACTTTGCAGGATTTGGAGGAATGGGTGAATACCTTGATTGAAACCAATGACTGGGGAGTAGGTATGACACATGGCTTAACCTATGGCTATGATGCTTTTCGCAACCCTCAGCGTTTGTGGGATCATCTGGACCGAGTAAAAGCGAGAGAGAATGAGATATGGGTAGGAACCTTTCGTGAGGTGGCTTCTTATATCAAGGAGCGGGAAGAGACGAAACTGGATATTGTGAATAAAAAGAATATTCTGTTGATCACTCCGGAACTTAATTTGGATCAGGAACTGTTCGTTGAACCATTGACAATGGTGATTACCGGCAAGGAAATAAAAAAGGTAACTGTGAAACAAGGAAAAAGAAGATTACCGGTACAGGTCACTGGCGATAAGGCTCTTTTCGAATTCGACCCGTATGGTGGTACGATTAAGGTGACGCTGAAAATTCAAAAATAAAATTGATTGGACAAATTTTAATATGAGATGATAATGAAACAGAACTTTTTAAAATGGATGGTATGTATGTGTTTCGGGCTGTTGTCTGCTGCTACGGTAATGGCGGGCGGTAATTATAAAACTGTCAAAGTAAAAGCTCCTTTTCCGATGCAACCGATTAAAGTCTTTATTTATCCGGACCGGGATTTTAAGATTACTGATTTTGGAGCTGTGCCGGGTGGAGAAGTTAATAATACCAAAGCGATCGCTGCTGCTATTGATGCATGTAATAAGGCGGGTGGCGGTCGTGTGATTGTTCCGGAAGGCATTTGGCTGACAGGTCCCGTACATTTTAAAAGCAATATAAACCTCTGTTTAGAAGAAAATGCCGTATTGAGTTTTACGGATAATCCGGAAGATTATCTTCCGGCAGTAATGACTTCATGGGAGGGATTGGAGTGCTATAATTATTCTCCGCTACTGTATGCATTTGAATGTGAAAATGTGGCGATCAGCGGCAAAGGGACATTACAGCCGAAGATGGGTACATGGAAAGGATGGTTCAAACGCCCTAAACCTCATCTGGAGGCACTAAAGGAATTATATACCAAAGCTTCAACTAATGTACCTGTTATAGAACGTCAGATGGCTGCCGGCGAAAATCATTTGCGTCCGCATCTGATACATTTCAATCGCTGTAAGAATGTGATGCTGGATGGATTTAAAATACGTGAGAGTCCGTTTTGGACCATTCACCTCTATATGTGTGACGGAGGTATCGTCCGTAATTTGGATGTGCGGGCACATGGGCATAATAATGATGGTATTGACTTTGAAATGAGTCGTAACTTTCTGGTCGAAGACTGTTCTTTTGATCAGGGAGATGATGCTGTTGTAATCAAAGCCGGTCGTAATCAGGACGCATGGCGTCTGAATACCCCTTGTGAGAATATCGTGATCCGTCATTGTCAGATATTGAAAGGACATACCTTACTCGGCATCGGCAGTGAGATCTCCGGTGGTATACGGAATATCTATATGCATGACTGTACAGCACCTAATTCAGTGATGCGTCTTTTCTTCGTGAAAACGAATCATCGCAGGGGAGGATTTATAGAGAATATCTATATGAAAAATGTAGCATCCGGAACAGCCCAACGGGTACTTGAAATAGATACGGAGGTACTTTATCAGTGGAAGGACTTAGTCCCGACTTATGAAAAGCGAATCACTCGTATTGATGGTATCTATATGGATAAAGTAACTTGCGAATCGGCAGATGCGGTATATGAACTGAAAGGAAACGCAGAACTTCCTGTGAAGAATGTGCGGATAAAGGATGTAAAGGTCGGTTCGGTTAAGAAGTTTGTGAAGAAAGTAAGTAATGTTAAGAATGTGGTAGAAAAGAATGTTACTTATCAAATGGAGGATAATAAAGATTAAGCAAAAAAGTTTATATATGAACTTTAATTTGTTTTTGAGTTCATCTCTGTTTTTTTACATGTAAACTGTACATAATTCCAGTTGTAAATGTGGATGATTCTGTACTTTTGACCATCGCTGAACTACTAATCTGAAATAAAAAGGATACTTTTTGAAGTGTCGGCATTGTGCGCTTTTTATGGAAGCTTGGTGAAAGATCAGCGATGTGTTTTTTGTGAACTTACAGATCATTCTTTGTTTAACTAAATTCTTTTAAAATGAAAAATGCCTTGTTTTTTCTGGCAGCAATTTTGTTGCTTACAGTTTCGTGTACTGACAATCAAATCCAGTTGAATGGTGATGAACCTGAACCGACTCCTCCGGCAGAGCGGGTCGAGCCTCCTTTGAAACGTGCATTGTGGGCTTCGATTAACGGAAGAAAAGATGCTTCTTACTATCCCGAATACAATAATAAGATATTGGTGAGCTGGCGTATGTTTCCCACCGATGATTCTTCTACGGGCTTTGACCTTTATCGGAAGAGCGGTAATGAAGAAGAGGTGAAACTCAATGAAGAACCGATTACTTTGTCGACAAACTTCCAGGATATAACTGCCGACCGTAATAAGGATAATACGTATCGGTTATGTTTTACCGGTTCTGATGAAACGTTGGATACTTATACCATAACGGCGGCACAGGCATCGGCAGGACTGCCCTATATTTCCATACCATTGGCCGGTACCACAAGCGTCAGTTCAGAGTATTATTATGATGCCAATGATGCCAGTGTCGGTGACCTGGACGGAGATGGGGTTTATGAGATTGTACTGAAAAGGCTTTTGAGAAGCAGTTCTTCGACAGAGGACGAAGAGGATGAGTCAGAAGCCGTACAGATGGGACCTTGGCATACTACCTTGCTGGAAGCATATAAATTAGATGGTTCGTTCTTATGGCGTGTAGCTTTGGGCCCGAATGTCCCGGTGGGTAATCTGACCTCTTTTGCTGTCTATGATTTTGATGGTGACGGAAAATGTGAAATAGCGGTTCGTACCGCAGAAGGCACTGTCTTTGGAGATGGAACAGAAATAAAAGATACGGATGGGGATGGTAAAGTCGATTATCGTGTCGAAGGCTCGGCTCATATTCATGGCGGACCGGAATTTCTGTCGGTATTGGATGGTATGACAGGAAGAGAGTTGGCTCGTACTGATTATATCGCGTTAGGTAAAAGCGAAGACTGGGGAGATAACTATTACAAACGTTCTGCCAGTTATCGTGTAGGAGTGGGATGTTTTTCGGGTACCACCCCCTCTATTCTGATTTGTCGTGGAGTATATGGAAAGATGGTATTGGAAGCCTGGGATTTTCAGGGCCAAGAGTTAAAGAAGAGATGGAGATTTGATACTTCAGACGGTGTGCACGGTGATTATGCCGGACAAGGAAATCATAGTTTAAGTGTGGGAGATGTGGACGATGACGGGTGTGATGAAGTTGTATATGGAGGTTGTTGTATAGACCACAATGGTAAAGGCTTGTGGAACTCCAGGCATGGACATGGAGATGCCTTGCATTTAGGTAAGTTTGACCCGTCAAGAAAAGGACTGCAAATTTGGTCTTGCTTTGAGGCTTGTCCTTTTAAAGTAGGTGCTGCTTTGAGAGATGCGAGAACGGGAGAGACTATCTGGGATTTTCCGTATAGTGGAGATATGGGACGTTGTCTGGTAGCCGATATTGATCCCGATAGTCCGGGCTGTGAGATGTGGTGGTATAAAGGTAATGCACATTCCTGTACGGGAGCTGATCTCGGATATGGAGCCGGTTCTAGCAGTATGTCTTACAATATGGCTGTCTGGTTCTCCAATTCGTTGAATCGTCAATTATTAGACCGGAGTAAGATTGATGCGCCCAAAGAAAAACGTGTATTTACTATTTATAGATATGAAGTGACTACTATCAATAGTAGTAAAAGTAATCCCTGTTTCTATGCGGATATCTGGGGAGACTGGCGCGAGGAAATTATTCAGGTAGCAAGTGATCAGACTGAACTACGCCTGTTTACGACTTGGTATCCGACAGATTATAAATTTCCTTATCTGATGAGTGATCATGTCTATGAAATGAGTGCCCTCAATCAAAATATAGGATATAATCAACCTACGCAGCTGGGCTATTATTTAGGGTCTGATTTGTATAAAAAGTAACTGATCATATTCAAACAAAAGTCTCAAGTAGTTTGTCGCTACTTGAGACTTTTATTGTTTTACGGATGATAGATGGTGAATAATCTAGGTAAATGTACAAACTTCTATGTACTGATATTGAAACCAGCCTTATCTTTGTGTTACTATGAAACTATTAGTATACACAAAATGAAAAAACTGATTTTATTATCTTTATTGACTCTTCAATTTGGTTTGCTCGCTGCACAAAATGCTGACGGGCAAGGGCGTTTATCTCGCTTGTTTAATTTCGGATGGAGATTTCAGGCGGGTGACTTGAAAGATGCCTATTCTGTAAACTATGATGATAGTAGTTGGCGTGTATTGGATCTGCCTCATGACTTTCAAATAGAACAGCCGTGGGATAAGGGTGCAGGCGGAGCTCGTGGTTTTAAAGCGATGGGAACCGGTTGGTATCGTAAGACTTTTAAAGCCGAGCCTGAATGGAAAGGAAAACGGGTATTACTCGATTTTGAAGGAATTATGTTAATAGGTGATGTCTGGGTAAACGGTCAGAAAGTAGGAAGTACAGACTATGGGTATATTGGCTTTGAAACGGACATTACTAAATTACTAAGATATGACGCAGATAATGTGGTAGCTGTCAGTGCTTCTACCGGCAAAAAAGGAGGATCACGCTGGTATACGGGAGGAGGTTTGTTCCGGGATGTCCATTTGCTGGTTAAAGACTATGTTTCCATAGCCCGTCATGGCGTGTTTATTTCTACTCCTAAAGTAACGGAACAAAGTGCAGATATTAATGTACAGGTTGAGGTGGAAGGTATTTCCGGGAAACAGCTGGATGTGGAAATCAATGCCAGAATCTTTTCTCCGAAAGGTGAATTGGTGACGGAAACAAAGGGAATGGCTCCTAAAAAAAATAAACTGGCTACTGTTGAAGTCCCACTTCCGGTAGTTGCAGTTTCCAATCCCCAGCTATGGTCTTGTGAAACACCGAATCTCTATAGAGCAGAAATAACATTGGTCCGTGATGGAAAAGTTATCGACAATGTAACTGAGAAATTTGGTATTCGCACACTTGAATACTCTCCGGAGTTTGGCTTTAAACTGAATGGTAAGAAACTATTCTTGAAGGGTATTGCCAATCATCATGACTTAGGTGCTGTAGGAGCAGCGGCATTCGACCGTGCTATTGAACGGCAGTTCGAATTGCTCAAGAAGTTCGGTTATAATCATGTGCGTACATCACATAATCCATATTCGAAATCCTTTATGGAGTTGGCTGATAAACATGGTATTCTGATTGTAGATGAATTGATTGATAAGTGGAGCGACAAATCATATTGGGGTGGACGGGTTCCTTTTACTCAATTGTGGTATAAGATGATTCCCGAATGGATTAAACGCGACAGAAATCATCCTTCGGTTATTATGTGGAGTTTAGGTAACGAATTGCAGATGAGGGAAGATCTGGCTGGATTCCCTACCGGTGATTGGGGTGTTACGACTTATCGAATTTTCGATGTGCTTGTAAAGCGATACGATTCTACACGTAAGACAACGGTGGCTATGTATCCTTCGAGAGCTGGTGCCATCAGTAGAAAAGATGCAGATTTCAATAAGAAAGTTCTTCCTCCCGAATTGTCTACGGTGACCGAAGTTGCCAGCTTCAATTATCGTTATCCTGATTATGCGAAGTATCTCGAAGCTTGTCCCGATTTAATCGTGTATCAGAGTGAAGCAACAAGCAGTGAACTTACTGCTCCTTTTTTCGGTATGGACCGGGATAAGATGGTAGGACTTGCCTATTGGGGAGCTATCGAATACTGGGGGGAATCGAACGGCTGGCCTAAAAAAGGATGGAATTATTCATTCTTTAATCATGCTTTGGAACCCTATCCTCAAGCGTATTTGATAAAGAGTGCTTTCAGTGATGAACCTTTAGTTCATATCGGGGTAGTCGATAGTGAGAAAGAAAGTATTGAATGGAATGATGTCATAGTAGGTCGTATGCCTCTTTCATCTCATTGGAACAGAGCTGAAGGAAGTAAGCAGAATCTGTTTACATATACAAATGCTGATGAAGTGGAGTTATTGGTTAATGGGAAATCTTTGGGTATTCAGAAGAATAAACGTGATGATATACAAAGCCGCAATATGATTTACTGGCAAAATATACCTTATGGCAAAGGAGGAAACATCATAGCGATTGCCCGTAACAATGGAAAAGAAGTTGCTCGTCATATGTTGGAAACGACAGGCAAGGCGAAAGCTCTGAAAATAGAGTTGGAGAATGCAGACTGGAAAGCAGATGGAATGGATTTGCAGTATGTAAAGGTATATGCTGTTGACAGTAAAGGACGGGTGGTACCTGCTACTGAAGGTGAAGTTACGTTTGAAGTCTCAGGTGAAGCCAGACTGATTGCCGTAGATAATGGTGATCATATGACGGATGAGCTTTTCTCAGGAAACCACAAGAAGTTACATCAAGGATTTGTAATGGCTATATTACGTTCCAGTCAGACTAGTGGAAATGTGAAGATCAAGGCTTCTCTGAAAGGATTGAAGAGTGCGGAAAAGAAGATGATGACTAAGTAATAAATGAAATAATAAATAAGGGGCTGTTTTAATCAAATAGCCCCTTATTTATATGCTATAGATACAACGCAAACAAACTTAAGTTCCAAGAACAATTTTCAGTTCATCGTTTTATCTTTATTTTAAAGTGTTTTTACTCAGGATTACCGGAAGTCAAACATCAGATTCAGATGTAATCCTTCATCTCCCGATTTGATTCGGATATTTCCCGGTTGACTGTTAGGACCTTGTTGCTCGATCGGCTTGAACGAGCAGATAGCCGGAATATCAAGCAAAAATGAAAGATCACCTTCAGGGAATGCAGGCATGGTATCTTTTACCCGCCCTGCCGGTTCTTCCGGAGTGAATACCCGGAAGAAAGTTCCGTCATTACGTGAATAAACGGTAAATGAAGTCTTCTCGCCCTCCAGTGTAGCCCAATAGAGATTGGCATGGTAACCCTTGAACTCAGGATATATCAGATTCTCAAAACTTTCTCCGGTAATGGTGTTGTTATAATCTTTGTGCCAGATACCGTAGTTCGTTCCTGGAATTCGGTTTTTCCATACTCTGTATGGCCCGCGTCCCATCCATTTCATGCCCGAACAGTTTTGTTCCGGATAAGAGAAGCTAAGTCCGAGATTGAAAACCTGTGCATCCATGAAAGCATCGTCGAAGCCACCGCCACCGGAACCGCGATTTAATAAGATTGCATCCATATAAAGCAAACCTTCGTTTGTCAGACGCCACACAATGGAATCTGCCGCACCTTTATATTTGGCACAATAAATGGCGCCATCGGAGGAATGACGAATATAGCTGAGCGAAGGTTCATATCGCATCTTCATACCTATTGCTACCGGACCATCTTTGAATGGAACCTCAGTCTCACCGGATTTAATGTGACGGATCATACCGGTTACCGCATCGAAGGTTATGCTGACTTTGCTGCTCTTTAGTTCGATGGCGTCAGACGTTTGTCGGGCTTCTGCTTTTTGAGGAGCAGGAGTGAGTGTCGTTTGTGACAGGTTACGTTCAAAATATTGTTTTGCCAGATGAATCGGATAAGTCCAGTTACAGATACTTTTTCCTTCTCTATCAAAAGCCTCCAGTTCAAGAACATCACCTTTCCGGAATGAATCGGGCAGTTCAAAACGGGCAGTACCTGTTTCTCCCGGATTAATGGATGGAAGTTGCACTTTCCCTTCAGCGATTACCTTTCCTGCTTCTGCGTCTCCTTTGAGCGGAGTGCCGCACGATAAAACCTTATAAGTCATACGACACTCTTTCAGATTGGTAAAAGTATATTCATTGGTCAGAAGGAAACTGCCGTCGAAGTGGTTAGTAATGAGAAGAGGTTTCAACTGGATAGGCGACCATTGTGCACGGATGGCATAATAGCTTCCTTCTTTCTCTCGACGTGGGCCTACTACTCCGTCGGGTGCATTGGACTTGTCAGAGTCGAGTATTCCTCCTTTATCACTGCGTTTGGGAGCCTCATCGCAATATACCCAGATGAACCCTCCTGCAAACAAGGGATTGGTACACCAGCGATCCCAAAAGTCGCGCAGGCCGGCTCCTCCTCCCTGATCGTACATGGCGTGCATAAATTCGGTCGGCATGAATACTTTATAACCATTGGTGAAACGTGCTACCCCTGTCAGATAAGTAGGATAGTGATGCGTATCCAAGTCGTTAAAGTCAGCCCAGGGATGTACCATATGTCGTTTTTGTAATCTGTCATATTGGGCAAACAAAGGATCGGTTTGCGTATTCCAGCCTCCTTCGTTTCCGTTACTCCAAAGAATGATGCAGGGGTGGTTAACATCCCGTTCAATCATTTCTTTTACGAGTTTTGCACCGACTTTGGAGTCGTAACCGTTTTGCCAGCCTGCCAGTTCATCCATGTAGACAAGCCCCAGTGAGTCGCACATATCAAGAAAATGTTCATCGGGCGGGTAGTGCGAACGCACTGCATTCATATTCATTTCTTTGATGAGCAGGGCATCCATTCGGCTTAATGCAGCACTGGTGGTACGCCCTCCGTCTACAGAAAATGAGTGGCGGTTGATTCCTTTGACCACTAGTTTGGTACCATTCAAATATACGCCGTCCTGGGGAAAGAACTCTACGGTACGGAAACCAGTGCGTGTTTCTCTGGTTTGTACGATTTTACCTTCGGGATTCTTTAATTCCAATTTGGCTACATACAGATTGGGATTCTCTGTAGACCAGGGAATGATGCTTGCCCATTCACCGCTAATCATCTGCTCCTTATCGGAGTTATTGATTGGATGAGTGATTGTTGTTTGTCCGTTGGAGGTATATACGGTTTTCCCGTCTTTTAATGAACGGACAGATACGATGATTTCATGTCCTTTGGCATCTCCTGCCATATCTACGGCGACCTGTAATTTCCCATGGTGATCAGCATTTAGTACGAAATGTTCCATGTGTACCTGTGGCAGAACTTCCAACCATACAGGACGGTATATACCGCCAAACAACCACCAGTCAGCTTTCCGTTCGGCGGCATTGATCGATCTGTTGGCTGATTCTTTGGCAACTTTCACTTCAAGCTGATTCTTTTTTCCAAGATTGAGTAATTCGGTAATATCATAATTAAAGCGATAGAAACCTCCTTGATGCATCTCACCTGCCGGCTTGCCGTTTATCATGATTTCTGCATCAGTCATCACTCCGTCAAAGAATATCTTTACCCGTTGCCCTGCCCATGATTTGGGGGCCTCAAATTTATAGTGGTAAATTCCGGTTTCATCACTGGGGCGTTGTCCTTTTATGGTATACCATCTACCGTAGGTATATTCTCCGAATCCCTGTAGTTCCCAGTTACAGGGAACCTCGATCTTTTTCCATTTGCCACTATTCTGTCCCGCAGAACAGAAAAAATCCCAGGTCTTGGTGTCGTCAATGCCTGTTCCCGAAAGATAAATGCGTTCGGGATGGGGAGCTTGTGCTTGTATGGTAGTCACATTCCACATTGCTGTGAAAATCAGAGATACCAGTAAGCATCTAAATTTCTTGTTCATTCTATAATTGATATTATGAGGAATTTATTGTCTGGATACTGTAAAACGATCTATATCCGGTGCCCATCCGAAGTTATTTCCCATTTGCACCGTATTGTAACCTTGTTTTAAGCTGACAGGAATAGTCACAGATTTCACTTCATTGTTACTGTTCAAATCTTTGAGTACTGTTTTCGTTCCATTGACAGAAACTTCCAGTTTGCGGTTTTTGTCGCAAGAGTAGAAAATAGTCATTTCATAGTTACCTCCCTTTTCGCTGTATACTTCGCTCCATTCGGCAAAGTTCTCTTCCCGGCCGCCGAGTCGGGATATTTTCATTCTGCCGGAACAATCGGAGGCAGGTACATAAACAATTGGTTTGGATTTCTTTCCCAGATCGTCGTAGCAGGGAAGATATGCCCATTCAGCCTCATAAGATACGGGTTCCAGTCGTTTTTCAGCTTCCATTTTGCATATCATTACGCTGTGTGGCTGAACAGTCTGCCGTATTTCTCCTTTCATTTTTCCAAGATCCTTCTGTTTGATTAAGTCCCGTACTTTTACGTTACCACCCAGTTCAAGGGTTTCAAAAGGAACGATAAAGTCACATGGCTGGTCGGAAGGGTTATACAATGCTACCGCTCTTGTCAGTCCGCGTTTCTGTTCGATGTCCTTTACCAGTACATAGCTTTCATTTTCATGTTGAACGACGTGTGCCTGAAGCCCTAATACATCCTGATTCAGTGCGATCAGTTCTTTGTTTTTGAGTAGCTTCAATGAGAAATCGGGAATCGTATTCATATCACATCCGATCAGCAGGGGAGAACTCATGATGCACCACATTCCAAAATGGACTTCTTCTTCGTAGGGTTTCAGTCCACGTCCGATTTCTAGCATATCCATGTCGTTGTAATGTCCGTCGGTAGCATAGGCGGAAAGATATAAGTTCTTTTCTATAATACCTTTTACTGAATTCCATCTGGGACGGATATCAGGACTGATACGCCAGGAACGTGCCAGTCGTTTTGCCCAGGTACCGGGAAAAGCCCATCGGCAGATATTGATAGATACATCCGTTCTTCCTGTATTGGCAATAGCCTGGCAAATCGTGTTGTAGCGCTTTTCTTCGTCCAGCCCCAGTTCGCGTCCGCCACAATAATCGATCTTGATAAAATCATAGTTCCATTCTTTAAGATATAAATCCATATCCTGCTGTTCATGGCCGTATAGTCCGGAGCCCACTCCGTTTGCGTCGTTGTCGTAGATAGATCCGCAGGTGTTGTCTCCTGCATCCGAGTAAATTCCGGCTTTTAGTCCCAGCGAATGGATATAGTCTGAAACCACTTTCATCCCGTTGGGAAAACGGTCAGGATGCGGATGCATTTTCCCCGTTTCGTCCCGATGCCCGAAGAAGCCGTCATCTATATTGATATAGTTGTAGCCTGCCTCTTTCAGTCCGTGTTTGATTAATGCGTCAGCTTGCTGTTTTATCAATTCTTCACTGATATTTACATGATAGGTGTTCCATGAACTCCATCCCATAATAGGACGGTCGATGTCTTTTTGGGCAAAAGTATTTGCCATAAACATGGTAGATAAAATGCCCCAGGCAATCAGATGTTTTTTCATACGTTTGTAGTCTTTTGTAGAAATGGATAACTTTCTTGGCAAAGATATGCAAAGTCGTAACTTGCTCCAATGGCAAATAAGTATAGAAAGATGGAAAATCGTCCATTTATTGGAGAATTGGGGCGTAAAAACCGGATTAAAGCATGAAAAGTGTATGAATTTAATGGAAAACGTATGAATTTACATGTACTGACATTACAACTACCCTTATCTTTGCTAGCAAATGAAAAATACATAAAGTGATGACACATTTAAAAATCTTTTTATTGTTAATCGTTTGTGCGTTGTCTGTATTGGATGGGAAGGCACAGACTGGTATAGCGCTTGCTGACGAACTTAATGGCAAGCGGATCGGAGTAATAGGTGACAGCTATGTGAGAAATCATAAAGAGCCGTTTGAGAACACATGGCATTATAAGTTTGCAAAGAAGCACGGTATGGAGTATTTTAATTATGGAAAGAATGGGAATAGCATAGCTTATTCCAGCCCGCGATGGGGAAAAGCGATGTATCTGCGATATGCGGAGATGGCGGATAGCCTCGATTATGTCATTGTCATTGGCGGACATAATGATGCATTTAAACTGGACTCTATCGGAGGTATTGATAACTTCAAAGATAAAATGGAAATTCTGTGCAAAGGCTTAGTCGAGAAATATCCGACAGCGAAAATCTTTTTCTTTACCCGCTGGAACTGCAAAAACTTTAAAGGAAGTGACTCGGAGAAAGTAGTGGATGCTATGATTGAAGTCTGCGGCAATTATAGTATTCCTATTTTTGATTGCGCAAGAAAAGGAAGCATCTATGCCGATAATGATACTTTCAGAAGAATCTATTTCCAGAAAAGCAAGAATAATACTGATACGGCACATCTGAACAGTAAAGGACATGACCGTTTTTTGAAAGTTGCCGAGAATTTTATACTCCAATATTAGTTTGGAAGAAAATAGTGTTATTTACTATGATGAATAAAAGATGATTTTGCATTCAGTTGTTGGTATCAACCGTTTTGTTGGGCTATTAGGACTCTGAAAATGTTCGTATTATTTACGTAAAGCATTACGTGCCTTTTTCCCTGTTTGTTATCCTTCACTAAGAAAGGATTACCTTACTTTTGTCGTAATACTATAGTATAAATCTAACGAACTATCAAACTAACTAACAGAAGAAAAACATGTACGGAAAAAATCTTAAATTAGTATTAATGGCAATGTTGCTACTTGTGAGTAAAGCCACTTTCTCTCAAGTAACAGAACGCGAACGTCCCAAGGAGTGGAGTCAACTGGTGAAAGGTGCCCGGTTTATGGATCGTTTCCTGCCGATGAAAGGCAATCAACTGTCATCCGACACATGGGGAACCTCCGATGTGCGACCGCGTTATGTTGATAATGGTATTGAAGACCGTGTCTGGTCCTATTGGGGTGGAAATATCCGGAAAGGAGAAGACGGTAAATATCATCTGATGGTTTGCGGATGGCTGGAAGCTTCTCCTAAAGGACACATGGAGTGGAGAAATTCATGGGTGTTCAATACCGTGAGTGATAATCTGACCGGTCCGTTCAAACCGGTCAATATCATCGGAAAAGGACATAATCCGGAGATGTTTCAGGCAAAAGACGGGCGATATGTTTTGTATGTCATAGACGGCCGTTATGTTGCGGATGATATCAACGGAAAATGGGAATATGGAAAATTCGACTTCAATGCGCGCGATCGTAGAATCATAGAAGGATTGTCCAATCTTTCGTTTGCCCAACGGGAAGACAGTTCATATGTAATGGTCTGTCGTGGCGGTGGAATCTGGATCAGTCAGGATGGCTTGTCGGAATATAACCAGTTGACAGACCGTCGTGTTTATCCGGATGTGAAAGGACGGTTTGAAGACCCTGTCATTTGGCGCGATCATATCCAGTATCATCTGATTGTCAATGACTGGTTGGGCCGTATTGCCTTTTATCTTCGTTCAAAGGACGGAGTCAATTGGGTAACTGATCCGGGAGAGGCCTACATGCCGGGAGTTGCCGTACACGAGGACGGACATTCTGAAGGCTGGTTCAAGTATGAACGTCTGAAAATGTATCAAGATAAGTACGGTCGTGCTATTCAGGCTAATTTTGCGGTTATTGATACTTTGAAACATGAAGATAAGCCATTTGATAATCACAGTTCAAAGAATATCAGTATTCCATTGAATCCGGGACTATTGCTGACAGTGTTGAATGATAAGCCCATTACCGCCGGAACTAAGACTATCCGGCTGAAAGTACAGGCAGAAGAAGGTTTTCATCCACAAACCGATATGGATATCAGCTCTTTGCGTTTTGGCGCTTCCGAAGAAGTGAATTATGGCAGGGGAAGTAAGGTATTGAAAACAGAGAATGACGGAAATGACCTGATCATTACTTTCGACGGAAAAGGAAATGGGATTACAGAGAAAGAATTTGCTCCTAAATTGATAGGCAGATATAAAAACGGAAAGATGCTTTACGGATATGCGCGTTTACCGTATGTTGATTATGTGGAACCGATTCTTTCTGCGCGTGCTCCTGTATTCTCTGAATCGCAAAAAGGCTGGAACGGAAATATTGAAGTACAGAACTTCGGACAAGTTAGCTCACAAAAGGCTTCGGTCAAGATAGAGTATAAGAAAGAAGGCAAAATGATAAAAGTAGCTTCTGCTGCCGTACCTGCCTTGAAACCCTATGAAAAAGCTGACATCCGCTTTGCGACAAAGGCTGATTTTGAAAAAGGTGAGGACTATAACTTCCTTGTGACTATTTATGCCGGCAAGAAAGTTCTCTCTACCTTCCGTTTGAATCGGAAGGTAGTTGAATAATTGAAAGACTAACAATTGAACGATTACCATGAAAAAGAAGATCACATTTTTATTGATGTTTGTACTGTCGTTGTCAATCTCCTCAGCGCAGAACACTTTCCGGTTTGGGACATCCGCAACACCCGAAGGCAAAACTCTTCTGGTGGATAGCAAGGGGCTTATCCTTGACGGCAAGCATATCATTCCCGTCATGGGCGAGATTCACTATTCCCGCGTGCCGGAGTCGGAATGGCGCCGTGAAATCCGTAAAATGAAGGCCGGTGGTATCAATATCATTTCTACATATATCTTTTGGATTCACCATGAACCGGAAGAAGGAAAATGGAACTGGAGCGGCAATCATAATCTGCGCCGCTTCGTCCGGATCTGTGCAGAAGAAAATGTGATGCTGGTGTTGCGTCTTGGTCCTTTCTGTCATGGAGAAGTGTATCAAGGCGGAATTCCTTCATGGGTACATGAGAAAGCCGGGCAGAATCCTAAGTATAAGATACGTGCCCGTACTCCCGGATTCCTTGAAGATTGTACGAAGCTTTATAATACTATTTTTGCTCAGGTTAACGGACTTTTGTGGAAAGATGGCGGTCCTGTGGTCGGAGTGCAGATCGAGAACGAAAGTCGCGGTCCTTGGGATTATCTGGAGTCATTGAAAAATATTGCTGTGAAAGCGGGATTTGATGTCCCGTTCTATACACGTACCGGTTGGCCTGCGCTTCGGGGAAAAGAGATTTTCGGGCAGCTGTTGCCGCTTTATGGTGACTATGCCGACGGATTCTGGGACCGGAAACTGGAGGATATGCCGGGCAGTTATGCCGATGCTTTCATTATGAGAGACAAACGCATGAGTAGTGCTATTGCCACAGAGACATTCTCTAAGGAGGAATTGTCGGAAGATTCCCCCTCTCTCAGTTCAAAATTGTCATATCCCTATTTTACTTGTGAGTTGGGCGGTGGTATGATGCCGGCGTATCATCGTCGGATAAATATCAATGGAAGGGAACTTAAACCGCTGGTTATATGCAAGTTGGGTAGTGGCTCCAATCTTCCGGGATACTATATGTATCATGGTGGCACCAATCCATACAATCCTCTTCACACTATGGGAGAAACGCAAGCCTCTCCGGGTACTAATCATAATGACCTGCCTCATATGACCTATGATTTTCAGGCTCCTCTTGGCGAAGTGGGACAAGTATTCGAGACTCCCTTTCATGAAGGACGTTTTATCCATCAGATGTTGACAGACTGGGGCAGTGAACTCTTGCAGATGAATGTTGACTCATTAAGCAGGCATTATGCCCGCCGGGGTGCTTTCGAATTCTATAATGACTATGTGCGTATCAAGAATGAGAGCGGGACGTCCCATGTCACTTTTAAAGACTATCGGACTGGGGGAGCAACCATTGACTGGACTACTGTAGAACCGTTCTGCAAAGTGGATGACCTTATCTATTTCATCGAAATAAAGGGTAAAAAGCCTCAAATCTCCGTTGATGGCAAGGCCTATACTTGTAAACTTAACAAGCAGCAGAAGGCGGGCAAGCTCAATGTCTGTGTGCTCTCATACGAAAAGGCAAAGACTGCCTATAAAATTGACGGTAAACTGCTTTATGCCAAGAATGGTGGTATTCTGTATAAGAGTGATTCATGCATCGTGGAGGAGGTATGGACAAAGTCTCCTGTCATTGCTGCCACAGTCACGGAGGTGAAAAAAGCGGATGCTCCCCGTGTTGTCCCCATGGGGCGTCAGGCAGTGGCTGCGCAACCTGTAGAAGAGGATTTTGCAAAAGCTGCGGTATACACTATTAATTATGATACATCTGGAATGAATAATTATGATAATCTTTTTCTCCGTATAAATTATCGGGGTGATGTGGCCCGTGTGTATGCTGACGGCAGGCTTGTAGCAGATAACTTCTGGAATGGAAAGGAGATGTGGGTTCGTATGGCAGATCTCGTCGGCAAGAGGGTGGAACTAAAGATTTTACCTTTACGTAAAGATGCCCCTGTCTACTTCCAGAAAGAACAAAAAGCTATGATTGAGGCGACCAAAGGTGACTATATGCTTGGGCTTGATTCGGTAGAAGTTATTGAGCGTCATACACTGGAGTTTAATGATGCTTTTTAATGTCACTTGTCACTTTGTGGAACTAACCGGTTCATTATCAGTGAAAAACGGGTGACAATAGATGGTGATAATAGGGTGATAATAGAACATTTATCCCGGTTCTATTATCACCTTTATTTTGTGTGATTTCTATTTAATGTCCTGATTATCAGATTTTAGATATACAATTCGGTTCCCATATCCACGAGTGTTAAGAACCCCGTTTTCTACCAAAAGATTCAATTCCCGTTGTGCTTTTCCCTTCAATAAACCCGTAATCTGAGAGTATTCTCTGCGAGTGATGAAGTGATTCTTTGCTAAAAAGGCTTCCAGTCGGGAACGGCGTGTCTCTTCCGGCAAGTTTGATGATTCTTGAAATCCGAATTTGGCACGGGTCACCGTCCCCGAACTACGTCGTCGAAACCAGGGAGTAGCTCTGAAATTTACGTTGTCGAAAGAGATAGAGACTGAACGGATCTCTTTCTTGTCCATCACCGGACGTGCTTTCAAACTAGAGGAGAAATATCCGATTTCTCCCAGTTTCACATGATACCCCTCACTTAAATAATAGGATACCTTCTCTTGAAAAGCTATCATGATACCTGCCAAATCTCCCTCGGTGAAAGAAGAGGCTTCGGCTATTTCACGAAATAACCGTTTGCTGTCAATGGTTCCTTTGGATACAATTCGGGGATACAGAGGCTGTACTTCTCCGTCTCCCTTTTCATTCGGTTTTCGCCGAAAGTCATAATCTGCTGCCATAGCGTCACTTGTTTTTTGTTGGTTAATAGGATTGTTACTCAATTGATACCGCGTGTGTTAGTACAAACACTAGTAACCTTAACATGTAGACAAGGCTCGACTAATATATTTTGTCTGTTTCACGTTTTCGTTCCACGTGCGTGAACCGTTCGGACTATGTACGTGAACCCAATAGTTCACATACGTGGACCGATGGGACCATGTACGTAAAACGATTTCTTATCACTACAAAGATACATTAATCTAAGCTTCTAAACAACTTAATGAACGTTTTATTTACTATTAATTCAAGGAGCTTCCGAAAGAATGGAAAGGCGGATAAATAATCTGTAATAATAATGAATAGAAAGATTGTCTGCTATTGTTTTTATGCCTACCTTTGAAGGATATATATAAATATTTAAGAAAAGTAATGAAGATAACACAAATCAGGGAGAAAGATGGAGTCGAAGCATTAAGTGTATTAGATTTTAACTTGTTGATAGAGAAGATAAAAACAGAGATTAAGACCCGTCCGGTGACCGGATTGCGCCAAGCCCTGCATTATGTTTTACCCGGAGAATCTTGCAGTTTTGCTGGGAAACTTCCCAAAGTAATACCCGCTGCCGTTTTTGGACGTGTGAATGGAGTGAAGCGGATGAAAGTATATAATGGCATCGTGGAACTGACCGTAGGTCCGTTGGCGGGAAAAGTAGAAGTGGAGATGGTCAAGAAGAAAGCGGCTGAATTGCCGCAGACTATGTTTGCATATATGGGATCAAGTGGAAATTCCGTGAAGATATGGACTCTTTTTACCCGTCCGGACGGTACGTTACCGCAGACGCAGGAAGAAGCTGAAATTTTTCAGGCACATGCGTATCGTTTGGCGGTGAAATGTTATCAGCCGCAAATCCCCTTTGATATTCAGTTGAAAGAGCCGGTTTTGGAGCAATATTCACGGCTGAGTCACGATCCCGAACCTTTCTATCGGGAAAATTCCGTGCCGTTTTATCTTTCTCAGCCCTTCGGGATGCCGAAAGAAATGAATTATCAGGAGAAGCTGACCCCGGAAAAGTCTCCGTTGAATCGTGCCGTTCCGGGATATGATACGGAAGATGCGCTGGCATTGATGTATGAGGCTGCTTTGCGAAAGACTTTTCAGTCGATGGAAGAGGGGTGGCGGCGGAATGATGATTTGCAGCCCCTGGTAGTTCGGTTGGCGGAAAATTGTTTCCTTTCCGGTATTCCGGAAGAGGAGGTGGTGAGGAGGACCATTCATCGGTATTATCATTCGAAGCAGTCTGTGCTGGTTCGCGAGATGATAGGCAATGTGTATCAGGAATGCAAAGGCTTCGGCAAGAAAAACGGGCTGACAAAAGAGCAATATCTTAATATGCAGACAGAGGAGTTCATGAACCGGCGTTATGAATTCCGCTATAATACACAGATAGGTGAAGTGGAATACCGGGAACGATGCTCATTCTATTTTCGTTTCCGTCCGTTGGATAAACGGGCGCAGAACAGTATTCTGCTGGATGCGCAAAGTGAGGGTATTGCGGTGTGGGACCGGGATGTGGACCGTTATCTGCATTCAAACCGAGTATCTGTTTATAATCCATTGGAAGAATTTATTTTTCATCTTCCTAATTGGGACAAAAAAGACCGCATTACGGAACTGGCAGACCGTGTGCCATGTGCTAATCCGCATTGGACAATGCTTTTCCATCGCTGGTTCCTCAACATGGTAGCTCATTGGCGTGGGTATGATCGGCAGCATGCGAATAGTACTTCCCCTTTGCTGGTAGGCGCGCAGGGGACACGCAAGTCTACCTTTTGCCGGGATCTGATACCGCCGGGGCTTCGCGGATATTATACCGACAGTATTGACTTCGGCCGGAAGCGGGATGCAGAAATGTATCTGAATCGTTTTGCGCTGATCAATATTGATGAATTTGATCAGATTACTTTGACGCAGCAGGGCTTCTTGAAGCATATCCTGCAAAAGCCGGTCGTCAATCTTCGCAAACCGTATGGCAATTCGATACAGGAGTTGCAGCGTTATGCTTCGTTCATAGCGACCAGCAATCAGAAGGATCTGTTGACTGATCCCTCCGGCAGCCGTCGTTTTATGTGTGTTGAGGTGACGGGTACGATTGATACGGCTCGCCCGATAGATTATGAGCAGTTGTATGCACAGGCTATGTACGAGATTTATCATGGAGAGCGATATTGGTTTGACGATAAGGATGAGGCTATCCTGACACAAGGGAATCGGGAGTTTGAACAGACTCCGCCGGCTATCCAGTTGTTTTATCGCTACTTCAAAGTTGCCGGGGATGATAAGGAAGGGGAATTCCTGTCTCCGGTAGAAATACTGGATTATCTGCAAAAAAGAACGACTATCGCTTTATCTTCCGGCAAGGCATACCATTTCGGAAGGCTGCTTCAGAAAGAAGGGATACCTTGCAAACATACGAAGAAAGGGACGGTGTATCGGGTGGTTAAGCTGTAAAGAGGGTGTGGTAAAGGTGACAATAGAAAGTTGAAACTTTTTATTGTCACCTTTATTATCACCGGTTATTGTCACCCTCTTTGCGTTGATAATGAGTTGGTTATCTTGAAAAGGTGACAAGTGACAATAAGAATGGTGAAATTTTATATAAAATGTATAATCATCATATTGATGAACATAAAATAAGAAAAGGACAAGTCGGCAAAGTCACCGACTTGTCCTTTTGCGACAAATTTATCGATTAATATCCGATATTTTGCCAAGACTTTTTCTGTTCCTCAGTCAAATTCGAGCCATCATCATTCAATAAACCATCAATAAATGATTGTGGAATGGGACGATATTCATGTTTGTTGGCTTTAATATTAACAGCTGCTTCAGGATTGAATGCTTTGGCACGTAAAATCAATGTTCCTGTACGTGATAAAGTTTCCCAACGTTGCCATTCACCAATCAACTCACGCGTTCGTTCATTTAGAATAAAGTGTAACGCACGTTGATAGTCCCCCGAAATACCTAGTTGAGATAAAATAGCTTCATCCTCAGCAGGTAAATTAGACGGGAATGTCTTTAATGCCAAATCAGAAGATGATGTTGTGACTTTTAATTTAGGATTAGAAAGATAATAAGTATTCATATTCAGGTTTGAATTGATATAATTCTGTGCGGAAGAACCTGTGTTTAAAGCATTCTTCTCGAAAGCTTGAGTGCCATCTGTGTAAAACGAACGATTTTCTCCATCTTTCCATTGAGCACGACGACGTACTACATTAATATCTTCCATCGCTTCACTATATCTTCCTTTGCGTACAAAACATTCGGCACGAATTAAATAAGTTTCAGACAGACGGGCCATGATAACATCACGGAAAGAATCACCTTTCTCTGCAGTACGCGTTCCATCTTCCGCTTTATTGACACCAGCATAAAAATTGCAGATGGGAGTACTTTTGAATTGAGGAGCTACATACTGTCCTTTTTGATATAATACGGACGAAGCCGGTATCCACTGACCTTTTTTAGAGGTTAAACTTCCGCTAGTTACAGTCTGGCGTTGATCTACTTTCCATTCAGGCAAACGACCTTCTGCATCCACCCAAGTAGGATTCTGTACATTGGCACCGAAAACATAATTGTCATAAGTATGGTCATCTTTGGTATTTAAAATCATAACAATAGCAGGATCACCCAGTTCTACTCCTTTGGTTTTATCTGCTACTGTATTTACACCAAATACTGTTTTGAATGTTTTCCATAGGCGAGCATCATTCACGTGATCATAGGCTGCATATGTATATTCAGTTGGACGACAGCGTTGAAATTCCATACCTCCAATCCATACTCCACGTTTTACCCAACCTCCTGAAAGGGCAGCAAATTGAGGCTGGTAGTAATTGTAAGTTACATTTCCAAACCGTCCTTGTGTAGATGGGTCGGAATTGAAACCAGCAGCCATCAGAATTTCATCCAACTGTTCTGCCGCACAATCCACCCCCGTCCAATCGGCATATATATTACTATAGTTCTCTGTTAGTTTGCTTCCGCGAGCTTGTATTGCGTATGAAGCAACCTCAATAGCTTCATTTAAATCTGCTTCTTTTGTTGCGTTGTTCCAGGTATCACATCGTTCTGACGCACGAAATAATAAAGCTTTAGCCAAAAAGTGAGCAGCTGTGGCTTTCGTCCATGTAATGCCTTTGCCATAAGTAAAATTTTCACCATCAAATAAATTATAAGCTTGGCGCAAATCAGAGATAACCTGTTCCCAACATTCCTGCTCAGAGGAACGGTTGAAGTTACGTACAATACCTACAACAGGAGTTGTTTGGAGTACACAACCACCATATTGAGCCGTCAAACGATAAAAATTGTAACCACGGAGAAAATAAGCATGGGCCAGACAACGTTTTTGTATCGTTTCATCATTTATCTTATTAGCTTTTGCTATAATTGTATTACAGGAAGATATTCCATAATATAATTCATCCCACATATCTCCCGGTGAAGTACAATTTTTATTGGCTGCCCCTGTTTCCGGAGTACACTTGATAGGTCCCAATCGGTTGTCATAACTATTCCAGGGTTCATTCGTTAAATCATTAGCATTAGTAAACTCATCTGTACCATATAAAGTAGTAGCATAAGCCCATTCGTAAGCAAAATGCCAACGGATATTCCCATATAAAGATAGAGCTAATGATTCAAGACCTTCAGGCGTCTCAAAGTAATCTGTAGAATACTTGGTGTTCAAATTCTCATCAAGGAAGTCACTGGAACAAGATGCTAAAGAAAGACCTGCTGTAGCTATCATGCCAAGACTGAAATATTTCAATTTATTCATAAAATTCAGTTTTATATGTTATATAATAATCGGTTAATTAAAAGCTAACTTCAAGCCCAAATACGAAACTGCGGTTAAAGTATGTCTTGTTAACATCCAAATCATACCAATCGATTGATTGATGTATGCTGAATGGATTAACTACCTGCGCATACATTTTTAAGCGAGACAAACCGGCTTTTGTATAGAGCTTTTTGGGAAAATTGTAACCCAATGAAATATTACGTACCTTTACGAATGAAGCCTTCTTAAAACCAAGCAAACTGGAAAAATCATCACCTGAACCTGAAGTTGCCTGAGCTAAGATTGGTTTCTGGAATTCTGCATTTGTATTGTCTGGTGTCCAATAGCTTATATCCTTTTGATTAGAATGTGACGTAAGGGCTTCTCCACCCGTAGATACCATATATCCCATGCGACCAAGCATTGAGATTCCCAAATCAATTCCTTTATAGCTAAAGTTATTGTTCCAACCCATTGTCCAATTCGGATTCTTATTTCCTAAAACCACGCGATCATTAATATCCATTTTGTAGTCTCCGTTCTGATCTTTAGGACGTACGTTACCCGGTGTGAAAGTATATCCATTGGCATTCCACTTCTCCATTTCTGCACAATCTTCCGGAGTGTTTTGCCAAATACCGTCATTATCGAAACCGTAATGCACTGCCAGTGATTCACCGATAAACCAAGCATTATCTACCATGTCATTCTTTCCATAAGCTAACTTCTCTATTTTATCTTTCTGATAAGCTATGTTGAAGTTGGTTTCCCACATAAATCCACATTTCAAATCAATAGGAATTGCGTTCAAAGTGATTTCGATACCATGATTACTTGTCTCGCCGATATTAGCATACGTACTGGGAAAACCAGTTAAAGTGGGAATATTGGCTTTCATCAACAAGTCTTTTGTTCTCGACCAATAAGCATCAATGCTACCACTGATTCTGTTATTTAAAACCCCAAAATCAATACCAAAGTTATATTGAGTTGTTTTTTCCCACCCCAATGTAGTATTAGCCATAGTTAGTTGATCTTTCATATAATATGGTTCATTAGTGGTGTAACCGAGAAGATTATCTATGCCATTAAAAGGTAAATAAATAGAAGTAATATCACCTTTAGTTGCATATGGACTTACAGCGGCATTACCTGTCGTACCAACCCCTAAGCGTACTTTCAGATTATCAATCCAGCGAATACTTTTCATGAAGTCTTCCTGATTGATACGCCAAGCCAAAGCCGCAGATGGAAAGAAATCCCATTTATGTCCTTCCGCCAACTGAGAAGCACCATCCCAACGCCCGGAAACGGTTAACAAATAACGTTCATTGAAACCATAGTTCAAGCGAATCATATAAGAAGTCAACTGACGTTCTGTAATACCAGAACTCATTGATGCTTTATGGTCTGTATTAGTTAAGTCTATGCTACCGAAGGCATTCCACAAGAATGAAGATTTCGCTATTTTATTTGCCGACATAGAAGATTCTTCAACGTCCCATACTGATGCTGTTTGTAATAAGGTCAGTCCCACCTTATGTTTCTCAGCAAAATTCCGATCAAAAGTAATCATGTTGTCAAGCGTCCAGGAGAAGTCTCTACGATTTTTAAGACGTGCATAGTTAACTCCCTCGCTACCATCTGAATTGATTTTATGTGCAGAAGTGCCATCAATGTATACTCCTTCACGCCAATGACGGAAATCAGGACCAAAATTAATTTTATAGCGCACCCCCTTTAGTGGTTGCCACATCTCACCAAAATCAAGTGTAGCCGAAAAATTACCCAAAGCACGCATTGTCTGAGATTGTTGTGTACTGCGGTTCCACTCATCCATAATGGTATATACACCATTTTCACCACCCGGGTTGATCACTATATTACCTTCTACATCATAAGGAACCGCTATGTTATAAATAGATTTGGCGGCACCATAAATAGCGTCGGGTACACTACCACTACGACCTCCCAAAGTTGACATACCATAATCTTGCTCGCTCCATGATACATTAACAGAACCAGACATCGAGAACCATTTTACTGGAGTTACATTGACACTCAATTTAGCAGTATAGCGATCGAACCATTGCCCTTTTTGGGTACCCTTGTTACTCAAGTAACCAAATGATCCATAAGCGCTCATTTTATCAGTACCACCACTGGCACTCAACGTATGTTCGTGTGAGAGACTGGTTTGGGTTACAAAATTTGTCCAGTCGGTATTTACAATATTTGAGGGATCCCAACTGCCGTTTGTCCATCCGTTTAATACATTATTTCGAGAAGTTTGGCCATCTAGCGGACTATCAAAAATCAGCATATCGTTTTCTTTCGTCGGAGAGTTAGGATGAGCATAAGTCTCCGGATCAAGATTATATGCAGCCCACCGCCGTAATCGAACAAAATCACCGGCACTCATAGCTGGTGCTCTATCGACTAGGTTTGAAACTGTTAATGTACCTGAATAGTCAAGGGTCAATTTACCAGTTTTTCCTTGTTTGGTTGTAACTATAATAACACCGTTAGCTCCACGTGAACCATAAATAGCAGTTGCAGAAGCATCCTTTAAAACATCGATAGATTCAATATCGCGAGGATTCAATGTTTCAATTGCTGATGCAGACATCAAAGGCACACCGTCAACAACATATAATGGATCGTTGCTGGCTGTAAGTGAACGGTTACCACGAATACGGATTTCACCAACAGAACCCGGTCGTTCATTTGTAGTAATATCCACACCAGCGGCTTTTCCTTGCAAAGCCTCAAAAGCATTATTTACAGGGCGTGCTGTTAATTGTTCTGTCCCCACACTAGCCATAGCTCCTGTCACATCGCTCTTTTTTTGCACACCATAACCTACTACAACAACTTCATCAAGAGTTTCAGTATCCTCTTGGAGAGTAATTTTAAAAACAGTGTTTCCTGCCACTGAAACGACTTGTTTTTTATATCCAATATAGGTGACAGTAATTGTACCTTTTGCTGGTACATTAAAAAGGGAGAATTTACCATCTATATCTGAAATGGTCCCATTAGATGTACCATTAACTAATACACTAGCACCGATAACTGGTTCTCCTGCAAAATCGATTACCCTACCCGAAATATTTTTATTCTGGGCATAGATATCAGTCGTTAAAAAGAAAAGTAAAATAAAGAAGATTAGCCTTCGGATGATGTCCGTACCAACAAACCATACCATAACTTGTTTGCTATTTTTCATGCTTTAATTATTAAGTTAAACAAAAGTTAGATT
>DXOL01000031.1:0-158652 GCA_019412825.1 Bacteroides thetaiotaomicron | reverse complement strand
ATTCTATTAAAATTAAACTAAAATTGATGCAAAAATAAGATTAATTAATTACTAAAGCGACCTTTGTTTGCTATATAAACATTGCAATTAGCAGGATTTAACTTTTAAAAGGTCATGTGAAGACTTATTCTCAAGCCGGACTTGTCAATATCGGGCGAATCCCTATATGTGAGCCGCCAGACGTAGTCTAAACGTAATACCTTGAAAATGTTTTCAATACCCACACCCGCCTCCACGTAAGGTGTTTTTCCCATTGTACGGGTACTTGCTATCGGAAAAGCGAACAAACCGTCTGTCATATCCGGATTATTTTTATCACTCAAATGCCCATAAAGTCCACGACAGGAAACTATTTCCCGCCATTTCAGTTTTCTCAACAATGGGATACGATTGAACAGCCATCCGTTAAGGAAGTAGGTGACGTCCCACGAAAAGTATTCATCGTTCATGAACTCCATAGCATTCATTAACGAATAAGATTCCGGCTGAATGGTATAAGAAAGGTTCGCATTCGGCATAATGAGCAACGGAAAGGGAACTTTATCCCATACCTTCCCCGCTTTCAGGATAATATCCGTATAGCCGAAAGCGGAAAACCAAAAACGTTTCTGCACACCCGCTTCGGTATGATTATAGGTGTAATCACTTCCCAGCACTCCTTTTCCGGCAATGGTATGCGACAGCGTAAACACCGGAGCATCCAGCGATACGGGGAAGCGGTTCCATTGTGTCTGAAAGAATTTCTCGTTCGGGGCATAGCGCAGCTTCAACTCCGCTGCACTGGTAGAGAAGTCTTTGACCGGAGAATAAGCCTCACCGTCTTTCCGCAGAAAAGGAATCAGGTAACTCGATTCATCCGTCCGCCTGCGTGCCGTGAGCTGGAAGGAGAAGCCGGAATAAAATTCATTGGTATAGGTCATTTCCGCTTGCTGGTAATAGCCGATACGATCGTCCTTCTCACGCTTCAAGGCAAGGAAGACATTGTCTTTGCTTGTGTACAGATAGTTTTGTCCGTATTGGTTAACGTCCGATTCATAACGTACTTTCAGTGAATGGATAGGGAATTCATTGGCATATTCCTTTTTCTTCTTGAAAGAGTATTCTACTTCCGCCAGTCCTTTCAGCCTTTCGTCTTTAAAGCCATAAGCGATATAGCCTTTGCCGAACAGATGAGGGTTGAGCCATGCGGTCGTCATTCCACCGGCACGGATACGCGGTCCTTCCAGCGTATTCCCGCTAATAGTGGCGTTCATGGGACCGATATAGAAAAGAGGGGCTTCTTTGGAGGTCGGGATGTATCCGGTGAAGAGAATGGACAGCACCTTTTCCGTCCAATAATAGACCGGATAGCCACGCAGTTGCGCCATCAGGCGGTCTACAGAGTTCTCCTGTTGCGAGATGGCAGCTTGCGGACGGTTCTCCGCCCAGAAGGTTTCGGGTCGGGACAGCGCTTCTGTTTCTTCGATGATACGTTCCGGTTTGGTGAAGGCTTTGTTGGCTTCCTCCGTCGGAAGGAAAGAATAACGACTGTAATCCGCCACCCGACGGGCAAAGATACCATCCTGTCCTTCGGTCAGTTTAAATTCTACGGTGATACTTTCGTGGTCGAGCAGACGGGTACCGTCTTCTGCCCGCTTAAACTCCTGTTCAAGCAGCATATAATCGACAAAGTTCAGATTGATCTTTTTCGGGAAGTTAAGCACGGCACGTTTGACAAAGTAGGTAGAGTCGAGCGTGACATACAAGTGCCCGTTAAAGCCGAAAGATTCGGAATTAAAAGGAGTGAAAGCAAGATCCGCACAGGTTTCACCGCCGATCTGCAAGGTATCCATCAGATAATATTTGTAGAATCCTGTCCCGATGCGGGATAAGGGGCTGACGAACTTATTGGTGAACAGGGAGATATTGTTCTCGTAAATGTCCACGTCTTTAAAGACTTCATTAATAGCAGCCTGCATACCTTGTTTGGAAAGGAATTCATCGACTCCTGCCTGCTTGCGTCCCTTCACCCACTGCTTTTCGGAATGGGGAGATTTGCGGTAGTAGTCCGTAGCAAGAAGTTCACGGGCAGAGACAGTCAGTATCGGTTTTCCGGTGACGGCAGAGGTATCTACATATTCTGTCAGGAAATCGAATTTGCGGTATAGCCATTTCTTCTGTTTCTCTTCGTCGAAGTTGTTCAGCGCAAAGGTAGTCTTCTCATAACGGTCGCGCTGCCAGAAGTCTTTCTCATTAGGAGAATGGTCGTCACGGTGTTCTATCATCTGACGGACAAACTCTACGGCGGGATTGTCTTTCTTACGGTAATGTTCTCGTTTAGGCTTCACCAATACTTCGTTGAGCGCGTATGTAGCGGGAGAAAGTGCTACTTTATACGAAAGATTACGTGCCGGATGGATCAGCCGGCTATATTCATTATAGCCTACGGTTGAGATCACAAGCACTCCTTCGGAGCGATGAGTTTTGAAATAAAAGCGTCCGTCGCTTCCGGTAGTCGTTCCTTCGGTCGTATTTTTCAGACGTACAGATACATAAGACAAGGGCTCTCTGGTCAGAGAATCAGTCACCACACCCTGCACTATGTATTGAGCACTTAGCGGAATACTGATAGCCAATAAAAGAAAGAGCGCTGCTGCACCTTTAATTATTAATCTCATATCTTATACCTTAACATCCTATTGAATTGAGCGGGGCAAAGGTAGGAGGGATTTCAGAACAAAAAAAGGTCTATATAGCGGAAGAACTGTTCTCGTTTGACGTTTGATCAGGGAAAAAGGATACGGAATCTGGTCAATCCGTCGGCATAAGTCCGCAGAGAGAAAGTGCAGCCGTGACGCATCAGAACCTCTCGGATAAAGATCAGTCCGATTCCCTGACCATTGGGCTTGGTGGAGAAGAACGGGCTGAACAGCTTCGCTTCCGTCTCTTTGCTGATTCCCTTGCCGTTGTCCACCACTTCGATAGTGGCAGGAGAAAGGGTACGGACGATAATCTCTCCATCCTTTTCGATGCTTTCCGCAGCATTCTTGATGATGTTTACCAGTACCTGTTCGAAGAGGGAGACATCCATTTTTACCTCTTTCAGTGTTTCGTCTATCTCCAGACGAAGTTTTATGTTCCGGTCGGCACACATACCTTCCATAAAACGCTTGCATGTAAATGCGAGATCATTCAGGTCGACAGACGTGAGCGTCGGTTCGGGAATCTTCACTACATCGGCAAAACGGGTGATGAAACGGCTCATAGAAAAACAGCGTTCGGTACATACACGCATGACATCGCAAATATCATCCATGCCTTCTTCGGTGGAAAGCGCCTGTTCTACTGTATCCAGTGTGGAGGTTATCCCGGCGGTAGTGTTATTCACTTCGTGGGCAATCATGCGGATTACTTTCTCGTAGGCTTTCTTCTCGGCCTTCATCACTTCGTCCGTCAGGCTTTCTATCAAGAAGAAAGGATGCTGGAAACCACGGTCAATAAAGGAGGAGTGCGTACATCTATAAATATTCGAATCATTCAGACGGACAGTTACCGTTTCTCCTTTCGGCACGTTTGCCAGTTCGGCGGCAAGCGGAGAATCTATCTCGTTCATCTTCTTGCCCAGAACATCTTCCTGACGGACACCCAGCATTTTCTGCGCCATCGGGTTCAGTTCGGAAAGGTCCTCGTCCAATGTAGTGAGGATGACTCCCATCGGAGAGGCTTTAATCAGCAGGTCAAGGAAGTTATTCTGTTCGCGGAGACGGAGACGTTCGTTTTTAAGTTGCTCCATCATCCGGTTGAAGACGTTCACGATACGGTCGGCTTCATATTGTCCCACGGGACTTAACCGGCTGCTGAAATCCTGTTCGCGCAACAGTTCCATACCGCTTCCGATAGAGTTCAGCGGTTTCACAATCTTACGATAGAAAAACGGGAGATAACACAGGATAAAAAGGACCAACCCCTCTCCTATATAGAAATAGATCAGGTTCAACCGGCTTGAAAGGAAAAGCAATCCACCCCCCAAGACCAGAAGCAGGAAAACGAGTATACCAAAGAATCCTTTTATACGCATAATAATAGTAACATCTATCTGCTAAACACTGATTCCAAACTTCTCCAAACGACGGTAAAGGGCGGCACGACTAATGCCAAGCGCTGTAGCTACCTGGCTCAGATTTCCCTTATGACGTTCCAAAGCCTGCAAAATCGTCTGCCGTTCTATTTCATCCAGAGTCATACCAGCAAAGGATGCGCTTTCGGCGACTTTCTGATCTTCGTGACGGATATATTGAGCATCAAAGTCGGCAGCATCAAGCGTCGGCTTTCCATTGACCAGAATCGTACGCTCTACCAAATTCTTCAATTCACGAATATTTCCCGGATAAGGTAAGCGACTCAGAAACTGCAAGGCATCCGCCGAAAATTCGGTGCGAGGAAAACCGTTGGCCTCTGCCTGACGATCGGCAAAGTGACGTGCCAGCAAGGGAATATCCTCCCGGCGCTCACGCAAAGCCGGCAGTCTGACGGTAATCAGATTAATACGGTAAAACAAATCTTCCCGGAAAGTACGGTCGCCCACCATCTTGCGTAAATCGGCATTGGTAGCGGAGACAACACGAATATCCGTCTTACGGGGACGGCTGTCTCCCAATACTTCAAACGTCTGATCTTGCAATACCCGCAAGAGCTTCACTTGACAGGAAGGGTCGAGATCACCGATCTCGTCCAGAAAGATGGTTCCTTTATTCGCCATCTCAAAGCGTCCGATACGGTCGGAGGAAGCATCCGTAAAAGCTCCTTTCTTATGGCCGAACATTTCACTTTCGAACAGACTTTGGGAGATTCCTCCCAAGTTCACCTTGATAAAAGGCTGTTTGGCACGCTGGCTGTTGATGTGTATCGCTTCGGCTATCAGCTCCTTGCCCGTCCCACTTTCTCCGGTGATCAGTACGGAAGCATTCGTCTTTGCTATACGGGCAATGGTATTCAGTACTTCCGTCAGCCCCTGACTGCGACCGATAATATGACGACGGTCGAAAGCGTCATTCTGTTCCTGCGTTGTCTCTTTGGGGGAGCCTGCCAGTTCCAAAGCCGTCTCGATACGCTGCAATAATGCCGCATTATTCCAAGGTTTAGTGATAAAATCGAAAGCTCCTGCCTGCATACCTTGCACGGCAAGCTGTATGCTTCCCCAGGCGGTCATCAGTATCACCGGAGTTTCCGGACGGAATATTTTCACTTGTCTGAGCAAAGTCAGCCCTTCTTCACCTGTAGTAGAAAGGGTGAAGTTCATATCCATTAAGATTAAATCCGGTGCTACGGAACGCACCACCTCCATAGCTTCCCGGGGACCGGGAACCGTTTGTGCTTCATATCCAGCCCGCTTCAGCATAAAGCTGAGTGAAGAGCGTACTGCGCTGTCGTCGTCTATTATTAAAATCATAACTTAAATTACTTATGACAAAGATATTGTAAATACTCAATACAAGCAACAAATAGCCCGATTAATCCCTATTGCCGCACTATTTCATCAAAATCTGCTTCCAACTCCGTGTTAGCCTGGAAATCCCAGAGAGTCAGACTACGGATCTGATAAAAGTAATACCAGTAATAATAAAGTTCGGATATGTGTTTCCGGCGTGCCTCGTCTTTGGAGTTCTGTGCATCATTCAAATCCAGTGTATTGATTTTACCAATCAGGAAGGTTTCAATACTGGTTTTGTAACGTTGCTGAGCTATGCCATCCGCCTCCTTGGCTATCTCCAGCTGCTGTGCCTGATTATTGAAATGCTCTACCAGCAAGAATATGTCCTGATTGAAGTTAATCTGCTCCTGCCGGATCTTCGAAAGTACTACATCCCGGTTGCTTTTCGCTACCCGCACCTTTCCGCGTCTCTTTCCCCAGTCCAGAATCGGAATCTGAACGCCTACCTGCACAATCTGATTATCCTGCAAGTTCCTGTAGACACTGGAAAGTTCACGACTCTCTCCCGTATATCCCACGCTGGCAAACAAATTAATGCTACGCAGATTACCACGTGCTGTAGCTACCGCATAATCGGCTTCCAACTGACGGCGACGAATATTCTGAGCAAACGAATTACGTTCCAGCGCTTTATTCAATACCATATTATATTCCATCTTACCACTGTCTACGGTCTCGGGAACGACAGGACGGAGGATTTCATCCTCTCCTATCCCCAAAAAGGCACGAAGCTGAAACATCTTGGCATTCAGATCACTTTCGGCTTCGGTCAACGCAGCCTTTGCATTCAACGCCGAAAGTTTTAACTGGAGAAGTTCATTTTCCGAAATCTGCCCCATCTTGCGTTTAGCTATAGCCACTTCGTAAAGCTGATTGGCATTCGTCAAGTTCTGACGGGCAGTTCCAAGAGTCTCTTTCGCCAACAGCAGGTCAAAATAATAGGTAATAGCCCGCATCGTCACTTCTTCGGTAGCTGTGATAAATTCCGCTTTCGCTTCGGCATATCGCACAGGTTCTATACGCCTGTTCCACTTCACGTTATTCACACCAAGAATAGGTTGAGTCAGTTTTAAAGTAACGGGAACGGACATCAGATGGCGGTCTCCACTGTTGCCCAGTTGCTTCATATAGTCGAGAGAAGAGGTCAGTGAAAGTTGTCCACCGGTAAGCCAGATATTCTGGTCGATGGAAAGCTCACCGGAAAGACCCAAGGCGCTGTTGCGGACAAAGCTGTAAGAACCGTCCGGATTCTGATAGGAGCCGTAAGATTTATTGTAATTAGGCAGTGTTCCTTTCAGATTGATTTCCGGAAGAAGATCGGCACGGAATGTGCGATATTCCCAATAAGATGTTTTCAACTCATTCAAGGCAACGGCAGCGTCAACAGACTGCATACGCGCCATAGCAATAGCTTCGCTCAAGGTGATTTCCCTCTCTTTCTGTGCCGACACTGCCGAAGGCAGACAGATTGCAGCCAGAACAAACAATATACTTTTCTTTTTCATTGTACACGGTATTTTCCAGTCAGATAGAATCAAACCATGTGCCAAAAGAATAATACATTTACTATCAATTGGTTAGAGAAATACATTAGTGTTCATTTTCGGACACTATGCACAGAAATGAACGTTCAGTCTTATTCGCAGAAATTCGGGATGCGCACAGTAAAGCGGGTTCCCCTGCCTACTTCGGAGGTCACAAAGATCGTTCCTCTCAGACGTTCGACAATCGTCTGGCAGATACTCAATCCAAGACCGGCTCCCTGTGTAAAGTTATCCACCTTATAGAATCGTTCGAAGATATGACGGATACCTTCTTCCGAAATGCCGACTCCCGTATCTTCCACAAAAATTCGGGTATATCCGGGGTCCTCATCTTCCTCATATCCGAAAGTAATGGAACCGTAAGTCGTAAACTTAGCAGCATTATTGATCAGATTATTGACGACTTGTTGCAGACGGACATTATCAGTCACCAGGTATTTTTTCTCATTATCGGGCATACGAAGTAGCAGTTCTACTCTCTGAGGCATATTCAGTTGTTGCGAATCATGTACTGTCTTCAGAAGCAGAGGCAAATTATGATTGGCAAACATAAATTCCATTGTTCCTGACTCGATACGCGATAAATCGAGAATATCATTAATCAGTGCAAGTAACAATCCGCAGTTCTTATTGATCGTTGCTATAAACTGTGCTACTTCTTCTTCGGAAAAGCCGCTTGTATCGCTCAGCAAGTCGGAGAAACCGACAATAGCATTCAGCGGCGTACGGATTTCATGACTCATATTGGCAAGGAAAGCCGATTTCAGTTTGTCAGCCTGGAGCGCCTTATCGCGCGCCTCTCTCATTTCCTGTTCCGCCGTCTTATAGCGTTGGATACTTTGGCATACACCTAATATATTATATAATGAGTCTCTCGTCAGACCGGAAATGACAGAGGAACGGTATTCCCACCATTCATATTCACCATTGGCATTGCGCTGACGGAAATTCAAACGGGTGTTGGTATCTTCTCCCGCCAATGCTTTATCAAAGAGAATGCGCATTTCCTTCAAATCCTCCGGATAAACCATACGATCCATTTCGTCACGAGTGATGGAAGTTATCGATTCGTCATAGCCAAAGCGGACAAGGAACCCTTGCGGGAAAATGAAGCTATTACTCTCCACATCAAACTGCCAGGGATATATGGAACTTTCTTCCACAGCCATGTCAAAGAAACGTTTCTGCATTTCTTCATCCGAAACGTTGCGTGCCGAAAGTGCCATACCGGTAATCTGGCCGCCGGAATGAATCGGAACAATTTCTCCGGAAACCGGGAAATAATGTTCGCTATGCACTTCTTTCATAAAAGCTCCGTCGGGAATAATGACACTTTGCCCGGTTTCTTCCACTTTCTTCAATATCTTGTGAAGGATATCCTGACCATTATAGTATATCTTGAAGATACTGCCCGCCATCATTCCTTCATAATTTCGTCCGCCCGATTCTGAGGGTAAATGAAGGATTTTCAGCAGAGAACGGTTGGTGAAGTGAATATGAAGATCAGTATCATACGTGATCACACCGTCGCGTATGGAGTGGAAGATATTATCAAACTCATTACGCTGTTCCACCAGTTTATTCTGCACCAACAAGCGGGTCTGGGCATGTATCCGTCGTTTGGCTTCACGCCGGTTGACACGAATGAGCCACACGATAGAGGCGATCAACAATGCCAGGATAGATGGATAGAGGAGAATAAACAATAATTTATATCTTTCCCAATACGGCTGATTGACAACAACACCGCTGGAAGAGACTTTATCCGGGCTTATATGAAAGAAGTCCAGCTGTTTGTAATCGTAAATAAATCCCTGTTCTGTCTCCGTCACCCCCAGTTTCAAGGGAGATTCACCCTTCAACACTCGCGACGCCTTTTTCGCAGCAGACATCGCAGAGGTATAGGCGTCTGCGTCATAAGCAGCAAATACACCATTCATCAATCCCACATTCTGACTGGAGAAGACCGGTGCTTTGGAGTTCTTGCCTACAAACGAAAGGAACGGTGACCATTTGGGAGCGACTACAACCCGCGCATAACTGTTGCGGGGATAACAGATAGCCGCAATAATATGATTGGTTGATTCATGCTGGGTATTGTAGAGCTTCATCTTATAATCCGGATTTTCCTCCTGAAAAAGCTGCCATTCTTGTTTGAAGTCCTCACGTCCCTTGTTACTCAGAAAACTGTTGTCAATCACACATATCACTTCTTTCCGGCGGGGAAACACCTTTTGTGCCTGCTTTAAGATCACATAAAAATCGGGATTGGCGGTGAATCCGCATACATTGGGGAGACTCGCTATGAGTTCTTTATCGGGATATTTGATTCCGAAAAACACAACCGGAACCTGGTAAGGCAACGAATCGCCGGAAGAGAAAAGAGTATAGAAAGCCTCATCGCTTGATGTGATAATCATATCCGTCTTCCTGTCGCGGGCACGCTGACAAAAACGCCGCATAATCACCTTCTCCGAATTGAATGACCAAAAATCCGCATCCAGATATTCAGTAGTAATATTTACTGTCAGTCCGTTCTCCTTGAACCCCTTTGCCAACCCCTCATTCAGGTCGTTGTGCCAGGGAGTTTGTGAGGTATACGATTGGATAAAAAGTATATTGTACGTATGTTCTGCTGCTGCCGCCCGGGCAAAAACAACGAAGAACAAAACTACAAACAAACAGTAATATTGTCGGTTCATAAGCAAAAAACAGCATTGTTTTCAACATTTTGCCCACAAAGATAAGTTATTATATTGAAAACAATGCAAATAGCTTCAGTTTTTTATTCCTCACGCAAGGCTTCTGCCGGCTGCACGCGAATAGCCTGCCGGGCGGGGAACCAGATGCCTATGAGTATCATCAAAGCCATCAAAAGACTGGTCACACAGAACGTGATAAGAAAACGAATGATACTCCACTCTATACCACCTTCCGTCAGTTCCAGATAACCTATATTATAACAAAGGACAGCAGCAGGCAAAGCGGCCAGAGTCAGCAGCAACAATCCTTCTTTATTAAGACGATGCCAGAGCCCCATACGGGTGGAACCGACTGCAACACGAAGTCCGAGTTCTCCACGACGATGCTGGGTACGGAACCAGAATGTACCGACTATTCCCAACAGGATATTCACCAGCAGAAAGCCCATCATCCAAAACCGCGTCTGCATCTGATTGACATTGGTGCGATTGTAATCCTCACGTATCATCTCGTAATCGTGTACCTTCAGTATAAAAAGATTTCCCACACTGAACTGGGTATCCGACAGTTCCATCAGACGCTCCGGAAAACCGGAAGCCGTATTCGGCTTTACACGCAGGCAAACTTCCGTATTGAGCGGATACAGGTCATCATTAATTCCAGCCAATTGTGCTTCCGTAAGAGGAATAGCCATATATCGGTCGCTGTAATTTGGCCAAAAATCATTGTAACGTACCTTAGTCGATACGGCAGCTATTTTATAGACGTCTGTAGAATCATCCACATTCACGACTTCTTTTCCCAGCAACGTGCGGTCACCTTTATAATCGTCGGGCCATATATTCTCACTGAGAACAGCATTTCCGTTTTTTATAGCCTGCACCAAAGGTTGATATCCCTGTCCATCCGCACTTTGGTAACGGAACACCTGAAAAAACTCCGGTGTTACCGGACGTCGCAGCGGACTGCGCACCAGCGTATCAAGGCGAAAACGGATACCGGAATTACTTCCTATATACGGACGTGCATTTACTGATATCGAGACAGCCTCCACTTCCGGCAAGCGACGGAGACGGTTAGCCAGTTCGACAATGTCTTGTCCCGTCGTCGTTTCTTTCTGCCCTTTCGGAATATAAGAATCACTCTTATTGTTTTTCAGACTGAGTTCCAGATAGTAAGTATTGGTGATATCATATCCCAGCGGTTCGTAATAAGTACGCGCTGTTGCATACGTCCAATCGACAATGTACCACAGTACCACGAAAACAATCAGCAATTCTGCCCACAGCCACCCGTTCGAGCGACGTTCGTTCCATATTTGTTTTAACAGTTGCATCTTCTTAAAAATTAGTTTGTTGAATGTTTCGGTTATCTCTCATTGATGGCATCCACAATATTTGTCCGTGTCACTCTCCATGCCGGAATGGCAGCACTCAATAAATTAAGTGCAAAACATGCAAAGAATGCGAGTAAGAACACAACAGGATCAAACAGCAGATCCATACACATGGTCCGCAAATCCGTCACACCATTACCCATAAAGTCAATAGAAAACAGCATACTCCCCAAGAAGAAAGTTGCGCCATAACTCAGTATTAATCCGAGCACTCCACCCAACAGTGAATAAAGCATATTCTCAGAAAGCACCTGCATCATCAGTTCGCGTCTTGGCGCACCGAAAGCTTTTCGAACGCCGATTTCGGAAAGGCGTTTGCGCATACGCGACAATGTCAGTCCGGAAAGGTTGACAGCAGGTACGATCAGCAGAATGATTAACGTTATTATATACTGACGGACAGCCTGCTTCACAGCCGGAGGATTATTGGCTGAATATCGTTGTGCCGCCACAAAATAAGTATCCGGCTGGTCACGATAAAGCAATTCATAATCCGGATAACCTTCCATATATCTGTCTCTGAGACGTTCAGCTTCCATACGGATTGCCGAAAAGTCATCCTGAGATTTAGCCAGAATGTAGACACTCACCATTCCCATAATTCCATATTCACCCCAACTGGCGGTAAATGCATCTGTTGAACTTAAAGGAATCCAAATCTGGGCATAAGCATACCGCGCCAGTTTGGAAACGGGGCGTACAACTCCACAAATCATATAAGCGGAGTGATTTAAAAGGAATGTTTTTCCGACTACATCCGATGTTCCGAACAATTGCCGGGCTATATCCTCAGATATTACAGCTTTTGTTGCACCGGCATCAAAAGTAGCCTTATCAAACGGATATCCCGAAAGGAAATCGAACTTAAATACTTTCCAGAAATCATCATCCACCTGCAATACGCTGCAACTAACCTTTTCTCCCGCTGGCTTGGCAGCCAGCATCGTTTCCGAGAAACTACTGGTTACAGAAACAGTTTCGGGCGTAGTCATTTCTTTAAAACAGGCTTTCGCTGTCTTATAAGAAACAGGTCCGTTACTCTGCCAGTTTTCGTTTGCCTTATACTGAAACCCCGCATACCTGAAAATCAACATACGGTCACGATAGCTTTCCGGAGCAAAGGGTGCAATAGTAGCACGCAATGTGATCACAATCACCATAATCATAGCAATAGCCAATGCCGTACCTATGATAGAGATAGAAGAAAGTAACTTATTCTCCTTCAACAGGTGAAGTGCTTGTTTGAAATAGAGTTTTATCATTGTAATCTCATTATCTTCTCATTCATATTCATACTTTTATCAGAATCCCCAGCCTTTCGTGCTCACATCCGGGCATTTCAGGCCTTTATGATTGATTCTGCCTACTCCGTCACGCTTCAGGGAAGCTCTGTCCGCCTTGCCGGACAATGTGATATTTCCGACTCCATCCACTTTGGCTTTCACAGTGTTGCAATTTACATTGACGTTCATATTCCCTACCCCGTCTACCATTAATTCCAACTCATCACAATGGAGCTTTTTCACCTCACAATTTCCCACTCCGTCAAGTTTGAAAGTTATATTTTTCAGCTTCAGGGTTTCTTTGGCATTGAAGTTGCCGACACCATCGATCTTTACATTCTTCAAATCAGGGGCTGTGATATAGAACGTCAGGTTCTTGACGTTTTTTACATTCTTCTGCTTATATTCGATAACCAATGTTTCTCCTTTTACCGTTACTTTTGTTTTATCGACATATTCCAAAGGACCTTCCATCCGACAGGAATAAGTATCGGACTGAGTGAAAATAATGTTGCCTACCGACCGCAGATTGATAGCGGAAAATTCGCCTACTTTACAATCTTCACTCACATTTTGTGCCCAAAGCGGGCAAAGGGCTACACTTAATAATACCGCAACAGCGGTTATAAAAATATTCTTTGTCATGATTAGCTTTTTTAGAGTTTAAAAGGGGGATTACTGTACCTGACGACCATCGAAGAAACGGATAGTTCTTGAAGTCTGTTTCGCCTGTTCTTCATTATGTGTCACCATAACGATAGTGCGGCCGTCTTCCTTATTCAGCCGATGGAGAAGTTCCATGACTTCGGCACCCATCTTAGAATCCAGATTACCGGTAGGTTCATCGGCAAGAATAATCTCCGGATGACCGATAATTGCACGCGCTATGGCCACACGCTGACACTGACCACCGGAAAGCTGTGTCGGGAAGTGATTCATACGATGACTCAATCCGACTTTTTCCAGTACTTCCTTTGCCAAACGCTTGCGTTCGCCGCTGCTGATACGACGATAGAGTAACGGTAACTCAACGTTATCCATCACATTGAGCGAATTAATCAGATGGAAAGACTGGAATACAAAGCCCAGTGTTTTGTTACGGAAAGCCGCCAGTTGCTTATCTTTCATCCCCTCGGTGTGCGTACCGTTAATTTCGACAGTTCCTGTTGTGGGTGCATCAAGCAGTCCCATGATATTCAGCAAAGTGGATTTGCCACATCCGGACGGTCCCATAATGCTTAGAAATTCTCCGCGGTCTACGGTCAGATTCACGTTTTCCAGTGCTACCGTTTCAATTTCGTCCGTACGGTAAATCTTAGAGAGAGAAGTCAATGTTATCATAACTATAAGTATTTAATTAATATCTATCTATTCATCACGCAAGGCTTCGGTAGGTGAAACTCTGCTTATCTTCCGTGCCGGAATATAGACCCCAAGCAGTACGACAAAGAGAATAATCACATAAACAATGAATGACACGGCAGCATAATGCAACCAAAAGTTATTGATCCAATAGCCAGCTTTAATATAGCCGCCCTGCTGATACCAATTTCCTTCTGCAATGCCATACTGCAAATAAATCAGACATCCCACCAACCAGGCAAACGAAGCCAGTATAGCTGCTTCTCCCATCAATAACCGACTGATTTTCCCCGGAGAAGCTCCGTAGCTCAACATAATCCCTACTTCTCCCCTCCGGCTGCGTGTCTGAAGCCAGAAAGTACCGGTTACCCCCAAAGCCAGATTGACAAGGAAGAAAAAGGCAAGCGCCACATTCATTCTATATTTATTGGTTACTCCGTAACCGTATTCCAGTTTTTTCAGCTGTTCATGATATGTCTGTGCATCACGGACATATAAATTACCTGCACGCAGATGACTTTGCGCCCAGGGGCGGAACTCATGCAAAAACCGCTGTTCGGACACTCCCGGCTTCAAACGCATGAGAAGTTTTCCATCCCCAATGACATCTTCAATGTCCACCTCCAGCTGCGGTTGAAAACAAGACGGCATCCCCTGCTCAAAAGTACGGGAACGAGTTTTAGTCACCATTGCCCTCACCCGGTAAAAAGTAGTATCCTCACTATTCTTGTTGTAAATTTGTTTTCCAGTCAATGAATTTCCCTCCGCCAAACGCTGGGTCATGTCATCAGTTATCACGACTTCTTCCTGCTGAAAGTCCATTCTGTCCAAGTCCTGAAGCGTTTTCCCTTCAAGCACATCAAAGCCAAAGGTTTCAAAATAGCCGGAACGGGGGATAAAGAAGTAAATAGCCGATGAAGAAGTCAGCGTATCATACAAAAATGAGGTAGAATAGCTTCCTCCGGAGCCCGGATAAGTATAAGTCAGCAGTGGCGCCGCACTTTGTACATCGGGATGACTACGGAGTTCCCGCAACAAACGGTCCACATTCTGCATCACATGGAGAGAGTCCTCTTCCTTTTCACTGTAACCCGAAGCTGTCGAAGGCAGATTGCAAAGTGAAACGATCACCAATCCTTCGGGATTGTATCCAAGAGGCAATGAACGGTTATAAGTCAACACCAGAACAGGGTCGGTTATGTACCAGGTAAGCACGGTAACCAATATCAGTTCGGCAAGCAACCATCCATTCCGGCGGCGTCGTGCCCAAAGATTTTTCAATATGAGTTTCAACATAGGTATATCTGGATTTGGCGGTTCATTATCTAAAGAAACTACTTACATCTGTTCATTAATAGATTCCACAATGGGATGACGTAACGAATACCAGACGGGAATCAGTGCCGACAACATATTGAGCAGCAGACAGAAAGCGACCACCACTACAAAGACCGACGGAGCAAAAAGCATATCCATCCCAAACCAGACATCCACACTTTCGGGAACTTCTGACGGGAAAGTCTCGAACAGGCTGAAAGTATTCGGTCCCGACACGACCAGCACTATCCAGGCAATCACCAATCCTAAGAGTGCGCCCAGTCCGGAGAGAAGTAAGTTCTCCCAAATCACCTGCTTCAATAAGACGGAGCGCCCGGCACCGAATGCCTTTCGTACTCCCATTTCCGGAAGCCGGCGTTCCATACGGGCGGAAATCATACCACTCAAATTGAGGGCAGGCACAAAAAGGAGCACCAAAAAGGCAGTAATGAATGTCCAGGTTACCTTCCCCCAGTCTACCCCTACATTGCTGTAAGTACGGAAATTATTTGCCAGGAAAGTGTCCGGCTGCCCGATCAAATCCAGCTTCCAACCCTTCCCGGCATCCGAAGCATTGAATTTACGTACCAGTTCATTCACTTCATTCTGTACTTTTTCTATATCTTCCGATGACTTCACCAGGATATACGACTCAAATCCTCCCAAAGCCCAATATTCCCATGTATTCTCGTAATTATCCACACAACTATACGGCAGATATATTTGTCCATAAGAAACGGGTGTCAGGAAACTGCCCCCTTTTATAATGCCCGCTACCCTGGTGTCTGCATAATCCAAAGAAAACGTTTTGCCCACGACGCCTTCTGCCGTTCCGAAGATTTGCCGGGCATAACTGTCCGTCAATACAGCATTACGGATACCGCTGAGCCGGTCTGCTTCGGTAAAAGACTTCCCATCCAGAAATATAAAAGGAAAGACCCGAAAGAAGTGTTCGTCCGTGTACTTTACCATAGCAGGCACTTCATCGGTTCCTCCATTAAGTTGTACATAAGGTATACTTTCCGCATAATCGTTCATCACACCGGTGACAGCTTCGGCATTCTCCAAAGGATACAGCCAGTCATGAATCAATCCATAGCTGATACCGGAATTACTATTGCTGTCGTCTTTCGTCATTTTGGCAGATTTCATGACCAGTGTACGTGTCCTGTTGGTTTCCGGATAGACAGGGGCCAACTTCACATAGTAGACGATAGCTATCACCATAGTCATAGAGATAGAGAACCCCGTCCCGACAATATATAGCGTACTGAACAGTTTATTCTGCTTCAGCAATTCCCATGCCTGTTTTAGATAAACGCCTACCATATTCCTTATCCGTTTTTATCTCATTTTCAGCTTATTCTTGTTCTTATAAGAGCTCATGTCACTGACTACCACTACATCTCCCGGTTGTAAACCACTCACCACTTCCACATATTCAAAGTTGGAATCGCCCAGTTGTACTTTACGTTTCACCAGTTCGTCGTCGGATGTCCGGACAAAAAGTTCATACTCACCACGTCCCACATAGAAAGAAGCGTTTGCCATCCGCATCACATCTTCCTTCACGGCATTCATCACATAAACGTCCGTTTTCAGTCCCGAACGTAAACGGGGGTTATTATCGTCTTTCAACTGCACTGTAAAAGAAATGACTCCGTTTTTAGACAGGGGTGTCACACTGCTGACCGTTCCTTCCAGTTTGTCATTGCCTATCTTCACAACCGCTTTCCCTCCGGCAGCTACCCGGTCACCGTAGGTATCGGCTATTTCACCTTCTACCTTAAAATGACTTAAGTCTGAGATGATGGCCACCTGTCCGCCTTGTGAAATCTGAGCACCGATCTGATTATTAATATAGGTAAGAATCGCTTTACGCGGAGACCGAATCTGGGCATCGTCCAGTGTACGCTTCATTTCGGCAAGACTTTTACGGAAGATATTGAAATCCAGTTCCTGCACTTTCAGTTCGGCTGCCGCTACTTCTTTTTCGTTCTTATATTGCTGTTGGAGCTGTTCGTATTCCAGTTGCGCTACGTTATAGCTCAATTCTGCCTGACGCACTTTATCTGTTGTTCCCGCTCCCAGACTGTCCAGATAGTGTTCGTTCCGAAGTTCCACTTTCATGCGGCTCAATTTCATGGCAGAGACCTTAATCTGCATCGCCATATCAGAAAGTTTCGTCTGATTATTGACGCGAAGCTGATCCAGCTTATAGCGGCGCATCTGTTCTTCATCAAGCAGTTTTTTATATTCCGTCTCCGTGCTCTGAAGGTCGAGTTTCAGAATCGGAGTACCGATTTCCACACTGTCTCCACCTTTTCTATATACTTCAACGATACGGCTGTTGATAGGTGAATTGATGATTTCTTCAAATGCAGGGACTACCTTACCGGAGGCACTGACACTAACTTCAATCATTCCTTTGTCCACTGTAGAAAGTACCAGATCCTTCTTTTCCACTCCTGTCCGCATGACAGATATAAGTATGCCGATAACAACTATACCGGCTACTCCTATCGATGAATAACGGATGATCTTTTTATTGCGTTCTTTGTTACGCACTTCTTTGGGTATTTCTCTGTCCATATCTAAGTATTTACAATTTCACTTTCAGTTGTTTTACCTTTTATTATACCAAATCTATGCCAAAAGCATAATCAACTGATTAACAGAGAATAATAAAAAAGAGAAGGTGTCCGATATCGGACACCCTGTACGAATTTACCGTTCAAAAAACATGGTGTCACTATACTGTTATTATAGTGTCACTATCTTCTTGTAATAGTGTCACTATACCGACCGGATAGTGACACCATCGCAAAACGGTGCTATACTATTTCTTTTGAGTTTGGTTGCGGTTCTTGTTTGGCTGGTTGCGGTTCCTGTATGAGGTCTTTCCCCCAATGGGTAGTTGCCTCAATTGCTTCCCGGTCACGGATTTCTTTCGCCTTGCGGGCATAGACAATCATTCGCATGGACTGATCATAAGTAAAGTAATTCCATACCCAGTTCAACAACACCACTACTTTATTGCGGACCCCAAGAATAGAGCGCAGATGCACTACTAGCCACATTACCCAGGCAAACCATCCCTGCATCTTCACCTTACTGAATTCCGCCACGGCACGATTACGCCCGACAGTCGCCATCGACCCCAAGTTACGATAATGAAAAGGCTTCATCTCTTTTCCTTTTTCCAGGCGGATCAGATTCTTTGCCAGCAATTCACCTTGCTGGATGGCAACTTGTGCCAGTTGAGGATGTCCATTCGGATAATCTTCGTCGCCGGAAAGAATACATAAGTCACCAATGGCAAATACATTATTCGTTCCTTCTACCCGATTGAAGGCATCTACTTTGATACGGCCTCCACGACCAATTACGGACGTATTCATATTCCCGAAAGAAACTCCGGTCACTCCACTTACCCAAATAAAAGTACGGGTAGCAATCTCACTGCCGTCTTCAAGTGTCACTTTATGGTCACGGTAATCCGTGACACGCTTATTTAAAAGAATGTTGACTCCCATTTCACGGAGGAACTGTTCTGCATGACTCGATGAGTCTTCGGACATTCCGGCAAGTAGCCGTGGACCCGCTTCTATCAGATAAATATGCATCAGACTGCTGGGCATATCGGGATAATCATTCGGCAACACAAATTTCTTCATTTCCGAAAGTACTCCCGCCACTTCCACTCCCGTAGCACCACCACCTACGACAACGATATTCAGCAATTCTTGCTGTTCCTGTTTGTTGGAGCAGGTCACAGCACGCTCCAAGTTGGCGAGAAGCGCATTTCTGAGCCCCATAGCTTCGGACACGTTTTTCATTGGCATGGCCTCCTCTTCGATATGCTTATTACCGAAGAAATTGGTCGTCGTACCTGCGGCAAGAACCAGATAGTCGTATTCCGCCTTCCCTATGGAAGTCTGTATCATGTTCTTTTCGGGGAAAATAGCACGTACTTCTGCCATACGGAAATAAAAATCTTTCCGATGCTGGAATATCTTGCGGAAGGGGAAGGAAATGGAAGTCGGTTCCATACCTGCCGAGGCCACCTGATAAATTAACGGGGGGAACTGATGATAGTTGTTCTTATCTATCAACACAACTTGAAAGCCTGATTTTTTCAGCTTATTAGCCAACTTCAAGCCACCGAAACCACCGCCTACAATGACGACTCGTTTCTTACTGTCCTTTGCAATATTTAGACTCATATATTAATCATGTTTTATCATACATAATAACATACGAGCAGGGCATTAAGTTTTCACACGACACTACTTTTACAGGGAAAAAGAATACCAATTTCTTCCCCGGTGGCGAGGCACCCCCTCATCGGTGCCGAAGGGCGTGTTCCCCGGTGCCGGAGCATAGCCTCATCGGTGCCGTAGAAAAACAAGCCTGAAAGCCCTCTAGCGAAGACGCAGCCGATCTCCTACCTCCGGAATATATTCTCCGTCCTTACGATTCATCTTGTACAGATTTTTAAGGCGGATGCCATATTTCTGCGAGATAGTATGCATAGAATCGCCATCTTTCACGATATAGACAGTATGAGGCTTGGATGCCTTCTTCTTTTTACTCTTCAGATAGATAATATCTCCGTTCACCAAAGTATAATCACGCTGCAAGTCGTTATACTTCACCAGTTTCTTCCAGCTGATATCAAACTCCTTACCCAAATCCTTGAAAGTATCCCCGCTGCGGGCCACGATATAAGCGATATCATTGGCGATATACACCGGATGCGGACTCAGCAGCCATGGGTTCTTTCGCAACTTACGTTCCGAGTAGACACCTTTGCTGTCATATTTATACAGGTCATAATCTTCGATAATCGTAATCAATCGATTGGCATAGGAAGGGTCGGTGGCATATCCTGCCTTTTTCAATCCGCGTGCCCATCCTTTGTAATCGGTGATATCGAGTTTGAAAAGGAAGGCATAACGGGCACCTCTTTTCAGAAAGTCGGAATGGTCTTCGTACGATTCGCGGGGATGCTTGTAGGCACGGAAACATTCATTGCGGGCATCGTCATCATGACGCACCGAAGGTCCGCGCCAGCTGCCGCCGCATTTAATACCGAAGTGATTATTACTCTTGCGTGCCAACTGGCTGTTTCCGGCTCCGCTTTCAAGCAGTCCCTGCGCCAAGGTGATGCTTGCGGGAATTTTGTGAAGCTTCATCTGCTCCACAGCCAAGTCGCTATACTTATTTATATATTCTACATAACGTGCATTCCGTCTTTGTGCCTGTACTCCTACGGCAAAGAAGATAATGACAGTCAGAAAGACCAGTCTATACAATTTGTTCTCCATTTTGATTCATATGTGGATTATCGGACACAAAAATCTGAAAAATAATTGGGATTATCAATCTCTTTTCTAACTTTGTAACATTAATAATGTAGAACCAACCTATTTACCTATATGAAGGACCTCACCATTACCGCTATAATTAAAGTATATCAATACGATGAGCTGAACGAAGCTGACCGGTCATTACTGAAAACAGCCATGGAAGCAACCGCCCGCAGTTATGCTCCTTATTCGCATTTCTCGGTAGGTGCCGCCGCACTGCTGAACAACGGAACCATTGTGACGGGAACCAATCAGGAGAATGCAGCTTATCCGTCGGGACTTTGTGCGGAACGCACTACTTTGTTCTATGCCAACTCGCAGTATCCCGACCAACCGGTAAATACCCTCGCTATCGCAGCAAGAACCGAAAAGGACTTTATAGAAACTCCTATTCCTCCTTGTGGCGCCTGCCGCCAAGTGATTCTGGAAACGGAAAAACGCTACGGCCAGCCTATCCGTATTCTGCTATACGGCAGGGAATGTATCTACGAAGTAAAAAGTATCGGCGATTTACTACCGCTATCATTTGACGCATCAGCCATGGAGGAATAAATTATGTTACAACAGTATCACACCAAACTAAAAGGAACACTCGCTCTCACAGATTCTTATCTGACAGAGAAAGCTTTGCAAAAGGAAAAAGGACTCTATAAGTTTATATGGGTCCGCCAAGGAAGCATTACAGTAGAAATCGACCATCAGGAGATGGTACTCTCAAAAGACGACGTTATCTCACTGACTCATCTGCAACATCTGGAATTTAAGTCTATAGAAGGTGAATATATGACTTTGCTGTTCAACAGCAACTTCTATTGTATCTATGGAAACGACCATGAAGTGTCGTGCAGCGGTTTCCTTTTCAACGGCTCGTCCCACCTTGTCCGCTTCACGCTGAACGAAGAAGAACGCCGGCAACTGGACCAGATCACCGAAGCCATGGAAAATGAGTTCACCGTTTCCGACAGCCTGCAGGAAGAAATGCTGCGTATCCTGCTGAAGCGTTTCATCATCCAATGCACCCGGATTGCCCGTCAGCGACTGGATATCACACGCGAAAAAGAATCCGGCTTCGAGATTGTCCGCCAATACTACAACCTGGTAGACGAGCATTACCGGACTAAAAAGCAGGTACAAGACTATGCCGATATGCTTCACAAGTCACCGAAGACACTTTCGAACATTTTCTCAACGTGTAAGCTGCCTTCTCCGCTAAGAGTCATTCACGAACGGGTGGAAGCGGAAGCCAAACGCCTCCTGCTCTACAGCAATAAGAGCGCGAAAGAGATTGCCGATATTCTGGGGTTTGAAGACCAGGCTTCTTTCAGCCGTTTTTTCAAAAACATGACAGGACAGAGTGCCGTACAGTTCAGAAATACGGAAGCAGGGAAGAATTGATAAGTGAAGCGGAAGTATTGCCATTTCGGGGGTATGCAGAAAGCACGATCTTTGCGGTATAAAGTTAAACCCATAAAAAAACCGCAAAATGAAAGAGAAATTTATTGCTTTGCTTACCTTCACTTCCAGCTTGAAGAATTTCGGAATTAAGTTTATCCGTGTAGCTATCTTAGTCGTATTCGTATGGATCGGTGGACTGAAATATTTCCACTACGAAGCCGACGGAATTGTTCCTTTTGTAGCCAACAGTCCCTTCATGAGTTTCTTCTATGCGAAAGATGCTCCTGAATACAAAGACCACAAAAATCCGGAAGGAGCTTTCATTCCGGAAAACCGCGCCTGGCACGAAGCCAATCACACTTATACTTTCTCCTATGGATTAGGAGCGCTCATCATGAGCATCGGTATTCTGGTATTCCTGGGAATTTTCTTCCCGAAAGTAGCGCTGGTAGGTGATACGCTCGCTATCATTATGACGTTAGGTACACTATCCTTCCTCGTCACCACGCCCGAAGTCTGGGTTCCGAATCTGGGTGGAGATGAATTTGGCTTCCCGCTATTGTCCGGTGCCGGAAGACTGGTTATCAAAGATATCGTTATTCTCGCAGGAGCCGTAGTACTTCTTTCAGACTCGTCACAACGCGTACTCAAAACACTGAAAAAAAGCTGATTCTGTCCGCTACGGACACCTTTGCTTCCCGGATATAACGCAAACAAATATACTCTTCATGTGTTATAATAGCTGAGTATAAATCGTTAATGAAAGGAAGTTATGAAACAATATGATGCAATTATTATAGGGTTCGGCAAGGCAGGAAAAACACTGGCTGCCGAACTTTCCAACAGAGGATGGCAGGTCGCCGTCGTCGAACAGTCCGATGAAATGTACGGAGGGGCCTGCCCCAACGTAGCTTGTATACCAACCAAAACTTTGATTCACGAATCAGAGATTTCTACCCTGCTTTATCACAATGATTTCGATAAGCAGAGTAATATGTATACGCAGGCGATCGCCAGAAAAAACAAACTTACCTCTTTTTTAAGAGAAAATAACTACGAAAGATTAAGCAAACGCCCTAATGTGACTATTTACACAGGTAAAGGGTCTCTCGTTTCAGCCAATACGGTGAAAGTTGCTCTTCCCGAAGAAGAAATCGAACTGCAGGGAAAAGAGATTTTTATCAATACCGGCTCTACACCTATTATTCCCAATATAGAGGGTATTCAGCAAAGTCGAAATGTGTACACCAGTACCACTCTTCTGGAGTTGGATATTCTGCCAAAGCACCTGATTATTGTAGGCGGAGGCTATATCGGACTGGAGTTTGCTTCGATGTACGCCGGCTTCGGAAGTAAAGTGACTCTTCTCGAAGCAGGAAACAGATTCATGCCCCGCAATGATTCGGATATTGCAAAAAGCGTTCGGGAAGTGATGGAGAAAAAAGGAGTCGAGATTCGTCTGAATGTCCGTACACAATCTATTCATGATACGCTAGACGGAGTGACTCTGACTTATTCGGATACCTCGGACGGCACTCCTTACTTTGTAGACGGAGATGCGATTCTTATTGCCACAGGCCGCAAACCGATGATTGAAGGACTGAACCTGCAAGCAGCCGGTGTGGAAGTTGATGCGCACGGGGCGATTGTAGTCAACGATCAATTACATACCAATGCCCCTCATATATGGGCAATGGGAGATGTAAAAGGAGGAGCGCAATTTACTTATGTCTCACTGGATGATTTTCGTATTATCCGGGATCAGCTTTTCGGAGACAAGAAACGTGACATCAATGACAGAAATCCGTTGCCTTATGCTGTATTTATCGATCCGCCATTGGCACATATCGGAATTACGGAAGAGGAAGCACTGAGAAAAGGATATTCTTTTAAGGTCTCCCGACTGCCGGCAACCTCCGTTGTTCGTTCGCGTACCCTGCAACAGACTGATGGTATGCTGAAGGCTATTATCAATAGTCATAGCGGTAAGATTATGGGATGTACCCTGTTCTGTACCGATGCACCGGAACTGATCAATATGGTTGCAATGGCTATGAAGACGGGACAGACTTATACGTTCCTGCGTGACTTCATCTTCACACATCCGAGTATGAGCGAGGGGTTGAATCAATTATTCGACGTATAATGTATAGGGAGAGACTAAAACGGCAGGAATGCACTCCTTATTATGTCTTTCCACTAATCTGAGCCTATTTTTATGGCAATAACAGTTATCCCCAGTCGTACATATGGGTAGTACTTAGATGTACGACTGGGGAAAATGATTTATGCAAGAAAAACAAGAAAGACCAGCATTAAACACTCAAATGAATCAAATACTCATATATATCATTTAAAACAGACTCAAAACAGAGCCTCTGAATCAAGTAAACAGAGCCTCTGAATGGACCAAGCAAAGCCTCTGATTCGACCAAACGGAACCTCTGAAAAACATATTTTTAGCTAAAAAGCGGTGATATATAAAAAGAAGTACTATCTTTGCGCCCAAGTTAAACTATATACTTACCGCAATGAGAATTTCCAAGTAAGACAACACTTCTAGTAAACATCACTTTTCATCTATGCTTTTTCTTTATCGTTAAGCATCACGAAATTCGTGTTGTTTAGCCAGTATTGTGTTTGTCGTTCCCCTGTCCCGTGATTATCCTCACCCAGTTTTCAACCTCAAACCCAATAGACCATCATGCCTATTAGTATTCAACAAATCAGCTATATCCATCCGGATAAAGAAGTATTATTCAGTGACCTTAACTTTACCATCAGTAAAGGGCAGAAGTTAGGATTAGTCGGCAATAACGGCTGTGGTAAATCTACCCTGCTGCAAATTATTGCCGGACAATTAGCACCGTCTTCCGGTGTCATCGTCCGACCGGACGACCTCTATTATATTCCCCAGCATTTCGGGCAATATGATTCGTTGACCATCACACAAGCCTTACAGATAGACCATAAGCAGAAAGCACTCCATGCTATCCTTGCGGGAGATGCCTCAACCGAAAATTTCAGTATATTGAACGACGACTGGAATATAGAAGAACGTTCCGTCGCCGCCCTCGATTCGTGGGGATTGGGACAATTCCCACTATCCTACCCGATGAATCTGCTCAGCGGAGGAGAAAAGACACGTGTATTCCTCGCAGGTATGGACATTCACAATCCGTCTGTCATACTGATGGATGAACCGACCAATCATCTCGATTCGTCAGGCAGACAACGTTTGTATGACTGGGTGGAGAAATGGCGTTCTACTCTGTTGGTAGTAAGTCATGACCGTACACTGCTGAATCTTCTTCCCGAAATATGTGAACTGGAAAAGCATCAGATCAGCTATTACGGCGGAAATTATGAATTTTACAAAGAACAAAAAACACTGATGCAAGAAGCCCTGCAACAACGCATCGAAGAAAAAGAGAAAGCGCTCCGCACTGCCCGCAAGGTAGCCCGCGAAACAGCTGAACGGAGGGATAAACAAAATGTACGTGGTGAAAAAAGGAATCTGAAAAAAGGTGTCCCGCGTATTGTACTGAACGGTTTGCAAAGCAAATCGGAAAAGAGCACTGCCAAACTAAGCGGTGCACATCAGGAAAAAGCCGAGAAGTTAACTGACGAGCGTAACCAGCTCCGAAGCTCACTCTCGCCGACAACTGCACTAAAGACTGATTTTAACAGTTCCGGACTTCATACCGGTAAAATACTGGTTACGGCAAAGGAGATTAACTTCGGTTATCATCCCGATCAGCCACAACTTTGGCAAGTTCCTCTCAGTTTTCAGCTGAAAAGCGGGGACCGCCTTCGTATAGAAGGAGGCAACGGCAGCGGAAAAACAACTCTGTTGAAAATCATAACCGGACAACTTCAACCACTGGAAGGTATGCTCATACGGGCAGATTTCACCTATATATATCTGAATCAGGAATATTCGATCATCAATGATCGAAACAGCATTTTGGAACAAGCCTATGCTTTCAATGGGCGCAACCTGCCGGAGCACGAAATAAAGATTATTCTGAACCGATATTTATTCCCGGCCTCCGAATGGGATAAATCTTGCCGGAAGCTAAGCGGAGGAGAGAAAATGAGACTTGCCTTTTGTTGCCTGATGATCAGTAATAATATGCCCGATATGTTTATACTGGATGAACCGACCAACAACCTGGATATACAAAGCATCGAAATTATTACTGCAACCATCAAAAACTATGCAGGTACTGTGATAGCCATCTCACACGATCATTATTTCATTCAAGAGATTGGAGTCGGACAGAGTATATTTTTAAGTTAGTCTATTAATATTTATCCGGTAAATCGACATATATCGATACAGTTTTTATAACTTCGCAGCGCGAAGAAAATAGAAAGAAGAATATGAATCAAACAGCTCAATCCTGGTGGTTCGTCTTTTACAAAGATGAACTGCTGCTTGAAAAGAAGGAGAACGGTACATTTGCCATTCCCTGCGGAGAAATTCCTCCTATCCTTATCAAAGAAAAAACGACAATACACACCATAACTACACTGGAAGAGAGAAACTGCAAAGCCTTTTCCGTGTCTCAACCTATTGGAGAGACAGAGCAATATGTAATGATAGGGCTTCGCGCTTCTTACGAATACCTCCCGCTGGGACATTATCAGGCAGCAGGCAAAGCCCACGAAATACTGCATTGGGACAGGAACAGTCTGTTCTGCTCGGCTTGTGGTACTCCGATGGAACAAAAGGAATCTATCATGAAACGCTGCCCGAACTGTGGCCGTGAAGTATATCCGGCTATCTCGACAGCCATCCTTGTTTTAGTGCGCAAAGGCGACTCCATACTTCTCGTTCATGCCCGCAACTTTAAAGGCAGATTCAACAGCCTTGTAGCCGGATTTCTCGAAACAGGCGAAACACTGGAAGAATGTGTAGTCCGTGAAGTGAAAGAGGAAACCGGACTGGATGTGAAAAATATCACTTATTTCGGCAATCAGCCCTGGCCCTATCCCAGCGGATTAATGGTAGGATTCATTGCCGATTATGCCGGAGGAGAAATCAATTTGCAAGAAGAAGAATTAAGCTCCGGTGATTTCTATACGAGAGATAATTTGCCGGAACTTCCACGAAAATTGAGTCTGGCACGGAAAATGATCGACTGGTGGCTGGAATGCTCCCATAAATAATCAGACATGGAGAACATTATCAAAGGAATCCGCCGATATTATCCAGTGTCTGACAGCTCACTGGAAATGCTTTTCAGCCACATGGAAAAGATAGAGCTTCCAAAGAAACACTTACTGATACACGGCGGAGTATCAGATCGTCACGTCTACTTTATTGAGAAAGGATTTTGCCGGTCCTATTGTCTGCGTGACGGTGAAGAAATTACAATCTGGTTTTCACGCGAAGGCGATATCACTTTTGCGATGAAAGACTTATACCACAACCAACCGGGATACGAATATGTCGAATTACTGGAAGATTGTGAACTATATGCCATACGCATTGAAGAATTAAATCAGATTTATGAAACTAATATCGAGATTGCCAATTGGGGACGCGTGATCCATCAGGAATGCCTGCTATACATGGACATACACCACATAAACCGTCTATACCTACCGGCCAGAGAGCGCTACGAACAACTCTTACGCGAACAACCCGATGTAATTCACCGTGCGCAACTGGGATATATAGCCTCTTTTCTTGGGATGACGCCACAACATTTAAGTCGTCTGCGTTCTGAATCTTAAGTTCTTTTTAATCTATGTGAATTTTTATATCACAAAAAAACTGTACTTTTACAGCCGAATACAAAAAAGAAACAGATAAACATCGTGATCAACACATTAACATCTTTACGAATATTCTTTGCCTTGATGGTATTCGGAGCACATTGCTATGTTCTGGATACAAGTTTCGATGCCCACTTCTTTAAAGAAGGATTTGTCGGAGTCAGTTTCTTTTTTGTCCTCAGCGGGTTTATTATTGCCTACAATTATCAGGAAAAACTGCTGACGAAAACGACTACTAAACGCACGTTCTGGATAGCACGTATTGCCCGCATTTATCCCCTGCATCTGCTCACATTATTAATTGCCGCATGTATAGGAGGATATGTTCAATATAGCGATACGACGGACTGGATAAAACACTTTGTCGCCTCCACCTTTCTGTTACAGCCCTTCTTCCCCTCTGCCGACTATTTTTTCTCTTTCAACAGTCCTTCATGGAGCTTGGGGTGCGAACAGTTATTTTATTTCTGCTTTCCTTTAGTGATTCCTTTCTTAAACAGCAGGCGAAAACTATTGGTTGTACTCTCAATCTGTCTTCCGGTCATGCTGGCAGGTATGTATCTGACTGCCGACGAACAAATCAAAGCATATTGGTATGTCAATCCAATCACCCGTCTGCCGGACTTTTTTGTGGGAGTATTGCTTTATCAGATCTATCAGTCATTACATAATAAAAGGATTTCTTATTCCACCGGAACACTGTTAGAAGTAGCATCCGTCGCTTTATTTCTCCTTTTTTATCTTTGCGCCGCAGATATTCCTAAAGTATACCGTTATTCTTGCTATTACTGGTTGCCCGTCTCTCTGATGATACTCATCTTTGCCTTCCAGAAGGGAGGTATATCCCGGTTACTGTCCAATCGGTTCCTGATAATAGGAGGAGAAATCAGTTATAGTTTCTACCTGATACATTTGTTTATTATACTCACATATACGAAAATGGCAGCGCTGTATCAATGGCAGGTGTCATGGATGATCAGCGTTCCCCTCATTTTCGGTATCACCATTATACTTAGTTTACTTTCTTACTATTATTTCGAAAAGCCCGCCAATAAATGGGTAAAACGAATACTAACTAAAAAACAATCATAAATCAGACCCATGGAATTATTAAAAAAGACACCACGAATTGAAGTAGTAGATGCCCTCAGAGGATTTGCAGTTATGGCTATCCTCCTGGTACATAATCTGGAACATTTCATTTTCCCCGTTTATCCGGAAAGTTCTCCCGAATGGCTTAACATTTTAGATGCCGGAGTGTTTAATGCAGTATTTTCACTGTTCGCCGGAAAATCTTATGCCATATTCGCACTGCTTTTCGGATTTACTTTCTATATCCAATCATATAACCAGCAGTTGAAAGGAAAAGATTTCGGCTACCGTTTTTTATGGAGGCTGGTTTTACTTGCCGGTTTTGCCACTCTTAACGCGGCTTTCTTTCCGGCAGGAGATGTTTTGCTTCTGTTTGTTGTTGTCGGTATCATATTATTTATTGTACGCAAATGGAGCGATAAGGCTATTTTAATCACTGCTATCATATTCTCGATACAGCCTATTGAATGGTTCCATTATATAATGAGTCTGTTCAATCCTGCCTATACCCTGCCCGATCTGAATGTCGGAGCTATGTATAGCGAAGTGGCAGATTATACAAAAAACGGAAGTTTTTGGGAATTTCTCATTGGCAACGTCACATTAGGACAGAAAGCGAGCCTGTTCTGGGCTATTGGCGCCGGACGTTTCTTGCAGACTGCCGGACTTTTCCTGTTCGGTCTGTACATCGGACGCAAAGAACTGTTTGTCACTTCCGAATCTCATCTGAAATTCTGGACCAAAGCACTGATCATTGCAGCTATCAGTTTCGCTCCGCTTTACTCTTTGAAAGAACAGATCATGCAAAGTGACAGCAGCCTGATTCAACAGACCGTAGGGACAGCTTTCGATATGTGGCAGAAATTCGCATTCACCATCGTACTGATTGCATCCTTCATCTTACTTTATCAGAAGGCTAAGTTCCAGAAAGCCGTTTCCAACCTGCGCTTTTACGGAAAAATGAGTCTGACTAACTACATCACACAATCTATTATGGGAGCTGTCATCTACTTCCCATTCGGATTCTATCTGGCTCCCTATTGCGGATATACGCTCAGTCTGATTATTGGAATCATTCTTTTCCTATTGCAGGTACAGTTCTGTAAATGGTGGCTGTCGAAGCACAAACAAGGACCATTGGAAACCATCTGGCACAAATGGACCTGGTTGGGAGCTAAAAAATAATGAAGAAAGCAGGCCACGAAGTACACACAAACTACAAACGAACAACTTATGAAAATGAAACGTTACGTATCACTCTAAAGCATCAACAAAACCGTGTGTCCCCGTAGCCTGCATGTTTAAATTGAGATGATTTAGATAGAACAAGATTTCCATAAGAAGGATTAGCAAGGGAACTTAAAGAATGCAAAGGAAATGAAAGACCGATGAAAAGGCGGTTACATAAAAGAAACGCCTCCATAATCTTCGAGACTATGGAGGCGTTATTTATTGTTTCTCTATTCTGAAATATCAGAAGAAGAACGGAATCAAATACCTAATGACTTCTTCACTGCTTCAATCTTTTCCATTGCAGCAGCATCAGCAGAAGCGAAACAGTTGCGACAACCCATTTCTCCCTGTACTTCCATGTAGAATTTGATCTTCGGTTCTGTTCCTGACGGGCGAACAGAAACTTTGCTTCCGTCTTCAGTGAAGTACTGGAGTACATTAGATGTTTCCGGCATATCAAGGTCAGTCACCTTGCCTTCAGCATCTGTCTGTTTCAGCGTCTTGTAGTCTTTGCTCAGGATCACTTTGGAGCCACCCAGTTCTTTCGGAGGATTAGCGCGGAAGTTTTCCATCATTGCTTTGATTTCTTCAGCACCGCTCTTGCCCGGTTTCACTACGTTCACTGTGAATTCTTTGGAGAATCCATATTCTACGTAGATATCCAGCAATAACTGGTACAATGACTTGCCGTTATCTTTTGCCCATGCAGCTACTTCTGCAATCAGACAGCAAGCGGATACAGCATCTTTATCACGTACGAAGTCTTCGGCAAGGAATCCGTAGCTCTCTTCACCACCACCGATATATTTCTTTTTGCCTTCACGCAGACGGATTTCGCGCGCGATCCATTTGAATCCGGTGTAGCAGTCAAGCATTTCGATATTGTTCTTATCAGCAATCTTCTTGATAAGTTCGGTTGTAACGATAGTCTTCACACAGAACTCATTACCCTTAATCTTACCCAACTGTTTGTACTGAGTCAAAATATAGTAAAGATACATCATACAAGTCTGGTTACCGTTGATCAGTACCCATTCTCCCTTGTCGTCCTTGCAGGCGATACCTACACGGTCGGCATCCGGATCGGAAGCCATCACAAGGTCGGCATCAATTTCTTTAGCCAGATTGACAGCCATAGAAAGCGCTTCGGCATTTTCCGGATTCGGAGATATTACTGTCGGGAAATTACCGTCTTTGATCATCTGTTCGGGAACAGTAAATACATTTTCGAATCCCCACATCTTCAAAGCGCGCGGAATCAGCATCATACCTGTACCGTGAATCGGAGTATAAACGATCTTCATATCTTTATGACGGGCGATAGCTTCCGGATCAATAGAAACTGTCTTCACCATATCGAGGTAAATCTTGTCAATATCTTCACCGATGATCTGAATCAGATCCGGGTTCCCCTGGAACTTGATATCAGCAGCGGAAGCGATATTATTCACTTCATCAATGATACCAGCATCGTGCGGAGCCAGTACTTGCGCACCATCATCCCAGTATGCTTTGTAGCCGTTGTATTCTTTCGGATTGTGAGAAGCAGTCAGGATAATACCGCTCTGGCAACCGAGGTGACGGATAGCGAAAGACATTTCCGGAGTCGGACGCATATCATCGAACAGATATACCTTAATGCCATTGGCAGAGAAGATGTTGGCAGAAGTTTCAGCGAACAGACGACTGTTGTTACGACAGTCGTGACCAACCACTACAGAAATCTGAGGCAGATCTTTGAAGTTCTTCTTCAGATAGTTGGAAAGGCCCTGTGTAGCAGCACCTACCGTATAGATATTCATGCGGTTGCTACCTACTCCCATGATACCACGCAAACCACCCGTTCCAAATTCAAGATCTTTGTAGAATGCTTCGATCAATTCGGTTTTATCTTCGTTCTCCAACATACGTTTCACTTCAGCCTGAGTTTCGGCATCATAAGCCGGGGTCAGCCATTTTTCGGCTTTTTCAGTGACCTGCTTGATAAGTTCCTGATTTTCCATTTCGATTATTGTTTATTGGTTAATGATTATTTCTCTATTCTCTGTCAATCCTTGAATATATACCAAGTCTTGAGCACACAAATGTAAAAGAATAAGTTTATAAATCCTAGTTATTTAATGAATAATTGACAACTATTTCACCAAATATCTCTCTCCTGTCTGCTTCACATATTCCTCCAGAAACTCCTTCGGATATCCCGGACGAATGACCCCGGCAGGCTGTCCGATAGAATTTCGTTCAAACTGTCCGTCCTTCACGCGCTTCACTACTCCATCGTTGTACTTCACAATCAGGAAAGTGCCCAGTTGCTTCCAAGTATCAAAAGTACTCTGGGCGGTCATATTGGTATAGTTAGTCAGGAAAGCGATTGCGGCATTCTTATCTTTTGCCAGCAATTTGGCTGCCATTTCTTCAATACCTTCCTGCGCATTATTAAAGGTTGTTTCCATCTCTTTCTGAGTTGCACGCACATCACCGATCATCAGATCATAGCGCGGATAGACCATATTAGACACCCAGTTGAAAATCCAGAAAGCGGAATTCCAGGAGAAAGTGATGTAGTCTGCGCCATCTACACGTGTATAGCACAACGGAGCTTTCGTCGTACAGCAATAAACAGGAGTAAATACGGCCATATTCGCATCGTCCACTCCAAACCAGAGTACACCGCCTATGGGATCCGGCTTGTTGGCACGCATTTGTGCAACAAATACGAAGCCACTTTGTTGAGTCGAAATCGGACGTTCGTTAAAATATTCCTTATCACCTACCTTGAAATTCAGTGGAGAAAGGCGGTACGGGGTTTTATAAGGACCGGCACCGAAATCATTGGAAATATCAAGCGGTGTTCCTTCGTAATGGTCACGCATCATATCCTTCACATCCTGTACGGAAAGTTTACGGTTCGGCTTTACGAAAAGAGGCATCGGAGTATCTGTCTTTCCTTCGATATAAGGAAGATAATCATTTCCATGGTCGGTAAATTTATTGAAATAGCTCCACACACGGGCCTCGCAGAAACGACGGGCACCGAAATCAAGTGGTGCGTAAGCCTCTGCAAAACTGAAATCCTTGTTCACACCATTGAAGTAACCTTTCTCACGAGCGAAGGCAATCACATCCGGAGAAGTGATACAGTTTTCTTTGTCGTTCATGTCAAACTGATGGATACGGGATTGATTGGCATGAGCCGAGATACAATCATCCGGTACACGTACGGCCACCCAGACAGCACCACGTACCCCCGGTCCCTTACCGATCATTTCCATAATCCAAATTTCATTCGGATCGGCAATCGTAAACGATTCTCCTTCACTATAATAGCCATATTGCTGTACTAAGTCAGTCATAATACGGATCGCCTCGCGGGCAGAGCGTGAACGTTGCAATCCGATATAGATCAGACTTCCGTAGTCGATGATTCCGGTAGAATCGGCCAGCTCCGGACGCCCGCCGAAGGTTGTTTCACCGATAGTCACTTGAAATTCATTCATATTGCCAGTCACATTATAAGTCTGGCGTGCCTGTTCGATTTCGCCCAGATACTTACCCGTATCCCATTCATAGACTTTCAACATAGTCCCTTTGGGATATGTAGCAGCCGGATAATGATAAAGCTCACCGAACAGGCCATACGAGTCGGCTGAATAGGAAACAATAGTCGAACCGTCAGTCGAAGCATTTTTGCCGACAATCAGGTTCGTACAAGCGAAAGAATTCGCCAAAGCCGCCAAAGACAGGACAGCAGATAGAATGATTCTTTTCTTCATATATGATACATTTTAATAGTTTACCAAACAAAGGTTTCCTTCGAAACGGTCTGATTTCCACAAGCATCCGTGACAGTCATTTCTACGGTATGCTTGCCACCTTTCTTCACGTGCTTCGGATCGAGTACACATTCCCAGTAGGACTTTACGATATTGGGACGACCGAAAAGTGCATATTCACCGTCAATCGTTCCCCGATAAAAAGCGATACCTGCTCCTTCATCTTTCAGCCGATAGACAATCTTTCCGTTTCGTGCCCACAGGTTCTTGTTAACAGGTATAATTTCCGGAGGAACAGTGTCCAAAGCAACCGTATATGTGGCCAGCTCACGAATAGATGCTTTCATAAATCCATCTTCGTACTTCCCTCCTACGCTGTATTTAGTCCCTTTCGGAGTCACTCGCGCCACGTAATATTTCGTAGTGTCCGCCACCGGTTTGCGCCTCAATCCGATTCGCAGTTCACAGCTTGAATGTAGCGGGACCGGCTTATCATTCAACTGATAGGTAAATGCGACCGCTCCGCTATCCGCTTTTACCTGATATTGAAGAGGTACATTATCATATAGCATTCCCTTCGGAACAACCAGACTCAACCCCGGTTCCTGCAGATAATTCGTCTTATCCCAGGCAAAGAAATATTTCTCCCGATGATTCAACGGTTCAACCGGCTGTTTCTTGCCACGTACCGTAAAGTGATAACGGGAAGTATTGCCAAAAGCATCTTTCAGTGTATATTGAAACTGATAATCCCGTTCTTCGTCAATCGTTACCAAGCCACGGTTATCGTTCGAGGCTTTCAACAATCGCAATGTATTTCCGGGATCAATAAAGGATTTCATGTACTGTCCATGCGTCCAGGAGTTTATCATTCGGTTTTCTTCCTGCGAAAAGCGGTCTACGGTGCTACGGAACACCTCGGCACCATCTACTGTAAGCACTACGGAATATACTCCATAATGATTATTTACCCCGTCCATATAGTCATACGCTTTGATACCTGTGCCGATTACACCCCATGCTTCCACCGGATGTTCACTGTTCGGCAGAATCGTTTTATTTTCCTGACTTCCGCTGACCACTCCTTTGCCAAGCTGCGGAAAAAGCATGATGCCATCCGCCTTCGGTGCACGTGTATCTTTGAGGTTCTTTTTAAAGAAAGGCATAGGATCGATATAGTCTCCCGTCTCTGTTTCAAATACATCCAGATGAAGATGCGGACCGAAGGAGTATCCGGTATTTCCGCTCAATGCAATCCGCTGTCCGGCTTTCACCGGATATTCATCGGGTTCGGGGATGATCTCTACTTCCCAATTTTCATTTTCATATTGAAGTTTCTCTACCCTTTCGGCAATAGGCGAGAGAAAAGCACTCAGATGGCGGTTGATAGTGGAATAGCCGTTGTGATAGCAGACATCAAGCACATACCCCGAACCATTAGTGACACGTATACGCGAAATATACCCGTCAGCAAGTGCCCGAACCGGTTTCCCGATTGTCCCTCCCGTTTTAAAATCTAATCCACCATGAAAGTGATTGGAACGAATTTCTCCGAAGTTTCCACTCAATGTAAGGGGAAAGTCAAAAGGTGGCACAAAGGCAGCCTGCTTCTTTTCCTGCGCATACCCCTCCACGCAACAGGCTAATAATAAAGCAGCAATATATCTTTTCATTATCTTCTTCACTTTTTTACTTCCGCAAATGTACACTATTCCAACTTAATTATGAAATATCCGGGAAGAATGATAGCAAATGAACCTAGTTAATAATTCCTTTTATTATTATATTCGCAACTAAACTGTAATCATTATATTATTAATATTATTACTTTTGCGGCTGTTTTTAATAATAATTAAAAGTAAAAGGACTTAATGAGAATGTATGTAAAGGTAATGGCAGCGGTCATTGCATGTATATTGCTGAGTGGAGAAGCGTACTCAGCACTTGCAACTACCCCTGCTACAGAAAATCTGAGTTGGTTCAAAAAGAAAAAGAAAAAGAATTCAGAAGAAGAGAGAGTAAAAAGCGACTACGAGAAATTAGTGGAAGGCAGCAGTGTTAAAAAAGGGATGTTTGCCGTTTATCAAAAAAAGAACGATTATTATTTTGAGGTTCCCACATCATTGCTAGGGCGCGATTTACTTGTTGTCAACAAGCTACAACGAGTACCGGCTGAATTGAATGACGCTGGAGTAAACCGGGGTGTAAATTATGAAAATCAAATGATTTGCATGGAATGGGACAAAACAACCGGGAAACTGATGTTCCGCCAACAACGCCCGTTACCTCTGGCTCCTCAGACGGATGCTATTTTCCGTTCGGTTAAGGACAATTTTATATCACCGCTTATTGCCGCATTCAAGATAGAGGCTGTCAATCAGGACTCTACAGCATTGGTGATCAAAATCAACGATATTTATGACGGTACGGAAACCAGCATTAATAATGTATTTACCAATATCAATCTGGGAACATCTGCTATTAAAAATCTATCACGTATCTTATCCGTGAAATCCTTTCCGAACAACGTAGTCGCCACTTCCGAACTGACTACTAAAGTGACGGAAGGAACAACAAGCGTATATGTAACGGTAGAAGTCAGTTCTTCTATCCTTCTGCTGCCCGAAACTCCAATGATGGGACGTTTTGATAATCAGAAAATAGGTTATTTCACCAATCCGCTATTGAGTTTCAGCGATGCACAGCAAAGAACGGATAAAAAGCAGTTTATCACCCGTTGGCGTATGGAACCCAAACCGGAAGACCGCGAGGCTTACCTGAAAGGAAAGGTGGTAGAACCTGCCAAACCGATCGTATTCTATATCGACAATTCCACACCTTATCAATGGCGCAAATATATAAAAAGAGGTATTGAAGACTGGCAGGTCGCTTTTGAAAAAGCAGGATTCAGAAATGCAATCATCGCCATCGAAGTTACCGATAGTATGGAAATAGATATGGATGACGTGAACTATTCCGTACTGACCTACGCAGCTTCGGAAAAGAAGAATGCGATGGGACCTTCTTTGTTAGACCCCCGTTCCGGAGAGATTCTGGAAGCAGACATCATGTGGTGGCACAATGTGCTCTCTATGGTAAGCGAATGGATTACAGTACAGACCGGAACCGTTTGCCCGGAAGCACGCAGCGTGCAGTTGCCGGATTCACTATTGGGTGATGCTATCCGCTTTGTTGCCTGCCACGAGGTAGGGCACTCTTTGGGATTGCGTCACAACATGATGGGATCGGCAGCGTTCCCAACTGATTCCTTACGTTCCGAAGCGTTCACTTCCCGGTTAAATTCCACCGCTTCCTCTATCATGGACTATGCCCGCTTCAACTACATAGCCCAACCGGGAGATGGCGTGAAGGTTCTTTCCCCGCATATCGGCCCTTACGATATCTTTGCCATCGAATATGGATATCGCTGGTACGGAAAGAATAGTCCGGAAGAAGAAAAAGATATCTTATTTGATTTCCTGAGTAAGCATACAGACCGTCTTTATAAATATAGTGAAGCACAGGATGTACGTGATGCCGTTGATCCACGTGCACAGAATGAAGATTTAGGCGATGATCCTGTCCGTTCTTCCTTACTTGGCATTGACAACCTGAAACGCATCGTTCCGCAAATCCTTCAATGGACTACTACCGGAGAAAAAGGACAGACTTACGAAGAAGCCTCACGCCTCTATTACGCGATTATCAATCAATGGAACAACTATCTGTATCACGTACTAGCCAACATCGGTGGTATCTATATCGAAAATACAGTCATAGGAGATGGTGTCCAGACCTACACATTCGTTGAGAAAGAGAAGCAGCAGGCTTCCTTGAAGTTTCTGACAAACGAAGTACTGACTTATCCTAAATGGCTGTTCGATACGGAAGTAGGAAAATATACCTATTTGCTCCGTAACACCCCGGTTGGACAACAGGAAAACGCCCCGACGCAGATACTGAAAAATGCACAAGCCTACATCCTTTGGGACTTGCTTGGCAACACCCGCCTGATGCGTATGATTGAAAATGAATCAGTCAATGGAAAAAAAGCGTTTACCGTAGTGGAACTGATGGACGGACTCCACAAGAATATTTTCGGTATTACCGAACGAGGAGGTATTCCCAATGTGATGGAACGTTCTTTACAGAAAAACTTTCTGGACGCATTACTCACAGCTGCTGCAGAGCCCGAAGCTGTAAAAATCAATAAAAAGATTGCAGATGATCATTTCTTACTCGATCATGCCACTCCTTTCTGCAGCTGCTATGCGGCCGAACAACGTTCGCTCCGACAGGAAGATAAAATGGGAGCTCACCGAGTTCTCAACTTCTACGGTAGTCAACTGAATCGTATCTCGGATGCAATATCCGTGAAACGCGGAGAGTTACTGCGGATTAAGAAATTATTGCAGAGCCGCCTCGGAACGTCTGATACAGCAACACGTTATCATTACGAAGATATGGTTTTACGTATCAACACAGCTTTAGGTATTAAATAATTCTATTCAATCACTTACGTTTATTTATAATTAATGAATAAAAAACATCTTTGCATTATTATATGCTTCCTTGTTAACGCATTGGCAATAGCCAATGCGGCTAATCGTACTATCACCGGGGTAGTAATCTCCGGTGAAGATAACGAACCGTTGATCGGTGCCTCGGTCTACGTTCATACGGATGAACTGAAAAAGGCAGGAGCATCCCAAACATCGCTAGGTACTATTACAGATATCGATGGTAAATTCTCTCTTTCTGTTCCGGATAAAGTAACCCGTATTCATTGTAGCTACATCGGATTTGAAGAACAAGTTATTGTTCTTCAAGGCGACAAGAAAAGCTACCGAATCGTACTTCAAACCTCAGCACATACATTGGGAGATGTAGTAGTAACAGGATACCAAACCCTAGAACGTAGAAAATTAACAGCCGCGATCTCTAAAGTTGAAGTTTCGGATGCCATGGTAGGTGCTGCAAAAAGTATTGACCAGGCGCTGACAGGTCAAATTGCCGGTGTATCCGTGACAAACACTTCCGGTGCACCAGGATCACCTGCCAAAATTCGTATTCGTGGTACTGCATCAATGAACGGAACACAAGACCCATTGTGGGTATTGGATGGAATTCCTCTGGAAGGAACAGATATTCCCAAAATGGACAATAAATCTTCTGACAATGATATTGTCAACATCGGTCAATCATCTATCGCCGGATTAAGTCCAAACGATATCGAAAGCATTACCATACTGAAAGATGCAGCAGCAACCGCCATTTATGGTGCTCGCGCTGCTAATGGTGTAATTGTAGTTACCACAAAAAGAGGTAGAACAGGAAAGCCTGTTGTCAATTTTAATACAAAATTAACCTATACTCCTAATTTGGACACCTCCCGCCTTAATCTCCTAAATTCTGAGGAAAAAGTAAACTTGGAACTTCAAATGATGAAAGAAGCACCTTTCAATAAATGGGGATTTTATCCGATACCTGTATATTCAGAAAAAGGAGGAGTAGCCGCTATATTAAAACAACACAATCTAATGGATATTTATCGGGAGAAAGGCTGGGAAGGGCTTACTTCTGAAGCTCAAAACGCAATCAACCGCTTAAAAAGTATTAATACCGATTGGAATGATATACTATTCAGAGATGCCATTACTCAAGAATATAATATCAGCATTTCCGGAGGTAGCGAAAAGGTGACTTATTATAACTCCCTTGGCTACACTCTCGAAAACGGGAATATTCCGGGAGTAAGCTTAAGTCGTTTTAATCTGACGAGCAAAACTTCTTATCAGATCAATAAACTACTGAAAGTAGGTGTTTCTATTTTTGCAAATAGACGTAAAAACACCACCTTTCTGACAGATACCTATGGGCTTACTAATCCTGTCTATTATTCCCGTATTGCCAATCCTTATTTCGAACCATTCGACAATAATAACAATTACCTGTATGATTACGATGTCGTAACAGGTAGTATACCCGATCTTTTACAAGGATATAATATTCTGGAAGAACGTGAAAATACCAGTAATAAATCAGTTACTACCGCTATTAATAGTATTTTCGATATGGAACTTCGCTTTAACGACCAGTGGAAAGTTACTTCACAAGTCGGTGTACAATGGGATCAACTATCCCGGGAAGAATATGCCGGTACTAACAGTTTCAATCTGCGTAACCAACGTGAAAACTCTGCATATTACAAAGGAGACGACCGTATTTATCTCATACCGGAAGGCGGGATGCTCAAATCGACCAATTCTACGACTTCCCAAATTACATGGAAAGTTCAGGGCGAATACAAGAACACATTCAATGACATCCACAACATACAAATAATGGCGGGATCAGAAATCCGTAAAAATTGGTACGAGAATCAAGCATCTACCGGATATGGATATGACCCCAAAACATTAACGTTCAAAAACCTAGAATTCAGAGATTCCAAACAAGCCAATGAATGGAAACTAAAGACTAAAAGTTTTAAGGAAAATGCTTTTGCGTCTTTCTACGCCAATGGTTCCTACACACTGATGGATCGCTATACTCTGGGAGGTAGCGTCCGCATGGATGGCTCCGATCTCTTCGGTGTAGATAAAAAATATCGTTATTTACCTATTTACTCAGTCAGTGGACTGTGGCGTATCTCAAACGAACCGTTAATTAATCAGTTCAAATGGATTGATAACCTTGCTCTCCGTTTGTCTTATGGTTTACAAGGGAACATTGACAAAAACACTTCACCCTTTATCGTTGGTACTTATGGCAATACAAGTATCTTACCTGGTTCAAATGAAGAGAGCATCACAATCAATAGTGCTCCGAACAGTAAATTACGCTGGGAAAAAACAGCCTCTTATAATACTGGAATAGATTTCTCTGTTTTTAATCAAGCTATCAACCTAAGTGTAGACTATTATTATAGAAAAGGCACCGATCTCATTGGTAACAAAATGCTACCATTGGAAAATGGATTTACCAGTATGGCTGTCAACTGGGCAAGTATGAAGAATCAAGGTATCGAAATAAACTTGCAGACACGTAACATTGCAACTAAAAATTTCTCATGGTATACTTCATTTAACTTTGCATACAACCAAAATAAGGTTTTGAAAGTAATGACTGAAAAGGATCAAGTAACTCCAAGTCTGGAAGGATATCCGGTTGGCGCTATTTTCGCCCTAAAAACCAAAGGGATAAAATCAGAAACAGGACAGATTTACATTGAAAATAAAGATGGAGAAGCTGTCACTATTGAGGAACTATTCCAAATGGCAGACAGAGGAAATTTAGACGGAGAATACAGCATTGGCGTAGATAAAGAAACAGAGAGAGGTTTTTATAGTTATGCCGGAACGTCCGATGCTCCCTACACCGGAGGATTCATGAATACATTTAATTACCGTAACTGGGAACTGAACTTAAATTTCTCCTATAACTTAGGGGCACATGTAAAAACAGATCCTACTTATTACATAGCAGATCCCGATCCGGGGCGCAATATGAATAGGGATATATTGGATAGATGGACACCAGAAAATAAAAACGGAAAGTTTCCTGCATTAACTAGCCTAAATACTAATCCGGCTGACTATTATTTATTCAGCACTCGGAGAGATCTCTACAAATCGCTGGATATATGGGTCAAAAAGTTAAGTTACATACGTTTACAGAACATACGCCTGGCCTATCATTTTCCTTCCGAGTGGCTGCATAAACTGAACATCGGTGGAGCAACTGTAGGTTTGGAAGCACGAAATCTCTTTGTTTTTGGTTCCAGTTACAAAAACTACATGGATCCGGAGTCAATGAGCAATCTTTATTCAACACCGGTTCCTAAATCAGTTACTTTCAATCTAAGTCTTAACTTTTAAACAAGAAAAATATATATGATCAAAAAAATATATTTCATAATGGTTGTCATAGGAAGCATCCTGTTATCTTCATGTGACAGCTACCTGGATATTCAACCTGTAGGACAAGTAATCCCTACCACATTAACAGAATATCGTGCTTTACTGACTACCGCTTACGGACTAAAACTCATCGACAAATCCGTCACTGAATTTCGCACAGACATAGCTATGGTAACAGATAACAGTAATTCTCAAAATTTCTACTCAGAGATTGAAAAGTGGAATGATATGAGTCCCAAAGATGGAACCCGAGAATTTGGCTGGGCAGTATATTATAGTGTGATTTATTATGCAAATGCTATAATAGCAAATAAAGATAATATAAAAGAAGGCAGTCAGGAAGACATTGATCAACTCGTTGGAGAAGCTTATTTATTAAGAGGTTACATGCACTTTATTCTTGCTAACCTATATGGACAACCTTATACTAAAGAGGGAGCACCAGAGACCAAATCCATTCCCATAAAATGGGACCTTGATCTAGAAGTGGTACTGCCACGAAACACCGTAAAAGAGGTCTATACTGCTATTCTATCCGACATAGAATCGGCCCGCGGGTTAATGCATCAAAAAGAATGGGAAGCCGTATATGCTTACCGCTTCTCCACCCTATCTGTGGATGCAATGGAATCACGTGTACGCCTGTACATGGGAAACTGGAAAGAAGCCTATGATGCGGCAGAACGCATATTAGTTCAAAAATCCACATTAGAAGACCTCAATGATCCGGAAGCCAAACTTCCCAATAATTATACATCAGCAGAAATGATTACTGCTTATGAGTTTTTCAATGATGACGTTACTTCAGCATCCATATTGATACCTGCGTTCATGGAAAAATATGATGCTAATAAGGATCTCCGCCGGAACAAATACTATAGTTTAAGTGGAGATAAGTACATCTCGAAAAAAAGCGGAAAAGCAGAGCATAACTGTACTTTCCGTACAGGAGAAATTTATTTGAACGCTGCCGAAGCAGCTGCACAAATGAATAAATTGCCCGAAGCTCGTACCCGCCTGCTACAATTGATGGAAAAGCGATACACTCCGGAAGGTTATGCAGAAAAGAAAAAAGCTGTGGACGCTATGAATCAAGCAGATTTAATTAAAGAAATTCTGGAAGAACGGGCTCTTGAACTTGCTTTCGAAGGTCATCGTTGGTTCGATCTACGTCGTACCACCCGTCCACGAATTGAAAAAATATTGAACGGACAAGCTTATCTATTAGAACAAGATGATTCACGCTATACACTACGCATTCCACAAAGTGCTATTGCTGCAAACCCGGGTTTATTAAATTGACCGAATTATATATAAGCATTCTGCTCTTAAACATCCCCTTGCGAATAACAACGTAAGGGGATTTTTCGTACATTGGTCCATGTTAAACCTTTAATATATAACAATATGATCATCGGAGTACCCAAAGAAATCAAGAACAACGAGAACCGGGTAGGCATGACACCTTCCGGAGTTGCCGAAGTTGTGAAGCAAGGTCACCAAGTATATATCCAGCATACGGCAGGTATCAATAGTGGTTTTCCGGATGAAGCATATCTGTCCGTCGGTGCACAGGTGCTTCCGACAATAGAAGATGTCTATGCCACAGCAGATATGATTGTAAAGGTTAAAGAGCCTATCGCGCCCGAATACCATCTGATCAGAAAAGGACAGTTATTGTTCACTTACTTCCATTTTGCTTCCGATAAGGAACTGACTCTTGCCATGATTGACAATAAGTCGATCTGTCTGGCATACGAAACTGTAGAAAAGGAAGACCATTCATTACCCCTGCTTATCCCTATGAGTGAGGTAGCCGGACGCATGTCCATTCAGGAAGGAGCACGCTTTTTGGAAAAGCCGCAAGGAGGAAAAGGTATCCTTCTGGGAGGAGTCCCCGGTGTGAAGCCTGCCAAAGTATTGATTCTCGGAGGCGGTATTGTCGGAAGTAATGCAGCGCAGATGGCTGCGGGAATGGGTGCGGATGTTACAGTTGCAGATATTAATCTGTCACGCCTGCGCTATCTCAGCGAGACATTACCGAAAAATGTCAAGACGCTGTACGCATCCGAATTAAGGATAAAAAAGGAATTGCCGGATGTTGATCTGGTCATCGGTTCCGTGCTGATTCCGGGGGATAAAGCGCCTCATCTGATTACCCGAAATATGCTTGCAATGATGCAGCCCGGTACGGTACTTGTGGATGTAGCGATAGATCAGGGAGGATGTTTCGAAACGTCACACCCCACGACCCACAGTGCGCCGACCTATGTGATAGACGGTATCGTTCATTATGCCGTAGCCAATATTCCGGGAGCTGTACCTTATACTTCTACGCTGGCTTTGACCAATGCTACTCTCCCTTATGTCATTGCTTTAGCAAACAAAGGATGGAAAAAAGCTTGTAAAGACGATCCGGCACTAGCACTCGGTTTGAATGTAGTGGAAGGAAAAGTCGTATATAAAGCTATAGCGGATGTATTCGACCTGAAATATGAACCCATAAATTGATGAAGCAGCCAACTTTCTGAAGTAGTAAAGTTCTGAAGTAGTCAGGTTTTCCAAACCCACTACTTCGGAACTTGTTTTTTACAAATATTTCTTCTCCGCTGCCCGCTGCATAGCCTCCACCAATTCATTCATGACTTCCGCTACTGACTGCTGACGGGAAACAATAGCCGACACCTGCCCTATCTCCAGTTCACCTTCTTCCAGATCCCCTTCGAACATTCCCTTCTTCGCACGACCTCTCCCTAGGAGAGTCCGCAATTCTTCGGCAGAAGCACCGCCATCCTCGGCCTTCTCCACAGCATCCCGGAAATTATTCCGTACCAAACGTGTCGGAGCCAGTTTCTTTAATAATAATTTAGTATCTCCTTCTCCCAATCCCAGACAATATTCTTTGAAGACCGGACTTGCTGAACTTTCATCCGTCAACGCAAAACGAGTTCCGATTTGTACCCCTTCTGCTCCCAGCACCATGGCAGCAAAGATACCTTCTCCCGTACCGATACCTCCTGCAGCGATCAAAGGCAAAGTTGTCGCATTGCGTACCGCAGGAATCAAGCATAAAGTGGTAGTTTCTTCACGCCCATTATGCCCGCCGGCTTCGAAACCCTCGGCGACTACCGCATCTACTCCCGCCTCTTCACACTTCATCGCGAAACGGGAAGAGGAAACGACATGAGCCACGATAATACCACGTTCGTGCAGCCATCCGGTCCATGCTTTAGGATTTCCGGCAGAAGTGAAAACGATCTTGACGCCCTCTTCGGCAACAATCGCCATGATTTCTTCTATCTGAGGATACATCAAGGGAATATTAACTCCAAAGGGGTGGTCTGTAGCCGCACGGCATTTCCGGATATGTTCGCGAAGAGTCTCCGGATGCATAGAGCCTGCGCCAAGCAGTCCCAATCCTCCCGCATTACTTACTGCGGAAGCCAGACGCCAACCGCTACACCACACCATACCACCTTGAATAATAGGATACTGAATACCGAAAAGAGAAGTAATTCTGTTCATAAATTAATCGTTTTTCAATGTGCTAATCTGATAACATGGAACATGAGATATGTCCATATTCAATAAAACAGTTTCAGCGGGCAATCTGTTCAATAGGGCGATTGATCAGTACAGTTGTCGAATCCCCATAAGTTCTCAACACTTCCAATGTACGCTCCCGACGTTCTTTTCCTTTTTTATCCCAGAAGTTTTTGGTGAAAACCGCCATCAGATCAAGTCCTCCTACAGTCCCTCCATTGATGTACACGCCGCTGCCTCCGAACAAAGGAATCGGACTATCCATCACCACCGAATTAACCATCATTCCATTCGCCCGTTCGCCCATCTGACGGAAACGTACCCCGCTTGCCCGTATCTCCTCCAATGATTTGCGGACTCCTCCCGCCATCGGATTACGCGCCCAGTTGCTGTACGACCTTTGGTGACGCATTTCGTAATGCGGATCTCCACGCCAGGTATTCTTATCCATTCTTATTTTCTTCTGAAAGACGGGGTCCCAATTATAAGGAGTATTTGCCTTATAAGGCATCAGACTCAATACCACTTTCGGTTTAGGCAATGCTTCGGGAAGCGACTCATCGGGCAGCATCCATTTCTTCTCCACCGACATACGGGGAGTGCCGACAGCGCTGCCGAAATCAATCTGCCTGACTACATCCTGATTCAAATTCAGCTCCTGATCACTGTCCAGCAACTTCCTCAGACGCAAAGAATCCTCCTTCGTCCATTCCTGCGCGTGTACAAGCAAAGCTGTCAAGCACAGTGCCATAGCTGTTATCAAACGTTTTACCAATTCACTCATCTTTCTACCTCTGTTTTCTATATTCCTCAAGTACCCCCGTCACACATGAGCGCATTCGTCTCCTTTTGGGCATAGCACACCCCTGTCAGCAGTACAAAGACTGCTGATACAAATAAACGTTGCCTCATGTTTTTTAGTTTTTATGCCCCGAAGGTTTTTTCTTTTTTTACCACCATCGGTATCCTGAGCCACAGAGCGGCTCGTCGTAGCACGGATCAATCGTCCAGGTCGTCTTCGGATATTTCCGGCCTTCCCACCATCGACGATAGCAGGCTGCCGCATCGAGCACTTCGTCATCGGTCAGGAAATAGATGGCTTCGTAATTATCCGCATTTGCCAATACCATCCTGCAACCCAATGACGGGGCTGTCCCCTGACGGATCGACTCTATCACCCAAAGCATACATTCACCTAAACGGATTTTACCGTTATTCGTATTGTAGACTGACGGGAAAGAGGGAATAATAGTCAGATCCTCCGCATATTTCAATAGCTCGGGAATGTCCTCTTCGGTGAAGTGAGGAACTTCCACGACCCCTTTTTCATTCTTCATATTATAGGTGCCCGCCTTCAGCTGTTTCGCAAAAACGGTTACATTGGGATTTTCATAATCCATTTCTTCGCTGCTGCATCCCGCCAGGGATACTACCATCAGGCTAACAGCCATCCACAGCATCATAAGTGTTTTTTTCATTTTCATAAGGATTAATACGTCATACGAAGTCCGCAAAGTAAATTAAAATTAGTCGGCCGTTTCGTGCGTACCGTAGCCAGTTTCGAATCCGTCTTGAAATGATGGGAAACACCCGGCTCAGCAAAAACCGCCAATCGGTCATTAATCTTATAAGTGATTCCGACACCGGCAGTTACTGCCAGTTGGATAGGTTCCTCTTTAAAACTGTTGTCCGGCGCACCGGCTATGCATTTGTCCGCCACTCCGCCTACCGTAGCATAGAGGTCGATTTTCTTCGTATCCATCAAGGTGATGTTCGCTTTCAGCGGAATGCCCAGATAGTGCAGGTGTTGTCCTTCCGAGCGCAGATTCGAATAGAGCAGTCCGGTTTCTATTCCGAGATAGTCATTCAGTTTTCGCTCTACAGTGACTCCTGCGGAGATCGGCATCTTATAGGCACTGTCCTCTGCCGGAAGTGCCGTCCCCATCTGTGCTTTCAGAGCCCAACGATGTTTTTTTACGTTTTTCACCGGAGCAGGTGTACCGGTGGTATATTTTTCTTCTTGTGCGGCGGATGGTTCTGTGTTGCCATTATTCGCCTGCCAATAACCGTTGTGACCTTGGTTGCCATATCGGTTGCCATTTCCCGTGGTAGTAGTTGCCGAGAAAGAGAATGACATGGAGAAGGAGATGGAAACCGAGTCTCCCTCTTCCGGATACTGCGATAATAATCCGAATGATTTAGGTGCCGGTTTCGACAATACAGGTTCCATTGCCGTCGGCAACTGATTGGCACGTACACCATCTCCGTCCATTCTTCCGCTGTTCGCCACCACGATTTTGGTAAACGCCTCCTCCATCTCTTCTTTCGGAGAAAGATACCAGAAAGTCGCTGAGGATGCAGCCAATACCAGCAACACAGATGCTGCCGCTGCCACACGGAAGAATATCAACCGACGGCGATGCTGGCAAGCCACAGGGATGTCCTGCGAAAGCTCTTCCCAAAAGCCATCCCGAACAGTCATCCCGGCATCAGCGAGACGAGTGCGAAACAGATCGGTTATTTCATCATTTTCTTTCTTCATGATTTCTATATTCTTTTATTCTTTTTGCTAACAAATACTTGGCTCTGTGTAACTGCGAAGTAGACGAGTGCTCTTTAATGTGGAGCATTCTGGCTATCTCCTTGTGCGGTTTCTCTTCAAACACATAAAGGTTGAAAACGGTTCGGCAACCATCCGGCAATTCGGCGACAAACGCCATTAATTGTTCTTCGGAGATCCCTGTTCCTCCTCCCGACGACGAAAGATCCGGTATGTCGGGAAGCTGCTCTTCATGCACTACCAACTGATTGACTCGTTTCTCCCGTCTCAGATAGTCGAGTGACTGTGTCACCATCACCCGTGTGATCCACGTACAAAGCGAGGATTCCCCCCGGAACGAGAAGTTGGTAAAAATCTTGATGAAACCGTCATGCAGTACATCGTGCGCCGCATCCATATCGCCCGTATAGCGGTAGCATACCGCCAACATTTGTTTGGCATAGAGGGTGTAAAGTTCCTTTCGGGCTGAATCCTGTCCTGCCCGACAGCCCTTTATCAGTTCTATCTCGTTTTCCAATGCCAATTGTCTTTTTTAAATCGAACGTATGTCTGCGCCGTTTTTATCCTTTAGACGCAAGTATTTGGGGAATGCTGCAAAGAGTTTTGCTAAAAGAAGTTAAAGAAATGATGATTCGTAAATAATAAACGGTGAACAGCTGCAGCACGATAGCAACAGCACTGTTCACCGCTTATTTATTATCAGTTCATCATTTATAGATTCAGCATGCTTTGAAGCTCATGTCAAGTCCTTTCACCGAATGAGTCAGAGCTCCAACAGAGATAAAGTCTACGCCACATTCGGCATAGTCGCGAAGGGTATCGAAAGTGATACCGCCGGAAGATTCTGTTTCGTATTTGCCGGCTACCATATCGACTGCCTTCTTTGTCATTTCGGGCGTAAAGTTGTCGAACATGATGCGGTCTACGCCACCCAAGTCAAGCACTTGCTGCAATTCGTCGAAGCTGCGTACTTCGATTTCAATCTTCAGGTCCTTGCCTTTTTCCTTGCAGTAATCCTTGGCACGGTTGATCGCCTTGTCGATGCCTCCGGCAAAATCCACGTGATTGTCTTTGAGCAGAATCATGTCGAACAGACCGATACGATGGTTTACACCACCACCGATTTTGACTGCCATCTTTTCGAGGATACGCATACCCGGAGTTGTCTTGCGGGTATCCAGTACGCGGGTGTGAGTGCCTTCCAGTACCTTTGCATACTTGCGGGTCATGGTTGCGATACCGCTCATACGCTGCATGACGTTCAGCATCAGGCGTTCGGTCTGGAGCAAGGATTGTACTTTTCCTTCTACGATCATGGCTACGTCGCCCGGTTTCACTTCGGTGCCGTCATTGATAAACACTTCCACTTTCATGGACGGGTCGAAACGGTTGAAGATTTCTTTGGCAACTTCGATTCCAGCCAGTACACCGGCTTCTTTGATCAGTAGTTTTGATTTTCCCATTGCAGTAGCGGGAATACACGAAAGGGTGGTATGGTCACCATCACCTATATCTTCTGCAAAAGCAAGATCGATCAGTTTGTCGATCAGTTCTTTTTCCTTATTCATTGATCTTGTCAATTCTTATTTGGTGTATTAAATATTGAGTCTGCACTTTTTTCAGGAAGCAGTTCACACGGAATTTCCCTTTTGTAGTCGTCAGCGTACCTATGACAAAACTGGATTCATCCCGTTTTCCCTGATGATTCACGTCAAATGCGTTGACCTTGTTTTCCGTGAAAAACTCTTGCATCATTGCTGTCGCTTTCTTCTTGTCAACGTTTGCCGAGCTGCCTTGGAGAACGAGGTTTACCTTGTCTCCCATATACTTACTCAGTTCCTGCGAGCTTCCCCGCTTAAATGCCGTAATCACTCCTGCCGGTATCTCCTGCGCCATCAGCAATGAGACAGAAAGAAGCAAAGAGGCCATTCCTAAAAGCACTCGTTTCTTCATAAATCCAAGCTTTTGGGTTGAAGTTTAAAGGCTTAAACTTTCAACTAATGATAGGCAAAGGTAAGCATTAATTGCAGAATAACATAAAAAATGCCTATTTTTGTGCTCGAATCAGAATATCAGACGCATGAAAACAACTTTGCTCGTCGTTGGACGAACCGTAGAACAACACTATATTACAGCTATTAATGACTATATTCAGCGTACCAAACGCTTCATCACTTTTGATATGGAAGTGATCCCCGAACTGAAGAATACCAAGAGCCTTTCGATGGATCAGCAGAAGGAGAAAGAAGGGGAACTGATATTGAAGGCGCTTCAACCGGGGGATGTGATCGTACTGCTCGATGAGCACGGGAAGGAAATGCGTTCACTCGAATTTGCCGATTACATGAAACGGAAGATGAATACGGTGAATAAACGGCTGGTTTTCATTATCGGTGGTCCCTACGGATTTTCGGAGAAGGTGTATCAGGTAGCTAATGAGAAGATTTCAATGTCGAAGATGACGTTTTCACATCAGATGATACGGCTGATCTTCGTGGAACAGATTTATCGGGCAATGACGATATTGAACGGAGGGCCGTATCATCATGAATAACATTCCTCCATTCAACAGCAAATTCTCCTTATCCGGCTGAGTTTTCCGCTAAATATAATTTATCAAATACCGTCCGCAGTTCTTTCTCATTCTCCATCAACTGACGCAGCTCCGCCAACCGTCCGGCATTATCAGATTGGGGTATCCACAACTTCAGATACCCTCCTTCTGCATATTTATCGGCAAGATGTTTCCGGAAGCGTTCATACTGATGCTCTTTATCCATCTCCGGATAATGAGACAAACCATACTGTACGGTACGGCGCAGTGTTATTTCCGGATCAATAATCCGGTCTGCCTCAGCCACTATTTTCCCGTAGATACTTCGCGGAGCCTGTTTATTGGAGGCACGATGATCTTCTATCGCTTCTTTCATCTGCAACATTTGATCATCGGTAAACCACTGACGCAAAGTTTCATCCGCCAATAGTATTCTCCCCGAAACGATATGATGAAATTCACGTCCTTCGCACAACCCCAAGTCGTGATAAGCGGCAATCGTATAAACCATTGCAGAATCGACTTTATAATGAAGAGCCAGCTTCAGACTTTCTTCGATCACTTTTTCCACATGGTCAATCTGATGTGCTTTATCAAAGCCGGCATATTGCGGGATAATCCTTTCCTGTACGTATCTCTGCAATTCAATAGGTATATTATGAGTCATATTCTGCCCGTATTATTATTTTTTAATCTGGTTATTCCCGATTCATCAACCGATGTTCCGCCATCTGTTCAAACTTTGTTCCCGGACGACCGTAATTGGCATACGGATAAATCGAGATACCACCACGAGGAGTAAATATACCTGTCACTTCGATGTATTTGGGATTCATCAGTTTTATCAGATCCTTCATGATGATGTTCACACAGTCTTCATGGAATGCACCATGACTGCGGAAGCTGAACAGATAAAGTTTCAAACTCTTGCTTTCCACCATCTTAATGTCGGGGATGTAGCTGATACGTATTTCTGCAAAGTCAGGCTGTCCGGTTATGGGGCACAGGCTCGTAAATTCGGGACAGTTGAAACGTACCCAATAATCATTTTCCGGATGCTTGTTATCAAATGCTTCCAATACTTCAGGGGCATAATCTTGTTTATACTCCGTTTTTCTTCCTAATAAGGAAAGTTGGTCTTTTAATTCAGCCATTGTTTTAATGTGGTTTTAAACTCTCTACATACAGAAAAAAAACGCAAAACATCTTTCACCTGTCACCATATTCACTGAAACGGCTTATCCATCGATAGTTCAGTGGTGAAAGATTGATTATTTCAATCTATCACCGATCTTTCATCTTTCACCATCGGGTACTCCTATTATCAACCGGTACTCCTATTATCAAAACGACCGTTGCTTTTAGTCGTTTCCTATAAAGGAATGAAGTGTTTCACTATGATGAAACTCTAGTTTCAAAGCCTTGAAACTAAAAGTTTCGAGCGTATGAAACTAAGGTTTCAAGTAATAGAAACTAGAGTTTCAAGCGTATGGAACCAAAGTTTCAAGCGGTTGAAACTTCTTGAAACAACCGGCAATGACTCTTTACCCTTGCCCATCCCGAAATGAAACGAATGCCAATGATAGAATAGCAAGCATCTATCAGCAAAGATAAAGGTGACAATAAAAAAGCATTCATCGGTTATTATCACCCTATTATCACCATCTATTATCACCCTTTATTCATTTGTAATCAAGGAGTTAATCTTCAAAAGTGACAAGTGACAATAAAAAACACGTTTTTAGTCTCTGTGTAGAGATATTATTGATTCTTCTTTTTTAAATACTTTTCCAGTCCCTCACGACGTAACGTACAGGCGGGACAATGCCCGCAGCCATCCCCCTGAATGCCATTATAGCATGTCAAAGTCTCGTTACGGATCAAATCCAATACTCCCAATTCATCCGCCAAGGCCCAAGTTTCCGCTTTATCAATCCACATCAGTGGGGTATGAATCACGAATTGCTCATCCATTGCCAGATTCAACGTTACATTCAGAGACTTAATAAACGCGTCCCGGCAATCGGGATAACCGCTAAAGTCAGTCTGAGAAACTCCCGTCACCAAATGGTTGATGCCACGTTCGCGGGCATATACTGCGGCAATACTCAGAAAAAACAGATTACGTCCCGGAACAAAGGTATTGGGTACGCTGTCTGCCGGCTTTTCCTGATCCATTACCATCGTGGTGTCAGTCAACGAGTTATGTCCCAATGTTCCTATGAAAGACACATCCATCACATCAAATTCCACTTCCGCCTTTCGGGCTATTTCTCTGGCGAGTTCTACTTCCTTCTGGTGCTTCTGACCATAAAGGAAACTCAAAGCATATACTTTCTTAAAGTTGCGTTTCGCCCAAAAGAGGCAAGTGGTGGAATCCTGTCCGCCACTGAACACAACCAATGCAGTCTCTCTGTTCATCATAAAATTCTCTTTATATTCTCAGCCTTCGAAGCAGGCTGGAAGAAGTCGTTTCATTAAATATCTTTGACTTTCAATACATTATAAGAAATGTTGGTATCGTATACGTCGCTGCCGTCTATCTTCTTGATCACTTTCACTACACGGATAGTCACCGGCAGGATGATTACTTCATACATTGATTTCAGAATAATCTGAAGTCCCATCATGATAAGCAATTCTTTCCAGGCAATGATACCTCCGAAAGCTACCGGGAAGAAAATCAATGAGTCGGCAGTCTCACCGACAATCGTCGAGAGAATGGCACGGGCGGAGAAGTTCCGACCCTGACTGGCGATCTTCATCTTGCTCATTACGTACGCATTGAGGAAGGAGCCGACAAGGAAAGCCATCAAACTGGCAGCCACGATGCGGGGAGCCATGCCGAATACAAAATCGAAATGCTCTTCACCTTCCCAAAAAGGCGCGGCAGGTATCGCAACGGCTATCAAGCCAAGCCCTACTACAAAGAAGTTCATGGCAAAACCGCTCCAGATAATAAGGCGCGCTTTCTTGAATCCCCAGACTTCGGCGATACAATCATTAATGATATAAGAAATAGGAAAAACCAATAATCCGGCTGTGACAGTCAGACTGCCGACCTGAATTACTTTCGTTTCAAGAAGATTGGCTGCAATGAGGCATACATTAAAGAGAATGCCCAGCAACATAAAAGGTACTGATACTTTTTCTTTCATAACTCCTGTTTTTTACGTGGTGTTCTAGAATACACGACCGCTATTCACGGCATCATACATCTTTTTACTTGTTTCGGGGTGCAAAGGTAGAAGAAAAAAGTGAGAAGACAAAGTTCTCCGATAACTTTATTCAGGTATGGATTACAAGCCCGAAAGATACTCCTTCAGCGTCTCCACATATTCCTCCATCGCTTTTCTGCCTCCGGAAGTGATCCGGCAGGCAGTACGCGGCCTTTTGCCAACAAAGCTTTTTTCTACCTCGATATATCCGGCTTCACTCAGCTTATCCAACTGCACACTGAGGTTTCCCGCTGTCGACTGGGTCTTCTCTTTCAAGTAGACGAACTCAGCCTCCTCCACCGTCAGCAGAATCGACATTATAGCCAGGCGAAGCTGTGAATGCAGGATGGGATTCAGTTCTTTAAACATTGCTTTTTCATCCGTTTATTCATAATATGTCCGGGGACAATCATCATCACTATAAAGATGGCGGCAAAGATCAGATACACACCACTTCCATGCACGAAAAGCATGGAGAAAGAAAGGGCGATACCAATGATTCCGGCTACAGAGAGCGGTCTGTGCTTGCTCACCAACCCCGTAAGAGTTGTTCCCATCCCCATCAAAAGCGCGATAACAAACAGAATAGGAACATTGGCAAAAAACGAAAAGCAGGAAAGCACGAAGCCTACCACTCCAAATACTATCCATATCTGACTGGTGATGCGATCGATATAATTCTTCGCTCCTTTCTCCTCATCCTTTCTATTAAAGAAAACTGTCAGCGGAGCTGCAACAGCAGGCAAGGCAAACCACAGGAGATTCCACTGCCAATCACCTGTATAGGTATAAAGGAAGCAGATAGTCACTGAGACAATGACCGTCGTATATCCCCATATCAATAACGGATAAGCCGCATAACGGGCTGTATTATCCTGTGTTTCCCGAATCATGCGGGCTATCAGTTCCAAACTCTCTTTTTCAGAAATGCTCTTGTCTTCCATACTCGATCAATTTTGTTTCAAAAATAATATTGTTTAATTAATAAACCAAGAATAGCGGTCTATTTTCCTTTAAAGCGGTCTCTTTCGCCGGAGGATTGCTTCTCTATCGTCACTCGCTTCGTCTTTTTGCCCTGATTGAAGTTCCATGTAAAGGTCAGTTTCAACTGTCGGCCGACCGAAGCTAACTGATACCGGCTCTCCGACGAATAAGACGGCAGATCGCTGACATAGACGTTTCTCCGATTAAAAATATTGTCTACCCCAAGTGTAGCTACCAGCCGACCGTCATTCCATTTCTTACGCAACCGGAAGTTGAACGTGTGGAAAGGCTCGATCCTGCTATTGCCTGAATATAAGCGGCTTGCACCGCTGTACTGTCCTTCGAGAGAATAATCCGAAGGCAGGTAGAAGGTAGCGTTCGCATTGCCGAAATACAGAAAATGGCTGACGTAACGATCTTCTTTAAACATTCGGATATCCTGCTTCACTCCTATTATATTGGCGGTCAGGTTCAGCCACGTAGTAGGTTGCCACGGGGCGCTGATGGCTACAAACCAGTGATTCTCCCGATTATGATTCTCATAAATGATGTACGATACATCCGGGTCCGTACCGTCCTCCTTGCCAAATTCCCGGATAAGGTCGTGGTGCAGAGTGCCTCCTATGGTCAGTGTATAACGATAATTATAGACCAGCGTGGCACTGAACTTATTAATATATGTAGGCCGCAGTGTCGGATTACCTATCACATAACTATAATCGGAAGTCTGAATCCGGTTCGGATTCAAAGCCGCAAAAGTCGGTCGTTCGATGTAGCGGGCGTATTGTCCGATAAGCATCCACTTGTGAAGTTCATCGAAATAGTAGCTTGCATCGATGTGAGGAAACCAGTCCCAGTATTTTCGGGTTTGATGATCCGTCCGGTTCGATGTCTGCGTGTATTCTCCGCGAAGTCCGATATGAATGCCGCCTTTCTTTCCATCCAGCGAATAGGTCGCATAGGCTGCTCCTATATTTTCATGATAATCGAGTTCATATCCGTAGGCTTCATTGCGCTTCCAGCTTTCATCCGGTTCCAGCCCTTCATAACAGGCGTCATCTTTCATCCCCGTATAGGTATATTTCACTCCGGCTTGCAGAAATGATTTCTTCTGTAACTGCTGCTTCCACGAGAAATCGGCAGTCGCAATCTGATAGGTAGCCTGCGAACGGGAACGGTAGACTGTGTCTTTATAGTTGGAAATACGATAGCGGTTGTTCCCCTCCAAGTCTTTCGAGACGTAATCCGCTACCAACTTCAAGACAGAACCTCTGTTATCCAGTTGATGCACATAGTTTGCTGTTACCGAATACATATCGTATGCCTCTTTTTCACGGTATACACCGTTGCTTTCCAACTCCATCTGTCCGGCAGACAGGAAAGAAAGGCTTTGCGAATGCCATATATACGAACGGCGGATATATTCCATTTCTACTCCTACCTTATTCAAGGTATCGATCGTATAAAATGCTCCCGCCCGAAAAGTTCCGTATCGTGAAGGTTGCTTCATCAGCGTCCGGCTCGAAAAGTCTTTTTCTTCGGTGAGATATTGGCGTACGGCATCCATTTTTCCTTTATTCTGAGGCATCAGTATAGCGGAGGCGGAAGCGTATACATCCCACTTTCCACTATGTACATTCAGATTTCCACCCGGTTGGTAAGATTGCAACGAAGAGGCAAAGGAAGTGGTGGCCGAAAGGCTCCCTTGCACTCCCCGATCGGTCCGGCGGCGCATATAAATATGTATCGCCCCTCCCTGAGCATTCGCATCTTTATCGGCACCGGCCATAGGCAATACCTCGATCCGGCTGATATTCTCCGACTTCAACGAGCGGAGATAGGCCATCAGAAAGTCTCCGGTAAGTTTTATCTCCCGATTATCCACAAAAACTTTCGTGCCTGAAGAGCCGTTGATGGAAATGCGTTCATCGGACAGCCACACACCGGGTGCCTGCTGAAGAAGTTCCACCCCGTCTTTGTTGACAGCAGGGGGCACGGACAATACGAACCGGTCCGCTTTCCGTTTTACCGGACTCGTCTGTATCACCACCTCTTTTAATAAATAGGAAGAGGAATCGGACGGCAATGTATCCGTGACAGACAAGTACGGAGAATCGGTTGAAGTCTGTGCCCAGGAAGTGATTCCGGTCAGACCGATTGACAGCAGAAGCATGAAGCGTTTCATCTCTTCTAGTCTTTTACCGGATAGTACAACTTAACTTTGACGGTTGCCGGAGCATCGGGCTCTTTTTTGCATTTCTCCCGGGCATATCCTTCTACCGGTATCCCCTGTTCATTCATATCCAATTCCCAGTTTCCATTCTCATCATGAAAAAGAGAAACCTGAAACTGCTCCCAGGGAACATCTTTCAAAATAACCGTCACCGTATCTTTAACGGCTGCCGCCATTGCGTATACAGGCTTCGATTCAGCATCTTTCTGAGCCATCACCATGATATTTCCTTTCGTACTGCGAATGCCACGAATCTCTACTTTTACGTCTTGCGCAAACATAATTGCCTGACAGCATATAATCCCTAAAGCCATGAATAATAATCGTTTCATCTTTTCTTTCCTCCTACATTATTGGTTGATAGAATTTAATTAGTTTATTTTATAAACCGTATATGGATTAAAAAAAGTAAGGAGCTGCGCATCTCTCTTACTCGATGCAAATATAAATAGGTTTATTTTATAAACCAAATATTTCGGAAGAATATTTCAAATAAAAGAAGCCTTCCTGTCATTCGTCGTATTTTGACAGGAAGGCTCCACTTTGACCTTAAAACACATCACTCAATTAGAAAGTTGCATCAGGAGAAGTCTTTCAATTCTTCTTTCAGACGCTTACGGATAAAGAAAAGTCGGCTCTTTACCGTCCCCATCGGCAATCCTAATTTTTCGGCAATTTCCCTGTATTTAAATCCAGCTACAAACATCTGGAAAGGAACTTTCATATCTTCGGGGATGGAATGGATCACTCTATACAACTGCTTCATGTCATAGGCAAACTCGAAACGGTCGCCATCTTCATCTTCTATCAGGCTCTGCTGATTGATGGAATAGGTATCATCAATCAAATTCATTTCGCGGACCGTGCGCCGGTAGTTGTTGACAAAGATATTACGCATGATGGTAAACATCCATCCTTTCAGATTCTTGGCATGCGTAAATTTCTCATGATTATCCAATGCCTGCAATACACAATCCTGAACTAAGTCGTTGGCTGAATCACGGTCTGAAGTCAACTTATATGCGAAACGATGCAGGTCTGACTCCATCGCCAATATTCCTTGAGTAAAATCTACTTTTTCCATTCTCGTATTTTATTTATCTAATTAGTACGGTACAAAGATCCGCTTTTTTAGAACGATTATAAATAGCAATTCTTCCGATAAGTTTGGCAATTTTTCCTTAGCCCCTCTCAACCATTTCTTTTTTTAGTTGTTCATTGGGCATTCACCTAAAACTTAACTGATAATGAAAACAAGCTTTAAAATGGTAGCTTTGCTACTGGGGATCGGAGTTTTCCCCGTCTGTGCCCACGCACAAAAGAAAGTAATCATCGAAGATGAGGAACCGAATTCCATCATGTTTGTCTCCCGGGACAAAGCAGGTGATGAGATTATCCGGGTCATGAACGACCGCTCTCAGATGCGTTTCCACGACCCGAAGGCTCCCCGCTTCCTTCTGACGGACCAGAAAGGAAAATTTGCCCTTGGTATCGGCGGCTACGTACGTGCTACGGCAGAGTATGATTTCAATGGCATCGTTGACGATGTGGATTTCTATCCGGCATTGATCGGACAGCCCGGAAAGGGGAATTTTGCCAAGAATCAATTCCAGATGGACATCACCACTTCTACCCTATTCCTGAAATTGGTAGGACGAACCAAGCATCTGGGCGACTTCGTTGTGTATACTGCCGGAAACTTCCGCGGAGATGGGAAGACGTTTGAACTTCAAAATGCGTATGCACAGTTCTTAGGATTTACCATCGGATACAGCTACGGTTCATTCATGGACCTTTCGGCTCTGCCCGCAACGATTGACTTCGCCGGCCCGAACGGTTCCGCTTTCTATCGTACTACTCAACTGAGTTATATGTGCGATAAACTGAAAAACTGGAAATTCGGTGTTGCCATGGAAATGCCTTCGGTAGACGGTACAACGAATAGCGATGTATCTATCAACACGCAACGAATGCCGGATTTTGCAGCTTCTGCACAGTATAACTGGAACAGCAACAGTCACGTCAAACTGGGTGCAATCGTACGCAGTATGACTTATTCGAGCAATGTACATGACAAGGCTTTTTCGACTACCGGATTTGGTCTGCAAGCATCTACCACCTTTAATGTAACCAAGAAGTGGCAAGTGTTCGGACAGTTGAATTATGGAAAAGGAATCGGTTCTTATCTGAATGATTTAAGTAATCTGAATGTGGACATCGTTCCCGATCCCGATAATGAAGGCAAGATGCAGGTTCTTCCGATGCTGGGATGGTATGCAGGGTTGCAATATAATATTTGCCCGAATATCTTTGTGTCCGGTACATACAGCTTGTCCCGCCTTTACTCTGAAAACAACTATCCGAGTGATAATCCGGAAGCCTATCGGAAAGGACAGTATTTTGTAGCGAATGCTTTTTGGAATGTCAGCAGCAATTTACAGGTTGGTGTTGAATATTTGAGAGGATGGCGCACTGATTTCAGTTCTTCTACCCGCCATGCCAATCGGTTGAATATGCTGGTACAGTATTCTTTCTAATCTATTATATATATAATATAGGTATATAATATGAGAAGCCGCCTCAAAACAATGTTTGAGACGGCTTCTTTTATATAAAATCGTAGCGGATTTTAAAATCAGAACTTATAGTTTACACTTACACCAAACACTTTGTTTGTACGACTATAAACATCTTTATCCATTGAAGCCATAGCCCCATCCAAACCACGTGGATTTTCTTTGGTATAATCGCTATAGGTGGTCCAAAAATAAGCAATGTCCAAACTTAATGCCTTATTAAGATTAACACGACCACCGAAACCTACTGAATAAGAATCACAAGAGAAACTTGTGTCTGTCTGGAAAGCATCACTCAATCCGTAATCAGTTTTCTGATAACCACCACTGACTGTGAATATTTTGTTTATATCCCATTCTACACCAGCCAGGTATTCGTGTGTTCCATGTTTCAATGTCTTCTGCTTGTCATCAGCCATACCCGCATTCTTGTCATCAAAGAAATGATACTCTACTGAAGCACGAAGGGAAGGCAAGAATTCATAACTTGCTGCTACAGATAACATAGAAGGAAGGTCACTTGGAGTATTCACACCATGCTGATAAGGTGCCATATAGGCAGCAGCAGCATCCGGATATTTCAATTCATGTGTATTGTTCTCAATATTCATATTAGCTTTGAACTCATACTTCGCAGCCAAATTCAACTTACCGAACTTAGCGTCTACACCGATAATCGGCGTCAATCCCCAACCTGTCTGGTCACAATCCAGTTCAAGTTTCGTGTCATTCAGTTTCTGAAGCATAGGTGCTGATTGTTCTTGTGCAATCTGCTGTGCCTGTTCTAAACTCAGATTAGGATTAGCACCCATTATTTGTTGTACTATAGCAGCACCGATCTGTCCTGCTACTCCTTCTTTCAAGGCAATATTCAGAAAACCTTTATATCCACCTGTAAAGTAATTCATACGGGCACCGGCAAAAACTGAAAAGTGTTCATTAATCTTATAGCTTGCTCCTAACTGCAAACCATAAATATATTGACGACCTTCCATGGCTGAATTGATATTGTACATATTAGGTTTCAACATATCACTTGTAGAATTTACCAAGCCGATAGCAGCTGCATCAAACATAGGCAAACCTGTATTGAAAGAAGCTTTTCCACCACCACCAACGATAGCGAAACTACCGGAAAATGCCCAGTCACCATTCTTATATACAGCATGTACAGAAGGGATAACGGGAGCCGAAGCTTTTCCTTCATAATTGCGCACGGAAGTCTGTCCATCCATTGTCCACAAAGGACTTGTAGCAGCAATATCACGAGTCTGATATGCACTCTGAATAGTCAGTGCTACCTGTAAACCGTTTTGAGGAAGGAATGCCAGTCCGGCAGGATTACTATAAACTCCATCAACATCGATGGAAGCGCCGCGGGCTATCATGCGCAAGAAAGCAGCATTCTGATTCGTATTAGTTAGATAATCTCCGGCAAAAGTTGGAATTGAAACGATTAACATTACAAATCCAATCAAGAAATTTTTTCTCATCTAAATCTTTTTTAAATTAATTCGGGCGCAAAGATACAATATTCCTGCACACGCGACGTATGTTTGTGCACTTATTTTCGTTTACCAGCTCATTTTGATTGAAAATAAAAACTGTTTCTAATGAAACAATTCACATTCAGAACGGAGGTAAAGATAAACAAACCACCCTGTTTTTACGTTTATTAATAAGAATAAAAACAGAAAAGATTATGGCCTATACAATTGCATTTTTCGGAACAAAGCCTTATGACGAAGCTTCTTTCAACGATAAAAACAAAGAGTTCGGATTTGAATTCCGTTATTATAAAGGACATCTGAATAAAAATAACGTGTTATTGACGCAAGGAGTAGATGCAGTCTGTATCTTTGTCAACGATACGGCCGATGCAGAAGTCATTCATACAATGGCAGCCAACGGAGTAAAACTGCTGGCACTCCGATGTGCAGGATTCAATAATGTAGACCTCAATGCTGCCACCACTGCCGGAATCACCGTTGTACGTGTTCCTGCATATTCGCCTTATGCTGTTGCCGAATATACCGTAGCACTCATGCTCTCTCTCAACCGGAAGATTCCACGCGCTTCGTGGCGTACAAAAGACGGAAACTTTTCCCTTCACGGTCTGATGGGATTCGATATGCACGGCAAGACGGCAGGTATCATCGGTACAGGAAAAATCGCCAAAATTCTGATTCATATATTAAAGGGATTCGGAATGAATATACTGGCTTATGACCTCTACCCCGACTATAACTTCGCCCGGGAAGAACAAATCGTTTATACTTCTCTGGACGAGCTGTACCATAGTTCCGATATTATTTCCCTGCATTGCCCGCTTACCGAAGCCACCAAATATCTGATCAATGACTACTCCATCAGCAAAATGAAAGACGGAGTCATGATCATCAATACCGGTCGTGGACAATTGATTCACACCAATGCCCTGATCGAAGGCTTAAAAAACAAGAAAATCGGTTCTGCCGGATTGGATGTGTATGAAGAAGAAAGCGAATATTTCTACGAAGACCAGTCCGACCGCATCATTGACGATGACGTACTTGCCCGTCTGCTCTCGTTCAATAATGTGATTGTCACTTCGCATCAAGCCTTTTTCACACGTGAAGCAATGGGAAATATCGCCATGACCACACTTCAGAATATCAAGGATTTCATCAACCACAAGCCTTTGCTAAATGAAGTGAAGAGATAGAACCTTTACCTAACTTCCCTTGTTACAGAAGTATATAAACAATTAGAAAAGGAGAAAATTATGAAGAAAGTAATACATAAAGCAGATACAAGAGGACATTCCAAATATGACTGGCTGGATAGTTACCATACCTTCAGTTTCGACGAATACTTCGATTCTGACCGTATCAACTTCGGCGCCCTCCGTGTATTGAATGACGACAAAGTCGCCCCCGGAGAAGGATTTCAAACCCATCCGCATAAAAATATGGAAATTATCTCCATTCCATTGAAAGGACATCTGCAACATGGTGACAGCAAGAAAAACAGCCGTATCATCACTGTCGGAGAGATTCAGACGATGAGTGCCGGAACGGGTATTTTCCACAGTGAAGTGAATGCCAGCCCTGTAGAACCGGTAGAATTCCTGCAAATATGGATTATGCCGAGAGAGCGGAATACACATCCTGTCTACAAGGATTTCAGCATCAAAGAACTGGAACGACCGAACGAACTGGCAGTGATCGTATCGCCCGACGGCAGTACCCCCGCTTCACTTCTACAAGACACCTGGTTTTCTATCGGAAAGGTGGAAGCCGGAAAGAAACTTGGCTACCACTTGCACCAAAGTCATGGCGGCGTATACATTTTCCTGATTGAAGGAGAAATCGTAGTAGACGGCGAAGTGCTGAAACGTCGCGACGGAATGGGTATCTACGATACGAAAAGTTTCGAACTCGAAACATTGAAGGACTCACATATCTTATTGATAGAAGTACCGATGTAGAAATTTGGAATTAGAAATCATGAATCTTGAATGAATGAAGAATATAGCTGATATCCGGCAAGAATATACCAAAAGCGGGTTAAGGGAAAGCGAACTTCCCTGCGACCCGCTTTCGCTTTTCAGCCGCTGGCTACAGGAAGCCATCGACGCAAACGTAGAAGAACCGACCGCCGTCATTGTAGGTACCGTATCTCCCGAAGGCAGACCTTCGACCCGCACCGTACTGCTGAAAGGACTGCATGATGGAAAGTTTATCTTCTATACCAACTACGAAAGCCGCAAGGGAAGGCAACTGGCACAAAATCCGTACATTTCACTTTCCTTTGTCTGGCATGAACTTGAAAGGCAAGTACACATCGAAGGTACTGCCGCAAAAGTTTCTCCGGAAGAATCGGACGAATATTTCCGGAAGCGCCCTTATAAAAGCCGCATCGGTGCACGTATCTCTCCACAAAGCCAGCCTATCGCAAGCCGGATGCAACTGATACGCGCTTTCGTCAAAGAAGCTGCCCGATGGCTGGGAAAAGAAGTAGAACGGCCCGACAACTGGGGCGGATATGCCGTCACTCCTACCCGGATGGAATTTTGGCAAGGACGTCCCAACCGGTTACATGATCGCTTCCTGTATACCCTAAAGACGGGTGGAAAATGGGAAATCAATCGACTTTCTCCCTGATTTCACAGATTTTTCTTGCCAACTCCAACTAGAATACGTAATATTGCAACTATAAAAATAATCAGCTCATGACACTGGATTATATTTATCATAGCAGTTTTGCCATCGAAGCAGAAGGTGTGACCGTCATCATCGATTATTACAAAGATTCTTCGGAAACTGAACATAACCGGGGAATCGTACATGACTACCTCCTGCAAAGACCGGGTAAACTCTATGTATTGGCCACTCACTTCCATCCCGACCACTTCAACCGTGAAATACTGACGTGGAAAGAAGCGCGTCCCGACATCCGGTACATTTTCTCCAAAGATATTCTGAAAAGCCATCGTGCAAAGCCCGAAGACGCTACCTATATTAAAAAAGGAGAAACCTACGAAGACGACACGATCCGCATCGAAGCATTCGGTTCGACCGATGTCGGCAGTTCGTTCCTGATCCATCTGCAAGACTGGAACATCTTCCATGCAGGCGATCTGAACAACTGGCACTGGAGTGAAGAATCTACCGAAGCGGAGATACGAAAAGCCAACGGAGACTTCCTTGCAGAAGTTAAATATTTAAAAGAAAAAGCACCGAAGATGGATTTAGCGCTGTTCCCAGTGGACCGCAGGATGGGAAAAGATTATATGAAAGGTGCAAAACAGTTCATCGAACAAATAAAAACTACTATATTTGTACCCATGCACTTCAGTGAAGACTACGAAGGCGGAAATGCCCTCCGTGATTTTGCCGAAAATGCAGGATGCCGGTTTGTCAGCATCACCCATCGGGGCGAAAGTTTTGAAATAACCAAATAAACACAATAATAATTATGAATAAGTTAACAATCCTGTTTCTTACCATGCTTCTCACGTGCCTGCCAATGGCCATGAGAGCCGATTCGCACAAAGAAAAAAGAGATGATACCAGATACCTTGCGGGAGCTGTTCCGGTAGTAGATGGTAAAGTAGTATTTTCCAAGGAATTCCAAATTCCCGGAATGAGTCAGAAGCAAATCTACGACACTGTCATGAAGTGGATGAACGAACGTCTGAAAGAAAACAATAATCCGGACAGCCGCGTCGTTTTCAGCGACGAAGCACAAGGAACCATCGCCGGTGTAGGTGAAGAATGGATCACATTTTACTCCAGTGCCCTGTCATTGGACCGCACCTGGGTCAATTATCAGATCACCGTTACCTGCAAACCGGGCAGTTGCTTGGTAGAACTGGAAAAAATCCGTTTCACCTACCGCGAAACAGAAAAATACAAAGCAGAAGAATGGATCACAGATGAATATGCACTGAACAAGTCAAAAACCAAACTGGTACGCGGTTTGGCTAAATGGCGCAGAAAAACGGTAGACTTTGCCGACGACATCTTTATGGATGTAGCTGTAGCCTTCGGTGCTCCCGATACTCGTCCGAAGTCTGAGAAGAAGAGAAAAGAAGAAGAGGCACAGAAACCATCTATCGTTGCTGCTGCAGGTCCGATTGTGATCGGTGGTGCAGACAAAAAGACCGACATCAAAGTTACTACAGCAGAGTCCGGTCAGACTACTCCTGCCGCTACTTTAACCCCAGCAACTCCTGTTGGCAAGGCTTCAGCTGATATGCCGGGATATACAGAAATCGATCTGAAACAGATTCCGGGTGATGTATACGCACTGATGGGCAATGGAAAACTGGTGATTTCTATCGGCAAGGATGAATTCAACATGACCAATATGACAGCCAACGCAGGCGGCGCACTGGGCTATCAAAACGGTAAGGCCGTGGCTTACTGCACACTTTCTGCCGATCAGCCTCACGAAGCGATAGAAAAAGCAGATACTTATACGCTGAAACTATACGCTCCGAACCAAACGACTCCTTCGGCTGTTATCGAATGTAAGAAACTGCCTTCACAAACGACTCCGCAAGCCGGACAACCCCGTACGTATGTCGGAGAAATCGTGAAGCTATTGATGAAAAAATAACAAGATTAGCAATCATGGAAATTAAAAGTAGATTTGATCACTTTAATATCAATGTAACCAATCTGGAGCGAAGCATTGCTTTTTATGAAAAAGCGCTTGGCTTAAAAGAACATAGTCGGAAGGAAGCTTCCGACGGTTCTTTCATCCTGGTTTACCTGACGGACAACGAAACCGGCTTCCTGCTGGAACTGACCTGGCTGAAAGATCATACCTCCCCCTATGAACTGGGAGAAAACGAAAGTCATTTATGCTTTCGTGTAGCCGGCGATTATGATGCTGTACGGCAATACCACAAAGAAATGAATTGTGTCTGTTTTGAGAATACAGCCATGGGGCTTTATTTTATCAACGACCCGGATGACTACTGGATAGAGATACTTCCACAAAAGAAGTAACCTTATAAAAAGAAACGGGGCAGGATGATCATCCTGCCCCGTTTCTTTTTATAAGGTTGTTAGCTATTCATGACATAACACATCCCCAAAATGCTTGAAATAAGGAAAAAACATCCGGGAATAAAAAAACGAACAAACAATCTTGTCAATTGCATTTTTTGCTCGACAAACATTGCATCATTATCCAAGTTATACCAAACCGTAACTTTATCACCTATATGAAAATCTTTCGGGTAATATGAAAATTGTGTGATATCCTCCACAACAATATTGGGATTGATAGACCGACAGCATTTTTCACCCTCTCCTTCTAATGTAAATTCAACTGACGGGCGCACAAGAAGCCTTCCATCCTCCACATAAGTATCAACATCTACTACTATTCCATCTATCTTCTTAATGTATTTCGCTTCGATTCTCTTGATTACAAAACAAAACATCCTCATCTTAAAGATCAAACCAAGCCCACGGCCAGCCAGCAAAAGTGCTAGTATACAAACAATTGTTCCCATTTATTTTTTATGCCGGTTAGCTCTTTTTTTTCGAATATCCGCTTTCATCTTCGCGGCTCCGGAACCATGTTGTCCACGAATATAAGTCGCTTTCTTCGCTTTCGTCTTCACCTTCTCCTCTTCCATGGGCTTATCTTTCTTACCTTTAAAGACAATTCCGCCCATGATTGCATCTTCTATACTCATATATATATTATATTGTTAGCATTCACATTTCTGATGCAAAGATAAGCCTTTTCTACGGAATTGTTTATCTTTGGCGAATAAAACAATACATAATCACCAAAATGGCAACAACAACCCTCCCCGCAGAAAAGGACCCGATGGGAGCTGCAATCTCCGATTTTTTCAATCATCACAGAGCCGACCGCTTGCGAGTATTCTCTTCTCAATTCGAAGAAGATGAAATCCCCGTTAAGGAATTATTCCGAAGTATGCAGTCCATGCCAGTCCTCGAACGTACTGCTCTGCAAATGGCTACGGGAAGAATATTGGATGTAGGAGCCGGAAGCGGCTGCCACGCATTGGCACTTCAAGAAATGGGAAAAGAAGTTTGCGCCATCGACATCTCCCCGCTTTCCAACGAGGTAATGAAACAACGCGGCGTAAAAGATTCCCGCCTCATCAATCTCTTTGACGAAACATTCACCGAAACATTCGACACAGTTCTGATGCTGATGAATGGTTCGGGCATCATAGGAACATTGAATAATATACCTGCCTTTTTCCAACGAATGAAACGCATTCTACGCCCTGACGGATGTATCCTGATGGATTCAAGCGATCTGCGCTATCTTTTTGAAGAGGAAGACGGCAGTATACTTATCGATCTGGCAGGCGATTACTATGGAGAAGTGGATTTTCAGATGCAGTACAAAGATGTAAAAGGAGATACTTTCGATTGGCTATATATCGATTTTCAGACTCTTAGCCTGTACGCCTCCGAATGTGGATTCAAAACGGAATTAATCAAAGAAGGAAAACATTATGACTATCTGGCAAAGCTGAGCCTTGCCTGACAGAGTAGTATTTTAATCAGAAAAAGCCCTATTCGGGATAGTGACAGTATCACATCGGAATAGTGTAACCATACTAACGATATAGTGTCACCATCCCAGTGTGATAGTGACACTATATTTATTGTACTCGCATCCGGTTCAGACACCGGCAATAAGCACTTATTTCAGCATTTCATTGATCTGCTGAACCAGTGAAGCAAACTCTTCTTCATTATACAGACGAGTCAGTTTTACGATTTTTCCTTCCCGGTCTATCAGCACATTCCGTGTGATTCCGGCATCACGCAATGCATATTTTGCGAAAATATCAGCTCCCGGATCCAGTCCCAGCGGATAAGTCACTCCGGTAGACTTTGCGAAGGCAAGCACTTTTTCAAGCGGTTCGTCACGGTCGATTCCAATCAGTGCAAAGTCTGCATTATCCTTATGCTTCAGCCAAATGTCTTTTTCTATAAAAGGCATTTCCTTACGGCATACTCCGCACCAACTTGCTGTAAACTGCAACATGACAACCTTCCCACGAAGAGAAGACAAAGTTACTTGTTTACCATCCGTCAATGTAATCGTAAAATCAGGGGCCACCTCTCCTATTCTGACAATATATCCTGTACTATCAGCCTGTGCTGACGTCGCTTCAGCAGTCACTTTCACTGTGTCGGAAGCACTCTCTGTAGCTTCTGCTCCTTTCTTCTGACCGGAACAAGCCAGTAAACTTACGGCTAATAAAGCCACACCACATACATTCATAATTTTCTTTTTCATCTTCTTGCAATCATTAGTGAGACTGCAAATATAAAAAAAGAACACGATGTATTTGCATTTTTAAAATAAATTCATACCTTTGCACCCGCAAAACAGAAAACGCCTCTTTAGCTCAGTTGGCCAGAGCACGTGATTTGTAATCTCGGGGTCGTTGGTTCGAATCCGACAAGAGGCTCTCCCCATACTCAAATGCCGCTATATGCGGCATTTTTTATATCCTTTTCATTCGATGTTCACGAAACACAACCATACTCACAGCTATCAGAATCAACAGAATTCCAATCAGGGTATTCAATGTGAAAAGCTCATTGAATACAAAAACACCGATCACAACTGCCGTCAGTGGCTCCATCGCTCCTAAAATAGATGTGAGAGTAGGTCCTGCATTTTTAATTGCCTGTACCAAAGTAATATTTGAAATAGCTGTAGCAGGTAAAGCCAATCCTAAAATAATCAGCCATACATAACCGTCCGTCACTATGCGAAGACCGGATGTACAACAAGCACCTATTATATAAAAAAGCGTTCCCAAACTCATGACATAACAAGTGAGTACCGTAGAATTAATCTTCACAGCCCTCGTATTACGCACTCCTATGATATATCCGGCATACGAAAAAACAGAAACACAAGCTGCCACCAGTCCCATCGGTGTATTCCCATCTTTTACATCTACTCCACCCAACGAAAGTACAGATGCACCGGACAGGGACATCAGCACAGCAACAATCACCCACACCGACTTTTTCTCCCGAAAAACAAACATCATAACCAATGCAACAGCCAACGGATACATAAAATGAATCGTAGACGCTACTCCACTGGCAATATTCTGATATGCAATAATTAAGCTGAAAGAAGTAATCGCCCTCAACAGGCTCAAAGCAAAGACAACTGCCAAATCCTTTCCTTTCAACCGGAAGTCACAGCCGGAAAATAATCCGAATATGATTAACACTACCGAAGCTATCCCCCAACGATAAGAAAGTACTTCGAAAGCTGAAAAACCGATCAGCAATAAAGTGATGGAAAAAAACGGAGCCAGTCCAAAAGTGGAAGAGGAAACCGCCGCATAAAGTATGCCTTTGATACGATTCATGAATATATTCGACTAAAATCCGATATTTATGACTGCAAAGATATAAATATAAATCCAAGAAGATATCAAACAGGAAGAATAATAGATTTGCAGATAAAAAACCTTCCATTTATTATTCGTTTTTAAATAAAAGAGTGTATTTTTGAAACCATAAACATAGCTAATATTATCATACAAAGTATTAAAACACTATATATCAACATTTTAATATCACATTTTATATATAAATAAATATCTTATAAAACAAACACTATTTCCAAGAAGCAATAAATAACCAATTAAAAAACAAAGATTATGGCATTATTTGTAAATCCCGGCAAAGATTGGGAAAAGAACATGAGTGAAGAAGACATCGCACAAATGGAATCACAAGGTTATGATGTAACAGAGCTACGCGCCAAACGCGCGAAATCTGCAGAGGAAGAAGAAAAAGAGTGCCTCCGCGAAAAAGAAGAGCGGGAAAACTTCAAGAATCCAACTAACCTGAACAAACTCACCCCTTACCTGCAGACACCACGTGATATGAGCACCCCTTTTTTCAAAGCTACGGCAGGCAGCGCTCCCTGGCTGTTCAAAGATCGTTGGAAAAGAAAATACACCGAGGCTCCCATTGTTTACGCCGCGGTAGTGCAAGCCAATACCGCCTTATGGATGCCCGGTAATAACGACTATTATCCTGCCGTATTTGTTTTTGCACTTGATCAAAAACATATTCACGACACCGAATGGCTAAAACAAATAGCAGAAGAAATAAACGTATTGCAAGATGCTGACCAAATCCCCGGTGATTGCCGCAAACTAATACAGACGTTACGTGATGATACCAGCGAATTCTGTTTTCGTATCGGCAAAAGCGTATGTGGTGACGCCAACGCATGGTGTGCCACCTATAAATTCGACAAACAGACAGCACTGCCACGCAAGGCTTTACCATCCGATGGCATTGTCCCTTTTCTATTAAAGTCTGCCCCGGTAGAAAATCAATTTGTTGATTTCAAACTAATCCCGACCGAATTTTATATCGGCTAAAAATAGATAAGCAGAAATAGGCAAACCGAAAGTAAACAATATTTTTTTATCATCATTTATTATTATATCTCATATAAGGAATATGCACGCATACATTATTCAACAACTAATAAGAATAATATTGTTTATCACTATCGGTTTGCCTATAGGACTAAAAAGTTTTGCCCAAGAAACAATACGTTGCTATATGGAACTGGACACTCCCCACAATGGAGCCAAAGTAGGACAAGAGCTAGAATTAAAATACATCAGCACAGCCGAGTTCGATTCTGTATCTCCACCCGACTTCGGAACGCTTATAGAAACAGTAAAAGGACCAACACCACACAAAGCCGGTCATACGGTAAGAAACGGTATATTGACAGATATCTACGAGCAAGGATTCAGCTACCGCATACGCTTCAAGAAGTCAGGAAACACCAAACTGCCTCTGGCATCCATCAAAGCAAACGGAAAGGAATACGAAACACCTCTGACCAGCGTATGGGTACATCCGGCCGATACCAATATCGACAGTGTAAAATACAGCATTCAGCTGGAGGATTCCTATCGCAAAGGAGTTTTCACTGCTATCGGGATTTGCCTCTTAATCACCTGGTTATTGATCCGCTTATCGTTTCAGAAACAGAAGAAATAAAGAGACAGGATAAAAAACAGAGAATAATCCTATCTCATTAATCCCGCATTATCTGCTTATTTATTTTTTAAGTATTCTCTTTAAATGTTCGACATCTAAAAGTAAATTCACTGTTTCAAAATTCCCTTTATAAAAAACGCCCCAGTTATTGAAAACACAAGGCAGGTCTTTCGCTTTTTGGAGTGTATCCACTTGAATTAAAGATACAGGAACGCTATTTGTTTCACAATACTGTTTTATCATTTCAATCTTTTGATAGATATAAGGGCATTGCATATCATAATAAATAGTCAGATCTTTGCTTTCAATTTTCATTTTTTTCGCGTTTTGCGCGAATTTCGGCGTTGTCCCATCAAAAGAAAGTGCAAGCAGTTCATACCCATTATCAGTCGTATCAACAACTTCAAAACCGAATTTCTTCGCAAACGATTGGTCAGAAAGCCAGTTCTTCTGTTTCTTTGATCCAAGCATACAAACACCGGATTTGCCTTTTTCTTTGGCATCTGTCAGGCAATATTCCATCAAAGCTCTTCCATACCCGTTTCCTTTTGGACTTCCTAAAACCCATAAGCAATACAGATAATAATAGTTATCACCAATGATGGGAACCCAAGCTGTCTCAAGAGGCGCATACTCAATAAAAACCGTAGCTTTTGCATTTAGCTTTCTAAAAACATGACCTTCTTTTAGTCTGTCGGAAAGCCATTGCCGCTTCGCGTCAATACCCGCATGAGGCTTTTTACTACGAATAATGCAGCATAGATGCTCATCACTGAGGTTTTCCTTTGTTAAGTTTACAAAATCTGTATTCATATATGTATCCTCGTTTTAAGATTATCAAAAAAGCAATATCCGGAGTTTCTACCCGGTTTACCATATGTTCTTAAAGATATTTTAAAGGTTTTCACGGTCTACAATAGCTACTTTTGCAGGCAAAAAATGACCACCGGTCTACATCCACACAGTTCGTCATACAAATGAAGAAACAGCTAATTACCTGTGTATCAATAAAAACAAATGCCGAACACATTTCTGTATCCGGCATTTTGTCACTTTATGAGGTTCCTGGCGGATTCGAACCGCCGTACACGGTTTTGCAGACCGCTGACTAAGCCACTCATCCAAGGAACCATCTTTTCTCGTTTGCGGTTGCAAAGGTAGTACAAATTTTGAAACTACCAACTATCCGCAGCAATTTTTCTTTGTACTTTTTTTCTTTACACCGCACTCTTGACGCTTCTTCTCCATCATATCCTTTAAATCACAGCCACTTACGCAGCTATCACAAGGATTATCACTTTCTCGCGTACGACGAAAAAAAAGATAAATTCCATATATTACACGGGCAATGCAGAGTACAATCAGTACTCCGACTACCCATTCCTGCCAATTATTCATACAAACAATCCTCCAATCTGATAAACTGAAAATGCCACCAGCCAGGCCAGCCCTGTGGTATAGCAAGCTGCAAAGAGCGCCCACTTCCAACTGCCGGACTCTTGCTTAATAGCCGCCAATGCCGCAATACAAGGGAAGTAAATCAGCACAAACAGCATATAACAGAACGCCACTAAAGGAGTTATCGGAATCCGCTCCGCCAGACTAGCCTCATCGGCCTCCGGATCATCCACATACAAAACACCCAGCGTACTAACGACCAGTTCCTTTGCCCCTACTCCGGAAATCAAACCGATACCCAGCTTCCAGTCAAAGCCCATCGGCTTTATCACCGGCTCTATGGCCCGTCCCAACTGACCGATATAAGAATTTTCCTGTTGTTCGGCTACCGTCTCATACGCCTCATGGTTCGGATAATATCCGAGGAACCAGATGATAATAGAAGCAATCATAATAATCCCTCCCATTTTTTTCAGATACTGCGCTCCCTTCTCCCATGTATGACGGAATATGGATTTTGCCGTCGGCATTCGATAAGGAGGAAGCTCCATCACAAAAGGAGTATCGTCACCCTTTACCAAAAACTTGCTGAACAGACGCGCCAACAACACAGCCAGAAAAATTCCGATCGCATAAATACTTAACAACACCAAACTCGCATTGTTCGGGAAGAAAGCCCCCACCAGCAAGAGATAGATGGGCAGACGCGCACTACAAGACATCAACGGATTAATCAGCATCGTAATCAGGCGGCTTTTCCGGTTCTCAATAGTACGGGAAGCCATGATAGCAGGCACATTACAACCGAATCCCATAATCAACGGAATAAACGATTTTCCGTGCAAGCCCATCTTATGCATAATTTTATCCATTATAAACGCTGCACGGGCCATATAACCGGAGTCTTCCATCAGCGAAATACAGAAATACAGAATCAGAATATTGGGCAGAAAGACGATAACACCGCCTACACCGCCTACGATACCGTCAACCAGCATATCTTTCAATGGCCCCTCCGACATATTGTTGCGAATCAGATCACCGATTTGCCCCACCAGCCATTCAATTCCCATCATCGGATATTCGCCGAGAACAAATGTCCCCTCAAACATCAGATACATGAAAAGGAAAAAGATAGGATACCCCCAAATACGATGGGTAACGATAGCATCCAGCACCTTAGTCGTCTGCGCCTGCTCCAGATGATTGTCAGTAAATGTCTCTTTCAGCGCACCACTGATAAAACCGTATTTGGCATCCGTTATGGCAGATTCGCAATCCTCGTTCATCGTTTCCTGAACGCGCTTGGCCATCTTGTCGCGGATACGGAAAATCTCTCCCGCATTGGGCAGCGTCCGTACAAAGCTCTCTATATCGGGATCGTTTTCCAGCAACTTGATAGCCAGAAAGCGGGTAGAATATTTATGGCGGATAAATTCATTCTTGGATACTTCCTCTTTTACAGCGTCAATCGCTTTTTCCAAATCGGGACCATGATTGATATGAATATGACGGAATACGCGTCCCGTTCTTTTATGTTCGCGCACGTAATCCTCCAGATGCTCTTCCTCATGATTCTTCCGATCTTCCAAAGAATCATGCCATTCGGTCAGGTCTTTCAGAACTTCCGGATTCATATTACCCTGCTTGTCAAAGAAGTCCACCCCTTCATAAAGGTTGATTACTACATGAAACAAGGTATCCAGTCCACGATTTTTCTTGCTGACAGTAGGCAGCATCGGCACTCCGAACAATTTACTCAGCAAATGATAATCCAATGTATTGCCGCTGGATTCCAGTTCATCATAAATATTCAAAGCCACTACCATGCGGACATTCATGTCAATCAGCTGGGTAGTCAGATACAGATTTCGCTCCAGATTTGAAGAATCGACTACATTGATGATTACGTCCGGCGTTTCATCAACAATGTGACGGCGGACATAAATTTCTTCCGGTGTATAAGCTGACAGTGAATACGTTCCCGGCAAATCGACAATACGGAAATGATAACCTTCGAAATCGAAATACCCTTCTTTGGCATCTACGGTCACACCGCTATAGTTTCCTACATGCTCATGAGCACCGGAAGCCAGATTGAAAAGAGAAGTTTTGCCTGAGTTCGGATTCCCGACCAAAGCAACGTTGATGGTACGGCGCTTACCTAACGCCAACCGTTTCATATCTTCTTCTTTTACAGAAACATCTTCAGGCAGTCCTTCGTGATATATAGCTTCCTCGGCTTGTTTTTTTGCTTCTTCCTCGCTTACAACTTCAATCATCTCAGCTTCCTGACGACGAAGAGAAATTTCATAACCTAAGACTTTATATTTAATCGGGTCTTTCAGTGGAGCATTCAACAATACTTCAACAGTTTTACCTTTGATAAAACCCATCTCCACAATACGTTTACGAAAGCCTCCGTGTCCCAAGACCTTAACGATGACACCTTTTTCACCTGTTCCTAATTCGGATAAACGCATAACTATCTAAATTTTCGGCAAAGATAATTCATAACTTCCGAGCACGCAAATTATTTAGAATGTTTTTAAATAGCACGACTTTTCCTGCCTCAAAACATCCCCGCAAGTTCATCCAAGAGTCAAGTCCCAATAGTTAAGCCATTTCCTGCCTGTCCTTATTGTTTTTATATGCAATAATTAGTTCGTGCCACTATAGTGGTACGCAAAGAGCACTATAGTTCTCCTTACGTCCAACTATAGTGGCACGAAAGAGGAACTATAGTAGAACGAATTAGAAATCGCTAAAGAAAAAATTAATTTATGGGAGTTTTTTCCTTAACCAGGCCGATAAAAACAATTAGCATTCACTTGAGATACCTTAATAAACTATTATCTTTGCAGATATGATACAACAACGGGTTATACGATATATAGAAAAAGAGCATTTATTCTCGCCGGACGAAAAACTTCTGGTTGCCCTGAGTGGCGGAGCCGACTCGGTGACCTTGCTACGTGTACTCCACACAGCAGGTTATCAATGCGAAGCTGCCCACTGCAATTTCCATTTACGTGGTGAAGAATCAAACCGTGACGAACGGTTTGTCCGGCAACTTTGCCAAAAATACGGCATCCGCCTGCACACCATCGACTTCAACACGACTCAGTACGCAACTGAAAAACGGATCTCGATAGAGATGGCAGCCAGAGAACTCCGTTACAACTGGTTCGAAAAGATAAAAAAAGAGTGCGGAGCCCATGCAATCGCCGTAGCTCACCACCAAGACGACAGTGTAGAAACGATGCTGCTCAACCTCATTCGGGGTACAGGCATCACCGGCTTATTAGGAATCCGCCCCCGAAACGGAGCGATCGTGCGCCCGCTGCTCTGCATCAACCGGGAAGAAATTATCCGCTACCTGCAACAGATCGGACAAGACTTCGTAACAGACAGTACCAATCTGGAAGACGAATACACCCGCAATAAAATCCGCCTCAACCTGCTCCCACTGATGCAGGAAATAAATCCGTCGGTCAAAAACAGTCTGATAGAAACAAGCAATCACCTGAATGATGTCGCTGCTATATATAATAAGGTAATAGCCGAAGCCAAAACACGGATTATCACTCCGGAAGGTATCCGAATCGATGCTTTACTAAACGAACCCGCTCCCGAAGCTTTTTTATTTGAAACATTGCATCCACTAGGATTCAATTCGGCACAAATCAAAGATATAGCCAATTCGCTTCATGGGCAGTCGGGGAAACAATTCGTCAGCAAAGAATGGCGAGTCATCAAAGACCGGAATTTGTTGTTGCTGGAAACCATCCGCCCGGAAGACGAGCCTGCCCCTCCCTATCAATTAATAAAGGAGGAAAGAGAATTTACGCCCGATTTCCGGATTCCACGGGAAAAAGGAACCGCCTGTTTCGATGCAGACAAATTAAATGAGGAAATTTACTGCCGCAAATGGCAGGCGGGCGATACATTCATCCCCTTCGGCATGACGGGCAAGAAAAAAATAAGCGATTATCTGACCGACCGCAAATTCTCCATCAGCCAGAAAGAACGCCAATGGGTTCTCTGCTGCGGTGAACGCATTGCATGGCTGATAGGCGAACGGACAGATAATCGCTTCCGGATAGACGAAACGACTAAACGGGTGATTATCTACAAGATAGTCTGAGGCAATTTCTGTTTCTTGAAACACTCGGACAGCAAAGACGCGAAAGGAGTATCATATTTCCTTGCCTTCTTTGCACACGCTTTCACACAGGCGCAGCATTTGATACATTTTTCGGCGTCCGTGTTCAGTTCGTCCCCTTTGGTGATCGCTCCTGCCGGACAATGAGCCGCACAGATACCACAATGAGTACACAAGCTCTCTTCTTCTATCCAAGGGGTACGGGGAAGCGGAGTACCGCTTTTGCGCAGCTTGATTACCTTCCTCAAAAAGCGGAATAAGGGGAAGAACGGCTGACTGGGCCGTTTGATGGCACGCACATCCACCTGATAAAGAGTATCGGGTCCGGCAGCTGCCTGAATTTTCTCCATTATCTTTTTTCCGAAATCTTCCGCATAATCCAAATCCGATTCATTCGGACGACCGTCCGCAATGGGACATTTATCGGTGCTATATGAATGCTCACCTATGAAGGTTGCTCCGGCAATCACCTTCAATCCGTGAGGGATGGCAAAAGCATCCAGTTCCATCAACGCCTTCTCGTAGGCACGGTTTCCGTAAACCACGACCAATACGGCAGGAGTATCCAGTCCGCAAATACTTTCCAGGCGTTCCATTGCCAAAGGAGCCACATGACCTCCATATACAGGCACTACGATAACAGCCAATGCAGACGTGGGGATAACGGTTTCCTCGACAGTCTGCAATGTGAGATTCATCGGAACGACATTTTTTATACCGGTTCCGTGAACAATTGCTTCGGCTACTTGTTTTGATGTGTGTGTAGGCGAAAAATAAATTAAACGAGCTTCATTTACTGTCATACTATTTTCTTTTATACAGCAAAGATACGTTTTTACGCTGAAAAAAGTGTTTGATTGTTCATGAAACCAAAAATATTTATTATCTTTGCCCCGTTGAAACATTCTACGATTCAACATATACATCCCTAATTCATAATTAAAAACAAAACATATGCTCGCATATCTGCGGTTATTACGCTGTAGTAATGCTGTCCATATTTCATCAAGACAGAAATTTTAATAACTTACCATACTATATGTATAACATTATCCAATTGAACGACAAAAATCTGTCGGAACTTCAAGTTATTGCCAAAGAGCTAGGCATCAAAAAAGCAGACTCATTTAAAAAAGAAGAACTTGTTTACAAGATTCTCGATGAGCAAGCCATAGCCGGAGCCACTAAGAAAGTTGCCGCAGAGAAATTAAAAGAAGAACGCAAAGGAGATAAAAACAAGCGTTCGCGCACAGCCGCACCTAAAAAAGAAGAAAAAGTAGCGCCAGCAGCGAAAAGTGCAGAAGTTACTAAAAATAAAGAAAATGCTCCTGCAGCCAAACCTCAGCAACAGCCTAAAGAAGAGGCTGCCAACAAAGCCAAAGAGGTTCCTGCTGCTGAACCGAAGGCGGAGAAAACTGCTCCTAAGCGTAAAGTAGGCCGTCCACGCAAAGACGCCAATACCGCTGAAAAAGCAGAAAACAAAGAGGTGGAAAAAGCAAAACCGATAGTGAAACCAACAGAAGAAAAAGCTGTTGCGGAAAAACCGGTAGTTGCACCGGCGGCTGAAAAAGCGGCTCCGACACAAGAGACGGAAAAGAAAGTAAAAGAAAACAAGCCTGCCGTTGCGGAAAAACCGGTAATAGCCAAACCGCAAAAGAAATCGGCACCGGTGATCGACGAAGAAAGCAACATCTTGTCCAGCGAAGACGATGATGACTTTATCCCAATCGAAGACCTGCCTTCTGAAAAAATAGAGCTTCCGACCGAACTCTTCGGCAAATTTGAAGCGACTAAGGCAGAAACAACACAGGCTGCCCCCGAGCAAGCTCCACAACCACAGCAACAACAGCATCCACAACCGCAACAACAACGCCAGCGCATTGTCCGTCCACGCGACAACAACAATAATAACAACGCCGGCAATAACAATGCGAATGCTAACAACAACAATAATAATTTCCAGCGCAACAATAACAGCAATAACAACAATCAGCGTCCTCCGATGCAACAACAGCGTCCTGCACAACAGCAGAACAACGTTGCCGAGAACCTTCCGCCTGTACAACAACAGCCGGAACGCAAAGTGATTGAGCGTGAAAAGCCTTATGAATTCGATGATATCCTCAGCGGAGTAGGCGTACTGGAAATCATGCAGGACGGATACGGATTCCTCCGTTCTTCCGATTACAATTATCTTTCTTCTCCGGACGATATTTATGTATCACAGTCACAAATTAAGTTATTTGGTCTTAAGACCGGTGACGTGGTAGAAGGCATCATTCGTCCGCCAAAGGAAGGAGAAAAATATTTCCCATTAGTAAAGGTATCAAAGATCAACGGACGTGACGCAGCTTTCGTTCGCGACCGTGTTCCTTTCGAACACTTGACTCCGCTCTTCCCAGACGAGAAATTCAGACTCTGCAAAGGCGGTTATTCAGACTCCATGTCTGCCCGTGTTGTAGACCTTTTCGCTCCTATCGGTAAGGGACAGCGTGCACTGATCGTGGCACAGCCGAAGACAGGTAAGACCATCTTGATGAAAGATATCGCCAACGCCATCGCAGCCAATCATCCGGAAGTATATATGATTATGCTGCTGATTGACGAACGTCCGGAGGAAGTAACCGACATGGCACGCAGCGTCAACGCAGAAGTAATCGCTTCTACTTTTGACGAACCGGCAGAACGCCACGTAAAAATCGCAGGTATCGTACTCGAAAAAGCAAAAAGACTGGTAGAATGCGGACACGACGTAGTGATCTTCCTTGACTCTATCACTCGCCTGGCACGTGCTTACAATACTGTATCTCCCGCATCCGGTAAAGTACTTTCCGGTGGTGTGGACGCTAATGCACTTCACAAGCCCAAACGCTTCTTCGGTGCTGCCCGTAACATCGAAAACGGCGGTTCGCTGACTATCATCGCTACCGCACTGATCGACACCGGTTCCAAAATGGACGAAGTTATCTTCGAAGAATTCAAGGGTACAGGTAACATGGAGTTGCAGCTCGACCGCAACCTGTCCAACAAGCGTATCTTCCCTGCTGTCAACATCACTGCATCCAGTACTCGTCGCGACGATCTGCTGCTTGATAAGACAACGCTCGACCGTATGTGGATATTACGCAAATACCTTGCAGATATGAACCCTATCGAAGCAATGGATTTCGTAAAAGACCGCCTGGAAAAAACAAGAGACAACGACGAATTCCTGATGAGCATGAATAGCTGATCAAGAATTAACGATCCATAAATAAGGAACGGTGAATAGACTGGACGATGAATAATCGCAGTTTATTCACCGTTCTTTTTATGATTCCCATTGATTATTTTCATTGATTATTCATCGCGGCCTTTACTGTTCCTCATGAAACGTTCATCGCGTATTTCATTTTTGTACAAATTACTTTCATTTACGTCCAAAACCACTCCCCCGCCCTTTTTTGCTTTTTGTTTTTTCCTACTTTTGCTACCCAATCAATTACTTAATTCTAACCAAGAATGAAAACAATTTATCCATTCATGGGATTAGCCCTTTGTGGCGCAGCAGCTCAGGCACAAGAAAAGCCGAACTTCCTGATTATCCAGTGCGACCATCTGACACAGCGTGTCGTAGGCGCTTACGGACATACACAAGGCTGCACACTTCCCATCGACGAAGTAGCATCAAGAGGAGTAATCTTCTCTAACGCTTATGTAGGCTGCCCCCTCAGCCAACCTTCACGCGCAGCATTATGGAGCGGCATGATGCCCCACCAGACCAATGTACGCTCAAACTCCAGCGAACCCGTCAACACCCGCCTGCCGGAAAACGTGCCGACACTGGGTAGTCTCTTCTCCGAAAGCGGTTATGAGGCCGTACACTTCGGCAAGACTCACGACATGGGCTCACTGAGAGGCTTCAAACATAAAGAACCGGTAGCCAAGCCATTTACCGATCCCGAATTTCCGGTCAACAATGACAGTTTCCTGGATGTAGGAACCTGCGAAGATGCCGTTGCCTACCTCAGCAATCCTCCGAAAGAACCCTTTATCTGCATCGCGGATTTTCAGAACCCGCATAATATCTGCGGATTCATCGGCGAAAACGAAGGAGTACACACCGACCAGCCGATCAGCGGACCACTGCCCGAATTGCCGGACAACTTTGATGTGGAAGACTGGAGCAATATTCCTACTCCAGTACAATATATCTGTTGCAGCCACCGCCGCATGACACAGGCTGCCCATTGGAGCGAAGAAAACTATCGTCACTACATCGCCGCCTTCCAGCATTACACCAAGATGGTATCCAAGCAAGTAGACAGCGTACTGAAAGCCCTCTACTCCACCCCTGCCGGAAGAAACACGATTGTCGTAATCATGGCGGACCACGGCGACGGCATGGCATCCCACCGCATGGTGACCAAGCATATCAGCTTCTATGATGAAATGACCAACGTTCCGTTTATCTTCGCCGGTCCCGGCATCAAGCAGCAGAAGAAACCCGTAGACCACCTGCTGACACAGCCGACCTTAGACCTCCTGCCCACCCTTTGCGACCTGGCGGGCATCGCCGTTCCAGCAGAAAAAGCCGGTATCAGCCTTGCACCGACTCTAAGGGGAGAGAAACAGAAGAAAAGCCATCCTTACGTTGTCTCCGAATGGCACAGCGAATATGAGTACGTTACCACTCCCGGACGCATGGTGCGCGGACCGAGATATAAATACACCCATTATCTGGAAGGCAACGGAGAAGAACTGTACGATATGAAAAAAGATCCGGGCGAAAGAAAAAATCTTGCCAGGGACCCTAAATACTCCAAAGTGCTCGCCGAACATCGTGCTTTGCTGGACGACTACATCGCACGTTCCAAAGATGATTACCGCAGTTTGAAGGTAGATGCCGATCCCCGGTGCAGAAATCATACTCCCGGCTACCCCAGCCACGAAGGTCCTGGGGCACGTGAGATCCTCAAAAGAAAATAAATCTATAAAAAAGAGTGAAGATTGCTTGCCAGTCTTCACTCTTTTTATTTCTTTTGCACATCACCATACGAGCAAACAAAATAGTGAATAGTAATTTACAGCATATAATAGCACTCATTGCAGCCATATTTATATCGGCGGCTCTCCATGCAACAAACTTAAATAAAGAACGACTCGCCTTACTGCAACCACTTGTTGACTATGATCTTTCTTTCAATACAGATATCAACATTACAACGGACAGCATTATCTTATGGGAAAAGCTTTTAAGCCCCGAATTGGAAAAGCAGCAAGAATATCACATTCTGTTTCCACTGAAAATGATGGCAGTCCAAGCATTAACAACGGAAGGCAATGTCAGCCTGGCAATCAACAACGCCAATTCAATGTACCAGCAAGCCAAAGCTATAGATTACCCTTTCGGAACGGCACTGGCGCTACGCGCTCTTGCAGATACCTACCAAAGTTCGGGAAATTATCGGTCTGCCATGGAGTCTTATGAAGAATCCCTGAAAATAATGCAGAAGATCCCGGTAAGTTATTCATATCTTAAGACGAGTATGTTCTATTTGATTCTGAGCAAACTCAAATTCAAACAAATGGCCGATATTGAAAAGGATTTTGCCTACCTTGAATCTCTCTATCACAAGGAGTCCGGTTTGCCCAATGACTTTTATCTGCCATGCAGTTATGCCTATTATTACATCCAGACCAATAATCTGCCGAAAGCATTAGAGTATCTGAAACAACTGGACACCATTTACGAGAAATACCCCTATCCATACTATTTTTCGATCAGCAGCTATATGTATGCCGCCTATCATATTGAATCCAAAGAATATGATAAAGCGCTGAAGGAATATGAAGAATTACTCGCCATAACAAAAAAAACAGCTTTATTCAGGCACGTTCAGTTATTACAGGAACGCGCCAAAGTCCTGGTACTTATGAATCAGAAACAAGAGGCATGCAAGATTTATGAGGAGATTAATAATCTCAAAGATTCATTGGACGCCCAAAGTTATCTCAGTCAGATAAACGAACTGCATACCCTGTATCAGATAGACAAAAGCGAACTTAATTATATCAACATACAAAAAAATCTCTATTATTGGAGTCTGTCTGTGATCTTAGTGATCGTAGTACTGATCATCATTGCTATTTTCCGCATCAAGCGCACCAACAACCGTCTTCTACAATCACAACGGGAACAGGAAAAAGCCAAGAAACAGGCTGAAAAGTCGATCCATACCAAAAGCCTTTTTCTCTCCAATATGAGCCATGAGATTCGTACTCCCCTCAATGCGTTATCCGGTTTCTCAGCCATTCTGACGGAAGAATCCATCGACAACGAAACGAAACAACAGTGCAACGATATCATCCAGCAGAATTCGGAACTGCTGCTCAAACTGATTAATGACGTGATTGACTTGTCCAGCCTTGAAATCGGAAAAATGAAATTCAAATTCAAGGAATGTGATATTGTAGCGTTGTGCAGAAATGTCATCGACATGGTAGAGAAAATAAAGCAGACCCAGGCGAAAGTACAGTTTTCCACCTCTCTCAGTTCACTGAAGCTGACAACGGACAGTGCCCGCCTGCAACAAGTACTGATCAACCTGCTCATCAACGCCACGAAATTTACTATACAAGGCACTATCACCCTGGAACTGGTGAAACAAACGGAAGATACCGCCCTCTTCTCCGTCAGTGATACCGGTTGCGGAATCTCCAAGGAGAATCAGAACAAGATATTCAACCGCTTCGAAAAGCTCGATGAAAACGCACAGGGCACAGGACTCGGATTGTCCATCTGCCAGCTTATCATCGAACAACTGGGAGGCAAAATATGGATCGACCCGGACTATGATCAGGGAGCACGCTTCCTGTTCACACACCCGATTCGCCATGAGCAGGAAAAAAAGGAGGAAGCCCAATGAAAAGACTTATACTACTGATAATTACCTGCTACTTCCTGCTGCCGGGGTATGCCAACACCGACACAGCCTCAGACAGTCTGCTGCAAGTGTTGCAAACGCTGCCGCATGACACCACGCGCCTCTCTACCCTGAACGACATTATCAAGATAGAGCAGAACAACTACAAATGTATCCAATATTCGGATTCGCTGATGCAGGAAGCGTTAAAACTGAAAAATGACAAGTATGCCAGTTTAGCCGCTTATTATCATTTACTGTATTACTACAACCGTTGCGAACAGGATAGTGTAGCCAAATGGATTGTACTGATGGAACCGTTGGTACAAAAGTCCGGTTTATGGGACTTTTTCTTCGATGCCCAACGTTTCCAAATTGACTTATACACCTTTACCGAACAATATGAACTTGCTATCAGCGAAGCGAACAAGATGAAGCAGAAAGCCCTTGATATCGACAACAACCGGGGGATGGTAGCTGCTTATCAGTGCCTGTCCAACGCATATATCGGCAGCCAGCGCTGGGACGAGGGACTCAAAGCGCTGGAAGAAGCCTACAGGCTGCTTCCAAAGAATGGCAATGCGGTAGTCCATATCTCCGTCTTGTCACAGCTCATATCCGTAACCAAAGAAATGAAGGACAATAACAGGCAACTGAAATACCTGCAAGAACTGGAAAATGTACTCCGTAAATTCATCATTGACAATCCATCTCTAAAAGACGGATTTGCGGACGTATTCATTTTCAATGAGATTTTCTACGCACATTATTACCTGAATACCAATCAGCCCCAAATTGCTTATTCACATATAGAAAAGTCTAAAAAGTATCTGACAGAAAACACTTATTTCATGTATAAGGTACTCTATTACGACATCTATGCGAAATACTATCAGAGTATCCAACAATATCAGCAGGCATCAGCCTATATCGACACGACATTAACCATGCTGAAGAAAGATTTCACCAGCGACTATGCCGAACAACTGCTGAAACAGGCTAAAATATGGGTGGAAGCCGGAGATAATAACAGAGCGACAACACTCTACCAACAGGCACTGGCCATCAAAGACTCGGCTGCCATGGCACTCTCCAACACCCAAATGGAACAAATCAAGAAAAGCTATAACCTGGACAAGATAGAACTGGAACAACAAAAACAGACCAACCAAATCCGTCTGATCAGCCTGATCGTGATCAGTGCCATTCTGATTGTGTTGTTCATTTCCCTGTTCCGGCTCTCCAAAATCCGCAAAGCCCTGAAATATTCGGAGAGCGAAATACGCAAAGCAGCGGAAACGGTGCGGGTGACCAATGAAATAAAGAATCGCTTCCTGTCAAACATGAGTTATAATATCCGGACTCCGCTCAACAATGTAGTAGGATTCTCACAACTCATAGCCAGCGAACCGAATATAGACGAAACTACAAGAGAAGAATATTCGGCGATCATCCACCAAAGTTCAGAGAGACTAATGCGATTGGTCAATGACGTACTCGACCTGTCTCGTCTGGAAGCCAAAATGATGAAGTTCCAGATACAAGACTATGATGCCGTCGCACTTTGTAACGAAGTATGCTACATGGCACGCATGAATAATGAAAAGACAGGCATTCAAGTCCGGTTCACTCCGGAAGTCGAGTCACTGTCGCTTCGCACGGATACCACCCGATTGGGACACGCTCTGCTCAGTACCCTGACCTATCCGCACGAGCATGAAACGGAGGGACAGCAGGATGAACGGATGATCCGCTTTACATTAAGCCGGAACGGTGAAATGCTTTATTTCCGCATTCTCAACTCACCATTGGCGGACGAGGCTTTCACCTCGCAGGAGACCGTCATCCGGCATGAGATCAACCAGTTGTTGCTGGCTTATTTCGGAGGAAGCTATCAGGTAAACGCCCGGGGGACGGAAGGTCCGGAAATTGTTTTCACCTATCCCATTGCTTCAGAATCGGAATAAAGCGCTATCTTTGCAAACTGTAAACTTAAACGCTTAATTATGTATACCAACAAACAGATTTGGAGTGTCAGTTACCCGATACTACTCAGCTTGCTGGCGCAAAATGTCATCAATGTCACCGATACCGCATTCTTAGGGCACGTTAGTGAAGTGGCCCTGGGAGCTTCGGCTATGGGCGGACTATTTTATATATGTATATTCACCATCGCTTTCGGATTCAGCACAGGATCGCAGATTGTCATTGCACGACGCAATGGAGAAGGACGTTACAGTGATGTAGGTCCCGTAATGATTCAGGGAGTCATGTTTCTCCTGTTGATAGCTATATTGATGTTCGGCTTCACCAAAGCGTTCGGAGGAAATATCATGCGGTTGCTGGTTTCTTCCGAATCTATCTACGAAGGTACTATGGAGTTTCTGGACTGGCGTATTTACGGGTTCTTCTTCTCGTTTATCAATGTCATGTTCCGTGCCCTGTACATCGGTATCACACGTACCAAGGTGTTGACTATCAATGCCGTCGTCATGGCATTAACCAACGTCATACTGGACTACGCACTGATTTTCGGTAAATTCGGTCTGCCGGAAATGGGAATCAAGGGAGCTGCCATCGCCTCTGTACTGGCGGAAGCCTCTTCCATTCTCTTCTTCCTGATCTATACATATATCAGTGTTGATTTGAAAAAATATGGTCTGAATCGTCTGCGCTCGTTCGATCCGGCATTGCTGATGCGTATTCTCAGCATCTCTTGCTTCACGATGCTTCAATATTTCTTATCGATGGCAACTTGGTTCGTATTCTTTGTTGCCGTAGAACGATTGGGACAACGGGAACTGGCCATTGCCAACATTGTCCGTAGCATCTACGTCGTACTGCTGATTCCGGTAAACGCACTGGCAACAACAACCAACAGCCTTGTCAGCAACGCCATCGGCGCAGGAGGTATCCAGCACGTCATGCCGCTTATCAATAAAATAGCCCGATTCTCGTTCTTCATCATGCTGGGACTGGTGGGGGTATCGGTTTTGTTTCCGGAGTTCCTGCTCTCCGTTTATACCAGCGAAGCAGCGTTAATCACCGAGTCCGTGCCTTCGGTATACGTCATCTGCTGTGCCATGCTCATTGCATCGGTAGCCAATGTCGTATTCAACGGTATCTCCGGAACAGGAAATACACAGGCAGCCCTGTTGCTCGAAACAATTACGATTGCCATTTATGGTTCCTACATCGTTTTCGTCGGAATGTGGCTCAAAGCACCGATTGAAATCTGCTTTACGATTGAGATTCTGTACTATACCTTGCTGTTGATAACAAGCTATATTTACCTCAAAAAAGCAAAATGGCAGAATAAAAAGATATAAATACAAGAGATTTTTGTACATTTGCAGGCTCAAATAATTAATTCGTAATTAAACAACTATGTTCGATAATTTAAGTGAAAGACTAGAACGGTCATTCAAGATTCTGAAAGGTGAAGGCAAAATCACCGAAATTAACGTGGCGGAGACGCTGAAAGATGTACGCAAGGCATTGCTTGATGCCGACGTTAACTACAAGGTTGCAAAAACTTTCACTGACACGGTGAGAGAAAAAGCCATCGGTCAGAACGTACTTACGGCTGTGAAGCCAAGCCAGTTGATGGTGAAGATTGTGCACGACGAACTTACTCAGTTGATGGGTGGAGAGACAGCCGAAATCAATATCGATTCCCGTCCGGCAGTGATCCTAATGTCAGGTTTGCAGGGATCGGGTAAGACTACCTTCTCCGGTAAGTTGGCAAGCATGCTGAAAACCAAGAAGAATCGTAAGCCTTTACTGGTAGCCTGTGACGTTTATCGTCCGGCAGCAATCGAACAGTTGCGTGTACTTGCAGAACAAATCGGAGTGCCGATGTACTCGGAACTGGACAGCAAAAATCCGGTAGAGATTGCACAACACGCCATTCAGGAAGCCAAAGCCAAAGGATATGACCTCGTAATCGTCGATACAGCCGGACGCCTTGCTGTAGACGAACAGATGATGAACGAGATCGCCGCCATCAAGGAAGCGATCAACCCGGACGAAATTCTATTCGTGGTAGACTCCATGACTGGACAGGATGCCGTAAATACAGCCAAAGAATTTAACGAACGCCTGGACTTTAACGGTGTAGTACTGACCAAGCTGGATGGTGATACCCGTGGTGGTGCAGCTCTTTCTATCCGTTCGGTAGTCAACAAGCCGATTAAGTTTGTAGGTACAGGTGAAAAGCTGGATGCTATCGACCAGTTCCACCCGGTACGTATGGCAGACCGTATCCTCGGTATGGGTGACATCGTTTCACTGGTAGAACGCGCTCAGGAGCAGTATGACGAAGAAGAGGCAAAACGTCTGCAAAAGAAGATTGCCAAGAATCAGTTCGACTTCAACGACTTCCTCAGCCAGATTGCCCAAATCAAGAAGATGGGTAACCTGAAGGAACTTGCTTCCATGATTCCGGGCGTAGGTAAAGCTATCAAAGATATTGATATCGACGACAATGCTTTCAAGAGCATCGAAGCGATCATCTACTCCATGACTCCGGCAGAACGTTCCAATCCGGAATTACTGAACGGCTCACGCCGTACACGTATCGCTAAAGGTAGCGGAACAACGATTCAGGAAGTAAACCGTTTGCTGAAACAGTTCGACCAGACTCGTAAAATGATGAAGATGGTAACCAGCAGCAAAATGGGCAAGATGATGCCGAAAATGAAAAAATAAAAAGAATTTTATTCTGTTTCAGATAGAAGGAGGAGGCTTGGGCTTCCTCCTTTGTTTTTGTTATCACAGATTTCACCTTCCCATATTAATCATCTCTTCATCTGACAACTTCTATTTTACAAGTTCCCACTTTCCACTACCTCTTGTATCGACTACTCCCGCCATGGCAAGTCCAATATAAAACACTGCGCTTTACAAGGTATAAAGCTATGCTTTTCACTCCCTAAAGCATAGCTTTATGTCTTGTAAAACGCAGCTTTAGCTTCCATATCCTCTCTCCTTTCACCAACAACTACACTGAAGGATTATCCTAAATTCACATTAACATCATTATTCACTTGTAATGATTACAATTTTATAAAGATTTTATGTGAATATTCATTTTTATTTCTTTACTTTGCAAAAGATAACAAAACAGAAGCACGAATATGTACTATGTATATGTAGTAGGTTACATTTTATTAGCAGCAGCCATGCAGCTGTTCACAGGAAACTTTCCTGTTTCTTTTCTCGCCTTTCCGCTGAATATCATCTTTGCGGCGATCTGGCTTTTCCTGTTATGGATACTATATAAAGAATATAATAATCTAAGAATCACCCGTTTTCTCGGTTCATCCAAAGCCAGCGTTTTATCTATCAGCCTGTTTATCGGTGGTTGTCTGATCATAGGACTTTTCCCCCAGCTCTCTGAGACAGAAGCCGAAATGCGCAAAGGAATATCAGCTTCATTGGGATGTTACAATTTCATGACTTCATGGATATTCATTTCTATACTCTTATTATTATTAAGCAATCTGGCGATGATCACCATCCATGCCTGTCGGCATCGCAAACAAGCACGATGGCGCTTTATTCTGAATCATACAGGCTTATGGCTGGCTCTGTTTGCCGGATTTCTGGGTAGCAGTGACACGCAGACATTACGCGTACCTTTATATAAAGGTGAACCGACACATGAGGCATTCGACATGAATGGCGCATCTTACTATTTAGATTACGATATGGAACTCGATTCGTTCGCTGTGGAATATTACCCGAACGGACGTCCTTCCCGCTTTTCCGCCAATGTACGTTTGGGGAATGAAAACGTTCTGCTGGAAGTAAACCACCCCTATTCCTACCGACTGGGGGAAGACGTCTACCTCACCGGATACGACGTAACGAAAGGCAACGAAAGCAATTACTGCATTCTACAGGTCGTAAAACAACCCTGGAAATATGTGATGGTAGCGGGTATTCTGATGATGCTTGTAGGAGCAGTTCTTTTATTTATAAACGGAGCTAAAGCGTATGATAAACTGGGATAACTTTTATGTATTTGCAGCGGTATCCATCTGCCTATGGCTGGCAGGAGCTGTATTTGCCCTTCGTTCGTCATCGAAGAGTAAGGTGGCAATCGGATTTACTTCCGGCGGCATTATTATATTGGGAATATTCATTGCCGGATTATGGATATTCCTCCAGCGCCCTCCATTACGCACTATGGGAGAAACCCGCTTGTGGTATTCATTCTTTATGGGAATAGCAGGATTGCTAACCTATATCAGATGGAAGTATCGCTGGATTCTCTCTTTCTCGACGTTACTTTCCACAGTTTTTGTGATCATTAACTTGATGAAGCCTGAGATACACGACCAGTCATTGATGCCGGCGCTGCAAAGTGTATGGTTTATCCCTCATGTGACCGTATATATGTTCTCTTATTCCGTTCTGGGATGTGCTTTCATCATCGCCCTGACCGGACTGTTCCGTCACAAAGAAGAATACCTGCACACAGCAGACAATCTGGTCTACGCAGGTGTCGCCTTTCTTTCCATCGGTATGCTACTCGGTTCTCTCTGGGCAAAGGAGGCTTGGGGAAACTACTGGAGCTGGGACCCTAAAGAAACTTGGGCAGTCATCACCTGGATGGGATATTTGCTCTACATTCACCTCCGCCTGTTCAGAAGAACCGGACGGAAAACTCTCTATGCCCTGCTCATTGTCTCTTTCCTCGCTTTACAAATGTGCTGGTATGGAGTCAACTACCTGCCGGCGGCCCAACAAAGCGTACATTTATATAATCGTAATAACTAACCTCAAAAAACAAATGTGAAATGAAGAGAAGTACAAAACTAATCGTAGCATTATTGGTAGTCGTGGCGGCATTGGCAGTCACTTACCGACTGATGCATCGGGTGCCTTCTGCCGATTTGGAAGCAAACGTGCAGATGCAACAGATTATTACGGATGCAGGATGCCTGAGATGCCATACCTCGACACCGGAACTGCCGTTCTATGCAAATATGCCTGTAGCCGGAAAAATTGTAATGGAAGACGTGAGCAAAGCCTATCGCGCTTTTGACATGACTCAGATGGAGAAAGACATGAAGGAAGGGCGCCCTCTCAATCCGGTTGACCTGGCTAAAGTAGAAAAAGTAATCCTCGACGGAAAGATGCCGCAGGCAAAGTATTACCTCGTACATTGGGGAGCTTCTTTCAATGACGCAAAGAAAGAGGTAGCACTGAGCTGGGTAAAAAATCACCGCATGGGACTGTATACCAATGTGGCAGTAGCACCTGATTTCATTAACGAACCGATTCGTCCCATTGCCGACTCGATCTCAGTCGATGTACGCAAAGTGGTCTTAGGAAATCTGTTGTATCACGACACCCGCTTATCGGCAGACAACACCGTTTCATGTGCCAGCTGTCATGGCCTGGATACCGGTGGCGTTGACAACAAGCAGTATTCTGAAGGAGTAGGCGGTCAGTTTGGCGGCGTCAATGCCCCGACCGTATACAATGCTGCCTATAACTTTGTTCAATTCTGGGACGGACGTGCCGGAACTCTGGCAGAACAAGCTGCCGGCCCTCCATTGAATCCGGTAGAAATGGCTTGCGAGTCATTCGATCAGATTATCAGCAAACTGGCAGAAGACAAGAATTTCGTTGTGGCATTCAACGAAGTATATCCCGACGGATTGAGCGAAAAGAATATCACAAATGCTATTCAGGAGTTCGAAAAGACATTGCTGACTCCTAATTCACGTTTCGACCGTTATCTGAAAGGACAGAAAGATGCCATTACCGCAGACGAAATCGCCGGATACGACCTTTTCAAGAAATATGACTGTGCGACTTGTCATGTAGGAGAAATCCTCGGCGGACAATCTTATGAACTGATCGGTGTACAACATGATTATTTCGCTGACCGTCAGGCAGAAATGACTGAAGAAGACAACGGGCGATTCAAGCAGACAAAAGCAGAGCGTGACCGTCACCGCTTCAAAGTGCCGGGGTTGAGAAATATCGAACTGACCGCTCCTTATTTCCACGACGGCAGCATGGCTACTATGGATGATGCGGTTCGCGCCATGGCCAAGTATCAGTTAGGCATCGACCTGCCACAACCGGAAGTAGATAAGATTGTCGCATTCCTCCGTACACTGACCGGAGAGTATAAAGGCAAAATACTGACGAATAAGAACATGATCTGACAAGACCGAACAGAGGCTCCATTTCACCCGAACAGAGCCTCTGATTGATGTAAACAGAGCCTCCGTTTCACTTGAACAGAGGCTCTGTTTTTCTTGCCTGAAAATCAGAGCTTTTCCTTGTTCTTTTTACCTTCTTTCCTACTCGCGCTCCAATACGTTCCGCTGTCCCCTCTCCACAAAAAGTCCATTCCTTTTGGAGAGTTCAGTTATTTATTTTACTTTTGTCCATCACCAATAAATACTCTGAAAATATGACTCTGATAGACGGAAAAGCCATTTCCGAACAAGTGAAACAAGAGATTGCAGCCGAAGTAGCCGAAATCGTTGCCCGTGGCGGAAAACGCCCGCATCTGGCAGCAATTCTTGTAGGACATGATGGTGGCAGCGAAACGTATGTAGCCGCCAAAGTAAAAGCCTGCGAAGTATGTGGATTCAAATCCTCCCTCATCCGTTACGAAAGTGACGTGACCGAAGAAGAGCTACTCGCCAAAGTACGCGAACTGAATAATGACGACGACGTAGACGGATTTATCGTACAGCTCCCGTTACCAAAACATATCTCCGAACAGAAAGTCATCGAAACGATCGACTATCGTAAAGATGTAGACGGATTCCACCCCATCAACGTGGGACGTATGTCTATCGGACTTCCCTGCTATGTATCCGCTACTCCGAACGGTATCCTCGAACTGCTGAAACGTTATGAGATAGAGACGTCGGGAAAGAAATGCGTAGTACTCGGTCGCAGCAATATTGTAGGCAAACCGATGGCTGCCCTGATGATGCAGAAAGCGTATCCGGGTGACGCAACCGTCACTGTATGCCACAGCCGTAGCAAAGATCTGGTAAAAGAATGTCAGGAAGCAGATATCATTATCGCTGCTTTGGGACAACCCAACTTCGTGAAAGAAGAAATGGTAAAAGAAGGTGCAGTAGTAATCGACGTAGGCACTACCCGTGTTCCGGATGCCAGCAAAAAATCCGGTTTCAAACTGACAGGCGATGTGAAGTTTGATGAGGTAGCACCGAAGTGCTCATTCATCACTCCCGTACCGGGCGGTGTGGGACCAATGACGATTGTATCGCTGATGAAAAATACACTTTTAGCCGGTAAAAAAGCTATTTATAAGTAGAACATTGAAGGACAGTGAAATGTATTTCACTGTCCTTTTCCTTCCCTTAATCTGACAGTTATGAAAACAATTACGATTCTTCCTCTCTTATTATGTCCGTTTCCTGCCTAAGTAATAATCATTTCCGAAAAGATATTATAATCCTCTTGAACGTATGAAAGAACTATTAGTATCCCTTCTTCTGGTTACACAATTCTCTTGTATCAGCAAAGCGCAAGAAAATGATACTACCACACAGATACTGACAACTGACAGCCTGCAAACAGACACCCTTTCGCTTCTTTTTGCAGGTGACCTCATGCAGCATCAAGGACAAATTAACGCTGCACGTACTGCGACAGGAGGATACGATTATTCCAGCTATTTTGAATACGTCAAAGAAGAAATCCAAAGTGCTGACTTTGCCATAGCTAATCTGGAAGTTACTCTCGGAGGAAAACCGTACAAAGGCTATCCCGCTTTCAGCGCTCCCGATGAATATCTGACCGCTATCCATAATGCCGGATTCAATGTACTGATAACCGCCAATAACCATAGTCTCGACCGTGGCAGAAAAGGCTTGGAACGCACCATACAATTAATAGACTCCTTAAAAATTCCACACGCCGGAACGTACCTCAACGCTGAAGAGCGTGATAACAAATACCCTCTTTTATTAGAAAAAAAAGGTTTCCGCATTGCCATACTCAACTATACATACGGAACAAACGGAATCCCTGTCACTCCGCCCAACATCGTCAATTATATTGATACGACCATTATATCCAAAGATATCGAAGCAAGTAAAACACTGAATCCCGATGCAATTATTGCTTGTATGCATTGGGGGATCGAATACCAGTCACTCCCCGACAAAGAACAGAAGTTTCTGACCGATTGGCTGCTTCAAAAAGGAGTAAATCACATAATCGGTTGTCATCCGCATGTTGTGCAACCTATCGAAGTTCGCGAAGATAGTGTGACAAACGAGAAGCACCTGGTAGTATATTCACTGGGAAATTATATTTCCAATATGTCAGCCCGTCGCACGGATGGCGGCTTGATGGTCAAAATGGAATTAGTAAAAGATAGTACCACCCGACTCAACCATTGCGAATATAGCTTGGTATGGACAGCCCGTCCCGTTCAATCGGGAAAAAAGAATCATCAATTACTACCGATTAATTTCCCCACTGACTCCATTTCCGTAAATGCACGTAACTCTCTGAGAATCTTCGCAAATGATGCGCGAGCCCTCTTCAACAAGCATAATCGGGGAATAAAAGAATATCTTTTTTATAAAAAAAAGTAGTAGAATCTTTTGGAGATTTAAAGATAATATCTATCTTTGCACCGCGTTAGAGAAACGCAGACATGGTGGATGTAGTTCAGTTGGTTAGAGCGTCAGATTGTGGTTCTGAATGTCGCCGGTTCGAGTCCGGTCTTCCACCCCAAAGAAATACTAAAAGACAAGTCCTGTAAAGCGAAAGATTTACAGGACTTATTTTTTATTAATACAATCGCTTTATGGAAAACAACAAAAAACTGACTCGTTCCAGAAAGGAACGAATGATAGCCGGAGTATGCGGAGGTTTAGCCGAATACTTTGGATGGGACCCTACTTTAGTAAGAATAGTCTATGCACTAGCCACTATCTTCACTGCTTTTGCAGGAATCATTATTTACCTTATTCTATGGATCATTATGCCAGAAGAAAGGTATAGCGACGGATACGGTGACAGAATGAATCAACGTTTACATTAGTATTGCTTTCATAGCCATCCGGAGCATTTATTTCAGAGATCCGGATGGAAATCTTATAGAGGTCAGTACATTAATATAATTCGAGCCCGAACTCATCTTTCAGTTGCATTAGCGCCTGATTCTTCTGAGCCATCATCTGAAACTTTTCGACACGACCAACCGCCCGAACAGTTTCCGTAGGTTCACTTACCCGTACTGTCATCGCCACTTTGCTATTCCTTAATCTTCCACGAAGATAAGTCTGCAAATCCGGAATCAAAGCTGTAAAATCTTTAGCAGCAATCTCATTATCGACCACAACTTCAAAAGTAGTCGAATTATTCAACAACACCGGACGTATCACTTGCATACGCTTTGCAATGGCCACCTGTTCTTTGGGTAACTGTCCTGCATATTCCTGCCAGTAATAATTCAAATCTCTGTCATTGAAGATAAAATCTTCTTCCGGCTGAGTTTGTGCCTGAGCAACATTCGTTTTGGACGCATTCTGAACATCTTGATCACGTTGCGGATTCTTGATAGATACTCCCAGACTCGACATCTTCATCACAGGAATCTTCCGTTCCTCCTTGGCTATCGAAGGAATTCCAGCACCGTGCGCCGGAGCAGCAGTAGTACTCGCCGGAGTAGAAGAACCCGGAGCAGCAGACACTTGCGGTTGACGCACAGCAGCATTAGCGGCAGATGGCACAGCAGCCGGAGACGGAGCAGTATGAACAGTAGTCTGTTGAGCAGACGGTGCAGAAGCGACCTGCGGCTGCTGAGCTGCGGCAGGTTGGGTGAATACGGGTTTTATGGTCTGCTTAGGGCCACGCCCACCACTTACGTCATCCCCCTCGGTGGTAAGCTGGGCAACCTGTATCAAGGTCAGTTCCACCAGTAAGCGCTTGTTCTTGCTGGCACGGTAATTCAAATCACAATCATTGCAAAGTTTCATCGCACGGTAAAGAAACTGCAACGGGCATTTCTGCGCCTGTTCCTGATAACGCTGACGTATGCTCGCCCCTACTTCCAGTAAAGGCAAGGTAGCGGCATCCTTACTGACCAGCAAATCCCGGCAATGCGAAGATAATCCGGTGATGAAGTGACTACCGTCAAATCCTTTATTCAGTACATCATTGAAAAGCAACAACGCATCACTCACCCTGTTTTCAAGAAAACAATCCGTCAGACGGAAATAATATTCGTAATCGAGAACGTTCAAGTTCTCAATAACACTCTTATAAGTAATATTCCCTCCCGTAAAACTCACTACCTGATCGAAAATAGACAATGCGTCACGCATACCTCCATCCGCTTTCATCGCAATGACATTCAATGCTTCGGGTTCTGCCGTAATATTTTCTTTTGCAGCAACGTACGACAAATGATTCACCGTATCTTCTACACTAATCCGGTTAAAATCATAAATCTGGCAACGGGAAAGGATAGTCGGAAGAATCTTATGCTTCTCCGTCGTAGCCAGAATAAAGATAGCGTGGCGGGGAGGTTCTTCCAATGTTTTCAGGAATGCGTTGAAAGCGGAAGCCGAGAGCATATGCACCTCATCGATAATATATACCTTATATTTACCGATCTGTGGCGGGATGCGCACCTGTTCCACCAATTGACGGATATCATCCACCGAATTGTTGGAAGCGGCATCAAGTTCATGGATATTATACGACCGCTGTTCGTTGAAAGCCACACACGATTCGCATTCGTTGCAGGCTTCACCATCGGCAGTAGGCGTCATACAGTTGATGGTTTTGGCGAATATACGCGCACAAGTAGTCTTTCCCACCCCGCGCGGTCCGCAAAACAAATAAGCATGAGCCAATTTCTGGGTAGCGATTGCATTCTTTAATGTAGTAGTCAGCGCTCGTTGTCCCACCACCGATTCGAATGTGGACGGACGGTACTTACGAGCTGATACAATATAGTTCTCCATATCCGGGATTCTCTCTGTTTTTTTTTGATTTTTCGCTTTCAGTGCAAATGTACACAAAAAAGTGATAAGTAATAAAGGATAGAGAAAGAAGTTTTGAACCTAAAGCGGTAAGTTTTTAAGTTATTAGTTTTATCTTTGCGGATATAAAAAAGAGAAGTTATGGATAAACTGATCACTATCTGGAGTTTCATATGCCGGCGCAAGTATCTTATCACCGTCGTTGCATTTGCTGTTATCATTGGTTTTCTGGACGAGAACAGCCTGTTCCGCCGTCTGGGATACGAACGCGAAATCAGCCAGCTGAAAGAAGAGATAGAAAAATACCGGGCGGACTACGAAGAGAACACCAAACGTCTCAACGAGCTGAACAGCAATCCGGATGCTATCGAACAGGTGGCACGTGAAAAGTATCTGATGAAGAAGCCCAATGAAGATATTTACGTTTTTGAAGATAATAAATGAAACAATTAGTACCCGCACTTTTCGCCGTAGGCGCAATCATGGCTCTCACAGGGGCTGCTGTATATATCACCGGATGGAACTATGCTCCTTATATCTATACCATCGGAGCCGGATTCATCGCTCTGGCACAAGTAAACACACCGGTTAAAGGAAAAAGCAAAATATTAAAACGTCTGCGTATCCAGCAGATATTCGGAGCACTTGCACTGATACTGACGGGAGCCTTCATGTTTACCACTCGTGGCAATGAATGGATTGCCTGTCTGACTATCGCTGCCGTACTTGAACTTTACACCGCTTTCCGCATTCCACAAGAAGAAGCAAAAGAAGAGAAATAAAAAAACCTGTTCAAAGCTTCTCAGTCTTGAACAGGCATCAATTTATTAAAATCATGAATGCCCTTAGGAAACCCAAGGGCCTATAAAAAACATTTTTTATTTCTTAGCAGATGAATATCTGGCATTCAATCCATCTACAATTTCTTTTGTGATATTATATGCGCTATCAGCATAAAGCAGATTATCGAAACCTGTGTTGCTGAAGATCAGGCTATATCCACGAGTCTTATTATATTCTTTCAGGAAAGCGTTGATAGAATCACGGAAAAGCAAACTGTTAGCGTTGTTGTCTTCCATCAGACCATTCTGAAGTTTGTTGCTCAATTCCTGCAGATCCTGTTCCATTTTAGCCAAACGGTTGTATTCCTGCTGAGCTCTTTCGGGTGAAAGGAAAGCATTGCTCTCGTATTTCTTCTGGAATTCCTGCTTTTCTTTGTTTAAAGCTGCCATCTTCTGGTTCAATGTCATACGAACATTTTCGCTCTTCTTTACCATAGCCTCATTCAGGTCAATACAGAAATTGTATTTAGCCAACAATGTATCTATTTCAACATAAGCTATTTTCATTCCAGACAATTCAGCATTAGCCGAAGCCGGAGTAGTTGCAACTTGATTGTCAGCTTTGCCGGCGCATTGTGAGAATAAAACGATAAACGCGAGTGCGGCTAAACCGTTCATGAGGTAGTTTATTCTATTCATAACTATAAAATATTGTTTTTAATTAATTAGTTCATACTATCGTTCAAGGCTTTTTCCAACTCATCAATAGAAAAGCGTGATTTCTTTTGTGCTTCACGATCCTGCGACTGCGCACAACCGATTCCTTTCTTACGCAACTCTTTATTACCGCTCACATGACCATTCGGGAACTTCCCCCCCTTCGTAAAGAATACTTTCACCCCCAATAATAGCAGGGAAATAGCAACTATTAACAAAGTTATCAGTATAGTCTCAACCATTTCTATTAATTTTGTGAGTGCAAAGATAGGCTTTAATGAGAAACGAGTTCAGATAAGTCAAGCAAATTAACCATATTTAGCAATAAGAGGAACCGAAACGAACCTCCTATTCCTATTATAAAAGAAAACAGCATGGAAAAAAAAGACCTTAAGCCGGCTGGCGTATTCAAGTATTTTGAAGAAATCTGCCAAGTGCCGCGTCCTTCCAAGAAGGAAGAGAAAATAATTGCCTACCTGAAGGCATTCGGAGCAAAACATAACCTGGAGACCAATGTAGACGAAGCAGGGAATGTACTGATCAAAAAGCCTGCCACTCCGGGCAAAGAAAATCTTCAGACTGTCGTACTGCAATCGCATATCGACATGGTGTGCGAAAAGAACAATGATGTACAGCATGACTTCCTCACCGATCCCATCGAAACAGAAATAGACGGAGAATGGCTGAAAGCCAAAGGAACTACCCTCGGAGCTGATAACGGTATCGGTGTAGCTACCGAACTGGCTATCCTGGCGGATGACAGCATCGAGCACGGTCCACTGGAATGCCTGTTCACCGTAGATGAAGAAACCGGTCTGACCGGAGCTTTCGAGCTGAAAGAAGGTTTCATGAGCGGTGATATTCTGCTGAATCTCGATTCCGAAGATGAAGGAGAAATCTTTATCGGATGCGCCGGAGGTATCGACTCCGTTGCAGAGTTTAGTTATAAAGAAGTAGAAGTCCCCACAGGATACTTTTTCTTCAAAGTAGAAGTAAAAGGACTGAAAGGCGGCCACTCCGGTGGTGATATTCACTTGGGACGGGGCAATGCAAACAAGATACTGAACCGATTCCTGTCCCGAATGGCTAATCGTCAGGATCTGTATCTCTGCGAAATCAACGGAGGTAACCTGCGCAATGCCATCCCCCGCGAAGCATACGCTATCTGTGCAGTTCCCGAAGATGCCAAACATGACGTCCGCACGGAACTGAATATCTTCACCAGTGAAATAGAAAATGAACTGGCCGTTACCGAACCGGACCTGAAACTGGTTCTTGAATCGGAAACTCCCCGTAAGATGGCTATCGACCAGGATACTACTACCCGCTTGCTGAAAGCATTGTATGCTGCTCCTCACGGTGTATATGCCATGAGTCAGGATATCCCCGGACTGGTAGAGACTTCAACCAACCTTGCTTCTGTCAAAATGAAACCGAACCATATTATCCGCATCGAAACCAGCCAACGCAGTTCTATCTTATCTGCACGCAATGACATGGCGAATACGGTTCGTGCCGTCTTCCAGCTGGCAGGCGCCGATGTGACCTTCGGTGAAGGCTATCCGGGATGGAAGCCGAATCCTCATTCGGCTATCCTCGAAGTGGCAGCAGAATCTTACAAACGACTTTTCGGAGTAGAGGCGAAAGTGAAAGCAATTCACGCAGGACTGGAATGCGGTCTGTTCCTCGACAAATATCCGACATTAGACATGATTTCTTTCGGACCTACCCTCACCGGAGTACACTCTCCCGACGAACGGATGTACATCCCTTCCGTTGAGAAGTTCTGGAAGCACCTGTTGGATATTCTGGCACATGTTCCTGCCAAGAAATAACAGTCAGATAAGACATCATAGAAAAGATGATGGTGATAGCAGAAAAAGATTTGCTATGACCGTCATCTTTATTATAATGTTCTTTTTCGTGCCCTCTTATATCATAGGGCAAACTTCTTTTGCAAAGCAAACTTCCCTTACCGAAAAAGAATCGTTCAGCAATAAACAATCTGTTTCCCAGAAGAAGTCTTCCGCTGAAGAACGAATCCCCTTTCGTGTCATGAGCTGGAATGTTGAAAACCTCTTTGACACTCACCACGACACACTAAAGAACGATAATGAATTTCTACCCGACGCTATCCGTCACTGGAACTACACCAAATACAAGAAAAAACTAGCTGATATGGCCCGTGTCATCACTGCCGTCGGTGAATGGAATCCACCCGCCCTTGTAGGTCTTTGTGAAGTAGAAAACGACAGCGTACTACGTGACCTCACACGACGTTCTCCTTTAAAGGAACTGAGTTACCGGTATGTTATGACAAATTCTCCCGATCTGAGAGGGATTGATGTCGCCTTATTATATCAACGTGACCTATTCAAATTATTATCTTTCCGGTCTATCCCTATTCCCTCTCTCAAGCAGCATCGCCCTACAAGAGATTTGCTGCACGTCAGCGGACTATTACTAACCGGAGATACACTCGATGTAATCGTCTGCCATCTCCCCTCCCGGTCCGGTGGAGCCAAGGAATCAGAACCTTACCGACTACACGCCGCCCGAATACTACGCGCAGAAACCGACAGTCTGCTGAATATCCGCCTCCATCCGCAACTGATTATCATGGGAGATTTCAATGACTACCCAACCAATAAATCCATCAAAGAGATATTAGAAGCTACTGCCCCTCAACACTCAGTCACCTTCCCCAATCCCCGAAAACTCTACCATCTGCTTGCCCGAAAAGCAACATCCCGCAATTTTGGCTCCTATAAATATCATGGAGAATGGGGATTGCTCGACCATTTGATTGTATCCGGTAATTTACTCGATGCTTCCTCTAAATTCTTCACCGGTGAAGACAAGGCAAATGTTGCCCGCCTCCCCTTTCTATTAACCGAAGACAAGAAATACGGTGACGATGAACCTTTCCGTACCTATAAAGGAATGAAATATCAGGGAGGAATCAGTGACCATCTTCCTATTTACGCAGATTTTGAACTAATTATATACTAGCCGAAATACAAAGAGGCTATAAATCCACTGCCAACCCTGTCAAAACATAGCCGGGAAGAAAAAAAGAGTTTTTTATGTTAATAAACGGGGTTCGATACAAAATTTACTTATTTTTGCAGGGTTTACAGCATTTACAAAAAAATACCCCCAATGGAAACCTTTGACGAAAAACAACTTCTGAAGGCTATTAGCGAAGGAGATGAGAAAGCCTTTAAAACTTTCTTCCTATACTACTATCCCCGCATCAAAGGGTTTATCAACGGACTACTGCAATCGCAGGAAGAGGCCGAAGATTTATCGCAGGACATCTTTCTTACGTTATGGAACAACCGCTCATCTCTCCACACCATCAATAACCTTAAACCTTATCTTTTCCGCATTTCCAAAAATGCGGTATACCGGCACATCGAACGCGCACTACTGTTCAGAAACTATCAGCAGAAAGAAACTGAAAAGTATAGCCCGCCACAGGAAAGCAACGAAACAGATGACACCATCCATCTCAAAGAACTCGAACTATTGGTGACAATGGTTGTAGAAAAAATGCCTCCGCAACGACAGAAAATATATAAGATGAGCCGGGAATCAGGAATGAACAACGAAGAAATAGCCCGCGAACTAAGCATCAACAAACGAACAGTAGAGAACCACCTTTCACAAGCACTTACCGACATCCGAAAAGCATTATTCATAACCTTTATTTTATTTTTCTAAAAAAAAGTAGCATAGAGGCTGTGCGTAATTAATCAGTTACGTATCTTATATATGTAACCACACCTAAAATGCGCTAATATGTCGAACGCTCATAAAATAATTAAAAACTTTACTTCCGATAAGTTCAGTCCGGAACTTAAAGAGAAGTTATGGAAATGGCTTGTCGACTCCAGTGAACAGGCGGAGAAAGATGAAGCATTGATGGAATTATGGGAAGACCAGAATTTCAAGGCCGATGCAGGTACCGAACGTTCCTATCAGAACTTCCGCAGGAAAATGGCCCCCCGACAGCGGAAGGCAACCGCAAGGTATACCTTACGCAGATGGGCGCAAGTGGCGGCTGTATTACTTATTCCACTGCTCTCTATACTGGCATCCTACCTATATATACAATCGAATGAAGAGCATACAGAACTTGTCGAGTACTATGTGCCCAGAGGCGAACAAAAACAGGTTACCTTGCCCGACGGCACCACAGCATACCTCAACTCAGGAACCTTACTGGTCTATCCGCAAAAGTTCACAGGAGATATCCGTTCGGTATATCTGATAGGAGAAGCCAATTTTGACGTAAAGAAAGACAAGCAACATCCATTCATCGTCAAGACCAACCATCTGAAAGTGAAAGTATTGGGAACTAAATTCAACGTACACGCTTATGCGGAAGACGAGAAGACAACCACTACTCTGGAATCGGGGTCGGTAGTCGTTCAGAAAGCAAACAATGAGGATATCATCACCCTCACGCCTAACGAACAACTGGAATATGACAACCCGTCCGGAGGATTCAATAAAAAGATTATCGACGCCTCTGTCTACTCAGGCTGGACCAGAGGGGAACTGAACTTTGCGGCAATGACCCTCAACGATATTTTCACAACGATAGAAAGAATATATGATATACACATCATTGTCCCTCCGCATCTGGCTACCACCGACATATATACCATCAAGTTCAAACAAAAGGCTCCTATCAAGGAGATCATGAATATCGTAACTAAAACCATAGGAAACATAGACTATAAAGTCGAAGACGAGAACATTCTCTTAATTTATTCACCCCTAAACAAGAAAGGAGGCCGATAGACAGAAAAAAGGGAGTCGATACTTCGCGGATACCAACTCCCCAAATCAATCAAAAATTACTTCATTTAAATTAGTTGTGTACACTTAAATTAGTATTAATGATTAACTCACAAAAGTATGAAATTTTATAAATTGTCGGGCATAGGTTATCCCGTAAAAATTCATAAATTTTATATATTGTTATTCGCTTTATGTTTTTATAACATAGCCTACGGGCAAAATCAGCCAATAACGGTATCTATGAAAAACCAACCTCTATTAAAAGTATTCGAAATCATTGAAGATCAGACCGATTTTAGTATCGCTTATAATCAGACGAAACTGGACGTGAAACAAAAGGTCAGCGCCAATTTTGTCAGAGAAGCAGTCTCTTCCGTTCTGAACTCCGTACTCAAAGGAACAGGATTCACTTACAGACAGGAAGGTAAGCATATTATTATCATTCCTGTCCCGGCAAAGGCAGAAGCAGCCCCCAACAACACTACTTCTACCCAGCAGTCCATAAAAATACGGGGAACCGTAACAGATGCACAGGGCGAACCTCTGATTGGAGCAAATGTTCTGGTCGACGGCAGCAAACAAGCGACCATTACCGACATGAATGGGGAATTCTCACTGGAAGTACTTGCCAACAGTAAGTTACGGGTTACTTATATCGGTTACGTCACACAAGAAGTAACAGTCAAAAACAAGACACTTTTCAACATACAGCTACAGGAAGATACCCAGACTATGGATGAAGTGGTAGTCATCGGATTCGGCACACAGAAGAAAGTGAATATGACCGGTGCTGTAGCCTCTATCAATATCAAAGAGTCGTTGGGCGACCGCCCGATTGCCAACGTTTCGGCTGCCCTGCAAGGAGTCGTACCGGGACTAAAAATTGAATCGACAACGGGAACTCCGGGAGACGATATGACGTACAATATCCGTGGAACAACCTCCATCAACGGTGGTGAGCCTCTCGTATTGGTCAACAACGTACCGATGGATATCAACATGATTGACCCGCAGGATATTGAATCCGTATCTATTTTGAAAGATGCCGCTTCCGCAGCTATCTACGGTGCCCGCGCGGCTTTCGGTGTGATTCTGATTACTACGAAGCAGGGTAAAAAGGACATGGCTCCCAGATTCAATTACAACAACAACTTCTCTTTCTCGAAAGCATCGGAGCTTCCGCAGAAAGCAAGTCCGTTGGAATCGGTACTGGCGTACAAGGAAATGGGATGGGCAAACGATACCTATGTAGACGGAAAAAACATCACCCAATGGGAAGGCTACATACGCGACTATCAGGCGAATCCTTCCAATTATCCGAACGGATATATTTTCGACGATCAGGGCAACCTGTTCCTGATGCGGGAGAATGATATGTTTGCCGATATGATGGATAACTTCGGATTCATGCAGAACCACAGTTTCTCCGTATCGGGAGGCAGCCAGCGCACCAGCTACCGACTGAGCCTGGGATATACCGGTGAAGACGGCATTCTGGTAACAGACAAGGACAAATTCGACCGTATCAATATGTCCAGCTTCCTGAGTGTAGACGTAAACAAATGGCTGACCACCCAACTGGATATCAGATATGCGAACTCTACCCAGAACAAGGTGGAGCAAGGCGGACGAAACGGTGTCTGGGGAAGTGCCATGCACCTACCGTCCTACCACAACATCCTGCCATACGAACAAGACGGCATCGAATATCCTGCCGAAACGTCCGCTACTTTCGTACGCTACGGAGAACCGAGGGTGATCAAGAAGACTAACCTGCGTACTTTGGGACGTGTTATTATCTCTCCGCTGAAAGGACTGAAAATAACGGGTGAATATACCTACAACCGGATCACCGACTACAACCGGATGTACGTCAACAAATACAAGTATATAGGATTCAACTTTACAGGGCTGCTGAACAATGTAGAGAACTCGCGTTATGCCCTGACGCAAGGATTCACCAATTACAACGCTATTAACGCTTTCGCCAATTACGACTTTTCAATAGGTAAACATGATATCGCTATTATGGGTGGTTACAATCAGGAAGAGAGTCATAAGGAATCGCAATGGTCGCAGCGCACGGATGTATTACTGGAAAATCTGCCGTCGCTCTCCGGTTCTACCGGAACGGCATCCGTCACCGACAGTTTCGATGAATATGCCATCAGAGGTTTGTTCTACCGTGTCAATTACACTTACGACGGTAAATATATGTTCGAAGCCAACGGACGCTACGACGGTACCTCTCGTTTCCCGAAAGACAGCCGTTTCGGTTTCTTCCCTTCCTTCTCCGCCGGATGGCGCATTTCGGAAGAAGCATTCATGAAGAATACCAAAAGCTTCCTGTCAAACTTGAAACTACGTGCCTCATGGGGTTCTATCGGCAACCAGATCATACTGAAGTCGGACAACACTCCGGACAACTACCCCTACATCCCTTCCATGTCACCTTACCTCACGGAATGGCTGGTGGACGGACAAAAGACGACTACACTGAGTGCTCCGGCAATGGTCAGCAGCAGTTTCTCGTGGGAAAAGGTATATACTCTGGACTTCGGAGTCGATTTCGGATTCTTCGACAACCGCTTTAACGGTACTTTCGACTGGTATCGCCGCGACACCAAAGGGATGCTGGCACCCGGTATGGACCTCCCGTGGGTAGTGGGAGCCACCGCCGCCAAACAGAACGCCGCCGACCTGAAGACGTATGGCTGGGAACTGGAACTGAGCTGGAGAGACCGCATCAACAAGGACTGGAGCTACCGGATCGGATTCAACCTGTACGACTCACAAAGTGAAATCACGAAATACAATAACGAGACCAACCTGCTAGGCGACAAGATTTACCGCAAAGGCATGAAAATGGGAGAAATCTGGGGATATGTCACCGACCGCTTCTACACGGAAGACGACTTCAACGCAGACGGTACACTAAAACCGGGAATCCCCATTCCGAAAGGAGCAGGAAAAGTTTTTCCGGGAGACGTGCTGTATAAGAACTTCGATGACGATACCGAAACCATCTGGAGCGGCGAAGGAACCGCCGACAATCCCGGCGACCAGCGTATCATCGGCAACTCTACCCCACGTTTCCACTACGGCATCACCGCAGGAATCAGCTGGAAAGGACTCGACCTCTCTATCTTCCTCCGAGGCGTAGGCAAACGGGATTATTGGCGCACCGACCAGATCGCATGGCCTACCGGAGGCTGGGGAAGTCTGTTCAAAGAAACTCTCGACTTCTGGACTCCGACTAACACCAACGCCTATTATCCGCGCGTGTATTCCAACGACGGGGTAAACACAAGCTACAACCACTGGAAACAGTCGAAGTATCTGGCCAACGCCTCCTACCTGAAACTGCAAAACATCACGCTTTCCTATACCTTGCCCAAAGTATGGTCCCAGCGTCTCTACTTCGACGATGTGAAAGTATTCTTCAGCGGAGAAAACCTCTACACGTGGGATCACCTGCCGGAAGGACTGGAAACCGATATGCTGTCAAAAGGTGCCTGGGAATATCCGTTCATGAGAAAATTCTCTTTCGGTATCAATGTTACATTCTAATAACCAATGTATTATGAGAAAATATTTAATCTTTGTATGTACAGTTTTGTTAGCAAGCTGTCTCAATAACGATTTCCTGGAAAGGTATCCTTTGGGAGACCCGACTGCCGAAACGGCTTTTGAAACATACGACAACTTCAAGGCATACGCCTGGGGATTGTATGAAACCCTGCCTTCATTGGGCTATGGTTCGGAAAATTCTACGGACGACATCTCGTACAACCAGACAAGAGGAACCAGCGAAAGCAACTGGATCAGAAAACTGGTGACCATCCCCGACAAGAAAGACAATACTTCCTGGAACTATTACAGCTATATCCGGCGGGTCAACCTGATGCTCGACCGCATTGACGGTGCGAATATGACGGATGTAGAAAAGGCGAACTGGCGTTCCGTCGGTTACTTTTTCCGCAGTTACCGCTACCTGTCTCTCCTGTCGGCTTACGGTGGCGTACCCTGGATTGATCATGTGCTGAGTGACGACGAAACAGAACTGATCAAAGGTCCCCGTGCCTCCAGAGATGAAATAGCCGGTCACATTCTGGAAGACCTGCAATTTGCCGAAAAGAATATCAACGTGGACGGAGAAGGCAGAAACACCATCAACAAGGCTTGTGTACAGGCTTTACTCTCCCGCTTCTGCCTCTTCGAAGGTACCTGGCGCAAATATCACGGACTCAATAACGCCGAAACCTATCTGCGGGAATGCAAACGGGTATCCGCCGAACTGATGCAGACTTATCCGAACGTGGCGGACTGCTACGACGATCTGTTCTGTTCACTGGAACTGAAAGATGTTACCGGAGTCATTCTGTACAGAGAATATTCGGATGCTGTCGGTGTAGTGCACGCTGTCAGTATCGGGGGAACGACCGCTACCTCTTTTTACAATCCGACCCGCGACTTAGTGGACAGTTATCTGTGCACGGACGGAAAGCCGCGCTGGACCAGTGACGCCTATCTGGGCGACAAGAATCTATACGACGAGTTCAGCAACCGCGACCATCGTTTGTGGCTGCACGTCACTCCCCCCTACCGGGTAGACCGTTCGGCTTCCAGCACAGCCTGGGACAATAAATGGAAATTTACGGATAATCCCAAAGACCGCAGTTTTATCGACAGCCTCACTACCCGCGTGGGAATCGGATATGGCACCAGCAAGGAACGACAGAAGTTATTGCCATTCCGGCAAGGGTATGACGGTGGTATCTTAGGTGCAGCGCCTCACTTTGATTTCTATCTGGAGAACCAGCCGTGGTATAAATCCGCCTTCGGATATAATAACTGGAAATACTACTGCTGTTACCTAAGCATGGGCAGCCAGCGAAATGAAGAGACGGATATGCCTATTTTCCGCATCGAAGAAGTCATGCTGAACTACGCGGAAGCCATGTGCGAACTCGGCGAGTTCGACCAGACAGTTGCCGACGCCACAATCAACAAACTGCGCCCGCGTGCCAATGTAAAACTCATGAAAGTCTCGGAAATTAGCTCAGCCTTCGACCCGAAACGTGATCTCGGAAATCCAGATTATCCCAATGACTACGAAGTAAGTCCGCTATTATGGGAAATACGACGGGAACGACGCATCGAACTGTTCTCCGAAGGATTCCGTTTCGACGATCTGAGAAGATGGAAGAAATGCCACTATGCACTGAAGAAGAAACTCGGACAATACGTACGTACATCCGACTTCACGGCAGGAACCAACGTAACTATCGACGGCGGCGGCTCCGAAGGGTATCTCGAATTTCATCCGAAACAAAGTCATCTATGGCCGGATTACTATTATCTCAACCCTATTCCACGCAACGAACGGGTACTGAATCCTCAACTCGAACAGAATCCGGGATGGGAGGAAGGGAATTAACCGGTAATCCATCATCAACCGGATAATCCGGAACTAACCGGAAGAGGCTGTGACAAATATTGGTTCTTCTTGCCAGTCATCCCAATGACAGGACAAGCATTGCGTCATTGGCGCAACTCAATGATCCTGGTATTTGACACTGCCTCTTCCCTCTTTAACCGTATTGATTTCGTAAGTTTACTCAAAAGAATAGTTGAGTACCTGAAATATATTCGTATTTTTGAGACATCAGACAAATACGGATAATCCTTTTGCCGACGCTTACCAAATCTAAATAAACACACTGTACCCCATGAAGCATCTAATTTTTACAGCTCTCTTTCTTCTATCGTACACAGTCGCCGCCCGTGCCCAAATCGTATTTCCTACCCCCAATCAAGTAGAAATGCAGACGGGCAATCTGATTTTAGGGAAAAAAGTTTCTATGTACGCCGAAGACACTACCGCTTTTTATCTGAACCTTTTCCGGGAAGAAGTACTCTCACAAACACCCGTCAAATGGCAAAAGAAAGAATCCAAAGCCGATATCTGTTGGATAACCGACTCTTCCCTGCCCCCCGAAGGCTACCGGATCAAGATTCATCCGCAACAGATGGTAATCAGTGCCTCCGACAAAGGAGGATTCACCTACGCCGTACAAACGCTGCGCCAGTGGGCAACCGGCCCAGCAGGTCATATCACCTTTGCCTGCGCAAGCGTGACGGACTATCCCCGCACACAATGGCGCTGCTTCTTACTGGACTCCGGACGTCAGTTCCAGAAGACTGCTACCATCAGAAAGTATATCGACATGGCTTCACTGCTCAAAATGAACTACTTCCACTGGCATCTGACCGAAGGACTGGGATGGCGCATCGAAATCAAGCAATATCCGCATCTCACCCAGACAGGCAGTTCAGTAGGCAAAGGAGAGGAACAGCAGGGCTTTTATACGCAGGAAGAAATACGGGATATCATCGAATATGCCCGTCAACGGAATATCACCATCGTCCCCGAAATAGACATGCCGGGACATGCCGAAGCTGCTCTCTCCGCCTATCCGGAGCTCGGTTGTTTCGGACTGCCGGTAGAGGTACCGCAAAGCGGGTTTACCCAGCACATATTCTGTGCCGGAAAAGACGAGACTCTCCGTTTCCTGAAAAACGTGCTGGACGAAGTATGCGCTCTCTTCCCTTCTCCCTACATACATCTGGGCGGAGACGAAGCCCCGAAAGGCAACTGGGATCAATGTCCGGACTGCCAGAAAAGGATTACCATAGAAGGACTGAAAGACAGCCATGACCTCCAGCTATGGTTCTCTGCGCAAATGGCAAACTATCTGAAGTCGAAAGGACGGAAAGCCATTTTCTGGGGCGATGTAGTCTATCATGACGGCTACCCGTTGCCGGACAACACCGTGATCCAGTGGTGGAACTACCGGGGACACAAAGACCTCGCACTCAAAAACGCCATCAAACACCATTATCCGGTCATTTGCAGTTCCAACTACTATACGTATCTGAACTTCCCCGTCACCCCGTGGAGAGGATATACGGAAGCACGTACATTTGACTTGAAAGATATCTATCTGAACAACCCTTCCGACAAAGCCATCAGCGAGAAAAATCCACTGATTCTTGGTATGAGCTGCGCATTATGGACCGATGACGGAGTCACGGAACGAATGATAGACCGACGCCTTTTCCCCCGCATCCTCGCTCTGTCCGAACAGATGTGGCACGAGGGGGAAGCGCTTGACTTCGACCGGTTCTACCGGAACATCCTTCACCGCAAAGCATGGTTCGAAGAAGCAGGATTCAAATTCGGACCGGCTCTGAAAGAAGAAGTAACGAAAGATTATAAATGGGATTAAAAGAAAGAACATCATGAACAAAAGAAATTTATTGATCGCAATACCCGTCCTATGCAGCGGTTACCTGCACGGACAAACCCAACCCGCATCTCCCAATGTTATCTATATTTTAATGGACGATCTGGGATATGGAGATATCGGCTGCTTCGGACAAGACAAAATAGAAACACCCCATATCGACCGTTTATGCAACGAAGGCATCAAACTGACACAACATTACTCCGGTTCCCCCGTATCGGCTCCGGCACGCTGCGTACTGATGACAGGTATGCACTCCGGTCATGCGCAAATCCGCTTCAACAATGAGTTAGCCGGACGCGGAGCAGTAAACAACTACGACTCGGTGTACGTTCATAAAGAGCTGGAAGGGCAATTCCCCCTACAGGCGAACACGATGACTATCGGGCGAATGATGCAACAAGCGGGATATACCACCGGATGTTTCGGCAAGTGGGGACTGGGGTATCCGGGTTCCGAAGGAACTCCCAACAAACAGGGGTTCGACCGGTTCTACGGATATAATTGCCAACGCCAGTCGCACACCTACTATCCTCCTTTTCTGTATAATAACGAAGACCGTGTCTACCTGTCCAACAAAGTGACAGACCCTCACCGAAGTCCTCTGGATAAGGGCGCCGATCCGAACGATCCTGCCAGCTACGCCAAATATACGCAAAAGGAATATGCCAACGATCTGATATTCGATGAACTGATGGGATTTGTCGATGCCAATAAACGCAAACCGTTTTTCCTGATGTGGACCACTCCCCTGCCGCACGTCTCGCTTCAGGCACCCGAACGTTGGGTACAGCATTATGTAGAGAAATTCGGAGATGAAAAACCCTATACCGGACAAGCGGGATATCTGCCCTGCCGGTATCCGCATGCTACCTATGCAGCAATGATCAGTTATTTCGACGAGCAGATCGGCCAGCTGATCGAAAAGTTGAAAGCGGAACATTTGTATGAGAATACCTTGATTGTATTCACTTCGGATAATGGACCTACGTTCAACGGAGGCAGCGATTCTCCCTGGTTCAACAGCGGGGGACTTTTCAATTCAGCATACGGATGGGGCAAATGTTTCTTGCATGAAGGAGGTATCCGTGTCCCCGCCATTATCACATGGCCCGGCAAAATAAAACCCGGTACGCAAAGTGACCACATCTGCGCTTTTCAGGACGTAATGCCTACGCTGGCAGAACTGGCAGGCATCGCCTGTCCGCCCACAGACGGAATCAGCTTTCTGCCCACATTACTCGGCAAAAAAGGGAAACAAAAAGAACACACCTATTTATATTGGGAATATCCTGACCCAAGGATTGGAAACAAAGCAATCCGCATGGGAAAATGGAAAGGAATCATCACGGACATCCGGAAAGGCAATACACAAATGCAGCTTTATAATCTGGAAACGGACATCAGAGAAGAACACGACGTAGCTGCGCAACATCCCGATATCGTAAAACGCTTCGAACGATTGATGAAAGAAGCAAAAAACGGACCGGACTTTTAACGATCTCACTTGCCAACTGACGGGACATACCGGATCATCATCCGTAACATCCCTGCGAAAGACTTGTGCCAACGGCTTGGCACAACTATGCCACCAGCTTGGCACAGTTGTGCCAAGCCGTTGGCAAAGATGTCCCCTAGGGAGTTAGTCCGAATACTGATATACCTTCAAGTCAAACTTCGGCACCATCGCCAGCAAATGATCGAAGATATCCGACTGAATCCGTTCGTACTCTTTCCACACCTTATTGCGGGAAAAGAAATAAACCTGAATAGGTACCCCGTACATGGTAGCCTCTTTCTGACTGATAATCAAATCCAAATCCTGATTCACCACCGGCAGACTGCAAAGATACCGCTCGATATATACCCGATAAACCTGTGAATTGGTAGGCACCACCCCTTCCTCCGGCTGATAATCCGCCATCAGTGGAACCTCTTTCCGATAACGGTCGAGCATCTCCGGCGTACAGAACTGGAGTGTAGTCAAGTCCAGCGTAATATTCTTCATCACCCGTCGCCCACCGGAATCCTTCATGCCGCGCCAGTTCTGAAAAGGATTGCTGACCAGCGTATAAGGCGGAACCGTAGAAATTGTATTATCAAAGTTCTGAATCTTGACTGTGTTGAGCGTGATCTCCTGCACCGTACCATTCGCATCGCCGGAAGGAAGCGTGATCCAGTCTCCCGGACGCACCATATCATTGGCAGAAAGCTGAATACCTGCCACGAATCCCAAAATGGAATCCTTGAATACCAGCATCAGGATAGCTGCCGAAGCACCCAGTCCCGCAAACAGGCTGGCAGGCGATTTATTTACGATAATAGCGATAATCACAATCCCCCCGATGAAAAACAGGAGTACCTGAAGCACTTGAATAAACCCTTTCATCGGCCGGTTCTTCATCGTCTCCTTTCCATCATAGATATCCATGATCATCAACAGAATCCCATTGATAGCCAGCAACAGAGAGAAGATGATATAAATGGCACAAGCCTTCTGTGAAATAACCAGCAGTTCCTTGCCACGCATGAAAGCCATCGGCAACAGGGCATAGACAAGGATGGCGGGAATCGTATGAATCAGATTATGAAACACTTTGCGTTTCATTAGCAATGTATTCCAAAGATGCGGTTTCCTGCGGGTGTACTGCCTCATCCCTCCCACCAGAATCGCCTGGCAGAGATAATCCAGCCCGACAGCAATCGCTATCATCAGTATGGCAATAATTGTTTCATCAAAACGATCGGCAACCTTCGCATCTATCCCCCAATCTATCAGGATTTTGTTCATCCATTTTCCTAAATCGACTACTAACATAAGCTCTTTCTTTATATATCATTTATATAGAAAGATAACAGTAAAAACCCTCGTTTGGTTTAAAAAAAAGACTGGCGTCCGATTTACTAGAAATCAAGACCGCCAGTCCCACTGCTACTCTCTAAGCATTTCTTTTATAGTGGCAGACCGTAGCGTCCATCTACAATTTTCTCCAACTGTGCTGCCATCTTCTTTACCAGTTCCGGATTCTGACCCGCCACATTATTCTTTTCTTTCGGATCTTTCTTCAGATCGTAAAGCTGCGGTTCCTTACTGTTTCCCAACTCGATATTCACTGCTTTCAGATATGCCGGTCCATTTCCCGGACGGAGATATTTCCATTTTCCGTCTGTCACCGACAGGTTATTCTGCGCATTCTGAAGTACCAGCCATTCGCGTCCCTTCTTTTGCTTGCCTGTCCACGCTTTCAGCATCGGTTCACTATCCGGTGCCGCACCTTCCGGCAAGCGTACATTCAGCATTTCGGCAAAGGTTGCAAACCAGTCTATCTGACAGAGCAACGCATCCGAAACAGTTCCCGGACGAATCACGCCCTGCCAGCTCCAGATACAAGGAATACGTGTGCCCGCTTCGAACGAACTGTACTTTCCTCCGCGATAAATGCCGCCCGGAGTATGATCGCCCAGCAATTCCACTGCCTGATCCTTATATCCGTCGTCCACCACCGGACCGTTATCACTGGAAAGAATCACCAGTGTATTCTTGTCCAATCCCAGTCGTTCGAGTGCATTCAGAATCTCGCCTACCGACCAGTCAAATTCGAGCAGACAATCGCCGCGAGGTCCCATACCGCTCTTTCCTGCGAACTGTGGAGACGGAACACGGGGAACATGCGCATCCTGCGTGGCAAAATACAGGAAGAAAGGAGCAGACTTGTGTCCTTCAATAAAGGAAACAGCTTTTCCTGTCAGCGTCTCTGCGATTTTCTCATCCTGCCAGAGAGCCGACTTTCCGCCCTTCATATATCCGATACGGGAAATACCGTTCACGATACTCTGATCATGTCCGTGAGAAGGATGCATCTTCAGCAACTCCGGATTGTCCTTCCCAGTAGGTTCTCCCGGGAAGTTCGCTTTGTAACTTACCTGAATCGGATCATTCGGATCAAGGTTGATCACCTGATCATTCTCTACAAATACACAAGGCACACGGTCGCCCGTAGCTGCCATGATAAAGGAATATTCGAAGCCGATATCATTCGTTCCCGGCTGCAAAGGCTTGTTCCAGTCTTGTTCTCCGCCCTTGTCTCCCAGTCCCAGATGCCATTTGCCTACGACTCCGGTGTTGTATCCGGCATCCTTGAACAGGTTCGCCATCGTATAGCGTTCCGGACGGATGATAGCCGCTGCGTCTCCGGCAGCAATACCTGTTCCGGCTTTGCGCCATGCATATTCGCCGGTCAGCATCGCATAGCGGGAAGGCGTACTGGTGGCAGCCGCACTGTGCGCATTGGTAAAACGTACTCCCATTTTGGCAAGACGTTCCACATTGGGAGTGTGGATAGTCTTGGCTCCGTTACAACTCAAATCGCCGTAACCGATATCGTCTGCATAGATAAAAACAACATTCGGACGCAGGGTCTGTTTCTCCTGAGCAGTGGCCTGAGAAGCCAGACAGGAAGTTAAAGCTAAAGGTAATATACCATAAAATTCTTTTCTCATTTTGTCTTTTGATAATTATTAGGTTAGAATGAATAAGTATCTTTTCTCAAAGTGATGTACTTGTCAAGTTAAAATTCAACGTTTCGTCAAGGAGCTACGGTCACTCCGATTTCATTCATTTCTACTTGCGCCGTTGTGGCTGTAGGGGTGGTAGCTTCCAGCTTGATAAAGCGTGCCTTTTCCTTCTGACCGAAAGTGACAGTCTGCGGCAACGGATTATGCATGATATTGCTGAACTCGCCGTTGGCAGGCACTTCCTTCCAGTTCTTGCCATCTGCGCTCACGTAGAATTTGTAACGGAAAGCCATCGTCGGTTTCGCTTCCGCTTTCAGAGGCGCATAAGTAAATGCGGAGAGTTCGACTTCTTTGCCCAAATCAATGGTCAACGGAGAAGCAGCCACCTGTTTCCATGAAGTACGAGGCAGATTGTTCCAGTTTTCCGTCCGGTTCTCTTCTTCCAAAGGGTCTGCATAGTAGGCTGCCACCTGACTGATGTGAGCCGTCAGACGACATTCGTTGATCTTCACCCGAAGCTGAGTAGCCTTTACTGCCGGAAAACGTACCATACGCTTATAGCCCACAGTCGTTCCTTTCGCCACTTCCTGCCAGCCTTGTTCCGTCAATGCCTCTACGGTAAAAGACTCTACCCGTTGCCCCTTCGTGATATCTTCCTGCAACATCACAACGTTGATTTCCGACTCCGGTTTCAAGGAATAAACTGTTTCACTGCCGGAAACGGCCTCCCAGTCTTTTCTTCCTTTCTCTACCCGGTTGTTCGTAAATATCTTCTCCCGATAAGCAGCAAATTCGTTCAACCGCTGTACATCCGCTTCATGAATCAATCCTCTGCGGTCGGGAGGAATATTCAGCAAGAGCACCGAGTTATAGCCTACCGACTGGAAATAGATATCAGCCAGATGCTTCAAGGATTTCACTTTGCTGTCTTCTTCCGCATGATAGAACCATCCCGGACGGATAGACACGTCTACTTCGGAAGGATACCAAAATAACTCCGTTGCCTTTTCCAGCATTGCACGGCTTCCCAAGTCTTCCGCTTTGCTAAAGACGCCCAGCCGTTTGTTGTTTTCTCCGGAACGGGCATAAATGCCCGGAGTCAGTACCGTTGCGCTCCACTCCGTTTCGCGTCCCAATCCCTTTTCATTACCTACCCAACGGACATCATCGCCCATAATTGCCATCACCGCTTTCGGCTGCAATTGTTGGATAGTCTTGTAGAACGCATCCCAGTCATAGATTTGTTTCTTTCCGTTCGGTCCTTCTCCGTTTGCACCGTCGAACCACACTTCGTGCACTTCGCCGTAATTAGTAAGTAATTCCGTTAATTGCCGAATGAAGAACTCGTTGTATTTAGGAGAATCTCCGTAGCATTCCGCATTCCGGTCCCACGGAGAAAGGTATACTCCGAATTTCATATCATATTTATCGCAGGCGTTACGCAGTTCTTTCACTACATCACCCTGACCGTTTTTCCAAGGGGAAGAAGCTACCGAATGTTTCGTGGTAGCCGTAGGCCACAGACAAAAGCCGTCATGATGCTTTGCCGTGAGAAGTACCATCTTGAATCCGGCATCTTTCAGGCTGCGCACCCATTGTTCCGCATCCAGCTCCGTAGGGTTAAAGATGGCAGGGTCTTCCTGGCCATCGCCCCATTCGCGTCCGGTGAACGTGTTGATGCCGAAATGCAGGAAAGCAGTCAGCTCCATTTGTTGCCACGCAGCCTGTTGGGGAGTAGGAACCAGCCTTGCTGCCATATCGATTTTTTGTTCGAGGGTTGCATCCTGTGGAAATTCAACATGCTTCACATAGTAGCTTTCTTTCGTCAGTCCACATCCGCCCAACGTTATCAAAGATGATAAAAAGAGAGAAGTTAGTAGTTTGTTCATCATAATAAATATTGATTTAATGCTAATGAGACAAAGATAAATATAAAGGAGCGGATTTCATGGCTTTCCCGAAGCACTTTTCATTAAACTTCGCTAAATCCATGCCATTCGCCCCTCTATATTCTATCTCAATGCAATATTTCTATTCAAATGCAATCAGTACCAGGTTATTTTACCGGATAAAGCGTAAATTCAAAACTCTGCTTTTTCACCGGTACCAGATATTGCGGCAATACACCCGGTCCGCAGGTAGCCGTACCTACTCCTGCCTGTTCGGCATCCAGATGTATGATCATCATTCCGTCACGCTCCAGTTCATTAATGTGGTGCGCCTTCTCTAATAATACATCCGAGAAAGGAATGATACTAAACTGGAAAGGACGATTCGATTCCATAAAGATACCTTCGCCTGCCTGATCTGTCAGTTTCGCCCAGCGTACATCTGTCCGGTTAGCTGTAGATTGCGGGGTAGCGTAATAGTGGAACATCCGTTCTACCGTCGTATCATACAGTCCTATCCTACCGGACTGGTTGCGGTCGATATACGTTTCATGGTCGCCACGTCCCAGATAAGAAACCTGATTATAAGCATCTGCCATGCGGAAGGTCAGCCCCAAACGAGCCATTGACTTCACAATCGCCGTATCCGGCTGGAAGGTGGTGCGAACCTTCAATGCCCCGTTCTTGTCGAGTGCATAAACAAAATCCGCGATTCCTACTTTCTGTCCTTTTCCATTGAGTATCTCAGCACGGACCGTTGCCGATGTCTTTTCTTCTTTCAGTGATACCACTTTCTGTGTCAGGTTATTCAAACCAGCCTTGCGCCACAGACGGGCTCCGTTCCTATCCCGGTTGTCATTATCCGTAGCCGGACGGAACAGACTCAAAGTGATTGGTGCAGCCAGCAATTCCTTTCCATTCAAAGTCAGGGAAGAGAGTGCTCCGGTGTTTTTATCCACAACGAAAGCAGTTTCTCCCGCCGTCTGCGGACGGTAAGCCGTCGTATTCTTATTACCGGCAAGTACAAACTGGTCGTATGCCACTTCCCAGTCGGTATCCACTAGCGGAGCGGCCTCTTTGCGGCTCCAGCTTAGGTTCAGATAGGCTTCCCGAACGGTATTCGGAAGTTTGACGGTACCCAAAGTGACATCTACCGTAGCGTGCGGCTCGCAGTCTACTTCCTTCGTGCCTTCGGCAAGTACGGTTCCATCCTCCCCTTTCACATTCCAACGCAGGATATATTCATTCAGATTAGAAAAGTCGTACCAGTTCTTTATGCTGACTTTCAGATTCTTCCGGTCTGACAAAGTCGCTTTGATGTTCTGATATATTTTCTTCACTTCGAGCAGATGCGGATGCGGTTCACGAACAGCGTTCACCAGACCGTTGCCACAGAAATTACCGAAGCTGGGGATTCCTTCCGGTCCGTAATCGCCTCCGTAAGTCCAGTACCATTTTCCGTCTTTGTCTATTTCACGGAAGTTCTGATCCACCCAGTCCCAGATGCAGCCACCTTGTGCCATCGGCTCATTTTCAAAGACGTCCCAGTATTCTTTCATTCCACCGCAACTATTACCCATTGCGTGCAGGTATTCGCAGAGGATGAAAGGACGGTAAATATCCTTCTTACCCACGTATGCCTTAATTTCGTCCACACTGCGGTACATACGGCAGTAGATGTCCGTGTTGTAATTCTGTTCGGCACGTTCATATTGCACGGGACGGCCTTTCTCTACCGATTTCAACCAGTCGTAAGTACGTTCGAAGTTGATACCGTTGCCGGCTTCATTGCCCAGTGACCAGATCACGATAGCCGGATGATTCTTGGAACGCTCATACATACGGTGTGTACGGTCCATGTGAGCGGTCAGCCAAGTACTGTCTTTGGCAAGGGAGGCAGGCCCGTATCCCATACCATGCGATTCGATATTCGCCTCATCGATCATATACAGTCCGTAGCGGTCGCAAAGCTGATACCAGTACGGATGAGTCGGATAATGTGAGTTACGCACCATGTTGATATTATGCTGTTTCATCAGGCGGATATCCTGTTCCATCAGTTCTTTGCTTACGGTACGTCCCAGTTGCGAATGTTCGTGACGGTTCGCCCCTTTCACCAGCACCGGAACACCGTTGACACAGAAGCGTCCGTCCTTGATTTCCGAAGTACGGAAACCGACTTCACAACCGGTCAGTTCAGTTACTTTTCCTTGCGCGTCTTTTAGTTCGAGCACTAAGGTATAAAGGTTAGGATGCTCCGCATTCCATGCTTTTACTTCCGCAATCTTCTTTTCATCGAAAGCGATAAAGTTACTCAGTCCACGGGACTTGATGTTGATGGCATCCTGCAATACTGCCTTTCCGGAAGCATCCTTCAGTGTATAAGCGATGGAGCTGGCAGTAGCAGAAGGGCCTTCCACCGTCACTTCCAGATTAAAGATACCTTCTTTGTATTTCTCTTTATCAAGAGAGGCGCTTACTTTATAGTCAGCAATATACTGTTTGGGAGTGCTGTACAGATAAACATCCCGTTCGATGCCGCTCAGACGCCACATATCCTGACATTCCAGGTAGGCACCCGAACTCCAGCGATATACTTCCAGAGCCACCACATTCTCTCCTTCACTCAGCACATCGGTAATGTCCCATTCGGCAGCCGTCTTCGATCCCTGATTATAGCCGAGCAGCTTTCCGTTCACCCATACATAATAGAAAGAGATCACTCCCTCGCAGCAAAGCACTACCCGACGTCCTTTCCAGTCGGCAGGCACCTTGAACGTGCGGCGATAGGAACCTACTTCGTTCTCGGCAGATGGAACCAACGGCGGATTCTTCTTGAAGTTGAACATCTTGTCGTCAAACTCATAAGTTTCGTTGACATAGATAGCCGTTCCGTATCCCTGCCGTTCCCAGTTGCCGGGAACATTAATATCCGCCCATCCTCCGGTATAATAAGAGGGCTGGTAGAAGTCTTTCGGACGGTTATCCGGGTTCTTCACCCAGTTAAATTTCCACTTTCCGTTCAGACTCATATAATAAGGAGACTGTTCATATCCTCCCGGCTTTTCAATATCGGAAGCGTCGGCGTAAGGCCATACGTAGGTATGAGGAGCGAGTTTATTCAGTCCTACCGCATACTGGCTCTGCCACTCCGGCAAAGGCTGTTTCTGAGCCGAAGCGAAGGTAGCAGTCAGTGCTGCCATCAAGATTAAAAAAGTTCGTTTCTTTAATTTCATCATTATTATATTGGTTATTTAGTGACTGGTTATTCAATGATCAGTTCATCGAAACAGACTCTTGATTCTTGTCCGGGACGGACATGGTCTGCCGGGCATTCTCCCGCTCCTTCCGTTGTCACCCGCACATAACGGGCAACGGTTCCTCTCATATCTATCGAAAGGTCTTCGATGAAAGTTCCTTCACGGAATATCTCTTCGGGAGTATATTCCAGTTCGTTGATATCCCGATAAGTCGCATTATCGTCCGACACGGCTACTCGGATTGATTTCGGTTTATGCACTCCCATTCCATAGTTAGTGATACAACCGATTGTCAGCGTATTCATCTTCTCCTTTTGCAGCAGATCGACGGTGAAGGAAATACGGTCGCTACTTCCCCAATTACACCATTCAAAGTCCGTTTGCTTCAGACTTCCCCTGATTCCGTTGTTCAGAACGGCTTCATTCACTTTATTACCCAGCAACGGTTTTGCCGTAGCCTTGTTCCAGTGTACCGGAAGCGTCAGTGTTTTCCCCATCTGCTGCCCATCGGCAAAGGTGGCGGCATTGATCGTTTGAGCTTCCTTTACCAGCAATGGTTGTTCATAGAGTTGTGAAGCAGCTGTCGGCTTACTTCCATCCATTGTATAGCGGATTTCCACGTCCGGACGGATACACTCCAGTTTTACTTTCAGTGCTCCGTCTTCCGGTCTCACGGTATGCTGTATATTGTACATCGAACGGGCATACACTATCCCTTTGGCTGCGAGATGTTCATTAAATGAATCCATTCCTTTCAGGAACGAAGCCCAGTCTTTCTTTTCCGGTTGTGTCCATGCCACTTCCGCCAATGCCGCCAGGCGTGGGAATACCAGGTAATCCACATCCTCCGGCTTATTACAGAACTCTGTCCACATACAAGCCTGTACGCCCATCAGCAAATCCGCATATTCCGGTTTCCAGTCTTTCTGAACCGGCTCATAGTCATACACATCTTTCAGCGTATTATTGCCGAAATACGTCAACGGCTCAAACCATTGCGGCCCCTGATAACGAATCAGGTACATGATGCGTGCGGGAGTCATGATGAAGCGATGTCCCTTCTCGGCAGCCTTCAATGCAGCCTGTCCGTATCCCTGCCAACCTAAAATAATGGCATCGTCCGGCAAAAAGCTACTATTCGTCAGTTCATCCCAGCCAATCACCTCACGCCCTTTGCTACGTACATATTCGCTCATCCGATTCATGAAATAACCTTGCAAGTCTTCTTCATTGGCAAGTTTCTCCTTTTTCATCCGTGCCTGACATAGCGGGCATTTCTCCCAATAAGTCTTACGGGCTTCATCGCCGCCTATATGGATATATCGGGAAGGGAACAATTCGAGAATCTCATCCATCACATCCTGAAGGAAAGTATAAACGCTGTCGTTTCCGGCACAATAAATAATACCGGAATTATCACCTCCCAAACCCGGCAATACTCCAATATAATTCTTCACTACCGGACAGGCAAGTTCGGGGAAAGCAGCCAATGCCGAGTTACTGTGTGCCGGCATATCAATTTCCGGCACCACCTCTATCTGGCGTTCGGCTGCATAAGCCACCATTTCTTTTATTTCTTCCTGTGTGTAGAAGCCTCCTACCGGAGTAGGTTCCCCGGGTTCCGGATTCCGCCGGGCAGGGAAAGGCAAGTCCGTACGATCTACTCTCCATGCACCTACTTCCGTCAATCGGGGATATTTCTTGATTTCCACACGCCAGCCGTTGTCATCTGTCAGATGAAAGTGAAGCGTGTTTATTTTAAGCATCGCCATACAGTCGATGATGCGCAATACATTCTCTTTAGGAATAAAAAAGCGTGCCGCATCCAGCAATAACGCACGGTAACCGAACCGCGGTTCATCCTGAATACTCACTGCCGGAATACTCCATTTTACTTTTTTATCCGACACTTTCTCTTTTTCGATGGATGCCGGAAGCAACTGGCGAATGGTCTGCAAAGCATAAAAGAATCCTTTGGCATCCGATGCCTCAATGATGATTTCTTTCGGAGACACTTGCAGCGTATATGCTTCACTCTTCAAGGTAGCATCCGTCTGGAAACGTACATTTCCCTTTTCCACATCGCCTACCGTCAACTTCGGAGTAAAGCCTGCCGCACGGGTAAACAAAGCAATAAAGCCCCGTGCCACTTCCGCCTGCTCCTCGTTCTCTACGGCAAATACTGTTTTACCGGAGAAAAGGTAGTTTCCGCTGCCCGGCACCATTTGTGCCGGGCGTGGAACCAAGGGTATGTCATGTGTTAAGTTAGTATTGCTACATCCGACTACTACCGGAAACAGAAAGCCTATCAGTAAGATTAAAATCGTTTTTGTCATTGTTATTGTCAGGGGGATTATTCTTTGTCCCTTTCCGGAGAAAAGCGGACGGGATCATTATATTGTTCTTGTAATTTCAGCAATTCATCTTTCAGCTCCTTCACTACCGGTTCATATTCAGCCTCACCGTAGAGGTTGTGCATTTCCGACGGGTCTGCCTGCATATCATACAGTTCCCACCAGTTGATATCATTATAGAAATGAATCAGTTTATAGCGTTCCGTACGTACGCCATAGTGACGTTTCACCATGTGTTCGGCTGGATATTCGTAGAAGTGGTAATACAGAGACTTTCTCCAGTCCTTCGGATGTTCCCCCTTCAAGAGTGGCAGCAGTGATACTCCGTGGATATCTGCGGGTACCTCCGCTCCTGCCAGTTCGAGGAAAGTAGGTGCATAGTCGATGTTCTGTACCATCTCGGTGATATCTCCCCTGCGGTCGAAACCTTTCGGCAGACGCATGATGAGTGGTGTGCGCATAGATTCTTCGTACATGAAACGTTTGTCGAACCAGCCGTGTTCGCCCATGTAGAAGCCCTGATCGGAAGTATAGACTACCAGTGTATTGTCCAGCAAGCCTTTTTCCTTCAGATAGTCGAGCACACGCCCTACATTATCATCAAGAGACTTCACAGTCTTCATATAGTCGCGCATATAACGCTGGAACTTCCAGTTGGCCAATTCTTTTCCTGTCAGATTCTGTTTGTAGAAATCATCGATAATCGGAGTATAGAACTTGTCCCATGCGGCACGCTGTCCTTCGTCCATGCGTCCGAGGAATCTTTCATAAAGTGATTTCAGGCGTGATTTCTCATTCGGTCGGAGCATCTTCAGGTCATAAATCATGTCCATGTCTTTTACGATGCTCATTTCCTGTGCAGCCGCAGCAGGGCGACCTTCATAATCGTCGAAGAAATTATCCGGCAGCGGGAATGTTTTGTCCTCGTAGAGAGCAAGATTACAGGTATCCGCCATCCAGTTACGGTGAATCGCCTTGTGATGAATCAGCAGGCAGAACGGTTTCTCCGGATCACGCTTGTTTTCCATCCAGTCGATAGCGTCATCGGTAATCAGATTCGTGATATATCCATGTTTCCGGATTCTTTTATTCTCTTGCGTAATGAAATCGGGATTATAGTAATCTCCCTGTCCGGGAACGATTTGCCAGTAATCAAATCCGGTCGGCAAGCTTTCCAGATGCCATTTACCGACCAGCGCAGTCTGATAACCCACCTTTTGCAGCAGCTTCGGGAAAGTCTGTTGAGAACTGTCGAATACGCAAGTGGTATTGTCGTAGAATTTATTGGCGCAGCTATGTTTGCCTGTAATCATACAGGCACGGCTGGGGCCGCTTAATGAATTGGCAACGAAGCTTTGAGTAAAACGTACGCCATCCGCCGCAATGCGGTCGAGATTCGGAGTTTCCATGTAGCGGGTGTCATAGCAGCTCATCATCTGGGCTGTATGGTCGTCTGTCATGATGTAGACGATGTTCAGCGGCTTTTGTTCTGTCGATTTCTGCTTGTTTGTGCAAGATGCAAGAGAGGCAACGGCGGCTACTCCTGCCAAAGAATAAAACAAGTTTGATTGCAGGTTTTCCATAATGATTAATTTATTTAGATTACATGGCAAAGATAAGGAAGATATGTAAAATCAATGTACACAAATAGCTAATGTATTTACAATATTCTTTATTTCCGCCCGAATTGGCAGTAAATGCCGGAAGCAAATCGCTGTTGTACGATGGCCTTCCGGCATTGGACTTATTTCATACTATTGAAAACGGTTCAATATGTTTTTAATAGTAGGTATGTGCATTAGGGTTGTGCAAGTTAATGCCGGCAGGCTTACTATAATTATCGTTTGAATAAAATCTGATCCAATCGATTTCCATACGAGGTGATTCCTGACTCGTTTTGCTAGCCTCGTAACTGATAGAAGCAAATCCCGAATCCCAGCCTATCGGAGGAATATCGTTATATCCCAATCCCCACGCACTTGGAGCACCTAACGTCAGCAGATAATGGAAGCCTAAAGGATTCTTTTCCAGGTTGAACGGCCATTCACCGGAAGCACTGCCCAAATCCGCAGATGTGATTACTTTGGTTGTTTTACCGTTAATACCCATTTTGATTGTATGATCATCAACAATTTCCACCCAATAAATATTCCATTGATCCATCTTGCTGATAGCATTCTGAGTCGTCGGATTTTTATAAGTACCTGTTGCCTGATCACCCATATGTACTGTTTGATGAGCATTATTCTGTCCTGTTATATTTCCCACCGGATTTTCCATCACATCAATCTCACCATATCGCGGCCACGTACTATAAGGATCCGATACCTGACTTTGCGTATTTCCTTGCAGCCAGATAGCGGCATTAAAACCATTCTTATTACCACGGATACGGGCGCGAGTCTCAATTCGGGTTCCCACTCCTATCCAGGTATGTTGCGGAGCATATCCTTGATTCATATTAAATTTACCGGAGAAACAAGCAGAGAATCCATAATCTTTTTGTCCGGCACCTCCTCCTGTAGCATTTATTTTCTCTTTCACTGCCCACATTTTCAAATAACCTTCATCTGTTACATCTGTATACCGATCGTTATTGACGGCCATATATTTCTGTACCATCGCTGTATTCTGAGCCCCAAATCCTAGTACAGGACATACTCCGTTAGCATTTTTAGCCGTACGGCATTGACCATTGATTGCATGGAATTCCATTGAATTCACAAACTTCCATCCTTCAGCAGCCAGCGCTTCATTGGGATGAGGGGTTCCTGCCTTCATAGCCAGCGCTTTTTTATCTCCCCACCATGTTTTAAAGGCATTTGCATTCTTCTCCGAATAGAATGGTTCATCAGGCGAAGCATACACATAACGTTCATCTTCCAACTCCGAGCCAAGAGGAGTATCAATATCCTGTTTAGTTATCTCCATCTTCTCTGCCAACAAAGGATGATGCTCGGAATCGGTTGCAAATGTTAAAGTCAGTTTGGTATCTCCAAAAGGATAACCATCTGTCAGCATCGTTACCGGATCACTATCTACTGAGAGTTCTCCAGCAGGAATAGTCAGAGTGGACGGAAGATTTTCGTAAAGGTCGGCCTCACCTGCTCCCGGAGTAATAGTAACTACTATATCTTCTTTAGCAGGTACATCTACTTTCATTTGCAGAATAAATGTATCCCCCTCTTTCACCACCAAGTCCGAGTTACCCTTAATAGAAACCGCTGTGCGATAATAATCAGAAACCTTAATAGCCTGTTCAGATCCATCCATCTTATACCCACGGGCAAAAGCTGTGAGCTTCATTAAGACAGATTCCGTAATACCTGAAGATTTTACCGGGACAGAGACTTCCAATGTTTTCTCTCCTTCCGGAAAAGTTACCATTTCCGGAAAGTTATTGAATAAAGTCTTTGAAACATCCGTGGAACCATCAGTTGCCGTCAGATAAATATCAAACTCTTCATTGGTAGCTATTCCTGCTCCCTGTTCGTCTTTTACACTGAAAGTCATAGTCAGTGTTTCGCCCATTACCAGTGTGTTACTCTCCAATGCCAGCGTCAATGGAACTGGTTTGGGAAGCGGAGCTACCTGATCGTCGTCTTTACACCCGGTCAGAGTTATAGCCCATATTCCCAAAGGTAAACATGCGTATAGTATATTTCTTATCTTCATTGTTTTATACTTTAATATGTCCTACTATTATTATTTCGTTTTTGTCCATCCCGGGTTTTGTTTCAACTGCTTATTCAGTTCAAGTTCATCCGGCGGTATAGGCAATAAATAATCACGTTCCGGCTGGAATTGATATCCTTGCGGCAAATAATCTTTCAATGGATCCATCCAACCACTATCGTTGGTAGAAACCAGTCCTAACGACTCTTGTGCTTTGGGTGAAAAACTCTTATAAAGAACTCCATCAGCTCCCAGATAAGCTCCCAAGCCTCGTTGACCTTTTATCAGCTTATGACCGGCCCATCGCATCAGGTCATCCTGACGGAAGCCCTGGAAAGCCAGTTCGGCACGTCTTTCCCTACGGATTTCCTGCATGACAGGAGTCAGAGAATAACCAAAAGAAGTAAAGTTAGGGTCAATCTGAGAAGGACGTATATAGGTAACACCTGCACGTTCACGCAAAGGTTTTAATGTCTTATTCAATACATCATCGTTACAAAGATTCAACTCTTCCGCAGCTTCCGCATAAGCCAGCAGCGCCTCCGAATAGCGAAATAATATAATTGCCATATGGCTGCCTCCTTCTACAAACGTAGTGTCAATACCCAAGCGAATATGAAATCCGGTAATATTCTTACCGTTACCGTCTCCATTCAGATTAGGAGAAGAAATATCCTTATTCTTCTCTTTTATTTCCTCATCTGTTCCTGTATTATCATAAGCTCTCACATTCATCGGTTTAGAACCTTTCACTGTAGAACGGAACTTCGCTCCCGTATTCATCACCGACTGAAGCAAACGAGGATCACGTTTTTCAAAAGTCGCGTTAAAGTCCTTATATTTCTCATCATTCGGATTGATAAACGTACCATCCGCATTCAGATAATTATCAACCAGCGATTTTGATACACCTGCCGGGCCATCGTTATCCACAACTCCGCCACCAAGCAATCCACCTAAACCGTGAAACACACCATCACCGGCATATTTCTTCCAGAATACAGCTTCCGTAATCTTAGAAAGGTCATCCTTATTGAACAAGTGAGCAAAAGCATCACCAGGGTTTACAGCTTCATTATCCGTAGCATCCGTATTCAGGCTCAACCCTGCTTTGAAAAGTTCGTCTCCCCATTTCATTACTTCCTTAAAGAAGTAGTCTGAGTTATCAGTTTCAGAAAATTCCGTCCCTTTATGATACTTTTCCCAAGACCCTTCATACAAAGCTACCCGCATTGCCAATATCATAGCCGCTTCTTTGCTGATACGCAAACCACTATATTTACTTCGCGACTGAAGCATTCCTTCTGAAGCTGTCTTCAAATCTTCCAATATAAATTTCGCCACATCCGAACGTGATGCAGGAGGAATCTGCAAACCGGCTACTGTTGCATTCTCATCCCACAACCGGTCCATTAAAGGGATATCCCCGAAACGAGTCAACAAGTAGAAATGCCAGTACGCACGCAGGAAATATGCTTCCCCTTTCAAAGAAAGAACATCTTCTGTTTCCTCGTTCTCCGGAACACAATAATAATAAAAGAAGTAATTTACATTACGCAAATTCTGATATCCCTTCTGCCATTCAGACGAACCACTGAAAGCATTGTATTCTCCATTCAGACGCAGGTCATATTTTTCTGCAAGAATATTGTCACTGTTCTTTTCTTCACCTCTCACTCCCATACCATATTGAGAAGGAGCAGGAAGCGCCATATACAAGCCGTTAATGTAATTTTCCACCTGAGCACGGCTACATAAGTATTCTTCATTATTAGGTTCCGTCAAGGGTTTTCTGTCCAGGAAGTCCGAACAAGCAGACAACATTACCCCTATGAAGGCTGTCAATAATATATATTTCTTTTTCATGTCTTTTCCTCTCTAATTAAAATGTAAAATCAAGTCCAAATACAAAGTTCCGGTTCATCGGATACACTTTACCGTTACCATTTTCTTTAGCCGGAGAAGTCAGTCCCGGTGCAGATTCATTGCTACCGCCTGCCCAGGTATTCACCTGATTCAAGGTTTCAGGATCAAACTGCTTGGGCAACTTTGTTATCGTAAATAAGTTGTCACACGTGAAATATACTTTTAGATTTTCCAACCCTATGCTACGAAGCATTCTCTTATTAAAAGTATAAGATACCATCAGATTCTTCATACGCATATAAGCGGCATTCACCAAATATCGGGAAGTATTATAAGCAGAGTTGGCCTGAAAATCCGGTTTATTGAACTCAGTAAGTCTAGGCAGATAACCATTCGGTTGATCAGCACTAAAATAATCAAGGTGTTCTTTAAAGAAGTTCTTTCCTCCGAAAAGGTAGGTACTTCCAGCTAGCGGGAAATCTCTTTTGGCAACCCCCTGAAACAAGGTGGACACTTCAAATCCTTTATAACCCACATTCAAATTAATACCGAAAGAATATTTCGGAGTTGCATTACCAATTACCCGCAGGTCGCCATGATCGCTCAATGTTCCCTTACCAGGATCTACTTTACCATCGCCATCTACATCAAGATATTTCAAATCACCGCGTTGCCACTGGCTATCCGGTTTGAAGAAACTAAGATCCACCGTTCTCAGATAATCATCAATTTCGCGGTTGCTCATAAATAAGTCGTCAGCACGATATCCCCAGATTTCGCCAATGTCCATACCTTCATAATATCCTTTGTTTGATGGTAACCCAGTATGGTTATTAAAGATGAGTCCTTCCGGATTGTTATATTTGGTAACAACAGCTTTGTAATTGAATACATTAAAACCTACACCATAGCTGAAACCACACTTCAACTGGTCATGCCAATTGACAGAAAGCTCCCAACCACGATTTCGTAAAGTTGCATTGTTTACTTTGGCACGATCGGCATTTGCAATACCTCCGATAGACGGAATAGCCTCTGCCGGTCCAATCATATCACGTGTGGTACGCTGATAAATATCTGCCGTAATAGAAAGACGATTATCCAGCAACATCAAATCGAAACCTAAGTTGGCATTATCCACCTTTTCCCAAGTGATATAAGGACTGACCATTTTCGGGGTCTTGGCTATCGTACCCTGAGTAGGTGTAGAACTGATACCCGGAAGCAACCAGGCATTAGGATCAGCCGCCACAAGTGGCATCACTCCGATATAGTCATAATATCCGGCTCCGTTCTGATTGCCCAGGCGACCATAAGAGACACGTACTTTCAACTGAGAGAATGGTAATTCCAATTTTTGGAAGTAATCAGTACGTGCAATATCATAACCAGCAGAGAAAGAAGGGAAAAATCCCCAACGATGTCCCGGAGCAAAACGGGAAGAACCGTCATAGCGCCCACTAACCTCAAGGAAATACACATTCTGATAATTCCAGTTCATACGGGCATACGCACCCATTGTAGCCCAATGTGTACGATTATCACCGGCATAAAGAGTTCCATTGGCATTGGCAAATGAAAATATATCATCACTTAACATTCCATCTTTATAGGTATATCCATCAGAGTTTTCCTGCACTTCCATCTGGAATCCTGCCATTGCTTTGAAAAAATGTTCTCCCCATTGATGCGTATAAGAAGAAGATACGTTCGGGGAAAGATAATAATTGAAGGCATCCCCGCGGGTATATGAACCCCATGTAGAGTTTTTCCAATGCATTCCCGGATATTGATATCCTTGCGTATTCCCAGTCACGGTGTACAATTGTTTATTGGGGTTTTCATAAATAGGAGTTCCCCGTTCGAAGCTGTTCTTCTCCACATCCAGACGGACTTTCATTTCACCGACAATATCCCATCCCTCCAACGGAGTAATAACAGCTGAGAAAGACATAGCATCCGAAATACGATTCTGATTGTAACGGGATTGCTTCATACGTAAGAATTCATTCCAATCCGGAAGATTATATTCCGAATCAACAGGAAGAACTGTCGGACGATTAGGAAAAGCATTACCTACTGTACCATAAAAAATAGTCTGATTAGCCAACGGACGCTTGATTATGTTCAGAGTCATATTATTATTGAAATTGAATTTCAACCATTCATTCGCTGTTATCTGAAATTTAGTATTTATATTATATTTACTCAAATTATCCTCTACCTGATCCAGCAAACCTTCCTGATAGGTATATCCCATACCAACGTAATAGTTGAATTTATCCGAACCTCCTGTTATATTCAGGTTATGAGAATGACGGATAGCAGATTTCTTAAAATAATAATCAAACCAATCAGTATTGGCATATACCGCATCCTGAGAACCGGCCCATCCTGTTCCCTGCTGATTAGGTTCTACACCCGGAAATTCTGCAGAATAAGGATTAGCCATAAAACCTTTCATCTTCTCGATCAGCTGATCGGAAAAAAGTCGCTTCACCCCCATGTTATCATTACGTTCATTTACATAATGAGCAAACTCCAGGGAGTTCATCATTTCAGGCATATTAATAGGAGAACTGAACCCTACTGTTCCACGATAAGTAATACGTGTCTTTTCCTTCTTACCGCTTTTTGTTGTCACCAATACCACACCATAAGCTGCACGAGCACCGTAAACAGCAGACGCAGAAGCATCTTTCAGTACACTGATACTGGCAATATCGGCAGGATTCACATTCTGCATACTCTGTTCTACACCGTCCACCAGTACATAAGGTTCACCACCATTAATAGAACCGATACCACGAATATTAAATTTAATCTCTGCTCCCGTTTCACCACCGACACCACTCGCCGTAGCATCAGAAGCGAAATTCAAACCTGCCACATTACCTTGCAGCGCACTGGTCAAATCGGTTACAGGACGGTTAACAATAGCTTTCTCATTGACAGTAGCTACAGCAGCCGTAATGGTATTACGCTTTTGCTTATCCATACCTACTACAACGACTTCATCAAGTACTTTTGAATCTTCTTTCAGCACAAAACGGTTACCTTCCAGTTTTGTCACCTTTACTTCGAGCGGAGAAAAACCGACATAAGAGATAGTCAATGTGTTTCCAACTTTTCCTTTTATAGAGAAATTCCCGTCAATGTCGGTTATAGCACCTTCTTGCGTTCCTTTCAACATGACCGTGGCACCGATAACTGTTTCGCCTTTATCATCCACCACTTGTCCTTTAATCATTTGTTGCTGCGCAAACGCTCCTAAAGGAAATAAAAGGAGGAGCATCAGAAGAACAACAAAGCAGCTTTGTTTTTTCATAAGCTTCTTTTTTTTCATAATACTACATTTAATAATTAAAGATACTAATTTATTAGCTAACAAAAATAAATCCCAATAAAATCAAGATTCGAAAGTTCTCACCAACTCATTTAAACAGGTAGCACTTTCGGCAACAAAAATAGGCACAAGCCCGAAAAACGATGTTCTAAATTCACTATTTCACCTCCAATTTTGTCTAAAATAGTCCATTTCACCGCATTTTTCATGGCGACAGACATTATCAAACAACTTTCGAGACAAAAGAAGAAAGGCGGCAATATCCGTTTCCGAATATCTCCGCCTTTCTTCTTTTAAATTATATACCTAAATATATTGGTTATCGTTTTGAATCAAATTTTCTTTACTTCATCAACTGTCAATCCGGAAGATTTAACGATCACCTCTACAGGAATTCCTGCCTTTTTCAAATTACGGGCAATCTCAATCCGGGCCTCTCTTTCTCCTTCCGCACGTCCTTCCTCAATACCCTCGGCACGTCCTTCGGCACGACCTTCGGCACGTTCTGTGAAAATGTTATCTCTCAAAATCACAATATTATCCAAATGTCGATAATACGCATTCAATTCTTCCTTTGTCATCCGGTCAAGTTTCAGCCGTTGGCGGGCTTCATCCAGTCCAGGAGCTGTAGCCGTATCCGGGATATCCCCTGTATTCAGATAATAGATCCATTCTTCAAGAGGACTTTTGGCAACCTGATTAAAATCATTCACCTTCAATATATAGTACTCCGGATATAACTGGCTTACGCTATCCACTTTGAAAGTCTGTTTTTGAAAGGGAGTCAGTTCCAGAATATCCCCCTGATGGATGCCACGAAACTCCGTTTTACCATGATAAACAAGATCCTTACCGCAGCCTAAAGAGAAATATACAATATTGACACTGTATACCTTACGGACTTGGTCATATCCTTCTCCACGATTGATATATTCGGTTACTAACTTAGAAGTTCCAAAAAGCATACGTTGAAAGTAGGCGTACTCATTATTATTCTGAACTTCAATTAAAATCAGTTCACCTTTAGAATTCTCAGCAAGCATATCCACACGGTTATACTTATCGAACTCATCTTCCTGATTACTTTCACTTTCCAATAACTTCTGAATCAAGATTGTTTCACCCAGAAGAGTAGTCAAAAGGCCTTCGAGTACGGCAAAATTGGCTTTATTACGCAAAAGGCGTTTCATCGCCCAATCGAAACGAATATAATTACTTGACATAGGTTCGTCTCCTTTCTCTGTTTCTATTTTCATAATAACAAAGGTACACGAAATATGTTAGATTCCAAAGCAATATGTTTATATTCGCAGGCGTTTCTTTTCTATCATCCCAATCTTTTCACAAACTCTTCCGCCCGTGCCAACGTCTCCGGCTTGCCGATATCAATCAGTTCCAGCTTTTCCGTAAGATAACCGGAATAATTCGTTTGCCCGCAGGTGGTCAGATAAAAGTCCATAATAGAGAACTTGCCTTCCCAGCACGGTGCTTCCATCAACCGGAAGACAGCAGGCGAGAAAACATGGATACCGCTGAAGGCATAGGCCCTGTACAGTGACTCATCATACCGGAAACCTTCGGGCTTCACCTGTCCCGTATCTTTGTTGATCCATCCGCGCAATCTTTGTTCCGCATCAAAAAGCAGATAACGGGAAGTTTTACGCCGGCTGGCGAGCAAAGTGGCTACACTCCCGTTCCGCAAATGAAAGTCATACAGCTTTTTCAGATTCATATCCGAAAGAATATCCACATTATGCACAAGGAAGGGTTCATCGGAATTTTCAAAGAATCGACAGGCTTTTCTGATTCCTCCCCCCGTATCGAGCAGCTGGTCCCGTTCGTCGGAAATATGCAGCGTCAGTCCGAAATCATCGTTAGCTTTCAGAAAATCAATAATCTGCTCACCGAAGTGATGGATATTAATCACTATTTCGGTAAAGCCGGAAGCTTTCAGCTTCAAAATCACGTGTTCCAGCATCGGACGTCCGGCCACGGGGACAAGGGCTTTGGGCATCGTATCGGTCAGTGGCTTCAGCCGGCTGCCCAATCCGGCTGCAAATATCATTGCTTTCATTACACAGTTGCCTCAAAAGTACGTTCTATATTCTGTTCGCGGTGCACCAGCTCTACTTTCACGCCGAATTTGCGGTTCAGGTGCTCTGCCAGATGCTGAGCCGAATAGACCGAACGATGCTGTCCTCCGGTACAACCGAAGCAAACCGACAAATTACTGAAGCCACGTTCCATATATCGCTTCACCGAAGCATCTACCAACGCGTAGACAGAGTCGAGGAAACGGAGAATCTCGCCATCTTCTTCGAGAAAGCTGATCACCGGTTCGTCCAGTCCCGTGAAAGGCTTGTAGCGCTCGTACTTACCGGGATTGTTCACGGCACGGCAGTCAAAGACATAACCGCCGCCATTACCGGTAGGATCATCGGGAATCCCTTTTTTATAAGCAAAACTCATCACTTTGACGGTAAGCTGCCGCTTCTTGAGGTCGTCGGTGAATTGCTTGAGTTCGGTAAGTTCGCGCAGCACATTGCAGAGGTACGGATATTCGGGGTACGCCTCTTTGAGCAGGTCACGCAGGTTCTGGATGGCAAAAGGAACACTCTGGATAAAATGAGGTTTTTTCTCGAAATACCCCCTGAAACCGTAAGCTCCGAGCACCTGCAACGTACGGAAAAGAACAAAATGACGAAGCTGACTATAGAAATAAGGCTCGTCGATAGGCTGATATTTGCGCAGGGCATCGATATATTCCTTCAGCAATTCCTTACGGAGGCTATCGGGATACTTCGCCTTTGCCTGCCACAGGAAAGAAGCGACATCATAATAGAACGGCCCCTTTCGTCCGCCCTGAAAGTCAATGAACCACGGTTCACCGTCTTTGATCATCACATTGCGGCTCTGAAAATCGCGGTACATAAAAGTAGCGGAAGAACTGCGCAGCAGCACATCACTCATCTTCTGAAAGTCGTCCTCCAGTTTGTCTTCCTGAAATTCCATACCGGTAGCCTTGAGGAAGCAATATTTGAAGTAATTCAAATCCCAGAGGATAGAACGCTGATTGAACTCCGGCTGCGGATAGCAACGGGAAAAGTCGAAGCCGTCGGCTCCGGCAAACTGTATGGCAGGAAGCAAACGGACCGTCTTGCGGAGCAACTCTTTTTCCTCCTCGGAAAATACGCTGGTGGCACGCCCCTTCTCGATTGCATGAAACAAAAGCGTATCTCCCAAATCCTCCTGAAGATAGTAACTCTTATCTTCGGAAACAATGTGAACTTCGGGTACAGGCAGACCGGACTTGCGGAAATGGGCTGCCATATAAAGGAAAGCATCATTCTCCTCGACAGACGTACCACATACGCCGATCAGGGTTTTCACACCTGTCAGCCGGAAGTAGCGGCGGTTGGAGCCGGAAGATGGTAATTCTGTTATATTCTCTGCGGGAACTCCCGTATATTCCTGATATAGTTTCTGTAGTTCTTCGATAATCATAGTCGTACATTTTCGAGCAAAGATAGAGATTATGAACAAATTAACGCCATCTTTGCTCAAAACTCTGTGTCATTTTATTCAATATTCATCCGAATATATTATCTTTGCTTCTGTTTACTCGACCTAATTCAATGAAAGCAAGACTCTATATCGTCCTATGCATCGCATTTATCGCACAAATAGCCGGTGTTCTTCCTTTACAGGCGGGGCATTACTATTACAAGCAAATTTCCCTGAAAGAAGGACTACCTTCCACCGTCCGGTGCATCCTTACGGATGAACAGGGATTCGTGTGGATAGGCACCCGCTCCGGTCTGGGACGGTTTGACGGTCATGAGCTGAAGAAATACATCCATCACGCAGACGATCCGCATTCGCTGCCTCACGACCTCGTCCTTCAGATTGTAGAAGACGAGCAATACAATATCTGGATTCTGACGGACAAAGGAGTGGCACGCTACCAACGGCAAAGTGATGATTTCTACCTGCCAACCGACGAAAAAGGAAAGAATATCACCGCATATTCCGCCTGCCCTACCCAAGACGGGTTATTATTCGGAGCCAAAAACAAGATTTACTTTTACAGCTACCGGGACGGTTCCTTCCGCCTGCTGCAGGAGTTCGACCAGACACCGGACTTCAGAAACTTCAACATCACGATACTCAGCCTTTGGGACGAACAGACCGTACTCTGTTGCAGCCGCTGGCAAGGACTGCTTCTGCTCAACCTGAAAACCGGAGCATACAGCCGCCCGCCTTTCGACTGCGGCAAGGAGATTATGAGCATGATCATCGACTCGAAGAACCGGATATGGATTGCCCCCTACAATAACGGGCTCTACTGTTTCGACCGGAACGGAAAACAACTGGCATCGTACACCACCCGCAACTCCTCACTGAGCAACAACGTCATACTCAGCCTTGCCGAACGGGAGAACAAACTATGGATCGGAACGGACGGAGGCGGTATCAACATCCTTGAACCGGAGACCGGACAGCTTTCCCTGCTGGAACACATCCCCGGCAGAGACAACTATTCGCTCCCCGCCAACTCCATCCTCAGCCTCTACAACGACCGCAACAACAATATGTGGGCGGGAAGTATCCGGAACGGACTGATCAGCATCCGCGAAGTGTCAATGGTGACCTACACGGACGTAGTTCCCGGCAACGACCGTGGACTGAGCAACAACACCGTCCTCAGCCTCTATCAGCAGTCCGACGATAAAATATGGATCGGAACAGACGGCGGCGGAGTCAACCTTTTCAATCCTCTCACGGAGAAGTTCACCCATTATCTTTCGACGTGGGAAGACAAAGTGGCATCTATCTGCCAGTTCACTCCCGGCAAATTACTGATCTCGCTCTTCTCACAGGGAGTATTCGTCTTCAATCCGGCTACCGGAGAGAAACAACCGTTCACGATTATAGACGACGAAACGACCACCCGCCTCTGCAATCGGGGAAAAGCGGTCAACCTGTATCAAAACAGCCCCGACAACGTGCTGTTGCTCGGCGATCACGTCTATCAATACGACCTGAACAAACGCACTTTCCGGATTGCCACCGAACAGGAAGGACAGGACATCATCGGCGCTCTTCTGCCCATCACCAACCACGGAGACTATACCTACCTCAACGATACAAAACGTATCTACGAACTGGACAAACGGAACAACCGCCTGACGTCTCTGTTCCGGTGCTTCAACGATACGGTCATCAATTCCGTTGCGCGTGACGAATACGGAGACTTCTGGATAGGAAGCAACTACGGACTGATCCACTATAATCCCGCCACTAAAACACGTACTCCCTTTACCACCACGCTATTCACGGAGGTAACGCTCATCGTGTGCGACCAACAGGGAAAAGTATGGCTCGGAACGAATGACATGCTTTTCGCATGGCTCATCAAAGAGAAGAAATTCGTACTGTTCGGCGAATCGGACGGTGCCATTCAAAACGAATATCTTTCCAAACCCCGTCTGCTGAGCAGTCACGGAGACGTCTATATGGGCGGCGTCAAAGGACTGCTGCACATCAACAGCAATCTGCCGCCGGCTGCTTCCGAACTGCCCCAACTGCAATTATCGGATGTCATCGTCAACGGAGAATCCGTCAACAATGAACTGAGCGGTAATCCGACCGGAATTTCCGTCCCCTGGAACAGTAATATAAGCATCCGCATCATGTCCAAGGAAGAGGATATTTTCCGGCAGAAAGTGTATCGGTATCAGATAGAAGGACTGAACGACCAGCAAATCGAATCGTACAATCCGGAACTGGTCATCCGCTCGCTTCCACCGGGCGATTATCAGATTATGGCTTCCTGCACGGCAAAAGACGGCAGCTGGATTCCCAGTCAGCAGATACTGGAACTGACCGTGCTCCCGCCTTGGTACCGTACATGGTGGTTCACGCTGGGTTGCGCCCTGTTTGTAACCGGAATGATTGTCGAAACTTTCCGGAGAACACTGAAACGGAAAGAAGACAAGTTGAAATGGGCCATGAAGGAGCACGAGCAACAGGTGTACGAAGAAAAAGTACGTTTCCTGATCAACATCAGCCACGAACTGCGTACTCCGCTGACACTGATTCATGCGCCGCTCAGCCGTATACTGAAATCCTTGTCTCCGGCAGATACCCAATACCTGCCGCTGAAAGCGATTTACCGGCAGTCTCAGCGGATGAAGAATCTGATCAACATGGTGCTCGATGTCCGCAAGATGGAAGTGGGAGAAAGCAAACTGCTCATACAGCCTCACCCGCTCAACGAATGGATCGAACAAGTATCGCAGGATTTCGTCAGCGAAGGGGAAGCAAAGAACATACAGATTCATTACCGGCTCGATCCACGCATCGAAATGGTGAGTTTCGATAAGGACAAATGCGAAATCATTCTGAGTAATCTGCTGATCAATGCACTGAAGCACAGCCCGCAAGACACAGAAATCACCATCACTTCGGAACTGCTGCCCGAAGAGAGAAGAATACGCATTTCCATTACCGACCAAGGCTGCGGCTTGCAGCAGGTGGATACACAGAAACTCTTCACCCGCTTTTATCAGGGCATGGGCGAACAGAGCGGAACGGGCATCGGCTTATCCTACTCCAAGATTCTGGTGGAACTGCACGGCGGCTCCATCGGCGCACGGGACAATTCGGAATCGGGAGCTACCTTCTTCTTCGAACTGCCGCTGAAACTGGAATCGGAGGAAATCATCTGCCAGCCCAAGGCATATCTGAATGAATTGATGAGCGACGACAGCGGCAAGCAATCACAAGAGGAAGACAGCTTCGACACCACCCCCTACAGCATTCTGGTGGTAGACGACAATCCCGACCTGACAGACTTCTTAAAGAAAGCACTGGGAGAATACTTCAAACGGATATTGATTGCCGCGGATGGCGTAGAGGCACTCCAGCTTATCAAAAGCCATGCTCCCGACATCATCGTCAGTGACGTCATGATGCCCCGCATGAACGGATATGAACTTTGCAAAAACATAAAGGAAGACATTACGATCAGTCACATTCCCGTTATCCTGCTGACGGCAAGAGATGACAAACAAAGTCAGATGAGCGGATACAAAAACGGTGCGGACGCCTATCTGACCAAACCATTCGAAGTGGAAATGCTGATAGAACTGATCCGTAACCGGCTGAAAAACCGTGAACATACCAAGAAAAGATATCTGAACGCAGGACTGATCCCCGCTCCGGAAGAAAGCACCTTCAGTCAGGCGGATGAAACGTTCCTGCTTAAACTGAACAAGATCATCCAGGAGAATCTGGACAGCAGTCAGTTGGATATTCCTTTTATCTGCAAAGAAATCGGCATGAGCCGGGCCTCCCTTTACAACAAGCTGAAGGCACTGACGGACATGGGAGCAAACGACTATATCAATAAGTTCCGGATGGAGCAGGCGATTGTACTGATCACCGGCACGGAAATGTCATTTACGGAAATTGCGGAGAAAGTGGGATTCACGACTTCCCGTTATTTCAGTACGACCTTCAAGCAGTACACGGGCGAAACACCGACTCAATATAAAGAGAAACATAAGAGAGAGACATCAAAAACGATTAATCAATAAAACCCCTAATATATAAATTTCTTAACACATTTTTTTTATGAACTACAAATTATTTTCTTTAGTAAGCAGTACGCTTATTCTTTCCAGTCTGTCTGCCAGCGGACAGAAAAACAATACAAAGCCGAATATCCTCTTCATCCTCTGCGATGACATGGGATATGGCGATTTGGGATGCTACGGCCAGCCATTCATCCGCACCCCCCATCTGGATGCGATGGCAAGCGAGGGTATGCGCTTCACACAGGCATACGCAGGAAGTCCCGTCAGTGCTCCTTCCAGAGCTTCATTTATGACAGGACAGCATACAGGACATTGCGAAGTACGGGGCAACAAGGAATATTGGACGAATGCATCCACAGTGATGTATGGCAACAACAAAGAGTTCTCGGTAGTGGGTCAGCATCCTTATGACCCCGATCATGTCATTCTGCCCGAGATAATGAAGGAAAACGGATATGCCACCGGTATGTTCGGCAAATGGGCGGGAGGTTATGAAGGTTCCTGCTCTACTCCGGACAAGCGCGGGATAGACGAATATTTCGGCTATATCTGTCAGTTCCAGGCTCACCTTTACTATCCTAATTTCCTCAACCGCTACAGCAAGGCATTAGGTGACACAGGCGTAGTACGTGTCATCATGGACGAGAACATCAAGTATCCGATGTATGGTGCCGATTATCAAAAACGCCCGCAATATTCGGCCGATATGATTCACCAGAAAGCAATGGAATGGCTGGATGAGCAGGACGGCAAGCAACCGTTCTTCGGAGTGCTGACTTATACCCTGCCCCATGCGGAACTGGTTCAGCCGGAAGACTCTATCTTAAATGAATATAAAGAGAAGTTCAATCCTGACAAGAGCTACAAAGGCAGCGAAGGATCGAGATATAACGCGATCACCCATGTACACGCACAGTTTGCGGGAATGATTACCCGACTGGATTATTACGTCGGAGAAGTACTGAAAAAGCTAAAAGAGAAAGGACTGGACGAGAATACACTAGTCATTTTCTCCAGTGACAACGGCCCTCACGAAGAAGGCGGAGCTGATCCTACATTCTTCGGCAGAGACGGTAAACTGCGTGGCTTGAAACGCCAGTGCTACGAAGGAGGTATCCGTATCCCATTTATCGCCCGCTGGCCGGGACGTGTACCTGCAGGTACAGTAAACGACCACATCTGCGCTTTCTACGACCTAATGCCTACTTTCTGCGAGATCATCGGCGAAAAGAATTACGCAAAGAAATATGCGAACAAAGACAAAGAAGTAGATTACTTCGACGGCATTTCCTTCGCCCCGACATTGCTGGGAAAGAAAAAGCAGAAAGAACATGACTTCCTTTACTGGGAATTTAATGAAACAAATCAGATTGGCGTACGCATGGGAGACTGGAAGATGGTGGTAAAGAAAGGGATACCTTTCCTTTATAATCTGGCAACGGACATTCATGAAGACAACAATGTGGCCGACCAGCATCCGGAGATTGTAGAAAAAATGAAGGCAGTTATCTTTGCACAGCACACGCCTAATCCTTATTTTTCGGTTACGCTACCGGAGAAGAAATAAGGCAATAAAATAAACAGTTTATTATTTAGGCACGGATTTCACGGAACTACACGGTTTTTAGTCACTCAACTCTTAAAAACGTGTAATCCGTAAAATCCGTGCCTGATTGTTAGTAATAGCCGAATAATCCGCTATTGATCCGAGAGTTTCCGTGCCGACATATTTTCCTTTATCTGCTTCTCCTTATACCGAATAAACCGCAATGCCCACTCATGCATTTTCTCTACAAACTCTTCTTCAGTGAGCGTGTCATAATAATAATTAAAAACTCGTTCATAATGTATCAGATCTTTTTCTTCCCTTTTTTTATCTTTTGATACGTAGCAGGCCCCATGTGTATTGCACGGCACATTGCTGAAATATTTATATGCGCTACTTTAAGCGCCTCTTCAATAAACTCACCGAGTTTAGGATGCACAAATTTATTTTCCATTCTTATTACTTATTAAAATTAGTCTTTATATATTAAGCATTTTAACATTAGCTCAGACATGTCTGAGCTCGATTTATTTCGTTTACTCAAACGGAAAGAAGTTATGAACAGCCAGACGGGTACAATAGGTACAGAAGGTACACCGCATAATTTTCTCACACACGCGCACGTATATAATAAGGTGAACCCCACTTTTAACTTAGAAAACCGAACGGAACTATTACTACGTATCATGAGTTATGGCATTACCATCACACTAAAAGACGTCCTCTTGATCGAAACATTGACTATCATGTGTCCATCATAGAACAAATACGTGAGTTGCCAGGCTGAAACGACTGGTAAAACAGGAGCTACTCTACTTATCAATCTTGACGGTAAGTGCTTACGCGCACACATACGTACGCGCACGCGTGTGCGTGTGTTAGGGAAGGGCCGGAAAAAGTGTACCTACTGTACCTGTTGATAACATCGTCTTTTATCGTTTCTTTATGAAAATCAGAGTATAGCGTTTTGTATTGGCTAAAGCTATGCTTTACGACTTCTAAAGCGGTGCTTTATGGCCTCTAAAGCTTAGCTTTAGCTAATACAAAACGCCCCTCGCAGTCTCCAACACTTATTACCTGTTACCTAATACTTATTACCTGCTCATGGTTCTCCCAATGCATCCACGATCACCCTTACCTCCAACGGAGTATAAGAGCGATGCTGCGGCTGATAACCCAAATCGAGCAGGCGTTCCTGAAGACCGGGACAGCGGACAATCCATTTATTCATTTTGCGGTAAGCGGCAATACTGGTAAGTTCGGGAGAATAAAGTTGTGCCAGTTCCATGCGACCGTAGGCACGTATTTTAAATTCTATCATGACGGATAAGTTTCTTGTTTACAGTCACAAAAGTAACAAAATATATTCACATTACCTACGTTTTATCATGGAATAACAGACCATAACCGACAACAATTGCACATAATCGACTATCACTGTACACAACCGATTTTTCCGAGTTACAGCATGCTATCTTTGTGTCATCCAAAGGGAGAAATCCTCACGAAAGTATGTTTAACTCTTTAAAATTGTTATTTTATGATTCGTTACAAAATCTATCAGAACCAGCAAAAGAAAGGCTTGAATGCGGGCAAGTGGTTCGCCCGGGCGGTAAGCGACGAGACTTTCGATCTTGCAAAACTTGCCGAACATATGTCAAAGCACAATTCACCGTATTCCAGTGGTGTGATCAAAGGCGTGCTCACTGATATGGTGGACTGTATCAAGGAGCTACTGCTCGACGGCAAAAGTGTGAAAATTGATGATCTCGCCATCTTTGGTGTAGGAATCCGCAGCAAGGCTGCCGAAACGCTGGAAGAGTTCTCGCTGGAGAAGAACATCACAGGCATGAAACTCAAAGCACGTGCCACAGGAAACTTATCGACAACCAACCTGAAACTCGACAGCCAGCTGAAACAACAGGCAGAGTATCAGAAACCGACAACGCCCGGAGGAGGAGGCTCCGGTTCAGGCAATACCCCTGATCCGAAACCTAATCCGGACGAAGGAGACGAAGAAGCACCGGACCCGACTGTTTAATTCGTACCCTAAACCCTGCCAAAGTCTTTAGCTTATCCCAGCTAAAGACCCATTAAAAATCAATATTTTTTTCATTTAAAACCAAAATTTATGAGTAATTCATCATCACGATCCGTATGGAGTTTCATTATCAAAGTAATCATCACTGTCGCTACTGCCGTAGGTGGTTTGATAGGAGTACAAAGCTGTATGTAAACTTATGCGGACCATCACACTGATTATCATTCATTGCAGTGCCACGCCGGAGGGAAAGTCCCTCTCGGCGGAGGCTTGCCGACAGGATCACATCCGACACCGGGGATTCCGTGATATTGGGTATCATTTCTACATCACACGTGATGGGGAAATACATTTGGGACGACCGTTGGAAAAGGTGGGAGCACATTGCCGGAATCACAATGAACATTCTATAGGAATCTGTTACGAAGGAGGGCTGGATGCTGACGGACGGGCTAAAGACACACGTACGCTAGAGCAACGGGGATCGTTGTTAGCTTTGCTTCGTGAGCTAAAGAAAAATTTTCCAAAAGCGTTGATTGTGGGGCATCATGATTTAAATCCGATGAAGGAATGTCCGTGTTACCCTTGCGTAGAAGAATACAGGGAATTGTAGGTTAGTATCTATAAGCACTCATTGCATAGCGATGAGTGCTTTTGATTTTTACAAATACATTGCAATTTTCCCTGCTAGAATTTCTTGCCAAAACAAATATTTATAAATGTCTTCACCAAGATCTTAAAATCAAACCACCATGAGCGATGCTGCAAATAAAACAAATCATAGCGGAGACGACGTAGCATTTTATCCATCGTATCTGTGTACCCATTGTATAACGTAGCATACGAAGTAACACCCGGTCGTATCTGATACAAAAATACGTAACGAGGATCGTGTTCCATTATCTGATCAATGAAATACTTACGCTCCGGACGTGGACCAATAAAAGCCATCTGACCACAAAAGACATTCCAAAGTTGCGGCAATTCATCCAAATGATGTTCACGCAAAAACTTACCCACTTTAGTTAATCGTTTATCTTTCCCACCCCTATATAGCGCAGGACCCATTTTTTCCGCATCCAAACGCATACTGCGGAACTTATAAATATAAAACGGACGACCGAAACGACCGATACGTTCCTGTTTGAAAATAGCCGGACCACCATCTTCACGTTTCACAGCTATATAACAGATTAAAAATAAAGGAGAAAAAATAATCAGTAATATGCCCGCAATAATGCAATCCCCAATTCGCTTTACATTGCGCTCAAAAGCATTCATTCCGTCGGGAATGAAAGTTGTTTGTTGTTCCATAAATTATTAATTATAGTTTGGTTAAAGACTATTTTCTCAGAGCTTTTTTATACAAGATTGCTCGTAAAGTATTGGGCATCATCCTGGTAATCACCCGTATAAAGACATTATAAAGATATTCAGAGGAAGTTATGAATTCCAAATTTCTTAGTTGATTTTGAAAACGTAGTTCCGTTGTCACATATTTTAAACCGCCTCTCCGTTTAAACATAGCTGGTGAAAAACGAAAATATAATAAGCTCTCTTGGATATTGTAAAATTTAGCACCGTTCTGTAGCATACGTATCCACAGATAGTAATCCTCAAAAAGAGGGAAATGCTGATATCCACCTGCTGCTAATACAGCTTGCTTACGAAACATGATTACCGGATGATTTTCCGGATTACGCTTCTTTGCAAATTGACAAATATCATCATGAACTTCAGGTAACTTTCTTGTAGAAATAATATTTGAAGTAGTTTCTTCGAACTCATCGATCCATGCTCCTACTACATCCAATTCCGGATGCTCTTGAAAAACTCTTATTTGTTTCTCAAAACGATCAGGTTTGGCAATATCATCTGTATCCATTCGGGCAACTAAATCGTAGGAGCAATGCTTTAAGCCTTCATTCAGAGCTTTACCAAGTCCTTGATTAACAGGCAAAGAAACAATCTTCAGTTCAGGGTATCTCATCACATATTCAGCAATAACTTTATCCAATTCCTCTGTTAAAGGACCATCTTTTAATAAAACGACTTCTGTAGGAGGTAACTTTTGGCGGAACACACTAGTTAAACTTTGCCGTAAAGACAAAGAATTCTCCTTGTTATAAACAGAAATTAGCACTGAAAACATTTTATTCGAATATTTGATGATTTCCTATCTAATTACCTAGAACTATAATGAAAAATAAGTGACGGCAGAACGCAAAATAGAGAAATAAGCTTTATATAAAACGATCTTTTATTATACGAATTATACGGATAACTTTATTATGCTTAACTCTCCCTATAGTCAAATACAATGCCTTATGAATGTTTTTTTTAACAGAATATTTCAATCCCCGTTTTAACCATTTACCATCAAAATGATGAATACAATATGTACTCTCTTTTATATCTATTTTACCAATATTGTAATCTTTAGGAGAAAAATAATAGTATGGCTTAATATCCAATCCTTTACCTCTAACTACTGAGTTTATTAACAGAGGGACAGGCCGAGTATCCAATCTACCATTTGATTTTATAAAAGGTCTGTCTCTATAGTAATCCAAACATTCTTTCACCCAAGAACTTCCTTTCTCAGCTCCTATTACAGCAGCTTCAATATCACCACCTGCCTCTTCGCCCAAAAAATAGTATTCACCTAATAACGGATTAAAAGATTTCAGAACTTCTACATCGGCATCAAGATATATTCCTCCATAATAATATAATGCATAAAAACGAATATAATCAGCAGCAAAAGCATATTTCTTTTTTTTATAGGATTGTTCTAACCACAAATTAGAATGAATATCAATCTTCTGAGTATCCCAAAGAATAATTTCATAATCTGGTAAAATTAACTCCCATGATTTTATACATTTAAAAACCAACTCAGGATATGTTTCACCACTCAACCAACAAAAATGAATGACCTTCGGTATCATAAAAATAATACTATAAAAATAGAATATCAAAAGAATAAGGTATCCCCCAATTACTTTTTATAAGAAAACTCAAGAAGCCCAAACAACAACCTACTAATACTATAGCTTGAGAAGTCAGCTTAAGCTTTTGTAAGTAATAAGGAAAAAGAACTACTATATAAGGGAAAAAATAAAGATACAAGCGACGTGCAGGCATAAATAAATAGAAAGTATTATATAATACTAGCCCAATAATAACCATGTTTACAAATACATACTGCGTTTGCACTCGCTTAGTATATAATAACAAAATAAATACTCCCAACAAATTATAGAACAGTTTAAGTATCCCAGTATTTATACCTGAATCAAAGTCCTCTATAGTATATTGATATCGACCTAATTCCATCAAAGAAGGCATAACATAGCTAACAATCAGATTCAACAAATAACTCCCGCCAAAATAACTAATACATAAGGTGATAGCTAACAGCCAATTAGAATATCTAAAACGACTTAACAAAATGAATGGAAAAATTACCAACACACTATAATGGAACAAAGCTGCTAGCAAAACACACAATAAATATTTTATATTCTCCCCGTTCAAAAAAAAAGTAAATGCTACAAACAACAAAGATACAGCTACATATTGCCGAACAAGATTCATAGAATCAAAATAGAATCCACACAAAACAAACAATAAAATGGAAATATAAAAATTAGGAGACATCCTTCGAATCCCAACATAAAATCCCCCCATTATCATTAATGAAGTGAGAAAAAAGAATGCTCGTGAATTCAATCCTAAAGTATACAAAACTTTATTTATTATAAGCCACACAGGCTCTATGGAATAAGTATATACAGAATAAGGGTCATTATAAATATCTTCATATACAGGATAATCCACTCCCACATTATAACGCAATCCCGCAATTATTACCAACACCCAAAATACAATTATACTTAAGTTAATTTTCTTAATCTGTGTACTCTCTATACTCCAAACTCCGAGTATAACAGATATTATAAAGAAAATAAGCCCAATCATTGCACTTTAATTTATTACTATATCAAACAGTAATTAATAAAATTAACTGTCTACCAAAGTGATACACTTTTTTCAAAGTTTTATATATGAACTTTCGTATATAAAAGGGAAAAGCCACAAAATTTAGCAACAATTTTTCCTTTAATGTAATTTGTATTTCAAGAGCTTCTTTTTCTATTTGCAAATAAAATGCATCCTTTTTATTTAAATTTGGGTCATCCAATACCCCCATCAGTAAATGAATATGCGCATGAACGATACTTTCTTTACATTCTTCTTCTAAATGATGATCCGTAATTGATCTCAACAAAAAACTATTAAATAACTTCTCATACTCCCAAGTATTACGAAAACGATGCAAACAACTATCCGAGTACTGAATATAGTCATAAACATGTCTATCAATAATCCGTATTTTTTCGGATTTTATTGCCAATCTCACATTCATTATATAATCTTCACCTCTGCGAATTGTAGGTGGCAAATCCAATATAGAAGGATCAAACAAACTCTTCCGAAAAATTCTGCCCACAGGAGATAAAGGCACTTTATGTTCCAATAACGCTTTCAGATAATTCACAAAATCAAGACATCGTTCTTCTTGACAATTCCTTTGTAGAATTCTCCCATTTCTATCTACTAAATGTATCCGTCCAATAACAATATCAACATCAGAAGTATGCCCATATAAATCACAAAAAGCATTTTGGGGTAAAATATCGTCACCATCAACAAAGCATATCCAATCACCTTTAGCTTCTTCTACTCCTCTCCGCCTTGCTGCTGTAACTCCCGCATTTATTTGATGAATAACTCGTATACATTTCTCCTTACCTGCATATTCATCACAAATAGCTGCGCTGTCATCTGTACTACCATCATCAATGATCAATAATTCAAAATCCGAAAATGATTGACACAAAACACTTTCTATACATCTCCTCACATATGGAGCAATATTATATACCGGTACAATGACACTAAGACATACATTCATAACTATAATATTAATCTTCTACATAAAAGTTACCGTAACCATCTTTTCATTCTTTCAATAAAAGATAGAATTATTGCCGCCCCCCAATCCATGGAATGAAGCCAACACCAAATTATTATCTTATCATGAATTGGTAACACCGAATGACTAAAAACTAATGAATCAGCTTCTGAGTATAAATTTCGATATACATTACGTTGCTTACCCGAAGAGTACCTCAGTAAACAATATTTTGCCCGCAACTTCAGATATAGCAATTCTAAATTATACCTACCATTTTTGTTTTCTAAAAGGAAGGACTCAATTACTTTTACAACATCTATTACATTCTGCAAAGACTCTGTTTTCCAACATTTAGTATAAGCATTAATATTAATTTGAGAATAATGATAAAATGCTTTATGTATAGATACTATATTATCAGCATAAAATACCAACCGTGGCATTATGGACACATCCTCCCACATATCAATTCCCTCTTTATACCAAAAAGATAAATGTTGATACAATTCCCTTCTTACCAATTTATTCCACATACCATTATGTAAACACCCCTGTAATATTTTCATCAAATATTCTTCTTTTTCTCCCGGTTCTCTTTGAATATGATAAACCCGTTTATTGGAATATTCTGCATAATAATCACAAATGACGATATCCGCATTTTTTTCTAGTGCTTTTTCATACATTTTCTCATACATATCCAATTCCACCCAATCATCACTGTCACAATGTATAATATACTCCCCTTTAGCTATTAGCAAACCACTATTTCTCGCCATAGCTAACCCCCGGTTTTCTTCATGTTCTATTATTTGTATTTGCAAATAACGCCGAGGATACTCCTCAATTACTCGCCGTAATATTTCTACACTTTTATCTGGCGTACAATCATTAACAAATATAAATTCCATATTTTCCAATGACTGCTCAAAAAGTGAGCGAGCACATTTTTCAATATATGGTTCTACTCCATAAATTGGTACAATAACACTGACCAAAGGATTTTTATTCATGTCTAAAAATTAACCTTCTAATTTTTTCTTTTCCTCTAAAAATAAATCGAGACAACCTATATTTTTTTCGAGAAGCAAGCCAATATATTAAACAGATGTCCCAACGTTGAGCAATCTTCCATATATCTTTGTCAAACTCTGGCCATAAACAATGAAAACGATTGTAATCCCTTACTTCTTCCCTCAAAACCAAATAAAACTTCACACCAAGTACCAGAGACATAAAGTGAAATTTAAATTTATCAAAACTATTATTTTGCACAAAAAAACTTTCAATATTTCGACAAGCATAAATCATGTCATCCATTTGTTTAGTTGTTACATCCCGTATTATTGAAGCAGAATTATACTGTACATAATGATAGAATGGTTGAGATACATATGCAATCTTACCAGCATAAAAACATAATGAAATAATAGCAACTATATCTTCCCACATATTGATACCATCAAAAAATCGCACATGACCTAATGAATATAGTTTTCTGTTTATCAATTTATTACACATTGATCCATGCAATTTTCCTTCTAATAATTCAACAATGCACTGTATATTATCATTAGGAAAGTGTTGTCGATGTATAACTAAACGATCTACATAATCATAATAAAAATCGCATCCAACAATATCCGCCTTGTCATCAAAAGCCTTTTTGATCATCTTCTCGTACATTTCCCTCTCCACCCAATCATCACTGTCACAATATATAATATAACTACCACGTGCATTATCTAATCCGGTATTTCTCGCTGTTGCTGAACCCTTATTCTGATCGTGCTCCACTATTCTTACTTGCCGTGCACGGTTGGGATATTCTTTTATTATCTCCCGCAAAATAACCATACTAGAATCAGGAGTACAATCATTGACAAATATAAACTCCATTTCTTCCAAAGTCTGCTCAAAAAGTGAGCGAGCACACTGTTGTATGAATTTTGCTGCTCTATAAACAGGAACAATTACACTTACCAAAGGAGGACTTTCCATTTTTCGCATTTTATCACCTGCTCTTTTCGTTAGTATCTTCTCAACATTTATACGTCCTTATCTTAAGGATGCTTTCAAAAATTCCAAGGCTCTGTCTTGCTTTCTTCGTAAAATTCTATTTACTTGGGTATAGTCTATAGAAGTATATATCAGTTGGTCTGTTATATCATTAAAAGTATATACCAACCTGCTTTCCAAACCTAGCATTCTTAGCAAAGATGTAAATCTCCCTAATCCCCTTTCTTTATTAGCAATTACAATAAAAGGCTTATTAAAAATAATAGAAAAAACTGTTCCATGAAAAGAATCTGTCACAACATATTCAGCATCCATAAATCCCCGAAGCCATTTTGTAACAGGAGGAAAAATACAATTATTTATTTCTTTTGGACCAGTTTTCTCAAAAGTAAACTTAGGCATCACAACAATAGGAGTCAAACCTAATTTATAAGATAGCTCCTGAATTATTCTCTGTTTCTCTTCAGATTGGTCCAATACATATGTCATCAATTTACTGTCAAAAGCGGTTACCTGCTCCTTCTCTACCAAATAAACATAATCCTCTTTTCTCAACAACAATGTAGGATCTAATAAACAGACAGCATTCACTCCTAAATATTTGCTACATAATTCCACTCCAGAATCTTCCCGAACAGAAATTGCATCAAAACTTTTAGCCAAAGCAGCACATTGTTCCGTTTGTTCTGCAGTAAATTCCCATTCTGATGTACCAAACGAAGCAGCATAAGCAATTCGTTTAACTTTATCTCCCATTGTAAAATCTAAAAAATAATTAGGTAGATAATAAGAATAACAAGGTCTCCACACTTGATCACTTCCTACAATATATGCATCAAAAGCATATCTTCTTAAAACTTCTTTTGTATTAGAAGTTACAGGATCAGTAATAGTTATATAATTACGAATAAAAAGTTCAGTATATTGGGAAATCACTTTATTTTGTTCATTTGTCCCATAATATATTCCCCTTATTGGAGCTAATATACGTTTAATAAACAGCTTGAACTTACTTATTAATGACAAAGGATTCTCTTTCCTATTTTCTGTCCAAACTTCATGTCCCATACGCTTCAAGACCACTTGTAGGGCATAAGCTTGAAGTAAACCACCATAATTTGTGCAAAGCGGTTGAGTTAAAATACAGATACGCATATTATATTGTAGTTCAAAAAAGTACTTTCACAATACAATTTTTAAATTAGTTCATTTATTATATTGAATACGACTCCTTATCCAAGAAAAAGCACGATGTATAAAATTTGGATTCATTTTTCCACAGATGCGTTCTATAGAATCAAGACCTTCATGTTGAAAAGATAACCAAAATAGATTTCGGAGCTTAGGAATTGTAACACTTTTTTCAAGACAAGAATTAGCAGAAAGCATATACTCATATGGAGTCTCAAATCCATCAACCATAAGTAAAGAATATATTTTCATACCATATGATGTATTAACGCAAACCAAACTTACCCCTTTATCATCATATGTATGGTAGTAGTTTTCTACCCCCCAGTAATCACCAATAGTTATATCACTTCCGCTTTTAAAATTCCTGCAAGGACAATTATAGCAAGATGGTCGTAAATAGAGATTTTTAAGAAAGCCTTTCATAAACACATTATTATTCAATGATTCTGTTAATAATATTGTTGGCTCGTTTTTATTAATATTGGAATATCCCCATATAGTAAAACTAAAGTTTTTCCACCCTAAGCGCTTATCACGAAACTGTATATTCGATATTCGACTCTGATCTTTATTCAATATTTGATCCTGAAGATATTTTCTCCAAACACCTGGACTAGGGACTCCATGACAAACCAAATCTACAGTCAATAAGTTATCATATTTTTTTCTTAAATAATAATTCAATCCGGCAATTTGACAAGGAGTACCAGAAAATAGTACTTCTCTACTTTGTTTCAAAAAAAACTCTACTTTCTTATAACTATCTCCTATTTGACTTTGAACATATTTTGAACCTCTAAAAGCAGCTATGTCTTCCTTTACTTCCACATAGTCATGTATTACCTCCCATTTCTCATTAAAACGCGCACCAAACACCACCCCTCCTCTATCAATTATATACTCAGCCAACAATGAAAATACTCCGCCAGATGAACTTTGACTACGAATATCTTCTTTCTTATTTTTTGCCGCATAAGTCCGTAGTGTTCGATGAGGATTAACTTGATGAAGTACAGGACATACATTTTCACATAAATGACAATTTACACAAATATCTTTATTTATTTCAGGATAAAGAAACCCTTCGTTATCTTCATACATAGAAATACAACATTTGGGACAAATTTGTACACAAGCACTACAACCACAACAATCCTCTTTATTTATTATTTGCAGCATAAATATTTATATTTTAAGCTAGATAATAACTGTTTTACTAAAAAATAGCCAGGAATCAGACAACACAAATAATCTAATTTTCTTGTTAATGACAAAGTCACCTGATAATCTTTTTCCAGTCTTTTTCTTATGATTCGAGCATCTTCTTTTCGATGATACTTTAAACAAACATTCAAACGTTCTAATAGATACTTCTTACGGATAGCATATATATATTTTTCTCTTTCATCTAAAGAAAGAAACAACATATTATTTAAAGTACAAATTAACGTATTCTCATAAGATTGCAATTTATCACATACCCCTTCAAAGGTCTTATACTGTCCCCTTGAGTGGGATTCTTCTCGTATTACAACATTATATAAATAGTCTCCAATCGTTATACACCTATATTGATATAATAAAGGAAGCATTAACTGCCAATTCTGCCCTGCATTCTTTTCTGTATATATCTCCCTATTTCTTATACATTTATCTAATATTGACATTTTAACCATATAATCGCCAGGAACAAACCAAAAATGTTTTTTTCCAAACAAGCAATCCTCAAATAAATATTCATTATATATTTCTACTACATTAGGCGTTTTATGATCAAGTGTCAAGGTTTCTTCATTTAAGTATATAGGTAAACATCTAACCATACTGACAGAATCATCACTTTTATCTAATATTGAAACCATTTTAGATATAGCAGAGGAATTAGCATAAAAATCATCACTATCAGGCCACACAAGATATTCACCTTTTATAGACTTCAATGCACGATTCACCGCAACAGATTGCCCTTCATTTTCTTGAAAAATATAGGTTAAAGTGTACCCTCTTTTATCAAACTTTGTAATATAATTATTTATTACTTCTTTAGTATTATCCACAGACCCATCATCTATCACATACATTTCGAGACATGGATAATCCTGTTCAAGAATCGTCTCTAATAATCTATGAATAAATTTACCAGAATTATAACAAGGAGTTATAACACTAACCAACTTACTATTCATTACTACAATAGTCTTAATTTTAATAGTTTTCTTTCCCGATTAGTCATCAAAATGAAATAAGTAGTAACCAAAAGAAGGATAGTCGAAAATAGTCCCACACAAATCAAACGTGTCCATCCAGCATCAAACAGTTTACTAAAAAAATAAGTTGCAAAGAAAGTTAAAGATCCTACACAAACTGTTCTACACAGAACAAGCCAAGCATACTGTTTAAAAGAAAAACATGGAATATATAAATGTAAAGTCCAAACATTAGACAATAATCCAGCCAAAACAGCAAAGATATTATATATATAGGCTAATTGTGGTTGACTTCCTACATAAAAAGCTATGTATGCAAAAGGAATTACTGACAAATAAAACGTACCATTAATAAGACTAGGTCTCTTTATTTTTCCAGTAGCATGTATTGCACTAACGACTACGGATGATAAATTTGCAAATAAATTAAACAATAGAACATAACGACATAATATACCAGCATATATTGGTACTTCACTCAACCATAAAGTCAAAATGAAATCTGTTTCGATTAAAAGTGGTATCGTAAATAACAGCAAAAGTATTGAGGTATACATCGAGGATTTATATATTAAATTTATCATTCGATTATAATCCCCTACAGCATAACTCTTTATCATTTGGGGACGAACCGCTGACAACACACTACCAGCAAAACTCATAACGGCAGTCTGAATCTGACTTGCTATTCCACTTGCAGCATTTAAAACAGCACCAAAAAACATATTCAGTAAAATGTTTACCCCTTGTGTTCTTGCAAGCACACTAGCGTTACCATATAGATCCCACCCAGAGAAAGTAAACATAGAATAGATCAGTTTTTTATCCCCCAATAAGCAAAAACGGCAACTGTCTATTTTCCTTATACAATATGTTCCATATATAACTGAAATCATCAAAGTACTAATTAAAAGGAGTAATCCATAGATGATAAGTTTATCAAATGTTATGTAAATCAACAATATAACAATAACTAATTTCAGCAAAACATTTATTATTTCAATACATGCGTAAACACTCATTCGTTCATAAGCCATAATCATAGCAACATAAGGAACCTGAATAATCGCTATCATACTGGTAAATATAGAGAACTGATAAATTATATTAGCAGCTAGTATTCGGTTCTCTGGAATAACCAATTTATTTTGCAAAAACCATAAACCTAAAGTCTCACTTAACAGCATAAGAAGCAATGCTATTATCAAGTGTATAGTTAATGCCGACGAAAAAGTATTCTGTAAATGTTTCCAATTATTCGTTCCTATTTCGTAGGCAAAAAAACGTGATACAGCCCCACTCATTGAAGTATTCAAAAATGAGAACATAGATATTACCCCTGCAACTACATTATATATACCAAAATCTTCTACCCCCAAGGTATTTAACACAACTCTTGAAGTATATAAAGATATTACCATTGAAAACAACATGCGGATATACAAATAAAATGTATTTTTAGCAATACGTTTATTTTTATCATTATCCTCTATCATTCTTATATTTTTAATTATCCATTAATTAATTTGACAGAATTCATACTATTTCATTAATTGCAAATACCAGCTTGTTATTCAATAAACAAAATAAGACACATAATTCAAATATTCTCAAAAAAACGAGTAAGTCAAATACTAATAATTAGCATTCATTTCTTGTCTGTTTTTTCAACCAATCTAAAATATTTCTACCTAACAGTTCCCACCCAACTGTTACGAACAAAGAAAAAAATACAAATAGCAAAACATAAATTTTCACTCCTATACCTGAAGGTTTTAATGGTACGACAGGTGGCTCTACTACTGCAAACACTGGCTTTTCTTCTTGTACTTTTGCTCTGGCTATTTGCAACTGATTGATCACCTGACTATAAACTTGATATGCTAAACTCATATCATTCTGTAAACGTTCCTGCTCAGCACGTATACTTTGAAGAACCAAATTATCATGTGTATCCACATACTTAGCATATTTTTTTTGAGCTGCATAATATTCCTGTTTACGCTCTTCAAACAATTTTTCCAAATAAACACAATCTTCTTTCGCTTTTGAAGTACGATAATCTATAATATGCTCTTGCAAACGATGGACGACAGAATCTGCCACAATCGCAGTTATTCTAGGATTTTGCAAGGAAACACTAACATTAGTTATAGCCGTTTTTTTATCAATTGCAGCCGTTATATTCTTCTTCAACACATCAATCTGCCCCTTTACTTCCTTATTTAGAATAATTATCCCATCCTGAAATTTCTCTGAAGAGTACTTCCTTTCATTAATAAACAAGGATTGCACTCCAGCAATAATTCTACTAGGCGCTCCTATAATATAATTCCACCAAGGAAAAGATTCTGTATTGAGATAATCAGACAATCTTTTTACCTCTCCATTATCTACAACCTCCATATTCAACAATTCAAGCAGAAAAGGAGTAGATGCCACAATATCAGATGATAAAGAAGCATTTAATGCATCAGTACCACTACTAAAACTACTTCCCCCACCCAAAAAAGAGGCAGCCAGCCCACTAAGTCCATTACTTCCCTTATCACTACCCATCTCTGGAGAAAGCATTACAGTGACCGTATATTTTTTAGGAATACTTGCCCATACAATAATGCCAATCAACAAACCTATAATAGCTGCCTTATAAAGCTTTTTACGAATTGCTATAATCCTGCTGAAGATATCCAACAAGTCAATCTTCATTTCTTCTGGCTCCTTTTCTACTGATTGTTCTGACATAAATATTATTTCTTTATCAAATTAGCAATAGAAGCAACCATTACCCCTAGCGTACTAAAAGTAGTAGCAAAACTTAAAATATTTCCTATATTGGCTTTCTTCTTGGCTTTACTAGGCACGATAATCTCACAACCAGGTTCAATCTGCTTCTTACCACTTCCCCTCACCTTAGTTACCTGACCATTCATGTAAACGATAAACTTCTTACTCTTCTTCGCATTATCAGAATAACCACCAGCCTGATTCAAATAGTAGTCTACATCCTTTCCCTGCATATAAGAAACCGTATTCGGAACCATGACAGCACCATTGATAGTCACAGTATTATTATTCTTAGGAATAGAGATCACATCACCTTCACGCAAAACGAGATCGGCATTACTTTTAGGATTGCTCAAGGCCTTTTCCAAATCAATTCCAACCGTAAAGGTATCTTCGACACGAATACCCAAAGAGTCAATCATGGCTTCGCCCAATTGCCTGCTCATAAGGCGAATTACATCACCCATACGTTTCTTCTCACTAGCGTTAGCCACACGGGTCAGTTTTGCACCACGCAGATAAGCATAATTTGTCGGGCCGCCAGCTTTATTCACCAAATCGGAAAGACGTTCCTCACGGCTGGTCATGGCGTAATTCCCTCCGAAAAGGATTTCACCATCAATGGCTACATTCTGTTGTGCCTGATAGCCAGGACTGCGACGGACATAAACTTCGTCATAAGGCTGAAGGATAAAACCGGGCTGACCATCTATTACAAAACCATCCTTTAAAGAGAAGGTATACATCTGACCAATCGTGTCATTATCCGCGGTACTACGAGGATTCTTGATTCGTCTCGATACATCAATACGGACAGTAGAGGCGGCTTCTTTCAAGCCACCGGCCTGAATGATCAGATCCTCAAGTGTCATGTTATCCGCATAAGGATAGGAATCCGGTTGGGCAACCTCACCATGAACTGTGACATTACCCCGGTCTTCCAGGTCATGAATACTTGGAATGTAGAGGATGTCATTCTTCATTAGGGCAAGGTTTGGGGAAGTGCCGTCCATGATAGACTTGATGTCTATCTGAACAACTTCGCTAGTCAAATCTTCACGCTGGCGATAGAGGACGGCACGATTCAGAAAAGCGTCACCGGTCAGACCCTGAGCCTCATTGACTAATTCGCGGATCGTATTCAGTTTACCACTTAGCTGGTAGATGCCGGGACGATAGACTGCACCACGGATTTCCAGTTTATTTGTGAAGCGGTTAAGGATGGCTTCGGCTGTTACGACGTCACCGTTACGCATTTTGTAGATACTGTAATCCATATCCTTGACCGTGTTGACTTCGTATTCCTCACCATTCTGACGGACGACACGCAAAGAACGGGTGTAGGCATCGGCTTCAAAGCCGCCGGCATATTTGATTAAAGTGGCAAGGTTCTCGTCTTTCTTCATTTCGAAACGCATAGGACGTTTTACTTTGCCGCTGATCTTTACCAAAACATCATAAGCGGGAACAATCACGACGTCACCTTCCTGAAGGCGGATGTCATCCTGTGTATTTCCTTTCATAATGAATTCGTAGACGTCGATGGTGGCAATGTTCTTTCCGTTGCGTACTAATTGAACGTTTCGGAGGCTGCCGATATCACTCACACCGCCTGCACGATAAAGTGCATGGAAGACGGTAGAGAAGGAAGACAAGGCGTAAGTACCCGGCTGGATGACTTCTCCCATCACATTGATCTGAATAGTACGGATATTACCTAACGTCAGACGGATGTCGGAAGTAGGGTCGGTAGTATTATTCAGACCGTTATATATTTTATTTAGGGCGTTCTTCAGATAGTCATTGGCGGCAGAGACTGTCATACCGCTAAGGTTGACAGGACCGATCTTCTGAATGTTGATAGTACCTTCAGGAGAGATTTGCTGGCGGATCGTGTTCTGGCTCGCACCCCAGATATCAATGATGACTTCATCACCGGGACCGAGGCGGTAATTGGCAGGAGTGGCCAGATTGACACTGGGTTCAAATGTCAGGTTACGGGTATTGAAGATGTTACGTCCGAAGACCTGATCACCACGGGCAAGGTCCTGAGTGGTGGGATGGTCCTCCAGCATGTCGGAAGTATTTTCCTTTGTTTCTTCACGCAAGCGGGATTCGTTGATGTCCGTACCCGTTGATTTGGAAGTGTTTACGTTATTCTGCTGCTCGTATAGCTGCTTCACACGCATTGCCTGTTCTTTGGTTACCCCCTTACGGGCTAGTTCGGAAGCAAGCTGCTTCTGTTCCTTGCCTTGGCGGATGCCGTCCTTCACATATTCCAGTACTTGTGAATCACTCATGGACTGAGCCATAAGCGAGCCACTTCCCAGCATCAAACAGAAGAGTAGAATGCTAAAAAGTCGTTGTATTTTCATTGACAAATAAAAAAGTTTCAGTTGATTTCGCACAGCTCCTGCAGCTCGTGACAAACGGCAGATAACTGTTGCTTAAGAAGAGAAGGGGGAAGAACATCGAGAAGAGACAGAGAACGGGTCAAAACAGCCTGTTTTCTTTCTTCGTCTTCCGGATTGGCGTACATCGACACATTATATCCCTGAAGGATGGCCAAACACAGGGTAGCATCCTGCTCCGGTGTCTCCCCCCGTTGAGAATATAAATCGCTAATCTTTTCGTGGATGGATCGTTGTAATGCTGAAAGATCATCCAGATACACGCAGCCTGCACTCCCCCCACCAGGAAGCAGCATACGTACCAAACTTAATAAACCCTCTATGTTTTCTTGTAAAATAATAGCATCCATATCCCTTGCCTTAAACAGCCGCCATAATCGGCTCTACATAACCGACAGGCATATCAACACAGGCACAACCCAACATATTCAAGCGAACAGCGATCTTACTTTTACCATCCACATTGACCAGTTCGCCAACCAAACCCGTCAACGGACCCTTAATCACGCGAACCTTTTCGCCACGGGCCAAAGGAGCACTGTTCATGCTTATCGATTCTTCAGAATAATCAAGCATGAAACGGAAACGAGCCATCTGCTCGTCAGGAATTACAGCAGGACTACTCTCGCCGCGCATCACCATGTAACGGCTGACAGTAGAAAAACTCAGGACTTCCATGCGTTCCTTAGGATCGGCGTGTACAAACACCATCATAGGAAGCAAGACGGAGGTGACCAGCTTACGACGGTCACTCCATTGATGAAGTTCCTGTTGAACGGGAACGAAATTCTCAATTCCCATCTTGTCCAAATGCTCGGAAACCTTCTTTTCATGGTGCATCCGAACCAAAGCAACATACCAGCGTTTTGAGTGTGCTACGCCTTCCCCTGTCCCATTAATAGGCCCAGCATTTAGTGATTTCTTTTTTCTTAAAATCATATTTTTTTACCCCATGTTTATCCGTTACTTCTTAGGTAACG